>DATKQT010000012.1:0-70783 GCA_035532535.1 Gaiellaceae bacterium
GCCGCTGCCGAGAACCTTGACGTTCACCTTCGGCGAGACGCCGGGGGCTTCCTTGGCCAGGTTGGCGTTCGAAAGGCCGGTGTAGGTCGAGTTGCCGCCGGCGGTGTCCTGATACCAGGCCTCAGCGGCCGGGATCGCCGAACGAACGTTCGACATCGCTGCAGCATCCTGCGCGTTGCCGCGGAAGCTGAGGTACGACGGCACCGCAATCGCAACCAGGATGCCGAGGATGACGATGACGACCAGAAGCTCGATGAGGGTGAAACCGCTCTCCTCACGAGCCAGGCGCGTCTGAATCTTGCTGATCATTCTGGAAACTCCTTCCACAATCGATGCCGGATCGAGGCGATACATCGTCATCCGCTAGATAACGCTCTTAGCCCCATCCGAGGGATTCGGAGTCACCCAAAATGGGGGATTGCAACCGGCCCGGATCACCGGGCGGACCGATGGATTCGAAGGAGGACGACATGTCACCGAAGACCGGCAAGTTCCTCGGGATCCCGTACGACTGGCGGCGGCCGACACTCGACCGCGCGAAGTCGCGCTGGTGGAACCCCGCCGAGCCGCGGCTGTTCCCGCCGAGGGCGTTCGGTTGGGGCTACGCGATCAACTTCGCGCGTCTGTTCGGCCGCAAGCCCCGGTAGGTCGGCATGAGCTTCCTACGAAGAACCGCCCGGGCGGTACGCACCATCCTCCGGGATGGCGGCCTGCCGCGCTGGCTCCGCCTGCTCGCCGCAGTCGGCCTCGCCCCCATTCCCGGCCCGTTCGACGAGGTCGTGCTCCTGCTCGTCGCCGCCATCCTCTGGCTCGGCTACCGCGACCGGCTGCGCCGGGCGTGGCGCGACGCCGGCGCTAGCTGACGTCCGACAGGTCCGCGACGAGCGGCCCGGTGTCGAGCGGCTCGAAGCCGAGCCGTCCCGCGATCTCCTCGCTCGACGGCTTCGTCCCCTCCGCGAAGAGGTCGCGCAGGATGTCGCCCGTCGTCTCGCTCCTCCACCAGTCCTCGCCCACCTCGCGCAGAAGGTGCGCCCGGAGCTGTGCGCTCCGGATCCACGCGCGCAGATAGTCGGCGGAGTAGAAGCCGCCGTCCATGTCGGAGAGATAGTTGCGCGGGTCGTAGCGGACGCCGGTCGCCTCGGTCAGCAGCGGCGAGTAGTCGCGCGACGACGCGCCATGCTCCTCGGCGAAGCTCGACCAGAACCCGAGCTCGTACTGCAGCTTCGCGGTGTACCGCCGGTACAGGAGCGCCTCGAGGAACAACGTCGCCTCGGCGTTCTCCTCCGCCTGCGCATCCGAGAGGCCGAAATGGAGCGCGTGCCAGCCCGGCTCGCGCGTGATCGCCTCGAAGATGTACGAGTAGATCTCCGTCAGCGCGTGGTCGCGCGAGATCGCGCGGAACGTGAACGACAGCCGCGGGTCGACGCCCGCGTAATGGAGAGCATGCCCGGCCTCGTGCATGAACGCCTGGTAGTCGGCGAGCCCGCCCTGCGCGAGCGTGATCAGGTGCACGACGTCGGGCGGATCGGACGCGATGACGCAGGCACGCGGATTCTTCTGCGGCCGGTCTTCGAGGTCGAGCCTGATGTTCGGGATCGCGGTGAGGTCGAAGCCGAGCGCCGACGTCGTCTCCAGGCAGATGGCGGTGGCCCGTTCCTTCGTGTACGTGGACTCGAGCGGCGACAGGCGCCGAACGTAGGCGACGTGACCGCTCGTCGGGATCGCGTCCCGCTCGGTCCCGAGGATGCGGTCGAACCAGCGGTCGCGCATCACCTCGTACGAAGCGGTCGTCGCGACGGAGGCAGCGACGAGCGCGCGTTCGAGCGCGCGCAGCGAGATCGCCTTCTCTTCCTCGGCACGCGCGACCGGATCCGGCTCGCCGCTGATCGCAGCATCGAGCTCTTCGACTGCCGCAAGCAGCTGCAGGCGATCGGGATTCAGCCGCGCCGACTCCGCCCGCTCGAGGTTGCCGAGCTCCTCGCGGTCTGCATAGCCGTCTGTGACCGCCAGGCGCGCCTGCGCCGCGCGCAGCGGCATCTCCTCGCCCTTGAACGTGACCCGTGCGCCGATGAGCGCGTTCTCGAGCGCGTCCTGCTTGTCCGCGAGCTCGGCGGAGATGATCCCGCCCTCGCAGGTCTTCCGCAGGCGGTAGAGGCGTTCGCGGTCTTCGCCCTGAGCGGCGTTCTCCGCCTCGTGCAGCGCATCGAGCTGCGCGCGCGAGAACAGGTCGGTGTAGCGGGCGACGATCGCCGCCTGCTCGGACACTTCCTTCTCGCCCACGCGAACTGCGCGGCCCTCCTCGGAGCGCTCGAAGTAGTAGTCGCGTAGGCGCGATTCGTACTCGGCAGGGGTGCGAACGGCTGTCGTCGACATAGATCGGAGACTAGCGGGTGCGACCGTGAGTCCGAGCTTGCTCTGCCGAGCGAAAACCCGAGCAGCCCAAGGACGCAGGGAGCAGCCGTAGCCCAGCTACGGACGCGACCGAGGACGCCAGGATGCGAAGCGTTTGCAGCCGGCAGAGCTGGCTCGCCACTCGCGGTCGCGCCCGCTCAACGGGCGGCGAGCCGCTTGACCGTCGAGAGGAGCGCGTCGATGGTGAAGGGCTTGGGGAGGTAGGCGTCCGCAAGGCCGTCCACATTCGGGCCGATCTCCGCCGAGCCGGTGACGAACGCGACGGGAACCCGCGGCGTCCGGTCGTGCAGCTCGCGAACGAGATCGCTCCCGCTCTCGTGGCCGATGCGCAGGTCGAGGAGGACGACGCTCAGATCACGCGATGCCGCGGCCGCCCGCGCCTCGGCGAGCGTCCCCGCCTCGAGAACGTCGAAGCCCTCGAGCTCGAGATTGATCCGGCAGAGCAGCCGGATGGAGGGCTCGTCGTCCACGACGAGCACAGCCGGGCGATCCACGGCGACGAAATGTACTCCGTACCCCGGCCGGCGACCTGGCCGTTCCCCCTTTGGCCATGCAAAACGAGACGGGCGACAGGTGGCCGCCCGTAGACCGGGGGGACGAGGCGGCACAGCACGATCTGCCGGAGCCGACGCCGGAGTTCAGGCGGCGGGCCTGGCGCGTGTATCAACGCGCCCTCGACCCGCTCGCCCGGCCGCGGCCGCTTCCTACGAGTGAGACGCGGCGCTCAGCCTTCTGAGCGTCCTCTCGCGGCCGAGCAGCTCGATGCTCTCGAACAGCCCAGGCGAGACCGTCGACCCCGTGACCGCGACCCGGATCGGCTGGAACGCCTGACGCGGCTTCAGGCCGAGACCCTCGACGACGTCACGGAGCGCCGCCTCGATCGCCTCGGCTGTGAACGGCTCCAGGTCGGCGAGCGCGCCACGCGCGGCCGCCACTACCTCGGCTCCGCCGTCCACGCTCGCCTCGACGTCCTCGAAGAGAAAGCGCGCGTAGTCGGGGAACTCGTCGAGCCGTGCAATCTTCTCCTGCACGAGCGGCGCCGACTTGCGCACGACCTCCGCGTCCCATTCGTAGCCGTTCTCGCCGAGCCACAGGATCAGCCGGTGCGCGAACTCGTCCGGCGGTAGCGCGCGGAGGTACATGCCGTTCATCCAGTCGAGCTTCGCGTAGTCGAACTGCGCCGGGCTGGCGCTAACGCGCTCGAGCGTGAAGCGCTCGACGAGCTCGTCGCGGCTCATGATCGTCGTCTCTCCGTCGGGTGCCCAGCCGAGAAGCGACAAGAAGTTGAGGAGGGCCTCCGGTACGTAGCCGGCGTTCTGGAACTCGTCGACCCCGACTGCTCCATGTCGCTTCGACAACTTCTTGCCGTCGGCGCCGTTCACGTTCGGCGCATGCGCGTACGTCGGCACGTCCCCACCCGCGGCCTGGATGATGTTGATCTGCTTGGGCGTGTTCGAGATGTGGTCCTCACCGCGGATCACGTGCGTGATCCCGTCCCACACGTCCTCCATCGGCGAGGCGAAGTTGTATGTCGGCCGGCCGTCGGACCGGACGAGCACGAGATCCTCGATCGTCTCGTTCGGCACCTCGACGTGGCCCCGGACGACGTCGTCCCACGCTGTGACGCCCTCGTTCGGCATGCGGAAACGGATCGCGCCCTCGTCCTCGTACGCCTTCCCTTCGGCTACGAGCTGCTCGGCGACGCGACGGCAGTCGTCGATGCGATCGAGTTGGAAGGTCACGTCGCCGTCCCAGTCGATCCCAAGCCAGCGCAGCGAGTCCTGGATGAAGTCCGTCGCCTCAGCCACCTCCCGCGCCGTGTCGGTGTTCTCGATCCTGAGCAGGATCTCCCCTGCTTCGTGGCGGGCGAATAACCAGTTGAACACGAAGGTGCGCACGTTTCCGATGTGGAGGAACCCCGTCGGGCTCGGTGCCATGCGGACGCGGACGCTCACTGTCTGCCTATCGTAGAGCCGTGCCGCTCGCGCTCGTCTCCGACATTCACGGGAACGACCGCTCGTTGGCGGCAGTCGTGGCGGAGCTCGAGCGGCTCGGCATCGACCGCGCGGTCTGCCTCGGCGACGCCGTCCAAGGGGGAGACGAGCCGCGGCAGGTGCTCGACCGTCTCTCCGGTCTCGGCTGGCCCGTCGTCCTCGGGAACGCGGACGACTTCCTGCTCGAGGTGCAACCCAACTCCCCCGAGCCGGTGACCGAAGCGCAGCTCGAGAAGCGCGCATGGACGCTCGAGCAGCTCGACGCCGGCCACCTCGAGCAGATCCGCAGCTTCCGGCGCAGGATCGAGATCGGCTCGGTGCTCGCGTTCCACGGCTCGCCGAGCTCGTACGACGACGCGCTGCTTCCCGAGACCGACGACGACTCCGCCTGGCGCGTCGCAGGCTTCGACGTCCTCGCCGGCGGTCACACGCATGTGCAGTGGACGCGCGCAATCGGCGGCGCGCTGTACGTGAATCCCGGCGCGGTCATGTCCGACCCACCGGAGTTCGCCGTCCTCACCGGCCGATCCGTGTCGTTTCACCACATCTGATGGAGATCGGCGCGCACGTCTCCTCCTCGGGCGGCATCCACACCGCCGTCGACCGCGCGGTCGCGATCGGGGCGGACTCGCTGCAGCTCTTCACGCAGAGCCCGCGCATGTGGCGGCCGACCAACCACGACCCGGCGACCTTCGAGCGCTTCCGGGATCGGCGCGCGGAGACCGGCATGGGCGGCGTACTCTGCCACGCGCTGTATCTCTGCAATCTCGCGGCGCCGAACGACGACGTGTACGAGAAGTCGGTCGCCGCACTGAGCAACACGATGGAGGTCGCAGGTGCGATCGGCGCCGACGCGGTCGTCTTCCACGTCGGCTCGCACCTCGGCTCCGGCTTCGAGCACGGGCTCGAGCGCGTCGTGCCGGCGATGGAGCAGGTACTGACGCTGACGACCGACAGAACCTGGCTGCTGATGGAGAACTCCGCCGGCACCGGTGGGACGATCGGCCGCTCCATCGACGAGCTGGCCACCATCTTCCAGCGCCTCGACCGCCACCCCCGCCTCGGAATCTGCCTCGACTCGTGCCATCTGTACGCCTCCGGCGTCGACGTCGCCGACCCGGCCGCCCTCGACGCGTGCCTCGACGAGGTGGACGCCTCGATCGGGCTCGATCGTTTGCGCGCGCTGCACGTCAACGACTCCGCCACCGCCCTCGGCTCGAACCGCGACCGCCACGCGAACATGGGCGAAGGCCTCGTAGGCGAGCGGCTCGGCATCTTCCTCGGCAATCCGCGACTGCAGACGTTGCCCGCGGTGCTCGAGACGGCCGGACCCGAAGGCCACGGGCCTGACGCCGACGAAGTCCGCAAGGCGAAGGAGATCCGGGCACGCGCGACCGGCGCAGGCGGCTAGACAGCGTGGGAGTCCGGCGGAGCAGACGCGCGCGCGGACAAGCCGCGCGCGCTGAAGTGGGCGTCGCAGGCGACCCCTATCGGTGGGTGATCCTCGGAGCAGGCACGCTTGCGCAGGCGAGCTTCTCGACCGCATCGGTCGGCTTGCCCGCGCTCGCCCCTGAGATCCGCTCGCACTACGGGCTCTCGCTGAGCGAAACCGGCGTCGTGCTGGCCGCGATCGGCATCGGGATGCTGTGCACGCTCCTCGCGTGGGGCCTGCTCGCGGACCGGTTCGACGAGCGCTGGGTGATCGCCGCCGGCCTCGTCGGTGCCGGCGTGGCGCTCGGCGCGTCCGGTGAGACCGGTGGGCTCGGCTCGCTCGTCGGCGCGCTGATCGCGGCGGGCGCGCTCGGCGCGAGCGTGAACGCGGCCAGCGGCCGCGCGATCATGAGCTGGTTCCCACCGGGCGAGCTGGGCCTCGCGCTCGGGATCCGGCAGACGGCGATCCCGATCGGCGGTGCAATCGGCGCGGCTCTCCTCCCAATCCTCGGCGGGACGCGGCCCGCGTTCCTCTTCCTCGGCGCCTCGTGCGTCGTGGGCGCGATCGTCGCCGCCGCCTTGATGCGCGGCACGCCTGCGCGCGAGCCGGAGCTCACGGACATCAGCGGCCCGATGCGTGACCCGCGCATGTGGCTCCTCGGCGGCGGGACGGCGCTCTACCTCACCGCGCAGATCGGGATCACCGGCTTCGTCGTGCTCTTCCTGCACGAGCACCGGCACGTGTCCACGCATGCCGCCGCCGGATTGCTGGCCGGGATCAACGTCCTCGCCATCGGCGCGCGCATCGGCGCCGGCCGAATCTCCGACCGGCTGCGCACGCGCATGCGACCCCTGCGCGCGATCGGGATATCGCTCGCAGCCGCGACAGCCGTGGTGGCCACGCTGACGGACGCGCCGCTTGCCGCCCTCATTCCGGCGTTCGCGGTGGCGGGCGTCCTCAGCATGGCCTGGAACGGGCTCGCGTTCGCGGCAGCTGCGGAGGCCGCAGGCGCGGCGCGGACCGGGGCAGCCCTCGGCTTCCAGCAAACGCTACTCGGCGTCGTCGTCGCCGCCGCGCCGCCCGCCTTCGCCGCCGTGGCCGCGTCCTCGTGGCGGCTCGCGTTCGTGCTCGCCGCGCTCGGGCCGCTGCTCGGCGTGCTCGCCCTGCAGTTGGTGCCCGAGGCTAGGACAGCCGGGCGAAGACCCGGAACGTCGGCGATCCCGCCGGCAGCTCGTTGAACTCCGGGTTGATGCAGCCGAGCTCGCCCGTGCGCTGCTGGTAGCACGGCTCGATCTCGGCGTGGCACATCGGCAGCGGGTTGCGCATCGCCTTCACCGCGCCGAAGCCTGCGCTCCGTGCCTCGGCGGCCCGAAGCATCTGCACGTCGATCTCGACCTCGAACACCCGCTGCATGCAGCCCATGAACGTATGCCCGTGCTCCTCGTACGCGTACACGAACGGGCACGAGCGCTCGATACAGGCTGACGGGTAGACGACCTTGTCGCAGTGGACGCCGCACGCGCGGCACTCCACGTCGTCCTGGGGCCTGAGCGTCAGCGTGAGCTCGCTCATCTGCCCTGCATTGTGTGCGCCGAATTTCGGATCCCGCAAGTCTTGACAGATCCCGTGTTTTCCGCTTGCGCAAACGGAGTCGCGACTCACCCCAGGCGCAGCACCGTCGTCAGAACGTCCATTTGCGTGAACGCGCGATACTCGGGCTCGGGCGCATCGGGGTCGTCGTCGGCCCGGAACCACAGCGCCTGACAGGTGTGCATGCCGAGGGCCTGCGCGCCCGCGATGTCGGTGGCGAGGGTGTCGCCGACGAAGAGCGTCGCCTCCGGGACGGCGCCGATGGCCTCGAGCGCACGCTCGAAGATGGCCGGGTGCGGCTTCCGCCAGCCCACCTCGGAGGAGAACACGGCCACGTCGAGCCGCTGCGCGACACCCATCTGCTCGAGATCGCGATGGAGAAGGTGCGGCGGGTCGAGCGCGTTCGACACGAGTCCGACCCGGAGATCGCGGTCGCGCAGCGCCTCGAGCAGCGCGTGCGTCGTCGTCGCGAGCATGCGCGCCGGCTGCCACGCGGCGTGCTCCGCCTCGAGGAAGCCGGCCAGCTCCCCGTCGGTCACGGCGATTCCCTCTTCGGCGAGCAGCCGGCGGACGAGTGCCGGGTACTCGACCTCCTCGAGCGTGCCCGGCACCCACAGGAGAGGCAGATACGAGTCGCGGAACCGTTCGGTGAGCGCGGGGACCGGTTCACGCCCGATCGCGCGCAGGCCCGCGTCGTGTCCGACCGCGAGCAGCTCGGGCTCCCACTCCCAACGCATGAGCGTGTCGCCCCAATCGAAGAGGACCGCCTGCAGATCCACGGCCCCGACTACGCTACCGGCCCGTGGCTCGCAGGATCCTCTGGGCGTCGCTGGCCCTCGCGCCCGCCACGATCGCGGTCCGATACAGCGCGCACCCCGGCAACACGGCGCTCTTCGTCCTCGCCGCGATCGCGCTCATCCCGCTCGCATGGCTGATCGGGGAGACGACCGAGCACGCGGCCGAGCACACGGGGCCTGGCGTCGGCGGCTTTCTGAACGCGAGCTTCGGCAACGCGCCCGAGCTGATCATCGCGATGTTCGCGATCGCGGACGGGTTGCCGGAGGTCGTGCGCGGCTCGCTCGCCGGCAGCGTCATCTCGAATCTCTTGCTCGTGTTCGGCGTCACCCAGGCCGTCGGCCCGGAGAAGCACCTCGACCGCCACTCGCTCCTCACGCAGCTCGGCCTCGTCGGGGCCGCCGTCGTGCTGCTCGTTCCGCCGGTCGTCCTCGGATACACGGGATCGCCGGAGCGCCATACGGCGGTTCTCGTCTCGATCCCGGTCTCGATCGCGCTGCTCGTGCTCTACCTCGCGGTGACCGGGCGCAACCTGCGCCGCCATGCGCAGCTCGAGCGCGCGGAGGCGTCGTCGGCCGCATGGCCGCTTCCATTCGCGCTCACCGTGCTCGGCGTCGCCACCCTCGCGACGGCGATCGTGAGTGAGATCCTCGTCCACTCGCTCAAAGGCTTCGCATCGGCGGTCGGCGCGAGCGAGTTCTTCATCGCCGCGGTGATCGTCGCGATCGTCGGCAACGCCGCGGAGCACGGGGGCGCGGTCGTCATCGCGCGCGCCGGGAAGATGAAGCTCGCGAGCGAGATCGCGATCTCGTCCAGCGCGCAGGTGGCGCTGCTCGTCGCGCCCGTGGTGATGCTCCTCTCGCTGCTGTTCGCGCACGAGCTGCCGCTCACGTTCCGCTGGGAGGAGCTCGCGGCGATGGCGGCCGCGGTCGTGCTCGCCGGCGCCACGATTGTGAACGGACGGTCGAGCCGGCGGGAGGGAATGGTTCTCATCGTCGCGTACGTGTTGATCGCCGTCGGTTTTCTCGCCGCCGGGAACCGCTAGTTTGGGGTCGTGGCCACGACCCATCAGGCCCAGCCGAAGCGGCCCGCGGCGGGCGACGTCGTCGTCTCCGCGCGCGAGCTGACGCGCCGCTACGGCGAGGGCGACACGGCCGTCGACGCGCTTCGCGGCGTCTCCCTCGATGTGCGCGCGGGCGAGCTCGTCGCCGTCATGGGCCCGTCTGGCTCGGGCAAGTCGACGCTCATGCACATCCTCGCCGGGCTCGACACGCCGACGAGCGGCACGGTCGAGATCGCCGACACCGAGATCACCAAGCTCGGCGACACCGACCTCACGCGCCTGCGTCGCCGGCACATCGGCTTCGTCTTCCAGTTCTTCAACTTGCTGCCCATGCTGGACGCCGAGGAGAACGTCCTGCTGCCGCTGTCGATCGCCGGCGAGAAGCCGGACAAAGCGTGGCTGGAGGAGCTGCTCGAGAAGACGGGGCTCGCGAAGCGGCGGTCGCACCGCCCGTCGGAGCTCTCCGGCGGCGAGCAACAGCGCGTCGCCATCTCGCGCGCACTCATCACGAAGCCGACCATCCTCTTCGCCGACGAGCCGACGGGCAACCTCGACTCGAAGACAGGCGGCGAGATCCTCGACCTCATCCGCGACTCGGTCGACACCTACGGCCAGACGATCGTCATGGTGACGCACGAAGCGCGCGCGGCGGTGATCGCCGACCGCATCCTCTTCATCGCCGACGGCCTCATCGTCAAGGAGCTCACCGGGGCGAGCACCGAAGAGGTGCTCACCGTGATGAGCAGTCTGAGCTCGTGACCCTCGTCGCACTGAAGGGCCTGCTCGGCCGCAAGCTGCGAGCCGTCCTCACGGCGATCGCGATCGTGCTCGGCGTCGCGATGATCAGCGGCACGTATGTCCTGACAGACACGATCAAGGCCGCCTTCGGCACCGTGTTCACGACCGTCTACAGGAATACGGACGCCGTCATCACCTCGAAGAGCGCACTCGGCAACAACACGAACAACAACAACCTGCCGCCCTCGTTCTCAGAGACGTTGCTGGCGAAGGTGCAAGCGCTTCCGGGCGTAGCCGACGCGCAGGGTGGAATCACCGACTTCGCCAGTCTCGTCGGGCGCGACGGCAAGGTCATCTCCGGAGGCGGCGCGCCGTCGCTTGCCTTCAGCGTCCACCCGCACGGCGACCAGCACTTCAACCCGCTCACGCTCGTCAGCGGCACGTGGCCGGTCGGCCCGCACCAGGTCGCGATCGACGCCAACACAGCGACCAAGAAGCACTACACGGTCGGCGACACGGTCGGCGTCATCGCCCGCGGGCCTGAGCAGACGTACACCGTGGCGGGCATCGTGAAGATCGGCGGAGTCGCGTCGCTCGGCGGGGCGACGATGGCGATCTTCGACTTCCCGACGGCGCAGAAGATCTTCAACAAGGTCGGCAAGCTCGACGCCATCGACATCGCCGCCAAGCACGGGGTCTCTCCCTCCCAGCTCGTCCACGAGGTCAAGCCCCTCCTGCCGGCGAACGCGGAGGTGCGAACCGGGCAGGCACAGGCCGCGCAGGCCACGAAGGACACGAACGGCTTTCTCTCGATCATCAACGACTTCCTGCTCGCTTTCGGCGGTGTCGCACTGTTCGTCGGCGGGTTCGTGATCGCGAACACGCTCTCGATCACGATCGCCCAGCGCACGCGCGAGCTCGCGACGCTGCGCACGCTCGGCGCCACGCGCCGTCAAGTGCTGCGCTCCGTCCTGCTCGAGGCGCTCGTGATCGGAACGCTCGGCTCCTTGGCCGGCCTCTTCCTCGGTCTCGGGCTCGCCAAGGGGCTGAACCGGCTCTTCGTGCACTTCGGAATCGACCTGCCGCAGGCGGGAACGGTCTTCGCGACGCGCACCGTCGTCGTGTCGCTCGCCGTCGGTATTGGCATCACGCTCATCGCAGCGTTGCGGCCGGCCATTCGCGCGACGCGCGTGCCCCCCATCTCGGCCGTGCGCGAAGGCGCCGTGCTGCCAACCTCGCGCTTTGCCCGCTTCAGCGTCGCAGCCGCTCTGCTCACGATCGGCGGCGCGGTCGCGATCATGCTCATCGGCCTGTTCGTCAGCGGCATCTCGACCACTGACCGGCTACTCGCCATCGGCGTCGGTGCGGCCGCGGTCTTCGTCGGCGTGGCGATGCTCGCGAAGACGCTCGTGCCGCCGCTCGCGCGCGTGCTCGGCTGGCCGGCAGTGCGAATCGGCGGTGCTGCCGGCGCGCTCGCCCGCGGCAACGCGATGCGCAACCCGCAGCGCACCGCCTCCACGGCGTCCGCGCTCATGATCGGCCTGGCGCTCGTCACGCTCGTCTCCGTCCTCGCCTCCGGGCTCAAGACGACGTTCGAGAATGCCGTCAACTCGGTCTTCACCGGGCAGTACGCCCTCACGGCGACGGACAACTTCTCCCCCATCTCGATCGCGTCCGCCAACGCGCTCAGGAAGGTGCCCGGCGTCCAGGTCGTCTCGGGCGTCCGCGCCGGCGAAGGCAAGGCGTTCGGCAGCAGGATCGGCGTCACCGGCGTGTCCGGCGACATAAGCAAGGTGATCACGGTCAAGTGGCAGGCGGGCTCCCAAGCCGTACCTGGGGAGCTCGGGAACAACGGCGCGTTCGTTGCCAAGGCATACGCGAAGAAGCATCACCTCACCGTCGGGTCGCCGATCGACGTCGAGACGCCGTCGGCGACGACGATGCACCTCGTCTTGCGCGGCATCTTCGCGCCGCCGCAGGGTGGATCGCCCTACGGTGACGTGACCATCTCGACACAGCGCTTCGACGCGGAGTACCCGAACCCGCAGAACGTCTTCGCCTTCGTGAACATCGCGGGTGGCGCCACCGCGGCGAACACGGCCAAGCTCACGGCCGCCCTGAAGACCTTCCCCGACGCCAAGGTGGCGACCGCGAGCCAGTTCAAGAAAAACCAGGAGCAGGGAATCGACACGCTGCTCAATCTGCTCTACGTGCTGCTCTCGCTCTCGATCATCATCAGCCTCTTCGGGATCGTGAACACGCTCGTCCTCACGGTGTTCGAGCGCACGCGCGAGCTCGGCATGCTGCGCGCGGTCGGGATGACGCGCCGTCAGGTGCGGCGGATGATCCGCCACGAGAGCGTCGTCACCGCCCTCATCGGGGCGGCTCTCGGGATCCCGGTCGGGATCGTGCTCGCGCTCATGGTCGGCAAGGCGATCAAGTACGCGGCGTTCACTGTTCCGGTCGGCACGCTCGTCTCGTTCATCTTCGCCGCGATTGTCGCGGGCATCGTGGCCGCGATCTTCCCGGCACGGCGCGCCGGCCGGCTGAACGTGCTCGAAGCGCTCCAGTACGAATAGAAGGAGCCCGGCGGCGCAGGCCGAAATGAGTCGCGTCGTGGAGATGCAACTGCGCCGATACTTCGCCGGCCTCGTGGCTTTCGGGTCCGTCGTGTGCTGGGCGACTGACGGTCTGCTCACGGCAGTCCTCGCCACCGGGGCGTGCATCGCGATCGTCAATGCCCCTTCGCTCCTCGCGAATCGCCGCCGGGCACGGCCGCGCGCGCAGCGTCCGAGGCCGATTCGCACGCGCCCGCTGCGCGACGAGGAACCGGGCAGCCTGCCGATGGTGCCCGACGAGCCGTCGCTGATCATCGAATTCGGGTAGCTACCGTGGGCCGATGGACCTCGGCCTCCTGGAGAGCACACTCTCTGAGTTGAATCAGCCGGCGTATCGCGCCGGCCAGGTGTGGTCGTGGGCGGCGCGCGGCACCCCCGGCTACGAGGCGATGACCGACCTCCCGAAGGCGCTGCGCGAGGCACTGGCCGCACGTGTGCCGTTCACGACGCTCTCGGTCGAGGTCCAGCGCGAGGCGCGCGACGGCACGATCAAGGTGCTCTTCCGCACTGCCGACGGCCACCCGGTCGAGGCGGTGCTCATGCGCTACCGCGACGGCCGGCGCTCGCTCTGCCTCTCGTCGCAGTCCGGCTGCCCGCTGACGTGCACCTTCTGCGCCACGGGACAGATGGCCTTCGGTCGGAACTTGACCGCGTCGGAGATCCTCGACCAGGCGCTGCACTTCCGCCGTCTGACTGAGGTCGACCATGCCGTGTTCATGGGCATGGGTGAGCCGATGCTCAACCTCGACGAAGTGCTCGGCGCCGCGCGCCGTCTTCCGGACGTCGGGATCACCCCACGCCGGACGACGATCTCCACCGTCGGCTCGCTCCCCGGCCTGAAGCGCTTCGTCGACGAGGTGGACGAGCCGATCCGCCTCGCGCTGTCGCTGCACGCTCCCGACGACGAGCTGCGCTCGCAGATCATGCCGGTGAACGACCGCTATCCCCTGCGCGACATCATCGCCGAGTGCCGGCGCCACGTCGCGCAGCGCAGGCGCCGCGTGTTCATCGAGTACGTCATGCTCGCCGGCGTCAACGACTCGCGCGCGCAGGCGCGGGCGCTCGCGGCACTCCTCGGCGGCGACGACTTCAAGGTCAACCTCATTCCATACAACCCGACCGGGATGTACGACGGCTCAGACCGCGACCACATCGCGCGGTTCAAGTCGGAGCTCGAACACCATCGCGTGCCGGTGACGGTCCGTCTGACGCGCGGCCGCGACATCGAGGCCGCGTGTGGGCAGCTTGCCGCGGCGCCGAAGGTCTCGAAGCGCGTCAGGTTGTCGACGCGCTGATCTGGTTGGCGGTGTAGCCGCCCGCGCTCTTCCGGATGCGAAGCGTCACGGAGTCGCCGGTCACCAACCCGTCCGCTTGACCGGCTTTGCCGTTGATGAGGATCGTCGTCGCCGACGTGACCGCGACCGTGACGGTCTGTCCCTCCAGGTCAGCGTCGCGTGGGCCGGTGGCGGTCACCTGCACGGTGACCAGTCCGCTGCCGACGGCGGTGATCGCGCCGGCGATGTACATGCCACGCGCCGGCGTCGCGGCTGCCGTCAGGGTGTATTGGGGAAGCAGGAGCGGCGGTCTGGGCTTCTGGTTGAAGTCGAAGTCGTTCACGAGGTTGCCGAGAATCTTCGCGTTCTCGCGGACATCGGGGCGCGGATCGGGTCGTCCGTCGGTGCGAGGGTTCAACCGCTGCCCGTGCAGGAAGTCGTCCTCGATGAACTTCACGTAGGCGTCGAAGCTGAGCGTCTGGTGGTCGATGTAGCCCCGCTTCGCGTAGGGACTGATCACGATGCCCGGGACGCGCAGCCCGTAGCCGTTCTCGTCCACGACCGGCGGGACGACATGGTCGTAGAAGCCGCCCCAGTCGTCCCAGGCGAGGAAGATCGCCGTGGAGCGCCAGTCCGGGCCCTTCATGATCGTGTTGATCAACCCGGTGACGTAGTCCTGGCCGGCAGAGATGCGCGACGGCGGATGTTCGCTGACCGCGCCGGCCGGGTCGACCCAGCTGACGGCGGGCAGGCGGCCCGCGCGCGCTTGGACGTAGAAGTCGTGGATCGGCTGGATGTCCCCGAGCTGCCCGTCCTGAGCAACCGTGTCGAAGTACGGAAGCGGGTTCCAGATCCCGGGCGTCTTCGCGTTCTGCGGCAGCGCAGGACAGGTCATCTCATCGTCCTTGCAATCGGGCTGCGTCCCCGGAAAGACGTAGTAGCCCCAGCTCACATGCTGCCGGTGCAGCAGGTAGGTCAAGTCGGTCCAGGCATAGTCCGGCGGCGGCGGTGCCGCGCCGGCCTTGGACTTGAAGTCGGGCGGGTTGCCGGGGCTCTGCAGCGCGTTCACACAGCTCATCGGGTCAGCCTTGATCGAGCACTTCGCCGACCACTCGGAGACCATGAACAGATGCGCCGGCAAGCTCCAGGACGCATTCGGCTCGAACATGTGATCCTGGAGCACGAAGTTGCGCGCGTACGCCCAGTAGTTCGGGATCTCGCTCGCGTCGTGGTACCCCATCACGTCGACCTTCGCGCCGTTCGTGCAGTTCGGGTTGGTCGGGTTCGCACACCCCTTCTGCGCGTGCTCGGCTTGGGCGATGAAACCGTCCATCTTGCCGCCGTCGATGTCGGCGGACGCGTTGGTCTGGCCGTGCGGGCCGCCGCCGTTCACGTCGCTCGTGTCGTGATAAGGCCGCTGGCAACCGCCGTGCACCGGGTCGGGCACGCACACCGTCGGGACGCCGTTCGACATCGGAATCCCATCCGCGCCCGGGTAGGTGCCGAAGTACGAATCGAAGCTGCGGTTCTCCTGCATGATCACGACCACGTGCCGGATCTTGTGAATGCCCGGATCGATTCGCGGCGGCTGCGGCCCGAGTGCGCCCCACCCTGCGACTGTGGCGCCGGCAGCGATCAGGAGGAGCACCGCGAGGATCGAACGGGCACGCATGCGTCTCGATGATCCCCGCCTCCCGTAAAGGCGATGCCTCCGCTGCGCAAGGAGCATGTAAAACCGCGAGCCGCTAGATCGGCTGATAGAGACGGTCGCGCTGCCGCCACGCGTGCCACATTGCCGCGGCGATGAGTAGCGCGTCGCCGACCGCGATCGCGAGGTCGGCGAGGTTGAACGCGACGCCACCGCGCACGAGCGGGTTCGGGACGCCGTCGCGCCACGCGAGGCCGGCGACGAGTGTCGCGGCCGCGCCGCCTGCCGCGATGCCCGCACTCAGGGACATCGCGAGCGAGCGCGCCTTCGGCACGAGGAGCAGCAACCCGCCGGCGAGCGCGCCTGCTCCTGCGAGCGCGACCGGCGAACGCGCATCGGACAGATGGCTGGGCGCGAGCAGATCGTCGACCAAGGTCGCGACGACCACCGCGGCCGCCGCTGCGAGCGCGAGCCTCACGCGACCGGCGCCGGCTCGAACCCGTACTTCACAACCGGATTCTTCGCCGCCCGCACCTCGTCCAGACGTCGAACGGGCCGGTTGTGCGGCGCCTCCTTCAGGAGCGTGACGTCGTCGGCCGCCTCCTGGGCGATGGCGAGCATCGCGTCGCAGAACGCGTCCAGCGTCTCCTTCGTCTCCGTCTCCGTCGGCTCGATCATCAGTGCCTCGGCGACGATCAACGGGAAGTAGACCGTCGGCGGATGGAACCCGTAGTCCATCAGCCGCTTCGCGACATCGAGCGCGGTCGCGCCGTAGTCGCGTTTCAGGCTGCGGGCAGAGAGAACGAACTCGTGCATGCACAGCCGGTCGAACGGCAGATCGTAGGCGTCCTTCAGCCGCGCGAGGACGTAGTTCGCGTTCAGCACCGCCGTCTCCGACATCTCGCGGAGAAGCGGCCCGTACATGCGGATGTACGCGTAGGAACGCACGAAGACGCCGAACGGCCCCGTGAACCCGCGCACCTTGCCGATCGACTTCGGGCGCGCGTAGTCGAGGGCGAACGTCCCGTCCTCCTTGCGCACGACCGCGGGCACGGGCAGGTACGGCTCGAGGATCTTCCGCACCGCGATCGGGCCGCCCCCGGGCCCGCCGCCGCCGTGCGGCTGCGAGAACGTCTTGTGCAGGTTGATGTGCACGATGTCGAAGCCCATGTCGCCCGGGCGTGAGATCCCGCACACGGCGTTGAGGTTCGCGCCGTCGTAGTACATGAGTGCGCCGGCGCCGTGGAAGATCTCCTTGATCTCCTCGATGTTCTCGTCGAACAGCCCGAGCGTCGACGGATTCGTGAGCATGAGCGCGGCCGTGTGCTCGTCCACCTTGCCGCGCAGATCCTCGACGTCGATGTTCCCGCGCGCGTCCGTGCGCACCGGCGTGAGCTCGTAGCCGGCCATCGTCACCGAAGCCGGGTTCGTGCCGTGCGCCGTATCCGGGATGACGACCTTGCGCCGCTGCTCGCTCTCGCCCTTGTCCTCGAAGTACGCGCGGACGAGCATGAGCCCGGTCAACTCCCCCTGGGAGCCGGCCGCGGGCTGGAGAGAGACGGCGTCGAGGCCCGTCACCTCCATGAGGATTTCCTGCAGCCGCCACTCGAGCTCGAGCGCGCCCTGCGCACCGTCCTCCTCCTGGTGCGGATGAAGCTGCGCGAAGCCCGGGAGCATCACCAGCCGCTCGTTGACGCGCGGGTTGTACTTCATTGTGCACGAGCCGAGCGGATAGAAGCCGTTGTCGATGCCGAAGTTACGGGTCGAGAGCTCCGTGAAGTGACGCACGAGCTCGAACTCGGGAACCTCCGGCAGACGCGGCGGCTCGGCGCGGCGCAGCTCCTCCGGAACGTCCGCCGCCGGCAGCCCCTCCGGGCACGGGATGACCGACGCACGCCGGCCGGCTTGCGACTTCTCGTAGATCAGCTTCATCGCGCCACCTCGGCCAGCACGTCCGCGAGCCGGTCGATCTCCTCCGGCGTCCGCTTCTCGGTCAGGGCGACGAGCAGCACGTCGTCCATGCCCTCGTAGTCGCGGCCGAGCGCGTACCCGGGATGGACGCCGAGCGCGCGGGCATCCCGCACGACGTCGCGTGCGTTCCGCCCGACGCGGACTGCGAACTCCTTGAACGTCGGGCGATCCGCGAACACGAGCTCGAGCCCTGCGCGCTCCTGCAGGCGACGTTTCGCGTGCTCGGCGAGCGCGAGGCAGGTCTCCCCCACCTCGCGCAGCCCCTGCGGGCCGAGCCACGTGAGGTAGACAAGGCCACCGAGGGCGAGGAGCGTCTGGTTCGTGGTGATGTTCGAAGTCGCCTTCTCGCGCCGGATGTGCTGCTCGCGCGTCTGCAGCGTGAGGACGTAGCCGCGCTTGCCCTCGGTGTCGACGGTCTCGCCGACGATGCGGCCGGGCATTCGCCGAATGAAGTCCTGGCGCGCGGCGAGGAAGCCGTAGTGCGGGCCTCCGTACGCCATGACGTTGCCCGCTGCCTGGCCCTCGCCGAGCGCGATCGCGCAGCCGTACCGGCCGGGAGCCTCGAGCATCCCGAGCGAAAGCGGGTCGACGTGCGCGATCGGCAGCGCGTCGGCGTCGTTCGCAGCCGCGGCCAGCTCCGGCGCCGGCTCGAGGCAGCCGAAGAAGTTCGGCTGCTGGAAGAAGACTGCCGCTGCGTCCCTCGCCGCCGCCGCCAAATCATCGGGATCGGTCGTCCCGTCCCGGTGCGGAACCTCTACCACCTCGAGACCGAAGCCGGGCGCATAGGTCTTGATCACCTGGCGCACCTGCGGGTTCGTCGCCTCCGTGATGACCATCTTCGTCTTCCCTGTCGCGTGCTTCGCGATGTAGCAGGCATCCGCGGCGACCGTCTCGCCGTCGTAACCGGAAGCGTTCGAGACGTCCATGCCGGTGAGCTCGCAGATCGCAGTCTGGTACTCGAAGATCGACTGCAGCACGCCCTGACTCATCTCCGGCTGGTAGGGCGTGTACGCGGTCAGGAACTCGCCGCGCTGCAGAACGGTGTCGACGACCGCGGGCACGTAATGGTCGTAGATGCCTGCGCCGAGGAACGACAGCTCGCGCGTCGTGTCGACGTTGCGCGCGGCGAGCTCCGCGAGGTGCGCGGACAGCTCCTGCTCCGAGAGCGGCCGCTCGAGGTCGAGCTCGCGGCCGAAGCGGACGCCGGCGGGCACGTCGCGGAACAGCTCGTCCACGGAGGAGACGCCGATGGTGCGCAGCATCTCCTCGCGGTCGCTCTCGGTGAGGGCGAGAAACGGATGCGTCACAGGTCTGCGAGGACGGTCTTGTAGGCGCTCACGTCGAGGAGCGCATCCGTCTCGGACGCGTCCGCCATGCGGATGCGGATGAGCCAACCGTCGCCGTACGGATCGAGGTTCACCGTCTCCGGCGCGTCGACGACCTTCTGGTTCACCTCGAGCACCTCGCCCGAGAGCGGCGCGATCACATCGGAGACGGCCTTGACCGACTCGACCTCGCCGTAGGAGCTGTCCTTCGTGATGGTCGTGCCGGCCTGGGGCGGCTCGAAGTGCACGAGCTCGCCGAGCGCCTCGGCGGCGAACCACGTGATTCCGAGCACGGCCTCGTCGCCATCGATGCGAGCCCAGTCGTGCTCCTCGTGGTACTTGAGATCGTCGGGATAGGACTCCACGGCGGCCATTCAGCCCTCCCTCTTGTAGATCGGTCTGGTCACGACGCGAGCCGTGCGCATCTTGCCGCGCACGTCGATGACGAGCGGCGTGCCGGAAGCGGCCTTGGCCGCCGGCACATACCCCATGCCGATGCCGACGTCGAGCATCGGCGAGTGCGTCCCGGAGGTCACCTCGCCGCCCCCCTCGATCGCCATCCCCTGGCGCGGGATTGCCCGCTCCTCCATCACGAAGGGAACGAGCTTGCGCTGCGGCCCTTCGTCCTTCACGCGTCGAATCACCCCGACGCCGGTGAACTCCTTGCCGAGCGCGCACGTCCAGCCGAGCGCCGCCGAAATGGGATCGGTGTCAGGCCCGATGTCGTTGCCGTGCAGCGGGTAGCAGACCTCGAGGCGCAGCGTGTCGCGCGCGCCGAGCCCGCACGGGACGGCGCCGCGGGCGAGCACCGCGTCCCACAGCGCGACTGCGTCCTCGTCCATGCAGAGCAGCTCGCATCCGTCCTCGCCCGTGTAGCCGGTGCGGTTCACCATCACGTCGATGCCGTCGATCGTGCTCTCCGCGAACGTGAACGCCTTCGCGGCCGGCAGGCCGAGCCGCGCGATCGCCCGCGGCCCTTGCACGGCGAGGAGCGCGTACTCGGCGGAGACATCGGTGACCTCTGAGCCGCGCACCTCGCGTTCCTTGATCCAGCGATAGTCCGCCTCCCGGTTGGACGCATTGACGACGATCAGGTAGCGGCACTCGCCCAAGCGGTACGCGATGACGTCGTCGATGATCCCGCCGCGCTCGTTCGTGAGGAGCGTGTACTGCGCCTCTCCGGGCCGGATCTTGTCCAGGTCGTTCGAGAGCAGGCTCTGGAGGAGCGCGTGCGCCTGCGGCCCCTCGACCTCGATCTCGCCCATGTGGGAGACGTCGAAGACCCCGGCGTCGGTGCGGACGGCCCGGTGCTCCTGGATGACGCCCTCGTACTGGACGGGCATCTCCCATCCGGCGAAAGGAACCATCCGTGCCCCGAGCCCGACGTGCCGGGCGTGCAAAGGCGTCCGCTGCAGCGTTTGAGCCATGCCGGGACGATCTTATGCCGAGGATGTTTGACCGCCCCCGAGGTGCGGTACACAGGAGGTGCCCTCAAAGGGTTGGTGCCCCTAAACGCCAACCCCACGACCCGGTCCGCCGCCCCGGTATGTCGCAAGACGTATCGGGGCGGCCCCGTTTTCGGAGCGTTTCAGTCTTCGCGCAGGAACGAGGGCACGTCGAGCGCCTCGTCCGGGATCTCGAAGCCGCCGCCCGGAACGCCGGACGGGATCGGCGCTTCCGAGCCGCCCTCCCGCCGCCGGCGGCGGCGCTGAGCCCCGAAGCCGGTGGCGATGACGGTCACCCGGATGTCGTCCCCGAGGGCGTCGTCGATGACGGCGCCGAAGATGACGTTCGCGTTCTGATCGGCGGCGCTCGTGACGACCTCGGCCGCCTCGTTGACCTCGAAGAGCCCGATCTCGGGGCCGCCGGTGATGTTGAGCAGGATGCCGGTCGCGCCCTCGATCGAGGTCTCGAGCAGCGGCGACGACACGGCGGCGCGAGCAGCCTCGCTGGCGCGGTTCTCGCCGGAGGCGATGCCGATGCCCATGAGCGCCGAGCCGGCGTCGCGCATGATCGTGCGCACGTCGGCGAAGTCGAGGTTGACGAGGCCGGGCACGGTGATCAGATCGGTGATCCCCTGGACGCCCTGGCGCAGGACGTCGTCGGCCATGCGGAAGGCGTCGACGACCGACGTCCGCTTCTCCACCACCTGGAGGAGGCGGTCGTTCTCGATCACGATCAGCGTGTCGACGCGGTCGCGCAGATTCTGGATGCCGATCTCGGCCTGCTGCGAGCGCTTCCGCCCTTCGAAGACGAACGGCTTCGTGACGACTCCCACCGTCAGCGCCTCGAGCTCGCGTGCGAGCTCGGCGACGACGGGCGCACCGCCCGTGCCGGTGCCGCCTCCCTCGCCTGCGGTGACGAAGATCATGTCGGCGCCCTTGAGCGCCTCCTTCAGCTCGTCGCGGCTCTCCTGCGCCGCGGCCAGCCCGACGGCCGGGTCCGCCCCTGCACCGAGCCCGCGCGTCGCCTTCGAGCCGATGTGGATCTTCACGTCGGCGTCGCACATCATGAGCGCCTGCGCGTCGGTGTTGACCGCTACGAACTCGACACCCGTCAGGCCGGCGTCGACCATGCGGTTCACGGCGTTCGTGCCGCCGCCGCCCACGCCGACGACCTTGATGACAGCGAGATAGTTGCCCGACTGGTCGCGCATGCTCATGGGGCCGACACCTGAACCTTTAGTGGAGCGTAGGGGCACAAACGGGGCGTTCGCGCCGCAGGGTAGATGCGCCAAACCGCGCTGTCAATCAGAGGTTCAGCCTCCAAAGATTGAACCTGTACTTGAGACTTGAGGGTTGGCTCCGGCGACCGGACGCTGCGGGACCGCCACGTCGAGATACGTCGAGCCGGGCGGGAGAACGCGGAGGGCGCGCCGGGCGACGGCGAGCTTGAGCCGGACGTCGACCGGCTCGCCGAGCCTGAGGTCGATGCCGAGGCGGAGGCGAAGGGTGACCTCGCCGTGCGCGACCGAGACGGTCGTGAAGCGCGCCGGGAAGCCGGCGGCGAGCCCGAGCACGTGCGCGGCGGTACCGCCTTCGTCCGGCGCGAGGAAGCTGCCGGGTGCAATCTGCGTCGCGGTCGGGACCCAGATGCGCGGCAACACGAGGTCGGTGCCGGCCGGAATCCGCTCGATCGTCCTCCCCCGCGCCGACACGAGCCACGTCTCCTTGCCCTTGTGCAGGACGGCGACCGCCGCCTCGGAGACGACCGTGACGCGCAGGGTGTGCGGGAAGGCGCGGTCGTAGCGCGACGAGAGGACGGCCGGCAGCGCGTCCACCCTGCGCTCGACGGCGGCGCCGTTCAGCGCCAGCAGGCTTGTCCCCACGACGGGGGCCAGGGCCGCGCGCACCCGGGCCTGTAGCGCAGGTGTGCCGCCGGAGACGGCGATCGTCCGGACGGAGAACGTCGACGTCTCGCGGGCAGCGAAGTAGGCGCCGGTGAGGACGACCGGAAGGGCGATCGCGATGACAAGCGCACGCCGCCTGGCGGCCATTGGTTCGAGTTCGCCGCGCCGGCGGGCGCTCCTACGTCGGGGGCAGCTCGATCGGGCCGAGAAACTCGACCTCGTGCACGAGCTCGACTCCGTACTCGGCAAGCGCGCGCCTGCGTGCCTCGGACATGAGCGCGAGGGCATCCGCGGTGCGCGCCCCGCCGGCGTTCTCGATGAAGTTCGCGTGCTTGGGCGAGATCTGCGCTCCGCCGATCCGGTGCCCCTTGAGCCCGCAGGCCTCGAGCATCCGCCCCGCGCTCAGCTCGTGGTCGGGGTTCTTGAAGACGCTGCCGAACGTGCGGCGGTTCGTCGGCTGCGCCGCCTTGCGCTGGGCGTTCAGGTCGCGGACGACAGCCTTGATCTCCTCCGGCGGCCGCGGCCGCAGTCGGAGCTCGGCCTGCAGGACAACCTGCCCGTGGCGGAGGTTCGAGTGCCGGTAGGACAGGCCGAGCTCGGTCGGCGTGAGCCAGCCGGTCCCGTCCGCGGTGGCGACGAGCGCGCGCACGAGCACGGCCGAGAAGTCGCCGCCGTACGCACCGCCGTTCATCCAGATGCCGCCGCCGATCGTGCCGGGGATCGCGGCGGCGAACTCGAAGCCGCCGAGGCCGGCGGCGCGCGCGCGATGCAGGCACACCGCGTTGGCCGCTCCGCCGCCTGCGCGGAGGAGGTCGCCGTCGATCTCCACTGCTGCGAGCTCGCCGCCGAGCTTGAGCACGAGCGCGTCGACGCCCTCGTCCGCGACGAGGAGGTTCGAGCCGAGGCCGATCGTTGCGACCGGAATGCGCCGGCGCAGGAGCTCTTCGACCTCCGCCACCGATGTGGGCTGCGCGAACTCGAGCGCCGGGCCGCCCGTGCCGAGCGTCGTGTACCGGGAGAGATCCGTCACACCAGGTCCACCGCGCGGTCGACGTCCCCGGCGCCGAGCGTGAGGATCGTGTCGCCGGGACGCGCCCACGCGGAGACGATCCGGGCCGCGTCTTCGAGCGCGGGCGCCCAGCCGATGCGCATCCCGGGTCGCACGCGCGCGAGCTCGTCCACGATCAGGCGGCCCGTCACGCCCGGGATCGGCTCTTCCCGCGCCGGATAGATGTCGGTCACGCAGACCGCGTCGGCAGAGGCGAGCGCTACGGCGAACTCGTGCGCGAGATAGCGCGTGCGCGAGTACAGATGGGGTTGGAAGAGCGCGAGCACACGGCCGCCGTTCCGCATGGCGGCGATGTCGGCGGCGAGCTCAGCGGGATGGTGCGCGTAGCTGTCGAAGACGCGCTCGCTCCGTCGTTGTAACCGGCGGCCGACGCCGGTGAACTGAACGATCACGCGCTCCGCACCCTCGACGCCGGCCAGCTCGAGCGCCGCGAGCGCGGCGGCCGCGTTGCGCCGGTTGTGCTCGCCCGGAATCGCGAGCACGAGATCGACCGGTTCGAGCAACTCGGCGCGCACGACATGCGGCACCGCGGTAAGCCACCCCTCGAACATGTCCTCGACCTCGGCGCGCGAGACGAACGTCGTGTGATGGTCGAGGTCGACGTTGAGGAGCACGGCGATCTCCGGGCGTAGCGCGGCGACGGAGCGGTCGGACTCGTCCCCCTCGACGACCAGCCATCCCTGCCCCGCGCGCGCGTTCCCGCCCAGCTGCGGAACATCCCCGCCGATGAGGAAGGCTGGATCGAGCCCGAGCCGGTCGAGACAGTAGGCGATCATCGCGCTCGTCGTCGTCTTGCCGTGCGCGCCGGCGACGACGATCGAGGGGCGCAGCGACACGAGTTCCGCGAGCAGGTCTGCGCGCGGCCGCCCCGCGACGCGACCTGCGAACGCCGTGGAGACGTACACCTCCCACCCGTCCGGCGGCTCCGGCGGCTCACCCGAGATCGCGACGTCGATCCCGGACAGGTGCGTGAGGTAGGGCGTGTCGACGCGGTCCCAGCCCGCCACCTCCGCACCCCACGCGTGCGCAAGCAGCGCATACGCGCTCATGCCGGCGCCGCCGATGCCGGCGATCCAGATGCGCCTACCGGTGAGCGGCTGCGAGCTCGACGAGCTCATCGGCGATCCTCTCGGCTGCGTCGGGCCGTGCGGCTGCGCGCATGGCCGCCGCCATTGCGGCGAGTTTCGCCGGGTCGGCGAGCAACGATTCGACGAGCTGCGGAACACGGGCGATCTCTGCTTCGGAAACGACGACGGCGCCGCCCGCGCGCTCGAACCACTCGGCGTTCTTCCGCTGATGGCCGCCGGTGGCGAACTCGCCCGGAACGAGCACGGCCGGCAGCCCTGCTGCCGCAAGCTCCCAGACCGAACCGCCCGCGCGGGCAACCGCGATGTCGGCGGCGCCGTACGCGAAGCCGATCTCGTCGATGAACGGACGCAGCACGTAGTCCGGACGCGTCGCGCGGCCGCGCATGGCCTCGTAGTCGCGCTCGCCGCACAGGTGCAGCACCGCCGGACCCGCCTGGCCCCACGCGTCGAGCGCGAGCTCGTTCAGCAGACGCGCTCCGAGCGAGCCGCCGAACACAAGCACGACCGGTCCCTCAGCAGGCAGGCCGAGCCGCTCGCGCGCCTCGGCACGCGGGGCCGGGCGCGAGCGCGCCGGCACCGGGCGTCCGACTGCGACGTACTTCGCGCCGTTCCTGCCCGGAACGGGGAGCGCGAGGAACACACGCTCGGCGAACGGCGCCGCCAGCCGGTTGGCGAGCCCGAGATGCGCATCTGCCTCGGTCAGCACAGCCGGGATGCGCCGCAGCCGCGCAGCGAGCACCATCGGCCCGGCGACGTATCCGCCACCGCCGAGGACGACGTCGGGCTTGCGCTTGTCGAGGATCCTCAGGCAGGCGACCGGCGCGGCCGCGGCGAGCGCGACAGCGCGCACCTGCGACGGCCCGAGGCGGCGCGGGAAGCCCGCGATCGCGAACTCGTCGAAGGGATAGCCGTGCTCAGGAACGAGCCGAGCCTCGACGCGATCCGGCGACCCGGCGAACGTCACTGCCACCCCGCGCTCGCGCAGCGTTTCCGCCACGGCGAGCGACGGGGCGAGATGTCCCACCGTCCCGCCCGCGGCGATCAGGCACCGAAGCTCTCTGTGTTCCGGCATGGCCACGAGCGATGTTAAGGAGGATCCCGACGGCCAGGAGGGTGATGACGAGACTCGAGCCGCCGTACGACACGAACGGGAGCGGGATCCCGGTCAGCGGAGCGAGCCCGAGAACGGCGGCGAGGTTGATCGCCGCCTGTCCGCAGATGAGGGCCGTGATCCCTGCAGCGAGGCGCTTCCCGAACGGGTCCTTGCACCCGATCGCGAGCCGCAGGCCTGCATATGCGAAGGCGCAGTAGCCGGCGACGAGGACTGCGGCGCCGACGAGCCCGAGCTCCTCGCCGATGACGGCGAAGATCATGTCGGTGTGCGCCTCCGGCAGGTAGTGGATCTTCTCGATCCCCTGGCCCAGCCCCCGGCCGAAGATTCCGCCCGACCCGAGACTGATCAGCGCCTGCACGTTCTGCAGCCCCGCGCCGAGCGGGTCCTTCCACGGATCGAGGAACGTGAACAGCCGCGCGCGCCGGTAGGGAGACGACCACGCCGCGATCGCGCCCGCGCCGAACACGATCGTGTACGCGACGCCGAGCGTCGGCAGCGGCGTCCCCGACACGAGCAGGACGGCGCCGATCATGACGACGATGGTGATCACCGTGCCGAGGTCCGGCTCGGCGAGGATGAGCAGGCAGAACAGTCCGACCAGCAGCCCGACGGGACGTGCGAGGTCCTTCAGCGTGCGCGGCGGCGGCCGGCGCGAGAGATGCGCAGCGGCCCACACCACGAGGGCGAGCTTGGCCAGCTCGGACGGCTGGAACGTCGCAGCACCGAAGCCGATCCAGCGCCGCGCGCCGTTCACCTTGGTGCCGATGACGAGGGCGGCGAGACAGAGCGCGAGCGCAACGCCGACGAGCGTCGGCGCGATCGCGCGCAGCTTGCGGAAGTCGGTGCGCGCGGCGACGATGAGCAACGCGAACCCGAGGAGCGCGTACATGCCCTGGCGCTCGAGATAGCCGGTCGGGTTGCCGTTGCCGAGCGCGGCCGATGCGGAGGTCGCGCTGTACACCATGATCAACCCGAAGGCGGTCAGCGCCAGGGTGACGAGGACGAGCAGCTGCCACTCGAACGACCGCGCTCTCACTCGAGCTCCTCGACGAGCCGCCGGAACGTGTCGCCACGCTCTTCGAAGCTTCGGAACTGGTCGAAGCTCGCCGTCGCAGGCGAGAGAAGCACGACGTCTCCCGCCCGCGCGTCTGCGGTCGCGTGCGCAAGCGCGGACGCAAGATCTCCGTCACGCGCATACGCACGGCCGGCAGCGTCGAGCGCGGCCGCCAGCTCGTCGCTCGCCGCGCCGATGAGATGGATCGAGCGGACATTCGCCGGAAGCTCCTGCGCAAACGCACCGAAGTTCTCCCCTTTGAGCGAGCCGCCGAGGATCAGGTGCAGTGGCTCGTCGTACGCGGCGACGCCGCGACGCGCTGCAGCCGTGTTCGTCGCCTTCGAATCGTTGACGTACTTGACGCCGCGCAGCTCACGCACGAGCTCGAGCCGGTGCGGCACGCCGTCGAACGTGCGCAGCGCCTCGGCGATCGCTTCGTCGGGTAGGCCCGCTGCCCGTGCCGCGGCGGTCGCGGCTGCGGCGTTCTCGCGATTGTGCGCGCCCGGCATCTTCGGCTCCGCCGGGAGCGGATCGTCGGCGCCGAACTCGATCCCGTCGAGACCGATTCCGGCGGGGACGATCTTCACCTGCGCGCGCTCGAAGATCCGCAGCTTCGCCTCGCGGTACGCCTCGAAGGTTCCGTGCCGGTCGAGATGGTCCGGCTCGAGGTTGAGCAGGACGGCGATGTCGCAGGCGAAGGTCTCCACGTCCTCGAGCTGGAAGCTCGACAGCTCGCACACGATCCACGTTCCCGGGTCGACGGTGAGCGCGACCTCGCTCAACGGCGTGTGCTCGTTGCCGGCCAGCACGGCGTCGACGCCGGCCGAGGCGAACATCGAGCCGAGCAGGCGCACCGTCGTTGTCTTCCCTTTCGTGCCGGTGACGCCGAGCACCGGATTGCCAGGCAGAAGCCGCCAGCCGAGCTCGATCTCGCTCCAGATGGGGATGCCGCGTTCGCGGGCGGCCGAGACCACGGGCGAGCGCTCCGGCACGCCGGGGCTCTTCACCACCAGTTGGACTCCCGACAGCACCGATTCGTCCTCCGTCCCGAGGCGCAATTCGACGCCGGTGCCCGCGAGCCTCCCGGTGTCGGCGTCCGCCGACCGGTCGGAGACCACGACCTCGACGCCGCGCGCTGCAAGCGCGAGCGCGGCGGCCTCGCCGGTCACGGCGAGGCCAAGCACGAGCACGCGCCGCGGGAGATCGCTCATCCAGGCCTAGTTCGCCTTGGGGTGTTTGGGTCCTCGGATCCGGGCAGGACCGGATCAGATGCCGCGGACGACAGTGGCGGTGCTCGGAATGGGCACGATGGGCGACCCGATCGCGCGGAACCTCGTGCGCACGGGCTTCGTCGTCCGCGTCTGGAACCGAACGCGGGAGAAAGCGGAGCCGCTCGCGCGCATGGGCGCGGTCGTGGCCGATACCCCAGCGGAGGCGGCCGACGGCGCGCACTTCGTCGTCACGATGCTCGCCGATCTCGACGCGGTGCTCGAGACGATGGAGGGAGAGCACGGGGCTCTGGGCTCGATGGATCCCGACGCCATCTGGCTTCAGCTGTCCACGGTCGGCGTCGACGGAGCAGCATGGCTCGGGCAGCTCGCCGGCGAGCATGGCGTCGCCTACGTCGACGCACCCGTGCTCGGGACGCGTGAGCCGGCGGAGAAGGGCGAGCTCGTCATCCTCGCCGCGGGCCCGGACGAGCTGCGCACGTGGTGCGCGCCCGTGTTCGACGCGATCGGCAAGGAGACGCACTGGCTGGGAGCCGCCGGACACGGAAGCCGCATGAAGATGGTCGTGAACATGTGGCTGCTCGCGCTCACGGAGGCCGCCGCAGAGTCGGTCGCGCTTGCGGAGGCGCTCGGCGTCGACCCGCGCGAGTTCCTCGAAATCATGCGAGGCAGCCCGACCGACGCGCCGTACCTCCATATCAAGGGCGAGGCGATCCTCGACCGCAATCTGGAACCGAGCTTCAAGCTTCGTCTCGCGGCGAAGGACGCGCGCCTCGTGCTCGACGCGGCGGGACGCACCGGGATCGAGCCTCGCCTACTCCGCGCCACGCGCGACTCGTTCCTGCGCGCGATCGCGCTCGGGCACGGCGACGACGACATGGCTGCGACCTATTTCGCAACGGCGAAGGATGACTATCGGAGCACGCGGGCGACTTCCGGGTGGCCGTCGTCGGCGCCGATGACGCGGTCGACGGATCCGTCCGGGAGCGGCAGCACCGGCAGCTCGCCGAGCAGATAGTCGAGGCGCGGGTCGGCGAGCTCCGCGAGCAGTCGTTCGAGCTCGTCCACGGACGGCTCCAGGATGACGATCTCGTCGAAGCCGTCGAAGCTGTCCAGCGCGCCACGCGCTGCCGCAGCGCCGAGCACGCACACGACGCCGCTCACGCCTGGTGGAAGTAGTACCGGTAGAAGAGCGCGAAGCCGGCGGCGCAGAGGATCCCGGCGACGATCCAGAAGCGCACCATGATCTTCGTCTCGGACCACGCCTTCATCACGAAATGGTGGTGGATCGGCGCCATGAGGAACACGCGTCGCCCGAGATATCTGAACGACACCACCTGGATGATCACGGAGAGCGCCTCGATGACGTAGATGCCGCCGATGAAGAGGAGCAGCACCTCGGTCTTCGTCATGATCGCGAACGTCGCGAGCGCGCCGCCGAGCGCCATCGACCCGGTGTCGCCCATGATCACCTCGGCGGGGAACGCGTTGTACCAGAGGAATCCGACGAGCGCTCCGATGAGGGCCGCGCCGATGATGGCGAGATCGAGCTTTGTCAGGTTGCGCTGCGCGGGGATCGGGCTCGAGCGGACGTACGAGACGACCATCATCGCCATGAATGTGAACAGCGCGATGATCCCGGTGCCTGCGGCGAGGCCGTCGAGACCATCGGCGAGATTCGTCCCGTTCGACGCTCCCGCGATGATGAGGAAGAGGAACGGGTACCAACCCCACGAGAGCGGGGCGGAGACGTTCGCGATCGGGATGTAGACGTCGGTGCTGAGGTGGAGATGACGCGCGGCGATCGCAACCACCACCGTCACCGCGGCGAGCAGCAACATCTTCCAGCGGCCGCGCAGGCCGAGCGAGCGCTGGTGCGTCAGCTTGATGAAGTCGTCGAGGAAGCCGATGCCGCCGCACGCGACCGTCGCGAACAGCACGGTGAGCGACTGGAGGCGGAAGTGGCTCACCGGCAGGAATCCGACCGTTGCCGCAAAGAGGATCAGGAGGCCGCCCATCGTCGGTACGCCCTGTTTCGAGGAGTGATGTGCGAGGAGGTCCTCGCGGACGTGCTGCCCGAACTCGTTGCGACGCAGGAACGCGATGAAGCGCGGCCCGATCGCGATCGACACGATCAGCGCGACGAGCGCGGCGACGAGGACCCTACTCACCGAGTGCCTCGGCGACGACCTCGAGGCCGACCGACCGTGAGCCCTTGACGAGCACCGCGTCCCCGGGCCGAACGATCTCGCGCGCGACCGCGACCGCCTCCGCGGCCGTGGGCGCCCACGCGTCGGGGTCGTAGCCCCGGGCCAGCTCGCCGACACCGATCACGATCGCAACGGTTCCGGCTGCGCGCCCGATCTCCTCGTGGTAGCGCCGTGCATCCGGCCCGAGCTCCGCCATGTCGCCGAGGATCGCGACCGTACGCCGGCCGTCGGCGCGCTCCTGCAGATACTCGAGCGCCGCCCGCATCGCCACCGGGTTCGCGTTCCAGGCGTCGTTGATGAGGAGTCCGCCGCCCGGCAGCTCCCGCTCCTGCGAGCGCCAGCGCGAGAACTCCACCTCGACCGGCTCGTCCGGCGCCGGATAGCCGAGCGCCTCGAGCGTGGCGAGCGCCGCCGCCGCGTTCTCGGCCTGATGGCGGGCGCCGAAGGAGAACTCCACGCCGTTCACGACCGCGTGGCCGTCGCGCATCTCGACGTCGTGCGCGCCGAAACGGCGAACGGCCAGCCCGGCAGGAACGAACGGCTCCAGCACCGGGGCATTCTCCGGCAGGACCGCGACCTCCACGAAGTGGAGCAGCTCCGCCTTCGCTTTCGCGACGTTCTCGATGGTGCCGAGCGCCTCGAGGTGCACGGGCGTGATCGATGTGATGACCCCGACGTGCGGACGGGCGATCTCGGCGAGCGCACGGATCTGCCCGGCGCCGCGCATGCCCATCTCCGTCACGACCACGTCGGTGTCGGCCTCGACGCGACACAGGGTGAGGGGCAAGCCGATCTCGTTGTTGAACCCGTCCTCGGCCGCGACGACGTTCGCGCGCGGGCGCAGGAGCGCCGTGAGGATGTCCTTCGTCGACGTCTTTCCGACCGAGCCCGTGATGGCGACGACGGGGACTGCGATGCGCTCGCGGACGGCGCGCCCGATGGCGGCGAGCGCCGCGAAGTCGTCGTCGGGCACGAGGGTCGCCGTGGCGCCGTTCGCGCGGGCGTGCTCGAGATACGCGACGCCTCCGCGGACCGCGACGAAGAGGTCGCCCGGCCGCACACGGCGCGAGTCGATCTGAACGCCGGTGACCTCCTCGGCGTCCGTCTCGAGCCTGCCCAGCCCGCGCGCCGCATCGACGGGCAGCGGGATCAGGTACGGGCTCCCAGCACGCGCAACGCGTCGCGCGCAGCTTCGCGATCGTCGAACGGGATCGTCCGGTCGCCGAACTCCTGTCCTTGCTCGGCGCCTTTGCCGGCGATGAGGACGACGTCGCCGTCACGCGCGAGCTCGACGGCGCGCGCAATCGCCTCCGCGCGATCGGGCACCACCTCGACCCCGCTCGTCGTACCCGCGACGATCTCCTCGATGATCGCCTGCGGATCCTCGCTACGCGGGTTGTCGGACGTGACGATGGCCACGTCGGCGAGCTCGGACGCGATCCGCCCCATCACCGGCCGCTTGCCGCGATCGCGATCGCCGCCCGCGCCGACGACGACGAGCACACGGCCCCGCGTCATGTCGCGCGCCGCGCGCAGCACCTTCTCGAGCGCGTCCGGCTTGTGCGCGTAGTCGACGATCACCGTGAACGGCTGCCCCTCCTCGACGGTCTCGAACCGGCCCGGCACGCCGCGCACCGATTCGACGCCTCGCTTGATCGCGTCGTCGTCGATGCCGAGCACACGAGCGGCCGCGATCGCACCCAGCGCGTTCTCGACGTTGAAGCGCCCGCGCAGCCTGAGCTCGATTCCCTCGAGCGCAGTCGCATCGTCTCCGGTGAACGTGACGGCGTCCGGCAGCTCGGCCGCGAGCCTTCGTCCGTACTCGTCACCGACGTTCACGACCGCCGGCGTCGCTGCGCTGAAGAGCCGCCGCTTCGCCTGGAAGTACGACTCCATGTCGCCGTGGAAGTCGAGATGGTCCTGGCTCAGGTTCGTGAACACGAGCACGGCGAACCGCACACCATCGAGGCGATGCAGCTCCGAGGCGTGCGACGACGCCTCCATCGCGCACGAGCGGTCGCCGGCGTCGAGCATCTCGCGGAACGTCCGCTGCAGATCGATCGCCTCCGGTGTCGTGCGCAGGACGCCGCGCCTCTCACCGCCCACGCGCGCCTCGACCGTTCCGAGAAGGCCCGGCCGACGGCCCGCGGCCGCGAGGATCGCGTACAGGAGAAACGACGTCGTTGTCTTGCCGCTCGTCCCGGTGACCCCCGCGACCTGCAGCTCCTCGGTCGGCCGGCCGAAGAACGCATCGGCGCCGAGCGCCATCGCAGCGCGAGCGTCCGGAACGACGATCTGGGGCACGTCGACGGCGAGCGGCTGTTCGACGACGAGGGCGACGGCGCCGTTCGCGACTGCCTGCGGCGCGAAGTCGTGCCCGTCCGCGCGTTCGCCGCGGACGCAGAAGAACAGGGCACCCGGCCCCGCGTCTCTCGCGTCATAGACGAGATCGAGCACCTCGACATTGGCCGGCCCGACGACCTCCGCCGCTCCAAGCGCAGCGGCGAGGCGCTCAAGTTGCATCATCTCGAGGCGAGTCTAGCCGGGCGGAACTTCGAGGTATTGCAGGTCGAACGTGGCGATCTGCGCGAACGCCGGGGCAGCGACGACCCCGCCGTAGTACGCGCCCCGGGGCTCGTCGACGGTGACGAGGACGACGACGCGCGGCGAGCGCGCGGGCACCATCCCGATGAACGTCGCGTCGTACTGGCCCGGCATGTATCCGTTCGGCCCCGGCTTCTGCGCCGTGCCGGTCTTCCCCGCGACGGTGTAGCCGGGGATCTCCGCTGCGGCGCCGGTGCCGGCGTCCGAGACGACGCCCTTCAGCATGGCGAGGAGTTGGCGGTCGACCGGGCGCGGCAAGATCCGTCGCTTCCGCGGCGCGGGCGTGACGACGCCCTGCACGTGGTCGACGAGATGGGGCTGGATCCAGAGGCCGTTGTTCCCGATCGCCGCATAGACGGATGCGAGCTGGATCGCGGTGACGGAGATGCCCTGGCCGATGGGCACGTTCCCGATCGTCGAACCGGACCAGTACGACGGCAGGAGGCCGGCACTCTCTCCTGGATAGTCGATGCCGGTCTGCTCGCCGAAGCCGAAGCGATGGATCCATTCCTTGAGCCGCGTCTCGCCGAGCTTCGTGCGCGCGATCGTGACGGCGCCGACGTTCGACGAGCGCTGGAGGATCTGCGCAACCGTCATGCGCTCGGTCGGGCGTATCTCAGCGTCGTGGACGATGCGGTCGGCGACGTGGATCGAGTCGGGCAGCAGGAACGACGTTTGCGGCGTAACGAGGTGTTCCGCGAGGGCGCCGCCGATCGTGACGACCTTGAAGACGGAGCCCGGTTCATAGACGTCGGAGATCGCGCGGTTCGCGGTGATGCCTTGCGCGAAAGCCTGCGGATAGTTGTTGGCGTTGTAGCCCGGTTCGGTCGCCATCGCGAGCACTCCGCCCGTGTGCGGATCGAGCACGATCGCGGTGGCGGACTTCGCGTGCCACTTGGCGACGGTGGCGCGCAGCACCTGTTCCGCGTTTGCCTGAATGCGATGGTCGATGGTGAGAAAGACGTCTTTGCCGGGCCTCGCCGGCTGGACGTTCTGGACGTCGAGCGTATGACCGAACGGGTCGCGCAGGATCGTCTCCTGGCCCGGAATGCCGGTGAGCTCCGAGTTCAATTCGAGCTCGAGGCCGGCCAGCCCGTTGTTGTCGACGCCTGCATAGCCGAGCACCTGTGCGGCAACGGAGCCCTGCGGGTACGTGCGCCGTTCCTCGCCGTAAAAATGGAAGCCCGCGAGGTTCCGCTTGGCGAGCAAACTCGCCTTGTCGGGCGGCGCCTTCCGCTCGACGTAGACGAAGTGCGTGCCGTGCGTGCCGAGCGCGTGGAGAACGACGCCGCGCTTCAGGCCGAGGATCCGTGCCGCGGTCGCCGCCTCCGCGGTCGGCTGCGTCACGGCGGTCGGATCGACGTACACCGTCGTCGCCTGCTCGCCGAGCGCGAGCGGCGTGCCTACCGCATCGAAGATCGCCCCGCGCCCCGCCGGCAGTGCGACGGTCGCTCGCGTCTGCGCCGTCGCCATGGCCGCAAGCGGCGCTGCCCGCACGGTGGCGATCCACGCCGCGCGCGCGAGAAGCCCGCCGAAGACGACGAGCGTCACGAGCAACACGAGACGGATGCGCGAGTTGACGACGCGCGTCACGCCGTTACCGCTGATTCAGATCGAGATAGCTGGTGTCGGCAGCAGCCGCGGGAACGAGCCCGAGGCGCCGGGCCGCCTGCTCGATGCGGATGGACGCCGCCGCGCTCGAGACTTGCGACGAGAGGGCAGCGTTCTGGTTCTGCAGCTCGACCTGCTGCTGGTCGAGCTTGTTCACCGCGACGTTCGCCCGAAGCACGGCGACGTTGATTGCGACGACGCCGGCGAGCAGGAGCGCGAACGCGGAGATCCAGAGAATGCCGGGGGTGACGCGGCGCGTCCGCTTGCGCGTGCGTGCGCGCGGCTTCGGTGCGGCGACGGGCCGCGCCCGCCGCCGTACCGGCGTCGGGACCGCAACGGCTTCCGCCGCGAACCAGTCGACGGTAGCCATTACTCGGCTTTCACCGCAGCGCGCAGGCGCGCCGATGCTGCACGCGGGTTCACCGCGACCTCGGCCTCGCTCGGCCGGACCGGCCGGCGCTGGATCGCGCGGAGCTCGGGCTCGTGCCCGCAGACGCAGACCGGGAAGTCGGGCGGGCAGGTGCAGCCACGCTCGCGCTCGCGCAGGAACTGCTTGACGATCCGGTCCTCGAGCGAATGGAAGGAGATGACCGCAAGCCGCCCGCCGGGCCGGAGCATCGCGAACGCTGCGGGCAGCGCGACCTCGAGGGAACCGAGCTCGTCGTTGACGGCGATACGGAGCGCCTGGAACACGCGCTTCGCCGGATGGCCCTCGCCGAAGCGCGCAGGCGCCGGGATCGCGGCCCTGATCGTGTCCACGAGCTCACCGGTGCGCTCGAACGGCTCGTCGCGCCGGCGCCGGACGATCGCACGCACGATCTGCCGTGCGTAGCGCTCCTCGCCGTACTTGCGGAAGATGGTCACGAGCTCCTTCTCCGGCCACTCGTTGACGATCGCGCGCGCGTCAAGGTCCTGTGAAGAGTCCATGCGCATGTCGAGCGGCGCGTCGGTCGCGTAGGAGAATCCACGCTCGGGCCGGTCGAGCTGCATCGACGAGACGCCGAGGTCGAGGAGAATGGCGTCGGCCTGCACGCCGTTCTCCGCCAGCTGCGGAAGCACGACGCCGAAGTCGCCGCGAAGGAGCCGCGCCTGAACGCCGCTCCGGCGCTCCAACCGTTCGAAGTACGTGCGCACGGTCGGATCGCGGTCGATCGCGATCAGCTTTCCGCGGCCCTGCAGATCGGCTGCGAGGAGCGCCGCGTGACCGCCGGCGCCGAAGGTCGCGTCGACAACCGTGTCCCCCGGCTGCACGGCGAGGCTTTCGCGCACCTCGCTCGCGAGCACCGGAACGTGATCAGTCGCGCTGGGCTGCAAGACGTTCGGCAACATCTCGCGTCCTCCCTTCCGACTCGGCGAGCTCGTGCCGCCAGGCGGCGCGATCCCAGATCTCGAGGTGGTCGTTCACACCCGCCACGACGACGTCGCGGTCGAGGCCCGCGTACTCCTTCAACGCTGCAGGGATGACGATCCGTCCCTGCTTGTCCAGGTCGCCCTCGACGGCGTTCGCGTAGACGACACGCTGGAGGCTCCGGGCCTCGCCGCTGAGCGAGTCGAGGTCGGCGATGCGGCTCAGGCTCCGTGTCCACTCGTCTCGCGGATAGGCGACGAGGCACGGATCCAGGCCGCGCGTCACGACGACGCCGCCCTCGAACGCGCGGCGGAACTTGGCCGGCAGCGTGAGCCGGCTCTTGTCGTCGATCGTGTGGTCGTGGGTGCCGAGCAGCATGTCGGGGCCGGGTCCTTCCCTTCCACTTCGCCCCACTCTAAACCACTTAACCCCACTTGTCCACCCCTCGCTCCCACTTGCCGACCGGCCGCCCCGCGAGTACGCTGCGACCGCGGCGCCCAGGTCTGCGGCTCAACGAGAGGAGCCCATGTCCACCCAGACCCGGAACCGCGTCATCGAGGGGCCGCTCAGCGTTGTCCTCCGGCCCGACTCGGAGGCCGCAGCCTCGTACCGGAGCGCAGTGCTCGCCCCGGGATTCGGCCCGGAGGCCGGGCTCGACCTGCGGTTCTTCGGCGGGAAGACGCTCCCCCACCTCCGCTACTCGATGGTCTATCTCGGGAGCTGGCAGGCGGACGAGCGCACCGCGCTCGACCACGCGCTTGCTGCCGCGATGCGCGACCGCGGTCTCAACAACGTCCTGACGCAGTACTTCCCGAGAGCGGATGTGACGACGACGTTCGCCGGCTCGAAGGTGCACGACGGCCCGCTGCCGGAGCGCGTCACCCGGGACGCAGTCGAGGCGCTGGTTCCCTCACTCGATCTCGGGCCGACCGTCGCCTGCCTGCTCCTGCCGAAGGGCGCCGTCCTCGTCGACACGGGGGACGTCGACTCGAAACACGGCCTCGGGGGGTACCACGGCTCGGTCAAGGTCAACGGCAGCGAGCGGTACTACGCGGTCGCCGTCTACTCCGACGGGGACAACGGCATCGTCGCGTTCGACGCGCCGTGGAAGAACGTCTGCGCGACGCTCTACCACGAATTGCAGGAGACGCGGACCGATCCCGACGTCGAGGATGCGATCCGCCTCGGGTCTGCGCCCGGCGCCGATCGGCTGCTCGGCTGGTACTCGCCGCGCGGTGGCGAGATCGGCGACATCCCGATGGCGGAAGCGGGCGGGGATCTCGGTCGCGTGATGAAGGAAGTGCCGCTCGCCGACGGGAGCGGCACCGTGCCGGTCCAGTTGCTGTGGTCGAACGCCGTCGGCGGCCCGGAGGGACCTATCCCGACGCCGCATCCGCCGCAGTGAGCTGACGGCCGTAGGCGCCGCGGCCGGTGAGAACGGTCGCACCGCAGCGCGCCGCAAGCTCGACCGCTTCGTCCACCGGCATCCCGGCGCCGAGCCCGAACGTGAAGCCGGCGGCGAAGCAGTCGCCGCAGCCGTACGCGTCCTCGATCGGACCGGGAATCGGCGCCGCGCGGAACGGGCCGCCCGGACGGATCCAGCCGCCGAGCCCGCCCGACGTACTGACCACGAGACGAGGCGGCGGATCGAGGTCGATCGCGTCGAAGCGCTCGCCTGCGTCACCGCTGCTGCCGATGAGCGCATCGAGCTCCTCGGCCGCACGGTGCAGCGTCGGCAGCTCGCGCGACGTGGCGGCGAAGATCTTGGCCTGGCGCGCCGCACGGACTGCGGCGACATCGCCGCCGGTGAAGTAGACGGCGTCGCAGCGCGCGAGCTCCTCCCACGGGAGCGAAGGGTCCTCTCCCGAGGGACGGAGCTTCGGCCCGAGCGTTGTGATCGTGCGCTCCCCGTCGGCATCGATGTACGTGAAGGCGCGACGCTGCGGCTGTCCTGCCTCACCGGCGTGCACCGTCACGCCGAGCTCGGTCAGGCGCTCGCGCGAACGAACGCCGATGTCGTCGTCGCCGAGGGAGGTGAAGAAGTCCACGGAGCCGTTGAGATTGGCCAGCTGCACGGCCGCGACCGCGCCGCCGCCGGCGGGCTCCTCCCAGGTCTCGAGCGCCGAGACGATCTCCCCCGGCTCCGGCACCCGCTCGACGCGGGCGAACTGGACCCACTCGATGTGGCCGACGACCGCAACTCTCATGTCTCACATCTTCGCGCGGCAGTACGTTGTATGTGTCGATGGCCGTCGCAGTCCCGCCGTTCGAGACCTTCTACGAGAGCCACAAGACCGAGGTCTTTCGGTTCCTCGTCAGCCGGATCGGGCGCGACCGCGCCGAGGATGCGTTCCAGGAGACGTTCCTCCGCGCACTGCGGGCATACGAGCGGTTGGAGCACGGTGAGCATCTGCGGGCCTGGGCGCTCACGATCGCGAACCGGATCGTGCTCGACGGCGTCCGTAGGCAGCGGCCGCAGGGCACCATGCCCGACCTCGTGACCGAGGACGGCCGGCCCGCCTACGAGGAGCTCGCACCGCTGACCGAGGGCCTGCCTCCGAAGGAGCGGGCCGCGGTGGTGCTGCGCTACGGCTACGACCTCGGCTACGACGAGATCGGCACAGCGCTCGGCTCGACCGAGGCTGCAGCGCGCCAGGCGGCATCCGCCGGCGTGCGGCGCATCCGATCGCAATCCGGTGACAGGCCCCAGACGTTCGCCCCTGGCGATCTTCCCACCCCACGCCGGAGCCCGGCTTCGGCGAACCCAGAGGAGCAGCAGTGATCGACAGTCCCACCTTCGAGCTCGACGAGCGCTTCCGTGCGGCAGCCGCCGCCGAGGGCCTGCTCGACGTCGCCTACGACGTGTTCGACGACACGGCGATGGGGCCGCTGCTCGTCGGAGTCACCGACCACGGCCTGTGCCGCATCTCGTTCGACCCGAATCCGGAGCGCGAGCTGGAACAGCTCGCGCGTGTCTACGGCCCGCGCGTTCTTCGGTCGACGAAGCCGATCGAGCGCGTGCACCGGGAGCTCGAGGAGTATCTCGAGGGGCGCCGCCGCGATTTCGACGTCGAGCTCGACCTCCGTGGCCAGCCGGACTTCTACGTCCGCGTGCTCGCCGAGCTTGCTCGCGTCGGCTACGGCGAGACGACGACGTACGGAACGCTCGCGGCGCGGGCCGGCAACCCGCGCGCTGCGCGCGCGGTCGGCACGGTCATGAACCGGAACCCGGTGCCGATCGTGCTCCCGTGCCACCGCGTCGTCGGCGCAAACGGCAGCCTGACCGGCTACGGCGGAGGGCTCCACCGCAAGGAACTGCTGCTGCGCCTCGAGGGCGCGATCCTCTAGTCGGGCTGCTTACTTGCCCCAGTGCAGGGCGATGACGGCGAGCACGCCCGCGATGAGGAGCGCGAGCCCTGCCAGCCACGTACCGCCTCGCCGGCCCAGCGGGATCATCGAGCCGAAGGCCATCAAAGCGCCCGCGATCGCGACCAGCGCCGCCGACACTTCCTTGAGCCGGAGCGCGTTGTGCACGGTGATGAACAGGAGTGGATGCATGCGCACATGGTCGACTCCTCGTCGGACGGATACGCGGGATCCCGGATGCCGCGCCCGACCGCGGGAGCGATAACGAGGGCATGTGGCTCGTCGTGCTCATCGTGTTCGTCACGATGTTCCTCATCCAGGCGGCGCAGTTCACCTGGATCGAGTACCTGCTGCGTCGCATCGACGTGCTAGAGCGTGGCGGGACGGAGCTTGTACCCCACGCCCCACACGTTGACGACCCAGCCGGGAAGCCCGGCCGCCGCCAGCTTGCACCGCACGCGTGAGGCGTGGGACTCGACGGTTCGCGTCGGCACGAACGTCCGGTAGCCCCACACGTCGCGGAGCAGCTGTTCGCGCGTGAAGACGCGATCCGGGTCCTGCGCCATCCGGAGCAGGAGCGTGTATTCCTTCGCCGCGAGGGTCACGTCGCGTCCGCGCACGACGACCCGCCGCGCCGAACGGTCGATGACGAGCTCGCCAAGGTCGACGAGATCGGCCCGCGGCGAGCGGCGACGAAGGACAGCGCGGATGCGCGCCACGAGCTCCTCATACGCGAACGGACGCGTCAGATAGTCGTCGCAATGCTCGAGCGCGCGCACACGCTCGGACGCGTCCGCCCGGCCGAGCACGATCACGGCGCAGTTGCCGACGCGGCAACGGTCGAGCCCGGCGAGGTCGCCGAGCACGAGCACGTCCGGCTCGGCTGCGCGAGGGAGCTCGTCCGCCCGCTCGAACGCGAGGACGTCGAAGCCGTCGCTCGCGAGCTGCTGCGCGAGGAAGCCGCGCACCGACGCTTCGGGCTCGGCGAGCATCAGCGCGGTCATGTGGCGAAGGTAGCCACGCGTTTGCGCGCGCGCCAGATGTCCTTTCGCGCAGAAGTGTGACTTCTCGTCTACAAGCGTCCGGAGCGAACAACGCCCCATAACAGCCAGATGCCGAGCACCGCCGACAGCGCGAACCCGACGATCGAGATGACGTTCACGCCGAGCAGATGCGGCCCGGCCTTCGCGAAGATCCCGATGAGGCTCGAGCCGATCAAGCCGCCGGTGACGACGAGCGCGATCACGAGCCGGTTGAACACGCGCTGGAGGTCGGCGAGGAACTCGTCGAGCCCCTTGTGGACAAAGCCGACTTCGATCCGGCCCTCCCGCAACTCCTCGAGGATCTCGTGGATCTGCTGCGGCGCCTCGCGCAGGATGTGCGCGTACTGGAACGCGTCGCGTCTGGCCCGCCGCGCTATCCGCTCCGGCGTGAATCGATCGAGCATGAGCCCACGCGCATACGGGCGGGCCACTTCGAACACGTTGAAGTCGGGATACAGCTCGATGCCGACGGATCCCAGCGTCGCGATCGTCCGGTCGAGCAGCAGGTATCGCGTCGGAAGATGCAGGTTCATCGAGTAGATGAGCTGGAACGCCTCCCGGATGATCTGGATCGGGTCGATCTCGGCGAGGCTCGCGCCGTAATACCGGTAGTAGATCTCGCGCAGCTCGGCGAGGAACTCCTCCTCGCGTTCGCGCGGGTAGCGCACACCAAGGTCGGCGAGCCGTTTCGGGAGCATGTCGACGTTCTCCGCAGCGGCGTCGATGAACAGCCGCGTCAGCTTCGTCATGTCGTCGTCGCTGAGCTTGCCGGCCGAGCCGAAGTCGACGAGCCCGATCGTCCCGGCCTCTTCGAGCACGAGGACGTTCGCCGGATGCGGGTCGGCATGGAAGAACCCGTGCCGGAAGATCATCGTCATCCACGTCTCGGCGGTGAGATACGCGAGGTCGCGCCGCTCCTCGAGCGTGAGGCCGAGCGTGTCGACGTCGGCGAGCTGCGTCCCGTCGAGCCACTCGAGCGTCAGCACGCGCGCGCGCGAGTACGTCCAGTAGACCTTCGGCACCTGCACGTGCGGGTCGCCGGCGAAGTTGCGATGGAACGTCTGCGCGTTGCGGCCCTCGAGCCGGTAGTCGAGCTCCTGCCTGATCTGGCGCGCGAACTCATCGACGAGCGCACGTGCATCGATGAAGTCGAGCGCGCGCACGCGCTCCTTCACGAGCTTCGCCGCCTGGTACAGAAGGACGAGATCGGCCTCGATCTGACGCGCCGCGTCGGGACGCTGCACCTTCACCGCCACGGCGCGGCCGTTCGGAAGTGTCGCGCGGTGCACCTGGCCGATCGACGCGGCCGCGACCGGCATCGGGTCGAAATCGAGGAAGAGGCGGTCGATCGAGTTCCCGAGCTCCTCCTCGATCACGCGCTCGGCCTGCTCGAACGGGAACGGACGGACGTCGTCCTGCAGCGGCCGCAGCTCGACGAGCAGGTCGGGCGGTACGATGTCGGGCCGCGTGGACAGGAGCTGTCCGAACTTCACGAAGGTCGGCCCGAGCTCCTCCAGCACCTCCCGCAGGTGCTGACCGCGCGCCGACGGCGTCATCGCATCGACGTCCCCCATCCGCCGTCCCGGGATGAGGTCGGTCAACCGGTGCGCCTCGAAGAAGTAGCCGAAGCCGTGGCGCACCATGACCTGCGCGATCTCGGACAGGCGGCTGAGCGTGCGCGGCGCCGGCTGGGCCATGCGACTCAGTGTGACACGACTTGGCGTTCCCGCTGCGCACGCCGGCCCCACGGGCCCGGCGGCACGAGGAGCTGCTCCACGTGCAGGTACGCGAGACCGACGCGCGGGAGGTCGCTGAGCCGCTCGACGCACAGGTAACGAGGCCGCCACTCGGGGAAGAACTTGCGGTTGAACGAGTACAGGCGCTCGAGCTGGAACACGCTGTCGGCGGCAAGCAGCGCGCGGCGGGCAAAGCGCCGCGGCACCGTGATGGCGCGCTCGGGTGAGATCAGCTCGGTGAACGCGCAGAAGTTCAGCGAGACCTCGGTGGCGTCCGTCTCCTTCGCCCACGCGAGCGTCTCCGCGATGAGGAACTCGGTGAGCCCGTTCGGGCTGTCGGGACGGCGGCGCATCGTGCTCAGCGACCAGCCGCCGGAGCCCGCGGTCGGTGCGAGGTGCAGGAAGCCGCCGATGTCGGTCTCCGTCTCGGCGACCGCGAACACGGTGCCCGGAACGTAGAGCTCGTCCATCGACATCGTGAAGCCGCGCTCCGGCTGGTTGCCGCGCCACAGCTCGGAGACCGTGTCGAGTGCCACGCGCAGCGCCGTATCGGTGTCCTCCGCGGCGATGACGCGCAAGCGGTAGCCCGCCTTCTGCAGTCGCGTGACCGACTGGCGCACCTTGCGGATCGGCCGGCCCTCGAGGGAGAAGTCCGCCGGTCGCAGGACCGCCTCCTCGCCCAGCAGGATCGGACGCAGCCCGATCGCGCGATAGCGGTCGAGGTACGCGTCGGACGCGCCGAGGACGGCCATCCGCCAGCCGTGCGCACGCACGACTCGCTGGAACTCCGCGAGCAGCGCGTCGAACTCGGCTACCTCGCCGACCGGGTCGGCACTGATGAGCGCGGCGCCGGCGACGACGCGATACGCGAGGAACGAGCGGCGCGTCGGTGAGAAGAAGTAACTCTTGTCCCGGCGAAGCACGAAGAACGAGAGGCTGTCGTTCCCGTATGCGTCGACAAGGGCGCGGGCCACGCGACGCTCCCCCACCGTCTGCGCGACCTTGTGCGTGAACGGCCGCAGCCAGAAGTAGAGCGCGGCAGTGCCGAACAGGAAGCCGAGCGCGGTGAACATCGCCGACAAGTCGTCCGGGATCTCGCCGCCGTGCAGCTCGATGCCGAGGACGACGGCGGCGGCCGCCGCGCCGGCCGCAGCGAGCGCCAGGAGAGGCCGAGTCGACGCCGGGTCGCCGGGAACGTCGAACCGGCTGCGGTACCGCACGAGGGCGACGAGCAGGAGCAGCGAGATCGTCGCCTCCTCGAAGTCGAGCCCCTTCGCCAGGTGGGCGACGGCCGATGCGATCACGACCGCGACGGCGAGCTGCCAGGCGCGCCGGCGGCGGGCCGCAAGCGAACGGGACAGCCAGATGAGGAGGATGCCGAAGGCGAGCGCGCCGACCCGGGCCGCGGTCGGAAAGCCCGGCGGCAGGACACCCCGCACGAGGCGCACCCGGTCGGCCATCTCGGGCGTCATGGCCGAGGCAATGCCCAGGGCGCCGACGAATGCGGCGGCCCAAGCAAGCACCGACTCCGCCCTGGGGCTTCGCAGCCTCACCTAGGCAGGGTACAACGTCGTCATGCCGATCGGATCGCCGCTGCCGCGCTGGCTCGCCCCGCTCCTCGGCCTCATCGCACTCTTCCTCATCCCCTGGACGTTGTGGCTGACCTTTTCGCTCCCCTCACGGCACGTCACGGACCATTACGACCTTGCCTGGGTCGGGTTCGACATCGTCCTCGCGATCGCGTTCGCTGCCACGGCCTGGGCCACGGTTCGCCGAGAGCACTGGCTCGTACCGTTCGCGGCCGTGACCGGCACGATGCTCGTCTGCGACGCGTGGTTCGACATCGTCACCTCGCAATCCGGCGGCGAGATCGTGGAGGCCGCCCTCGAAGCCGTCTTCGGCGAGCTGCCGCTGGCGGTGCTCTGCGCGTACATCGTCATCGACGTCGAGCGCTTCCAGTCGACGTTCGACCGTTTCCGACAGCCTACGCCGGCGGCGCGTCGTGCGGCTCTTCGAGCAATGTCAGCCGATGCTCGAGCTGAGCAACGCGAAGCTCGAGCTCGTCCAGATCGTCCCGCGTAACGAGGTTCAGGTCTTCGACGAGGCTCCGCAGGAGCCCCACCGTCTGCTCGCCGGCGCGCGTCCGGGAGCCGCGCATCCGTGCCGGCAGCTCGCCCAGCAGCTCCTCGAGGGCTTCGACGATCCGTGGATTACCGGGCACGGCCGTGCGGCCTCGAACGGCGCCGCTGGCGGCGCTTCTCGCGCCGCGCCTGCGCCGCCGGCTCCGACGGCGACGCCGTGATGACATCGACGAGCTCCGGCGTCGACTCCTGCGCGAGCGCCTGCTCCGATTCCTCGAGCGCGGCGTCGCCCGCGTTGACCTTCAGTCTGCCACGGCCGCGCTTGAGGCCGTCGACCGTCGGCGGCTCGATCTCGCCCGCCCGGGCCATCTGCTTGCGACGCGCGTACTCGGGCTCGCGCTCCTTCCACATCGTGAGCAGCGGCGCGGCGATGAAGATCGACGAGTACGCGCCCGAGCCGACGCCGATGAGGAGCGCGAACGCGAAGTCCTTCAGCGTCGATCCGCCGAGCACCTCCAGTGCGGCGATCGGGAGCAGCGTGATGAACGTCGTGGCCAGCGAGCGGCGGATCGTCTCCCACAGCGAGACGTTCGTGATGGTCGCGAACGGCTGCCGCCGCATCAGCGGGATGTTCTCGCGGATGCGGTCGAAGATGATGATCGTGTCGTAGATGGAGTAACCGAGCACGGTGAGCACCGCTGCAACCGTGTCGATCGTCACCTCCTTGAACACGAGCGAGTAGATCCCGACCGTGATCAGGATGTCGTGGATCATCGCGAGGATCACCGGCACCGCGAACTTCAGGTCGAAGCGCAGCGTGATGTAGATGATGATCAGCGCGAGCGAGACGAGGATCCCGTAGATCGCGTCGATCGCGATCTGGTGGCCGAAGCTCGACGAGACGTCCTTCGACCCCGTGGCATAGGCGCCGGCCTGACGCTGATAGTCGTTCGTCAGCGTGGAGAGTTGCGCGCTCCTCAGCGACTTCGTGCGCACCTGCCACCCCGTGAAGCCGCCGTTCACCGGCGATCCCGTCCCCTGCACCACCGCGTCGGGCTGGCCGTCGGCGGCCGCGATCTTCAACACGCTGGCCTGGGTCTGCGGCTTGTGCGTCTTGAAGGTGATCTGCGTGCCACCCTTGAAGTCGATCCCGAGGTTGAGGCCGCGCACGCCGAGCGAGACAGCGCCTGCGAGGATGACGACGCCGGAGAGCGCGAGCCACACGTAGCGGCGGCGCATGAAGTCGATCTGCAGCCATTTCGCCGTCTGCTGCCCGTGCGCACCCATGAAGCGCGGGTTGTCGAACCACCGGAAGCCGCTCAGCAGGCCGAGCATGGCGCGCGTGGCGGCAACCGCGGTCAGCAGGGAGATGAGCGTGCCGATAAGCAGCATCAGCGCGAAGCCCTTCACCGATGCGACGGCGATCAGGAACAGCACGAACGCCGTGATGGCGGTGACGACGTTCGCGTCCAGAATGGTGTGGAACCCCTTGCCGTACCCGGCCGAGATCGCCGCCTTGACGGACTTCCCGGACCGCACTTCTTCCTTGATGCGTTCGAAGACGACGACGTTCGCGTCGGCCGCGACGCCGATGGTCAGGATCAGGCCCGCGAAGCCCGGCAGCGTCAGCGTGACGTTGAAGAGCAGGATGGCCGCGTAGTAGAGCGCCGCGTAGATGCCGAGGCCGAAGACCGCGACGAGCCCGAGGAAGCGGTACAGGATCAGCAGGAAGATCGCGACGATGATGAGACCGACGAGCGCGGCATGCCACGCCTGCGTCAGCGAGTCCTTGCCGAGCGTCGCCGAGACGTCAGTCCGTTCGACCTGCTGGAAGTTGTACGGGAGCGCCCCCGTCTGCAGAACGAGCGCGAGGTTCTTCGCGGCGGTGAAGGAGCCGCCCGCGCCGAGGTCGATCTCCGCGTTCGGGCCGGCGATGCCGTCGGGGTTCTGCTTGAAGTCGATGTACGGCGTCGACTGCAACTGCCCGTCGAGCACGATCGCGAAGTGCTGGGCGTACGGGTTGTTGGTCGGGCTGATGGCTGGGCTGCCGGCAAGCTGCCACAGGACCTGCCCGCGGTGCGCTTCCGCGGCGGTGATCTTCCCGAACTCACTCGCGCCGTGGCCCGTGAACTGGAGGAGCACGACCGGGAGGCCGGTGCTCTGGCTGAAGTCCGCCGTCGTGCCGCTACGGACGAGATCCGATCCCGTCATCTCGGGGATTGGGCCGGCGCCGGTCTTGCGCGTCGGGTAGTACTTGAGCAGGTAGTAGTACGTCGGCGACAGCGCTGCGTTCGTGCTCACGCCGAGGCACCCCGTCGTCTCTGCGCAGCTGACCACGGTCGTGTGCTCAGGCACTTTCATCACCTGTGTATCCGCCGGCGCCTTCCCGCCGAACGGGCGCAGGAGCTGCGCCAGGGTGTTCGCCGGTCCTTGGATGACCGAGTGCTTGACCGTCGTGGTCGTCGTCGGCTTGCCGCCCTTCTTCGCCGCCGGCGTCGTCTTCGTCGTCGTCTTGTTGCGGAAGAGGTAGTACGACTCCGGCGACCCCTTCGCCGCCTGCGTCTGCACCTGGGTGAGGAGGTCGTACAGCGACGGCGTCGCGACGGGCGCGCCATTCGAGCTCGTCGACGGGCCGGTCAGGTCGGCCTCGAAGTCGAACAGCTGCAGCTGCGCCGTCTTGCCGATGAGCGCCGCCGCCTTCGCCGGGTCGTGCACACCGGCGAGCTCCACCACGATCTGGTTGCTGCCCTGCCTGCGGACCTCCGGCGAGGAGACGCCGAGCTTGTCGATGCGGCTCTGGACGATCTCCTGGGCCGTGACCATCCCGGAGGCGTCGACCTGCACGCCCTTCGGCGGCACGGCCTTGAGGACGACCTCGAGGCCGCCCTGGAGATCGAGGCCGAGAACCGGCTTCCTGTGGATCGGAGAGCCCGGGACGGCGAGCAGGACCGCGCCGACCACGGCGGCCATGATCGCGCCCATCAGGATCAGGTACTTGCGGCGGTCACTCACGCGCGAGAAAACAGGTTAGCCGCCGTTCTCCGCGGCCGGTGGCTCCTCCGGCTCCGGCTCCGCGGGCTCGTCCTCGGCCTCGGCCGCCGGGAGGACGCTGGCGATCGCACGGCGGGCCACGCGGACGCTGACCTGCGGCGCGATCTCGACCACCACGCTGTCGTCGTGCAGCTCGGTGACCCGACCGTAGATCCCGCCCGCGGTGACGACCTCGGCGCCGACGACGAGCTCGGAGAGCATCTGGCGCGCCTGGAGCTGCCGCTTCTTCTGCGGGCGCACGATGACGAAGTAGAGAAAGCCGAACGCGACGACGATCAGGAGGAAGCCGGGGCCGCTCATGGGGTGATGTCCTTTTCCGTTGGCCGGGCGAGCCGAGCGAGCGCGTCCGCGCTCCACGATGCGAAGGCGCCGCGCTCGATCGCCTCGCGAGCGGCGACGACGAGATCGAGCAAGAAGCGGAGATTATGCAGGCTGAGGAGCCGCAGGCCGAGAATCTCCTCCTGGTTGACGAGATGCCGGATGTACGCACGCGTGAACCTCGTGCACGCCGGGCAGCCGCAGCCGTCGTCGAGCGGCAGCGGGTCGCGCGCGAAGCGGGCATTGCGCATGTTCAGCCGTCCCTCCCAGGTCAGCGCGCTTCCCGTGCGCGCCGTGCGCGTCGGCAGGACGCAGTCGAACATGTCGACGCCGCGCGCAATCACCTCGATCACGCCCTCGGGGTCGCCGATGCCCATGAAGTAGCGAGGCTTCGCGGCCGGAAGCTCGGCGGCGGCTTCGGTCGTGGCCGCGAACATGGGCACGCGTTCTTCGCCGACCGACAGTCCTCCGATCGCATACCCGTCGAAGTCGAGCTCGACGAGCCCCTTTGCCGACCGCGCGCGGAGCTCGCGGTCGAGCCCGCCCTGCGTGATTGCGAAGCGCAGTTGTCCCGGCGCGCGCGGAAGGTCGCGTTGCCGCTGCGCCCACAGCGTCGTGCGCTGCACGGCCCGTTCCAGGTCTTCGCGTGGGACGCCAGGCGGCAGGCAGATGTCGAGGCACATGGCGATGTCCGAGCCGAGGTCGGCCTGGATGCGCGCCGCGAGCTCGGGGGTGAACCGCTCGGCGCTCCCGTCGTAGACGGAGCGAAACGTGACACCGTCGTCGTCGGACGCGAGCAGCGTGTCGCGCAGCGAGAAGACCTGGAAACCGCCGGAGTCGGTGAGGATCGGACCGTCCCAACCCATGAACGCGTGCAGGCCTCCGAGCTCGGCAATGACGTCCTCCCCCGGGCGGAAGTGGAGGTGATAGGTGTTCCCGAGCAGAATGCGCGTCCCGAGCGTGCGCAGTTCGTCCGGGTCGAGGGACTTCACCGTCGCCTTCGTGCCCACCGGCATGAACGCAGGGGTCGCCACGTCGCCGTGGGCGGTGTGTAGCACGCCGGCGCGCGCCGCGCCGTCGGTCGCTTCGAGCGTGAAGCTCACAGGATCAGCATCGCATCGCCGAACGAATAGAAGCGATAGCGCTCCTGCACGGCGAGCGCGTACAGGCGGCGCGTCTCCTCCACGCCCGCGAACGCCATCACGAGAGCAAGCAGTGTCGAGCGCGGCAAGTGGAAGTTCGTCAGCAGCACGTTCGTGCGCCGAAAGTCGAAGCCGGGCGTGATGAAGAGCTCCGTGCGACCGGTCAGCGGCCCGCCGCGCGCAAGCGTCTCGAGCACGCGCACGGTCGTCGTGCCGACGGCGATCACCCGCTGCGCCGCTTCGATGCGACGCCAGGCCGCCGCCTCCACCGCGTAGCGCTCGCCGTGCATGTGATGGTCCTCGAGCCGTTCCTCGGCGACCGGCCGGAACGTGTCGAGACCGACGTGCAGCGTCACCCGCTCGACGTCGAGTAGGCGCAGCAGCTCCGGCGTGAAGTGCAGGCCGGCGGTCGGCGCAGCCGCCGAGCCCTGCTCCCGCGCGTACACCGTCTGGTAGCGCTCGGCATCCTCGAGCGGCTCGGTGATGTACGGCGGCAGCGGGGTCTCCCCCGCCGGCTCGCCGGTGAGCCGCAGGCGCCAGCGGCCTTCGCCGAGATGCTCGATCAGCTCGACCGGCCCGTACGTCGCCCCGGGCTTCAGCCGGCGCGTCGGGCGCGCCAGCCCCTCCCACAGGTCGCCGTCGAGCCGCTCGACGAGGAGCACTTCCCCACGCGGTGATGCGATCGGGATCCGCGCCGGCACGACGCGCGTGTCGTTGACGACGACGAGCTCGCCGTGCAGCTCGTCCGGGAGGTCGGAGAAGCGCCGGTGGCGCACAGCGCCGCTCGCCCGCTCGAAGACGAGCAGCCGGGACTCGTCGCGGCGCTCGGCCGGATGCTGGGCGATGAGCTCCGGTGGAAGCTCGTAGTCGAGGTCGGAGATATCCATCCGATGCGGACGCTAACGTCGCCTGCAATGGACGAGTCTGCCGTGCAGCGGGCGCTGGAGCGAATCGCGGGAGCGCGCGCGTCGCGCGCGGACCCCGCCATGCTCGACGCGGCGCTCGAGCGCGCACGGGTTCAGGTGGAGTCGCTCACCGCGGCAACGACGGTGCTCCAGACAGGGCTTCCGGGCCAGATCGAGGAGGGCCTGCGCGAGCACTTTCGCCCGAGCGCACGGCATCTCGCCGAAGTGCGCGGGCTCATGAACCAGATGGTCAGGCGCATGGAGCGGCTCGAGACCGACCTGCTCGCCGAACGCAACGCGCGCGTCGACGACCTTGCGCTCCTCGTCGACCTGATCAGCTCCGGCTGGCGAAGTGCGAACGAGCGCCTCGCACGCATCGAAGCGGCCCTCGAGCCGCGCGCCGGCAACAGCGCGGTCGTGTACCGCATCGAGCGCCCCGAGCAACAAGCGGGTTAGAGGGGTAAGGTCAGTTCGAAGCGCGCGCCGAGCCCCGGCTCGCTGCGCAGGTCGATGCGGCCGCCGAGCGCGAACGCCAGCTCGCGCGCGATCGCGAGCCCGAGCCCCGTGCCGCCGCCGTCGCGTGACCAGAAGGGGCGGAAGATTCGCTCCCGCTCCTCCGGCGAGATCCCCGGCCCGGAGTCGGAGACGACGACCGACACGCTGCCGTTCTCCGCGCCGAGCGCGAGCGAGATGCGCCCGCCCTCAGGCGTCCAGCGAAACGCGTTCGAGAGCAGGTTGGAGATCACCTGGAGCACACGGTCTCCGTCGGTGACGATGACGGGGCCGACCGTGAAGTCGCGCCGGTAGTCGATCCCGCGCTGGCGCGCGACCTCGCCGAACGCCGCGTACGCGCGCTCACAGAGCTCGCGCATGTCGACTTCTTCCTCGAGGACGGCGAACCGGTGCGCATTGAGCTTTGCGAGGTCGAGGACGTCGCCGACGAGCCGCTCGAGGCGTATCGCCTCTTCCTCGATCACGGCGAGCGAGGCGCTGTACGCCTCCGGGTCCTCGATGACGCCCTCACGAAGCGCGGAGACGTGACCGCGGATGGCCGTCAGCGGCGTGCGGAGCTCGTGCGACACGGACATGAGGAACATCCGGGAGAGCTGCTCTGCCTCACCGAGCTTCGCCGCCATGTCGGCGAACCGCGACGAGAGTTGCGCGATCTCGTCATGCCCACGCGGCTGCGGCACCTCGACGCCGTATTCCCCGGCTGCGATCTCGTCCGCGGCGGCCGACAGCGCCAGCAGCGGACGTGCGATGCGACGAGTCAGGTACACGCCGATGAGCCCGGCGGCGAGGACCCCGCCGCCGAACGCGATCGCAAGTCGTTCGAGGAGACCGAGCCAGCCGCTCCGCAGCTGCGATGCCGGCTTGGCGACGACAAGCGCGCCCAGGACCTGCTTGCCGATCGTCACCGGCTCGGCGACCGCGAGGTACGCCGTGCCGCTGACATGGATGTTGAGGGTCGTGGGCTCGTCGGACGCGAGCTGCGCGCGCGTCAGCGTCCCGACGGGCAGGTGCGGCAGCGGCCCGGCGAAGAGCGAGGCCCCGGGAACGACGGGGACGTAGAAGATCCGGTCGCCACCGATCGCCTTCCGGAGCGTCGTCACGGGCACTTCCTGTGCGCCGGCCTGGCTCGCGTACAAGGAGACGATGCCGATCGACTCGGAGCGCAGCTCGTGGATCGTGCGCGTTCGCGTGTAGCTCTGGAAGAAGCGGATCGAGATGACCGTGGCGACGAGGCCGGCGATGACCACCCCGAGCAGGAAGAACGCCGGAAGCCGAAAACGGAGGGAGCCGAGCACGGCCCGAGATTACTCCGGGGCTTAAGCGGCCGGAGTCTCGCGCGCCGGGGCCGGGCTCACCTTGTAGCCGACGCCCCACACGGTGACGATCGGCGACGCGTCGCCGAGCTTGCGTCGAAGCTGGCGCACGTGCACGTCGACCGTACGCGTGTCGCCCGCGAACGTGTATCCCCAGACCCGTTCGAGCAGCTGGTCGCGGGTGAGCACGAGCCCGCGATGGTCGAGCAGCTCCCACAGGAGGTCGAACTCCTTCGGCGCAAGCTGGATCTCGGTGTCGCCGACCTTGGCCTCGCGGCGGCCGGCATCGATGACGAGGTCGCCGTGCTCGAGGACCGCGCTCTCGCGGTCGACGCCGTGCGCCGTCGAGCGCCGCATGATGGCCCGCACGCGCGCGACGAGCTCGCGCGGGTTGAACGGCTTCGTCATGTAGTCGTCGGCGCCAACCTCGAGGCCGATGATCTTGTCGACGTCCTCGTCACGCGCGGTCAGCATCAGTACCGGCAGATCGCCGTGCTGGCGGATCCGCTTGCAGACCTCGACGCCGTCGATGTCGGGAAGCATGAGGTCGAGAACGACGAGCGCCGGCTTCTCCGACTCGACGAGGCGAAGGGCCTCGTTGCCGCTCGCGGTGGTGCGAACGGTGTATCCGGCGTTCTTCAGGTAGGCGGCGACGAACGACGCGATCGACGCTTCGTCCTCCACGACAAGCACCGTTTGCGGCTTCGTGGCCATCGGGGCGCCCTACCCGCTCGAGGTGATCTTCAGCAGATCGGTCGGCACCGCGGGCAGCGAATGCCAGTCCGGCGCGGTGGGCGTCCCGTTGAGCGAGTAGCGCCCGTCGGGCCCGCTCGAATCCGGCGTTCCCTGGAGTACGACGGTGCCTTTTCCGACCGCGAACAGGTCGACGCCCGAGCCGTACACCCAGATCTTGTACACGCCGCCGGCCGCGCGGAAGCGGAAGTCGCTGCCGACGAAGCTCGTCTTCGTGTCCGAGAGCGTCGTGCGCGTGAGTGTCGGCGCGCCGTTCGTCAGGCTGGCCCCGATGTCGTTCGTGTTGTTCGGGTCGTCGATGACGACCTTGTCCACCTGATCGGGGGACCCGGTCGAGACGTGACCGATCGCGGTGCCGTTGATGACGAGCGTGACGACGGCGACGCCGCGGGGCGCGGTGCCGTTCTTGACGACGAGCGTGCCGTCACCCGAGGCATCGTGCAGCGCAAGCGCGGTCGCGGGGAGCGCGAGCGCGATCACTGGCAGGCAGAGCATGGCTAGACGCCGCATTCCGATCAGAGTATCGCCGTCTGCCGTTTCCGGCCTTTGAGCGGTCCGTAAAGGTTCTGTAACGGGCGCTCAACTGCCGAAGATGCCTTGAACGGCCGCGAATACGATCCACGATGCGACGAGCAGCATGCCGCCTGCGCGTCCCATGCCGCGACGTGGCGCAAGCACGGCGAGCGCGAGCGCCGTCGCAGCGATGAGCCAGACGGCGTCCGCCCGCTCGAGGCCGCTCCCGCCCGCGACCGTCACGAAGAGCGCGGGAATCGCGAGCCCGCCCACGAGATTGATCGTGTTCGAGTTCATCGTCTCGCTGACGAGCGCCGCGCCGCGCCGGGCGAGGCCGAGCCGGATTCCGGTGTACGCATTCGGAAGGCTCGTCACGACGGCGAGCACGAGCACGCCGACGAGGACGTTCGGCATGCCGACGGCGCGTCCGAGCCGCAAGCCGGTGTGAACCATCCCGATGCTGCCGAGCACGATGACCGCGAGGGCCGGCGGGATGAGCAACACGGCGCGGATGTCCACGCCCTCCGGATGACGGCGCGCGCCGAGCTCACGCCGTAGCGCAACTGCGGCGTACGGGATCAGAAAAAGCAGCGCAAGCGTCACCGCCGCCCACGCCGGCAGGACACCGAACACGAGCAGAACGACGACGAGGGTGACACCGAGCGCGACGCCGCCTTCGAGCGCAAGTGCGTCACGCTGGATCCGCACGTTGCCGGACAGCAACGCACTGACGCCGATCATCGCGCCGATGTTGAAGACGTTCGAGCCGACGACGACACCGAAGCCGGCGCTCTTCGCACCGGTCGCGAGCGCAGCGATCGCGGTCGCAAGCTCGGGCGCGTCGGCGCCCGCGGCGGTCAGGAGACCGAGCAGCCCTTCCGGAAGCCCGAGCCGCTCGCCGAGATGGTCGAGCCGCTCGGCGAACACGGCGGCGGCGTACAACGTCGCGGCGAGCGACACCACGAAGAGGACGGCGGCGAGGCCTGTGGACACGCTGTCTAGTACGTGTAGAAGCCGCGCCCGCTCTTGCGGCCGTAGAGACCGGCGTTCGCCATCGCAACAAGCCGCGGCGGCGCGGCCATGCGCGGCTCGCGCAGCTTGTCGTACAACGCCTCGCTCGCGTGCACGTGCACATCGATGCCGACGAGGTCGAGCAGCTCGCACGGTCCCATGGGCCATCCGGCGCCGTGCTTCATCCCGGCATCCAGATCCTCGGGGCTCACGCGGGCCTCGTCGAGCACGCGCACGCAGTCGTTGAGCAGCGGGATGAGGACGCGGTTGACGACGAAGCCCGGCGTGTCGTGGCAACGGATCGGATGCTTTCCGAGCTTCTCGCCGAGCGCGTATGCAGTGTCGAACGCGATGTCGGAGCTGAGCTCTGCCCGCACGATCTCGACCAGCGGCATGAGCGGCGCCGGGTTGAAGAAGTGCATCCCGACGACGCGCTCCGGCGACGACGTCGCGGACGCGATCTCGGTCACCGAGAGCGCGGACGTGTTGGTCGCGAGCACCGCGTCGGGGCGGCAGATGCGCTCGAGCTCGCCGAAGAGCTCCTGCTTGGGACGGAGCTCCTCGACGATCGCCTCGATGACGAGGTCGCAGTCCGCGAGATCGTCGAGCTCGGTCGTCGTCGAGAGCAGCGCGAGATCGAACGACTCGATCTGTCCCTTCTCGACCTTGCGCGTCAGGAAGTGCCCAATGCGCTCGCGCGCACGCTCGCCGAGGTCGGCGGTCACCTCGCGGCCGACGGTGTCGAGACCTGCCTCGACGCAGAGCTGTGCGATACCCGAGCCCATCGCACCGAGTCCGACGACGCCTACCTTCATGCGCGAGACCCTAATCGCGGACCGAGCACGACGATGACGGCACCGGCGACCGCGAGCAGTCCGAGCGCTGCGCTGAGACCGACTCCGCGCGCGACGAAGCCGATCGTGGGGCCGTTGACCAGGCCGCCGGTGTAGCCGGCGGTGGCGATCGCAGCGACGCCGGCGCTCTGCGAGATCCCCGGCATCGCTGCGCCGATCCGGAACAGCGCCGGGACGATCGCGGCGCAGCCGACGCCGACGAGCGCGAACCCGATGAGGGCTGGAACGGTCGACCGCGTCAGAATGGCGAGCAGCGTCCCGACGCACGTGACCATTCCGCTGCGCTGGGCGAGCCCACCAAAGCCCCAGCGTGCGAGGAGCCGGTCGCCGAAGAGTCGCGCCGCGCCCATCGCGGCGGCGTATGCGACGACGGCCCCGGCCGCGACGGCCGCGCTCGCGCCCACCGGTCCGCTGAGGAACACGGCGCTCCAGCTCATCGCCGCCGACTCGACGAAGAAGGCGCAGAACATCAGAACCGCGGGAAGCGCGAGTGGCCCGCGCGGGAGTGCGAGATGAGCCGTCTCGACCCCGGCCGCGGTCCCGGGGAGCAGTCGCGGTACCGCGAGAAGCGTGATCAGCACGAGGGCGGTCGCGACCGCGGGCAGCTCAGCTTGAAGTCCCACCCCGACCGCCGCCGAGACTGCGGTGACGGCAGAGCCGCCGAGGAGCCCGAAGCTCCACGCGGCGTGCAACGGCGAGAGCAGGTGCCGGCCGGTCCGGCGTTCGAGCTCGACGCCGTGGGCGTTGAGCGAAACGTCGGCGACGCCGATACCCGAGCCAAGCCCGCACGCGATGAGCAGCATCGGAGCGAACGACGGGACGAAGGCGGCACCCGCCAGCGCACCCGACGCGAGGACGAGGCCGACGGCGGCAGGTCCGCGGCTTCCCCGGCGGGCGGCGAGCCATCCTGCGAGCGGCAGCGACAACGTCGCCACCGCCGAGACGGCGAAGATGACGATGCCGAGGCGCCCGCTGTCGAGCGACAGCTTGTGCTTCAGCGCCGGTAGGCGCGCGACCCAGACGCCGTCGATCGCGCCGAGCACGACGAAGCCGGCGACGAGTGCCCGATGAGCCCGAGTCAAAGGTACGCCGGTACCAGGTACCGGTCGTCGGCGCAGGCGAGAAAGGGGCGAACGACTGGAACCTGGTACCGGATTACGAAAGCCGCTCCACCACGCCCGCGATGGCCTGGCCGAAGCCGATGCACATCGCAGCGATGCCATAGCGGGCGTTGCGGCGCTCGAGCTCCGACACGAGCGTCGCCGTGATCCGTGCGCCAGTCGCCCCGAGCGGATGGCCGAGCGAGATGCCGCCGCCGTTCGGATTGACGTCACCCGCTTCCCAGCGTTCGCCGAGATTCGTGTCGGCGAGGAACTGCAGCACGACGGAGGCGAACGCCTCGTTCACCTCGATGACTTCCATGTCGTCCCAGGTGAGGCCGGCCTTCGCGAGCGCGCGGTCGCACGCTTGCGGGTTGCCGTGCAGCATCAGGTGCGGGTCGACGCCGGCGATGCCGAAGCCGAGGAAGCGCGCACGCGGCTCGAGGCCGAGCGCGGATGCCCTCTCCTCCGACGCGATGAGCACCGCTGCCGAGCCGTCGACGATCTGGCTCGAGTTCCCGGCGGTCACCTTCCCGTCGGGGACGAATGCCGGCTGGAGCGCAGCCATCGTCTCGAGCGTCGTCGAGCGGCGCACCGCTTCGTCGACCGCAAAGCGCGTCCGGACGAGCGTCGTCCCGGAGTCCGGCGACGGCAAGTCGAGCTCGATCGGGATGATCTCCTTGTCGAAGCGCCCCTCGTCGATCGCGCGCGCGGCGCGCATGTGCGACTCGTACGAGTACCGGTCGAGATCCTCGCGCGAGAGGTTCCACTTCGCGGCGATCTCCTCGGCCGAGATGCCCTGCATGACGATGTCGAAGCGCTCGTACACCGCGTCCGACATCGAGCCGCGGTTCGAGCCCATCGGGACGCGCGACATCATCTCGACGCCGCCCGCGATGACGAGGTCGAGCTGGCCCGACCACACGGCAGCGGCGGCATTGAAGTTCGACTGCATCGAAGAGCCGCATTGCCGGTCGACGGTCGTCCCGCAGACCGAGACGGGCCAGCCGGCGGCGAGCGCGGTGTTGCGCCCGGTGTTCCAGGCCTGCTCGTCGACCTGGGAGACGCAGCCCCACTGGAGGTCCTCGACCTGATCCGGGTCCACCCCGTTCCGCTCGACGAGCCCATTGATCACCTGGGCCGAGACGTCGTCGCCCCGGATGTGCGAGAGCGTCCCGTTCTTCTTGCCGATCGGGCTCCGCAGGGCGTCGACGATCAGCGCATCTGTCTTTTGCGCGGTCACCTCATTACTGTATCTGTGTCGTGCTCCGCAAGAACGCGAAGATCGAGCTGATGGCGCGGGTCCCGCTCTTCGCGCAGTGCTCGAAGCGGGAGCTCGCCGAGATCGCTGCCCTCGCCGACGAACTGTCGCTTCCGGCAGGCCGGAAGCTCGCCGCCGAGGGAGCCGCCGGGCACGAGTTCGTCGTGATCGCCGAGGGCGCTGCCGACGTGAAGCGCCGCGGCCGGGTGGTCAACCGGCTACGGGCGGGCGACTTCCTCGGAGAGATCGCACTCGTCACCGGGCAGAAACGCACGGCCACCGTCACGACGACGGAGCCGTCGCGGCTGCTGGTGCTCACGGCGCCTGCGTTTCGGAGCCTCCTGCGAGACCATCCTGCGCTGCAGCTGAAGGTGCTCGACGCGCTCGCGGAGCGGCTTCCGACGGAATAGATCAACCCCTTCGGGCGTTCTTTTCCGTATGAGCAAGAACCCGAAGATCGAGCAGCTCCGGAAGGTCCCACTGTTCGCACACTGTTCCAGGCGAGAGTTGGCCGGCCTCGCGGCGCTCGTGGACGAGCTCGAGCTCCCCGAGGGCCAGACGGTCGCCCGGGAGGGCGAAAGAGGCAGGGAGTTCCTCGTCCTTGCCGACGGCATTGCCGACGTCGAGAGCGGTGGCGAGATCGTGAACACACTCGGCCCCGGCGACTTCTTCGGTGAGATCTCGCTCGTCACCGGTGAGCCGCGTACGGCCACCGTGACGACCCGCAGCGCGTCGAAGCTCTTCATCTTCAGCGCACCCGCGTTCCGCTCGCTCCTGCACGACGCGCCCGGGATCAAGACGCGAGTGCTGGCAGCCGCGGCGCTGCGTCTCGCGGCCTAATTCCTCCGGGGAACCTTCGGCCGCTCCGCGTGGGCAAGCCACGTCGGAGCGGCAAGCGCGAGCACCCGGCGCTGCCCTTCCGTGGCGCCGGTCCCGAGCTCGCGGAACGTATAGGCAACGTCGCCGCCGATGACGACGAGCCCGTCGGGCGTGTCGACGAGGACCGACTGGTGACCCCGCGAGTGACCGGGCGTCGGTAGGAGCCGGATCCCCGGCAGCACCTCTGCCTCGCCGTCGTGCTCGACGTACGTCGCGCCGTCGAAGTGCACCCAGTCGAGCGGCGCGCGCGGGTTCGCGAGCTCGCGCGACTGCACATGGATCGGGACGCCGGGAAAGAGCCGGTTGCCGCCGCAGTGGTCGAAGTCGAGATGGGTGTTGATCACGGAAAGGACATCGCGCGGGATCTGCTCGGGCATCGGCACGGGATCCCATTCGGCATCGAGCTCCGGCGTCGAGTCGATCATCCCCGTGTCCACGAGCACGAGGCCCTCCGGGTGCTCGATCGCGTGCACGTACACGGGGAAGCCTCTGACGGTGGCGGCGAGGTGAGGCCGGATCACCTGCGTAGACTCACACGCCGTGGTCGAAGTTCGCTCCCCCTACTCGGGAAAGGTCGTCGGGCATGCGCCGAAGAGCGGCGCCGACGACGCCCGCCGCGCCATCGATGCGGCGGCCCGCGCGCTCGAGAGCCCATTGCCCGCGCACAAGCGGGCGGAGATCCTCGTCAAGACCGCCGGCCTCATCGGCCGCCGCCACGAGGAGGTCGCGCGGACGATCTCCGAGGAGGCGGGCAAGCCGATGAAGACGGCGCGCGTCGAAGCCTCGCGCGCGATGTCGACGTACACGTTCGCAGCCGTCGAGGCGCGCAAGCTCGTCGGCGAGATGATCCCGATGGACGCCGCGCAGGCCGGCGAAGGCAAGCTCGCGTTCACCCTTCGCCGCCCCATCGGTGTGGTCGGCGCGATCTCGCCGTTCAACTTCCCCTGCAACCTCGTCGCGCACAAGATCGCGCCCGCGCTCGCCGCAGGGTGCCCCGTCGTCCTGAAGCCGGCAAGCGCGACGCCGCTGTCGGCACTGCTGCTCGCCGAACTCGAGCACGAAGCAGGCCTGCCGGAAGGGTGGCTCACGGTGCTCGTCGGCCCAGCCTCCGAGATCGGTGACGTCCTCGTCGAGGACGAGCGCGTCCGCATGATCACGTTCACCGGCTCGAGCGAGGTCGGGTGGAAGCTGCAGGAGCGCGCGCCGCGCAAGCGGGTGAAGCTCGAGCTCGGGAACTCCACGCCGGTGATCGTCGCCTCGGACGCCGACGTCGAGATCGCAGCAGCCAAGCTCGCGGCGAACGCGTTCGCATTCGCGGGCCAGAGCTGCATCTCCGTGCAGCGGATCTACGTCGAGCGTCCCATGTTCGACGCGTTCCTCGCCGCCTTCGTGCCGAAGGTCGAGGCGCTGAAGGTCGGCGACCCCGGTGACGACGAGACCGATGTCGGACCTGTGATCGACGCCGGTGCGCGGGAGCGCATCCTCGACTGGATCGCCGAGGCCGACGGAGAGGTTCTCACCGGTGGCGAGCAGGACGGTCTGATCAGGCCGACGGTGATCGCCAACGTCTCCGACCATGCGAAGGTGAGCTGCCAGGAGGTGTTCGGTCCGGTCGTCATCGTCAACCCGATTGGCTCCATCGACGAGGGCATCGAGCGCGCCAACGGGACGCGCTACGGGCTCCAGGCCGGCGTGTTCACCGCGTCGATCGACATCGCGCTGCGCGCGGCGGACCGGCTCGACTTCGGCGGCGTCATCGTGAACGAGGCGCCGACGTTCCGCAGCGACCAGATGCCGTACGGCGGCGTGAAGGACTCCGGCAACACCCGCGAAGGACCTGCGTATGCCGTGCGCGAGATGACCGAAGAGCATCTCGTCGTGGTTCAACGCTGACGTGCCGGGTACTACGACGCCGTGATCGGCGTCGGCGTCGCGTTTCTCATCGCCGGAATCGTGCTGGTGTTCCTCATCCCGTGGGCCGGGATCCCGGTTGCAATCGTCGGGCTCGTTCTGTGCCTCTTGTGGTTCGCAGGATTCGGCCGGCGCGGGCAGCCTGTGCATCGCCGCTACTAGTTAGAGTCGCGCAGATGCCGCATCTGCCGGGCTTTCGTCGCGCAAGCGCCGAGGCGGTGCCGTCCGCGCGTGCCGTCCCACCAGTCGGCCGACTCCGCCGGCAGCGCCGCGAGCTGCTGATCGAGCGCTGCGGCGAGCTCGTGCGCGCCGCCGTGCTCGCGGGAGCCCGCTTCTTCGCCCGGTGCGGCCGCCCGCTCGAGGCGCAATGAGCGCGAAGCGAGAGCCGCGGCACTGCCCCCGCTGCGGGATCGCCTACGAACCCCTGCAGGAGTACTGCCTCGAGTGCGGGGAGCGGCTTCCGTCGAACGGGGGACCGATCGGCGCGCTCGCGGCCGCGTGGCAGCGTCGCTTCCGCTGGTACCCCGGCGACTGGGTCTGGCCCGCCCTGCTCTTTCTTGTCGTCGCGGTCGTGGCCACAGCGGTCTCCGCGGCCACGACGTCGAGCTCCGGCACGACCATCGTGGCAACGCAGCCGAAGATGACCGTCGGGACGGGCACCCGGCGCTCGGCCACCGCGCCGAAGCTCACGGTGACGACCGGCACGCTCCCGAAGGCGCCGGGCGCGCCCTCGACGCCCTCGGCGACGACACCGACGCCGCCGCTCGCAACCGGCCTCGCCGCATGGCCGCGGAAGGTGACCGGCTACACCGACGTGCTCGCATCCGTGCCCCTCTCGGCCGGCAGAGCGGTCGCCGTCGCCCGGGCCCGCCAGGCGAAGGCGGCCGGCCTGCCGAAGGCCGGCGTCCTCGTCTCCGCCGCCTACCCGAGCCTCCGCCCGGGCTACTACGCCGTCTTCTCCGGGGTCTACTCCACCCCGGCCGAGGCCCTCGCAGCCCTCTCAGCGGCCCATGGGCGAGGCTTCCCGGACGCGTACGTGGCACGCGTTACGCATCCCTAGCGGGGTGTAAACCCCGCCGGAGCGGGCACGTGACGGGCGGACGGCGACGGCGCCTGTTTACTCAGCCGGCAACAAATGCCGCCACTTTGTAACAGGGGCCGGAGCGTGTAGGATCGAGCGCAGGGGATTGCAGGCAGGACGATTAACCCGCTGTTAACACGGCCTTGGCGGGGACTTCACAGGAGAAGGCGAGACTGGTGATCGAAGAGCGGACCCTCCAGTTGCAACACTGCATGTATCAGTACTCGCGAGCGATTTACCGGTCGATCAAGGATCTCATCGATCCCTACGCCGACCGGGAGTCGCAGATCGAGTCGAGGCGTGCCGTCCTCGAGGCGTGCGAGCAGACGATGGAACGGTTGGCGAAGGATCCGTTGTATTTCGCGAAGCCGGACCGCGCACTCTTCCAGGACATTCGCCGCTACTTCCCCATCACTGCGCAGGCGGAAGTCGCCTGGGCCGTGCAGGCCGGCGTGACCGCGGCGTCGACGTTCATCCAGGAGCAGATCGAGTCCGGTGCGCTCGACGGCGGCGTCGCTCGCTGCCGCGCGACGACGCGCAAAGGCAAGCCGTGCCAGCGCACACCGCTGCCGGACCGCGACTATTGCCCCTCGCATCAGCATCTCGAAGCACGCGCAGCGGCGTAACGAGCTTTTCCACAGCGCCTTCCACAGCGTTTGCGCAGTAAGCTCGTTTCACACTGTCGCACGACACTGACAAGCTGATCCGCCAGCTCTCGCTGGTCGCGTTCCTGATGGCGGAGCGGCGGCCCATCACCGCGCGCGATGTCAAGTCGAACGTCGAGGGCTATTCGGAGATGTCGGACGAGGCGTTCGCCCGCCGTTTCTACTCCGACCGCGCCGAGCTGCTCGCGCTCGGCGTCCCGCTGCAGTCGCAGCGCGACGAGTTCACAGGCGAGGAGCTGTACACGCTCCGTTCCGAGCAGTACTTCCTGCCGAAGCTCGAGCTCGAGAACGACGAGCTCGCCGCGCTCAACACGGCGCTGTATCTCCTCGAGGGGAAGTTCGCGTACGCCGAGCCGCTCCGGCTCGCGCTGCAGAACCTCGCCCTCGGCCGCCCCGGGTTCATCGAGTCGCCGTCTGCGACGGCCGGTCGCGTCGAGGTGCTCGACCCCGACTACTCGCCGGAGATGCCAGGCCGGCTCGCGAAGCTCGAGGGCGCGATCTCGAAGCAGCGCACCGTCAAGTTCGACTACTGGTCGATCTCGCGCGACGTCGAGTCCGAGCGGACCGTGAACCCGTACGCCCTGCTCCCCGACAACGGCGTCTGGTACGTCGTCGGCCACGATCTCGACCGCGACGACCTGCGCACCTTCCGGGTGTCGCGCATCCGCGGCGAGATCCGGTTCGCGACCCGGCGCGAGCGCGACTTCCGCATCCCAACCGATTTCGACATCGAGCAGTTCCGCGGGCGGCCGCCGTGGCAGATCGGCGACATCATCGGTGAAGCGCGCATTGAAGTGCCTGGCGACACCGCCTGGTGGGTGCAGCGCGCGTACGGCACGACCGGCCGGCTCGAGGACGGCGTCTGGATCACCGAGTACTCCTCCGTCGAGCAGCTCGCGAGCTGGGTCCTCCGCCAGGACGGCCGCGCCGTGCCGCTCGAGCCCGAGGAGCTCCGCCGCGAGGTGGCCTCCTCCCTGCGCCGCGTCCGCGACGGGCACGAAGGCAAGGCCCCCGTCCCGGCCCGCGACGCGCCGCTGCGCGGCGTGGACGGGATCCCGGAGCGTCCCGCCGGCCCGGTCGCGCCGGAGCGCTTCGCCGTGCTCCAGGCACTGCTCGCGTTCCTGCTTGCCGCCTGCGGCGAGAACAAGGAGGCGGCCATCTCGGTCGCCGACCTCCTGGAGCGCTTCCCGTCCATCCCGGCCGACGAGCTGGAGGAGCACCTGTCGCTCCTGAACCTCGTCAACTTCGGCGGCGGGTGCTACACGGTCTATGCCGAGCTGCGGGAGGACGCCGTCCACGTCGACAAGGAGTTGTGGGGCGACACGTTCCGCCTCGCGCCGCGCCTGACGCCGCTGGAGGCGCGGGCCATCCGCCTCGCGCTCGAGTACGTCGGCCCGATGATCGCGGTCGACGCGCACACGCCGCTCGAGCGCGTGCGGAAGAAGCTCGAGGAGACGTTCGGCCAGTTCGAACTGCAGCAGACTCCCGAGCCGCACGTCGGCCCAAGCGAGGAGGATCTCGTCTCGACGCTCGCGCGCGGCATGCGCGAGCACCGCCTCGTCGAGATCGAGTACCAGAAGGAGTCGGACGTGCAGCCCTCGACGCGCGTCATCGAGCCGTACAAGTTCGAGCGTGCGCTGCCATGGTGGTACGTGCACACGTGGGACCGCACGAGCGACGGTGAGCGTTCCTTCCGGCTCGACCGGATGCGCAGCGCGAAGCTCACCAAGGAGAAGTTCGACGCGCGCGAGGACTTCGAGCCGGTGCGCCTGCGCAACGCGCGTCGCGCATTGGTGCTGTACACGCCGGCGATCGCGCGCTACGAAGTGGAGCGCGGCGCACGGCGGCTCACCGACAAGTCCGCGCTGCGCGAGATCCCTGTCGGTAGCGACGAGTGGCTCGAGAGCGAGATCCTCTCGAAGCGCGGCGAGGCGATCGTCCTCGAGCCTGCAGATCTGCGCACGCGCATCGCCGAACGCGCGCGTTCGCTGGCGAAAGAGCTCGGCGTCGAGCGACTTCGCGCCCGCGTCTAACCCACCGGCAGCGTCAACGTGAACGTCGAGCCCGCGTCAGGGCTCGAGCGGACGTCGATCGTGCCGCCGTGCGCCTCCGCGATCGAGCGCGCGATGAAGAGGCCGAGGCCTGTGCCGGGCTTCGAGCCGCCGGCGATCTCGGCGCGTCCGAACTTCTCGAAGATGAGCCGCTGCTGGTCGTACGGAATGCCCGGCCCATGGTCGGCGACGGAGATCCTGACCTTGCCGTCGACGGGCTGCGCACGCACGTCGACCTCGTCACCCGACACCGAATACTTGATCGCGTTTTCGATGAGGTTTGCGAGCACCTGGCGCAGACGCTCCCGGTCGCCGCGGATCGCCGGAAGCGACGGCGACACGCTCGCCGTCACCCGCACCTCGTCCTGCCCGATCGCCGCCATCGCGACCGCGTCCTCCACGAGCCGGCCGAGGTCGACGTCGGTGAAGCTGTAGCTGAACGTCCCGGCCTCGATCTGCGACGTGTTCAGCACGTCGCCGATGAGATCGGCGAGCCGGTTCGTCTCGTCCGCAATGAGGGCCAGGAACGCCTCGCGCTGATCGGGCGCGAGCACGCGCCAGCGCTCCTGGAGTGTGCGCGCGGCGCCGATGACGGCCGCCATCGGGCTGCGCAGCTCGTGCGAGACGAGCGACACGAAATCCGCGCGCAACGCCGACAGGCGGCGCAGCTCCTCGACCGTGTGATGCTCCGCCTCGTAGGCACGGATGTTCTGCACCGCGGTGGCTGCGAGGCGTCCAAGCAGTGACACGAGCTCGACGTCGTCCGGCGTGAACGCGTCCGGCTCCACGCGGGAGAGCGCGATCATCCCGATCGGGAGCGTGCCGGCGAGCAGCGGCGCGACGATCTCGCTGTGCAGGCCGAGGTCGGCGAACACCTTGTCCTCCGGATACTCGGACTGCGCGAGGTCGCCCCGGACGATGACGTCGCCGCCACGCACACGGTCGAGCACGGACCCGCGCACCGGTCCGGAGCTTCCGGGCGGGAAGATCTCCGTGGCGCCGCGGCCGGCAGTGGCGATCGTCTTCGCCATATCGTCCTCGATCAGCACGATCGCCGTCCGGTCGAAGGGCACGACCGTGCGCAGCTCTCGGATGAACGCGGCAAATGCTGTCTCGATCTCGAGCGACGATCCGAGCGCGCGCGCACAGCGGTTCGCGCCTTCGAGGATGTCGCTCCGCCGGCCGAGCTCGTCGCGCAGCCGCTCCGCCTCCGCGGCGCGCGCCGCGAGACCGTCGCGCAGCCAGCCGACGACGATGCCCGCGAGTGCGCCGACGAGGAGGCGGGAGACGACCGTGCGCCACGCGACGCCGGGCCCGAACGCGTCGACGACGAGCATCGCGCCGACCATGACGGTGCCACCGACGAAACCGCCGGCGAGACCGAACCGAAGCGCGGCCTCGACAATCGGCACGAGATAGAGCGCACGGTACGGCTCGCCCGGTTGGTAGGAGAAGACGGCGACGAAACCGATCGTGCTGACGCCGTCGAGGCAGATCGCAAGGACGCGAGCGCGCGACCGACCAGTGCGGCCGAGCTCGACCCAGGCGATCGCGCCCGAGAGCGCGGTGGACGCGGCGAAGAACGCGACCACCGCCCACGCCCACGGCCGGTACGACGACGGGAAGGCCGTGAGCGACACGTCGACGATCGCGACGACGACGAGGGAAGCGCGAAGCAGGACGAACCAGTGACCGGGGCGCCTAGGCACCGACGTTCTCTGCGGCGATTGCCGCGTTCCGCTGAAGGAGCGTGCCGTCGTTCCGCGGCACGTACAAGCGCGCGTAGCGCGCGCGAAGCTCGCCGGGGTCGGCGGCGAGCCAGTCGGCGAGCGATACGTGCGGCTCCGCTCCGGCCGGAAGCGACGCGCCTGCACGCCGCTTCTCGACGCCGCGGTTCCACGGGCAGACGTCCTGACAGATGTCGCAACCGTAGACCTGTGGCCCAAGCTCGACGCGATACGCCGCAGGCATCGGTTCCGCAGCCTGCGTCCAGTACGACAGGCACTTCGTCGCGTCGAGCGTGCCTGGCTCGTCGAGCGCGCCCGTCGGGCAGGCGTCGATGCACAGGCGGCATGCGCCGCAGTCGGCGTCGAGCGGCGGCGTCGGCTCGAGCTCGACGTCGGTGACGAGTGTCCCTAGCACGACCCACGATCCATGGCGCTGCGTGATGAGCAGCGTGTTCTTGCCGTAGAAGCCGACGCCGCTTCGTGCGGCGCCTTCTCGGTCGACGTGCTGGTTCGCGTCGACGAGCACGCGATACGCGCCGCCGATCTCACGGCCGAGCGCGTCGAGCTTCTCCCGGAGCTCCGCGTACGCGTCCCACCAGGTGTAGCGGGGGAGGCGCCCGTGACCGGGCGGCCGTTCGGGCTCGGGCGCGTAGTAGCAGAGCGCCGCCGAGACGACGGTGCGCGCGCCGGGCACCAACAGCTCCGGGTGGCACGACTCCTCCGGCCGCGCCATGGTGAAGCGCATGTCGGCAAAGAGGCCGCGGGCACGGCGCTCGCGGATGTGGCGCTCGGTGTCTGCGTAGGGCTCGGCGGGCGCGGCGCCGACGGCGTCGATCCCGAGCTCCGCTGCCAGCTGCCCGAGATGCTCGGCGGTCACGCCGATAGTGTGCCGCGCGTGCTTGCGGTTCGTATCCACGAGGACGGCGGGCCTGAGGTGCTCGTCCTCGAGGAGGCGCCCGACCCCTCGCCCGGGCCGGGCGAGGTCCTCATCCGGCTGCGCGCGTCAGCTCTGAACCATCTGGACGTCTGGATCCGCAAGGGCCTCCCTTCGGTGCCGAAGCCGCGCATCCTCGGCGCCGATGGCGCCGGCGTCGTCGAAGCGCTCGGCGACGGCGTGAACGGCTTCGTGCCGGGACAGCGGGTGGTGATCAACCCCGGCGTGGAGGCGGCCGACGGCGCCATCCACGTCGTCGGCGAGCACGGTGACGGGACGAACGCCGAGCTCATCGCCGTGCCGGCGACGAACGTCTATCCGATTCCGGACGGGCTCTCGTTCGAGGACGCGGCCGCGTTTCCGCTCGTGTTCGAGACCGCGTACCGGATGCTCGTCACGCGCGCGGCGCTGCGCGAGGGCGAGTGGGTGCTGCTGTGGGGCATCGGCGGGGGCGTTTCCACGGCCGGGCTCGCGATCGCGCGCGCACTCGGGGCGAAGACGATCGTCACGTCGTCGAGCGATGCGAAGCTCGAGCGAGCGCGCGAACTCGGAGCGGATGCGGTCGTGAATCACGCAACCGGCGACGTGAAGGCGACCGTACGCGAGGCGACGGACGGCCGCGGCGCCGACGTCGTCGTCGACAGCGTCGGCGAGGCGACGTGGCGCATCTCTCTCGATGTGGCGGCGCGTGACGGACGCATCGCCGTGTGTGGTGCGACCTCCGGACCGAACCCGCCGGCCGCGCTCCATCGCGTCTGGTGGAAGCAGCTGACGATCCTCGGCTCGACCATGGGGGCGAAGGCCGACTTCGAGGGCGCGTACGACCTTGTGGCGAGCGGTCGCGCGCTTCCCGTGGTGGACGAGGTCGTGCCGCTGGCGGAGATTCGCGCAGCGCATGCTCGGCTCGAGGCCGGCGAGCAGCTGGGCAAGATCGTCCTCTCGATCCCGTGACGCTCCAGAACCGGGTGACGCCGCTCGGCGAGCTCGTCGCCGTGCCGGAGCGCGGGCTCGTGTACGGCAATCGCGGATGCCTGCATGACGCCGAGCGCCGCATCCGCCGGCCGTTCCAGGTGAAGCGGTGGATCGCGTGCCGGCTGGAGTTCCGGGGCCGGTACCGCGCGGATCCGATGCCGCCGGGGCGCTACACGGGGCTGTTCTTCCTCGACGAGGCGACCGCATTTGCCGCAGGCCATCGCCCGTGCGCGGAGTGTCGCCGCGAGGACTACAACCGCTTCATGGCGATCGTCGGCGAACGGCGCGCGGACGATCTTGACGAACGACTGCACACCGAGCGACTCGGTCCGCGGCGTGCGGAGGCCAACCTGCCCGACGGCGCCTTCGTCCTCGTGGACGAGAAGCCCTGGCTCGTGCTCGGCGACGTGTTGCTGCGTTGGACGCCAGGCGGCTACGCGGAGGGACGCGCCCGGCCACCGCGCGCTACGACGATCACGCCGAGAACGACACTCGAGGTCCTACGCGCAGGCTGGAACGGCGCCGTGCCGTTCCTGCACGTCAGCGCGGTGGAACGACCGAGACGATCCCGGTGAACTCGAGCTCGTCCTCCATGTCGACGCTCTCGACGAGCCATTCGGTGCCGTCGATCTCGATCTCTTCGCCCTCGCTGACGAGGTAGTCGGTCGTCAAGCGGCGAGGCAGATCCTCGTCGGGGAGCTGGACGGCCCAGGTGTAGTCCGGCATGCCTTACCCGAAGCCGAGGATGAACTTCGCGTCGTCCGACATCTTGTCCGGCGTCCACGGCGGGTCGAACGTCAGCTCGAGGTCGACCTCCTCCACCCCTTCGACCTCGCGTGCGGCGCGCTCGATGTCGCCGGCGATGAGCGGCCCGGCCGGGCAGCCCATCGACGTGAGGCTGTAGAGGATCTTCACCTTCGGGCCTTCGACCTCCACCTCGTAGAGGAGGCCGAGGTCGACGATGTCCATCCCGAGCTCGGGGTCCTCGACCGTGCGCATGAGCTCGAGCACTTCTTCCTTCGTCGGCATGGGAACAGTGTAGGGGTCGGAACCCCATTTAGGCGCCCAGTTCAGCTGCGTACGCCGATGCCGCGGCGTTGTTGCGCACCCCAGGTTCGCCGCCGGCGTGCGAGGTCGACGAACGCGAGGAGCCGCCAGACGTCGTTGAGCTGCCTGTAGCCGACGTTCTCTGCGACGGAGAAGACGAGGAGCCGCACGACATCGCGCGTGCTCGAGTGACGACGGAAGCTGAACTCCTCGAGGGCGAGCGCGGCGACGGACAGCAAGACCCCGAGTAGCAGCGAAACGACGAAGAACCCGATCAGAAATGGGAGTGAGAGCCGTCCCGTCGCATAGGCGTAGATCGTCACCGGAAACCCGACAAGCTCGATCAGCGGGCCGCAGAGCTCGAAAATCACAAAGTACGGGAATCCGAAGCAGCCGAGCACGCCGTAGCGCGGCCGCATGAATAGGCCGCGGTGGCGCCACAGGGTCTCGGCAAGCCCCCGCTGCCAACGCCGCCGCTGGCCTCCGAGCGTCCGGAGGTCCTCCGGTGCCTCGGTCCAGCACACGGGATCGGGAACGAACTCAATCCGATACTCCTCGCCGCGATCACGGAGGTACCGGTGGAGGCGCACGACGAGCTCGACGTCCTCACCGACCGTGTCGGTTCGCCAGCCTCCGACAGCCTCGACGAGCGAGCGCCTGAAGAGGCCGAACGCGCCAGAGATGATCAGCAGCGAACGGAGGCGGCTCCATCCCATCCGGCCGACGAGGAACGCCCGGAAGTACTCCACGACCTGCAGCGTCGCGAGCGGGCTGCGTGGGAGCCCGACCTCGACGACACGACCGTGGTCGACACGGCAGCCATTCGCGATCCGGACAATGCCGCCCGCGGCCGCGACCACGGATGGATCGTCGAGTATCGGCTTCGCGACACGCATCAGCGCATCCTCCTCGAGCATCGTGTCGGCGTCGATCGCGCACACGTATGGGTACTGCGCCGCCGAGAGGCCCATGTTCAACGCGTCGGCCTTACCTCCGTTCTCCTTGTCGAGCACGAGCAATTCCGGATGGCGTCTGGAGACGTACGCGGAGCGCAGCGGCTTGGTAGGGACCGCGTCGCGGAGCGCCTTGCGTATCCGTACGAGGTCGAACGCCTCGACCAGAGTGCGCATCGTCTCGTCGGTCGAGCCGTCGTTCACGACGACGATCTCGATCTCGGGATAGCGAAGGGTCAACAGCGACCGGATGCTCTCGACGATTCCGGTCGCCTCGTTGTACGCGGGGAGCAGAATCGAGATCGGCGGCGTCAACGGCGAGGCGAATGCTTCGTCCTCCCCCGAGTACGCGCGCGCCCGGAGGTGGTGGGTCACTCCGCGCCACGCGATCCCCGTGAAGACGAGGTAGATCGCGTTCAACGCGGCGAAGTAGAGGAGGGCAACGACGGCCGTGGCCTGCAGCGCGAGAGTCACGAGCGAATCGCTGCGCGGTCCGCGGCTTCCAGAACGTGCTGACCGAACTCCTCACGCCCAGCCGCAGCGAGCAGCTCCGGATCGACGCGCGCCAGAGCGCGCGCGGCGCTCTGCGCAGCGTCATAGTGATCGGACCGCGCGAGGGCGAGGAGCGCCGGCGCAGCGTCACGGCCGCCAATCTCGCCGAGTGCGCGTGCGGCAGCCGCACGGACGAACGGGATGCGATCGTCGAGAGCACCCCGCACGGCCGCCGCAGCATCCTCGGCGGCCAACCGGCCGAGGGCGCGCGCCGCGCTCGCTCGCACCTCTGCTGCGGAGTCGCGCAGTCGCGCGACGAGCAGGGGCGAGTCCGCGGGCTCGCCCAGCAGCCCGAGCAACTCGACGGCAGCCTCGCGGAGACCTGGATCTCCGTGGTGCGTGAGCGCACGCAACGCCGGCAGCGCAGCACTGCCGAGCCCGAGCAGAGCCTCTCCGGCGACGCCATGGGCGACGTCCGCGGTCACGAACACCCGCACGAGGTCCTCGACCGCAGCGGAAGCGCGGAGACGCCCCAGGCTTCGCGCGGCAGCCGTGCGCACATCGCGCGAACCGTCGCCGAGCGCATCGCGGAGCGCTCCAATCGCCTGCTCAGAGCCCATGGCGCCGAGCAGGTCGGCCGCGGCGGCGCGCCGCCAGGCATGACGGTCGCCGAGCGCCGCCATCGCTCGGTCAACGCTTCCACTGGCCTCGAAGTAGTCCGCGAGCGCGGAGCGTGAGTCGCCCGTCACCTGGCGCGCGTACCGCGACAGCAGTCCCGCGAGGACACCCGCGTCGCGCGTGTCGACGGCCTCGGTTTCCTCCCCGCTCACGAGCGCGAGCGCGAGCGGCTCGAGCCGCTCTTCCGCCTGGTCGCGCTCGACTTCGATTCGGTAAAGACGAATCCGTCGGAAAAGGAGGAGGCTGACGAACATCACGCTACCGCCGCCGAGCGCGACGGAGCTCCACGCGAACAGCGCCTGCACTATCGGCGGCCGAGGATAGCCTGCACGCGAGCCAACAGCTCCTGCGGGCTGAACGGCTTGCGGATGTAGTCGTCGGCGCCGGACTCGAAACCCCGCGCGACATCCGCGTCTTGAGCACGCGCAGTCAGGAGGATCACAGGCATCCCGCGCGTTGCGTCTTCACTGCGCAGACGTCGAGTGACCTCATATCCGTCGAGCTTCGGCATCATCACATCGAGCACCGCGAGAGCCGGTATGCGCTCGAGCGCGAGAGCGAGCGCCTCTTCGCCGTCGCGTGCGACGACGGTGCGATACCCGGAGCGCTCGAGCCGGAAGATCACCAGCGAACGAATGTCATCGTCATCATCAGCGACGAGCACGAGCGGCCCATGTTCGGTCATGGCCATTCCTCGAAGGAGTATCGCAGGCCGGTCAAAACGCGCTGAAAGCCCGGCCCGGCATCAGGCGAGCACTAAGTAACTATCTCGAAACGTCCTTGCCCCAGTTGAGGGCGTGGAGTCGGCGGCCCCAGAGGAGCGCGCAGGCGAGCTGGATGAGGCCCTTGTAGTTCTGCGGCTTCTTGTCGTAGCGGATGAGGATCGCGCGGCACTTC
>DATKQT010000013.1:0-37627 GCA_035532535.1 Gaiellaceae bacterium
GGCGGACTCGTCCTCGGGGCAGCCACACTGCCCGTGCAACGGCATTGGCTCCATCTGCCGTCGAGGCACCACCGTGACGGCTCCGCTCCGACGGAAGGCACGCAGCTGGTCGAGAAGACGACGAGTCCGTCGAGGATCTAGTGAAGTGACAGGGAACGTTCGCCGGGTTCTGTTCAGGCCGCTTTGTGCGTGAGTTGTCGGCGGGTGAGATGTCGGAGCTTCGGGTTGTCGCGGTGGGCGTTGCGCCAGTCGATGTAGTCGCCGATCAGCTGTGTCTGCGTGGCGTGGTCGGAGTGGTCGGTGCCGTCGAGGCAGAAGTAGCGGAGCCCTTTGAATTGCGGCTCGATCCGGTTGAGCCAGGAGGAGTAGTGCGGCGTGTAGGCAAGCTCGGCGTTGTTGTCGGCGGCCCAGGTGCGCATCTGGTCGCCTTTGTGGACGGAGAAGTTGTCGAGCACGAATGCGAGCCTCGTCTCGTCCGGGTAGCGGTCGCGGATCTGCTCGCAGAAGGCGAGGAACTCGACCCGCGTCTTTCGTTCGCTGACCTCGCCGACGAGCATGTCCGAGGCGATGTCGAGCGCGCACAGCAGGTGGCGGACACCGTGCGGTCGTGTGTAGGTGGCGCGAATCCGGCGCGGCTTCGCACGCGGCGCCCAGGCTTTGCCGCCCGGCTGCGGCTGCAGGTTGAGCGGCCCGAACTCGTCCAGGCAGATGACCACGTCGGGGTCGTCGGGGCCCGGTTCTACGAGTCCATCTGCGATCGCGTACAGCTCCAAGATCCGGTTTTTCTTGGCCTCGAAGTCGGGGTCGTTGGAGCGCTTCCAGCTCCTCACGGCTTGAAAGCTGACGCCTTCCTCGTGGAGCAGCAGGCGGAGCCCTTCGTGGGAGATGTCGTCGACCACCTCCTCGGCAACCAGGTAGTCGGCCAACTTGGCCAGGCTCCAGGTCGCAAACGGTTGACCGAGATCGGTCGGAACAGCGAGCGCAATCCGCTTGATCGCCTGCCGCTGCGGCAACGTGAAGGTGCGGGGCCGGCCGCCGCGGTAGCGCGGATAGAGCGAGTCGAAGCCGTCCCGGTTGAAGTTGTGGATCACCTCACGCACCGTGTCCGGGTCGCTGAACACTACCTCGGCGATCCGCGTCGCAGGCATCCGCTGGGCCGCCAGCAGCACCATCTGCGCCCGCCGCCAGGTCACGATCGAACCGCTGCTGCGGCGGATCATCCGCAGCAGCCGGTTGCCCTCCTCGTTGCTGATTTCTCGCAGCTCCACGCGCGCTGCCATTGTCGCCTCCCGTCCGATTACCAGTCGGGAGTCGTGCTTCAACGGCGGCGACTTGGACCCTCTACGGAAACCGGCAAACGTTGCCGGTCAAACCACTAGCTGTCCGGCGAGCTTTTCGGCTCCGTCCGTCCTGCCGATTACAAGATGGACATGTACGACCCGCTGACGAGCCGGTACACGTTCTCGTGCCCCCACCGCGGTGAGGCGAAGGTACCGCTGTCCGCCTTCCGCAGGATCGAGCAGCTCGAGGGCGCAGCGCACCCCGTCGTCTACCGGATTCGGTTCGCGTGCCCGTGCGGGGACGAGCACGACGGGCTCGTCAGCCACGACGACCTCGACTGGGCGCCGCTCGGCCTCGACGGCGGCGTCTTCCTCAACCTCATGACCTCGCGGGTGGAGCCGGTCGGGGACGAGCTCGGCGATCTCGCCGCCGTCCACATCGGGGCGGGGGAGTGGCCGTGGAGCTTCTTCTGCTACCCGGAGGAGCGGCCCCGACCGGTGTACCCGTCCGCGTTCCTGCTCCTCGCCCCCGGCGACGGGCGGCTCGGCCTCGCCGTCCACTGCCCGGCGTGCGAGTGCACGTCGGTGAATCTCGTCACGCACGAGCACGTCGACGTGCCCTTCCACAACGACCGCGAGGTAGGCGTCGTCGAGCACGTCTTCACCGGGGACGTCCACGCGACGGTGGAGGAGTTCCGCGCGGAGCTCTGGTCGTCGGTCTTCGACGCCCGCCGCCTGGCCCTGTAGCGCACCCGTACGGGGGGTTCGCGCGTTTCCCCTGCAGGTCTGGCAAACGCGGAACGAGGTGATCGGATGCGACGGTACGGTCTGTACGACACGACGCGCGGCCTGACAACGGTCGCCGCCGTCGGGACGGCCGGCGTGCTGCTGTGGGCAGCGACGCTCGTAGGACAGCACTCCGACGGCCGTTTCTGGGCGGAGATGGCGATCGTCGCGGGTGCAGGGCTCGTGGTGGCGATCTCGCAGGTGGTCGGCGGCTGGACGAAGGGCCTCCGGGTGCGCATCTCGCTGGGGACGCTCGCACTTGCGTTCCTGCCGGCGCTGATCGTCGTCGGATGGATCCTGATGGCGAGCCAGCCGACGCACGGCTGGTACCAAGGGACGTTCGAGACCTGGAGCCGGCACGCCGGTCTCCTGGGCCTCGTCCACGACCTGGCGCTGTGGCACGGTGTCCTCGCGTTCGGGTTCGGTCTCGTGCTCGGGATGTCGTTCGACACCGTCCCGGCGCCTGCTCCGGCTCCGATGGCCACGCCGGCGCCGGTTGCCGGCAGTCAGGATGCGGAGGAGCCCGTGACCGCCGAACGCCGCGAGATCGACACGGTTCCCGGTCGGCCGCATGAGGTCACGGTCGGCCCGCACCGGGACTGAAGCGGGGGAGGGGTCGCTGCCCCGGCGCGGCGACCCAATCCCTGCCGTCAGGGATCGGGGTGGCACGGCCGGAAGGCCGATAGAAATGGCGGATGGAGCTCGCAGGCATCACGCAGCGCGAGAGAGGGCTCGATCTGCTCGCCGCGCATCTGGCAGGCCTCGACCCCGAGACCGAACGGGCTCGCGACCGCCTCGAGCGGACGATCGGATCGGACCTCGCCAAGCTGCTCGTCGCCGCTCTCAGCAAGCGGAGCGTCAACCGCCGCCCTTTGGGCCGGCCGGTCGCGGCCGCGGCCTGAGCTCCTCCTGACGCCTAGACGCTGTTGCCGCGGGTGCGGACGAACAGCCAGATAGCGGCCGTCGACACCATTGCGATCACGATCGCGAACGCGCCGGTCGTGCCGATTGCAAGCAGCCCGAAGTAGATGAACGTCCCGAGCGCGAGGGCCCACACGAGGGCGATGATGCCCGGGTCGATGCTCGGCGGATGAAAGTGCACGACGCCTGATCCTAAGAGAAACGGGCGGAAGGCTCCTCGGAGACATATGCAAAATGCGTCCCCGATCCGGACCAAAGATTCGCCGAGCCCGTCGCGGTTTCGTCCACGGAACCGCTCGACTTTCCGCCTCTGCCCTCGCGGGCTTCCTCGTACGGCCTATCGGCTCCGCTTCAACCTACTCCCGCGCCGCGCTCGGCGCACTTGTGAATCTAGGGGGCACGCAAGCACCGTGCAAGGGGTGCGAAATCGAAAACGTTCGCATTTTGCGAATTTTGAATAATCAACATTTCCACAGCGGACCGTGCAACCTGTGGAAAAGCGGGTGGGGGGAGCGTGGCGTGTCCGGGCGTTCGAGCCGTTCTGGTCCAGCTTGACGTAACACTGCTTACCGTGCACTGGATCTGGGGCACAGACACGCGCGCGTACGCTTGAGCCGTGCCGATTGTCGGCGTCCTCGAGACCGCGCTGTACGTCGACGATCTCCAACGTGCCGAATCGTCGACGACCTCCACGGCTGGCCGGGCCGCCTTCATGACGCCGGGATTGAGATCGAGGCCGACGTCAAATGGCCGGGTGGCGGACGGTCGATCTATGTTCACGACCCGTCGGGAAACAGCGTCGAGCTGACGACGCCCCAGATCTGGCGAAACCCTTGATTTAGGGATCCCTCGCGTGTTTTGGTCCCCCAACTGCGCGGAACATCGCTCAGACAACTGATCGGGGGGAATTTGACGGTCGAGATCGACATCATCCTCAGGAGCGAGGATCTGCTCGCGCTCCTGGAAGCGGCGGAGTCCAGCGGTCAGCTCCGGCAGACGGAGCTGCAGGAGGTGCTCGAGCCGCTCGAGCTCGACCCGTTCGAGGTGGACGCGGTCTACATCGAGCTCGACCGGCGCGGCATCGAGCTCCTCGACGAGCCGAAGGAGGAGCAGCCCCCTCCCCCGCCGCCGGTTGTCGTCGAGACGACGACCGACGCGCTCCAGCTCTTCCTCCGCGAAGCGGGCAAGCACGCGCTGCTGACCGCGGCGCAGGAGGTCGAGCTCGCGAAGAAGATCGAGGGCGGCGACATGGGCGCGAAGACGCGGATGATCCAGTCCAACCTGCGCCTCGTCGTCTCGATCGCGAAGAACTACCGCAACCAGGGACTGCCGTTCCTCGATCTCATCCAGGAAGGGACGCTTGGCCTCATCCGCGCCGTCGAGAAGTTCGATTGGCGCCGCGGGTACAAGTTCTCGACGTACGCGACGTGGTGGATTCGCCAGGCCGTCGCACGGGCGCTCGCCGACAAGGCCCGCACGATCCGCATGCCCGTCCACATCGTCGAGCGCATGCAGAAGATGAACCGCGCCGAGCGGACGCTCTGGATGGAGCTCGGCCGCGAGCCCACGCTCGAGGAGATTGCCGAGGAGGCATCGCTTCCCGTCGAGCAAGCGCGTGAGGTGCGCGCCGCCGCCCGTGCATCGGCAAGTCTCGACCAGCCGGTCGGAGAGCAGGAAGACGCCGTCTTCGGGGACTTCGTCGCCGGAGACGACCCGCTGCCCGAGGAGCATGTCGAGGTGTCGCTGCGAAGCCAGGCGCTCATGCTCGCCCTGCAGTCGTTGCCCGACCGCGAGCGACAGGTGCTCGTGCTGCGCTACGGCCTCATCGACGAGGAGCCGAAGACGCTCGAGGAGATCGGCAAGCGTCTCGGGCTCACGCGCGAGCGGGTCCGGCAGATCGAGCTCGAGTCGCTGCGCCGTCTCGCCAACCTGCGCGAGATGCAGCTCGTCGCGTCGAGCTAGTTACGTGAGATACAGCTCGAGATCGGGCGCGCCGTTGCGCAGTTCGCGCAACGCACGCGACTCGAGCTGACGCACGCGCTCGCGTGTGACGCCGAGCTCGGAGCCGATGTCCTCGAGCGTGCGCGGGCCTTCGCCGTCCAGCCCGAATCGCAGCACGAGCACGCGCTGCATGCGCGGAGCGAGCTGGGCGATCGCGTCCGAGAGCTCGCCGTGGCGATGCTCGATCGCGGTGCGCTCATGCGGCTGCGCCGAGCTCTCGTCCTCGATCAGGTCGGCGAAGAAACTCTCGCCGTCCCCGACGGGAGAATCGAGGCTGACGGGATCGTCGACGAGGCCGAGGAGGTCGACCACCTTGTCCTCCGGCTCTCCGGTCTCCTTGGCGAGCTCGGCAGGCGTCGGCTCACGGCTGAGCTTCTGCGCCATCTGGCGGCGAACCCGAAGCAGCCGGCGCACGCGCTCGGCCACATGCGTCGGGAGGCGAATCGTCCGTCCCTGATCGGAAAGCGCGCGGCTCACCGACTGCTTGATCCACCAGGTCGCGTACGTTGAAAGCTTGTACCCCATGCGGTAGTCGAATTTCTCCACTGCGCGGATGAGGCCGAGGTTGCCCTCCTGGATGAGATCGAGGAGCGGGACGCCCGCGCGCGTGTAGCTGCGCGTGATCGACATGACGAGGCGAAGGTTCGCCTCGATGAGCTGCTTTTTCGCCAGCTCGTCTCCGGCATCTTTCCGGCGGGCCAGCTCGCGCTCTTCCTCGCGCGTCAGGAGCCGGCCGTCGCCGATCGACCGGATGTACAGCTTCAGGGGATCATCGAGCTGGCTGGCGGGCTCTTCGGCCTGCTCGACGTCTCCCTCCGCAGCAAGGAGAGGCTCCACAAGCCCCAATATCGGCTTTCGGCGGTGCAGGCTTGAGGCCGGGTGCGCCGAACTGTCCGCTACGGTTGGAGGTGACCTAGATCGTGTGCGGAATCGCCGGATACAGCCTCTCGTCCCGTAGCAGCGTCGATCGGACGCTGGCGGCGCAGGCGCTCCTGGCCGGGATCGCCGAACGGGGCGCGGACGCGGTCGGGTACGCCCACCGCGGCCCGGGCAGCTCCTATCCCGTCGTCACGAAGCAGCGGACGCCGGCCAGCCAGCTCCTCGAGCGGATCGAAGTCCCGCAGACGGCGACCGAGCTCCTGGTCCACGTGCGCGACTACACGAAGGGCCACCCCTCCATCTCCGCCAACAACCACCCGGTCCGGCACGGGCCGGTGGTCGGCATCCACAACGGGATCATCGTCAACGACGACGAGCTCCTGGCCGAGTTCGACTGCGCCCGCGCCGAGCCGCGGATGACGGTCGACTCCGAGGCGATCTTCGCCCTCGCCGCCCACTCGCGGAACGAGCCGGCCGCCCTCGAGGCGCTGCTCGGCTCGATGGCCACCGCGTGGCTCGACGAACGCGAGTCGGGCACGGTCTTCGCCGCGCGAGGCATCGGCCGGCCGCTGTGGCTCGGCTCGGGCAAGCAGGAGCTCTTCTTCGCCTCGACGCGCACGGCGCTCGAGGTCGTCGAGGAGTACGCGCACGTTCGCCTGAAGAAGCACGAGTTGAAGGACGGCACCTTCCTCGCGCTGCACGGCGCGAAGGTCGCGCGGCACGAGCGCTTCCGGCCGAACCCGCGCTACGAAGAGCCGGGCAAGCCACTCCCCGCTGTGCGCGCGCCCGGCGAAGGCGCGTCGTGCCTACAGCAGCTCGCGAACCTCGCAGCTGCGTAGGTTCCTAGACCCAGGGCAGCGCGTCCCAGTACGAGGGCCGCTCGCGCCGTGACGGCTCGAAGCGATCCGGGTAGACCTCGTCCGGATTCGAGGACTCCTTGTGCGCGCTCGCGTCGTAGCGAGCTGCGAGCTCCGACACCGGATAGTGCAACGTCATGTCCTCGGAGCGAACGCCGGCCATGAGGATCGCGCACGGCCCTTCGCCGGCGCCGACAAAGATGTGCTCGGTGCCTGCGGGGCTGTGGAAGAAGTCCCACGCCCGGAGCGTGCGAGCGTCCCCCTCGACGAGGAGCGTGCACTCACCCGACAGGACGAGGAAGTCCTCCTGCACCGATTCGGAGTGGTAGAGCCCGTTCGGCTCGCCCGGCTCGAGGACGTGGATCCTGAAGCCGAGCTCCCGAAACCAGAACGCTCCGCTCTCGAAGTAGCACTCGGCCCCGGACGACTTCTTCTCGCCTCCCGCCGATGTCACCCACTGCGCGTCGCGGACGTTGACGACGAACCAGCCCGGGCCGACGGGCGCGAGCCCTGACCCCTTGTCCTCGAGCGGCGCCTCGTCCACGGCCGCGAGTCTACTCAGCGCGTCTTCTTCAGCGTCCCGTCACCTCCGACGGTGACGCTCTGCTGCTCGAGCAGCTCGCGCACGAGGAACTGGAACGTCGACCACGCGCCGCGGCGCGCGTCGAGCAGCCGGTAGACCTGCCACTCGGTGAGGAGCGAGTCGTCCTCCTTCCGCGCTTCGGCCCAATCGGCGAACTTGGGCAGGCGGCCGAGCCGCCGGGCGAGCGCGGCGCCCTGCTCCACCGCGCGCTCGAGCCGCTCCTCCCCTACCGGCACGTCGAAGCCGGCTTCCCGCAGCGCTGTCGTCAGCGACCCGAAGGTGTGCCAGTACAGCGACTTGGACGGAAGCTTTCCCTTGTGCTCGTCGATGTCCCGCGCCGTCGGCGGGCGGCCGAGCTCCTCGCCCAGGTCGCGGAGGAGACCGAGGAGCTCCTCCCGCGTCGCGAATCGCCGGGGCACGAGGCCGGCCGCTCGCTTGGCCGCGTTCCACGAGCCGAAGTGCTCGATCACGGTCTGCGGATGAACGGTCGTCTGCGGATCGGCGGCGAACTCGCGCATCGTCGGCGACCGTCCCAGCCGCTCGGCGCTCGCCTGGAGCTCGGCCACGATCTGGTCGTCGGTGTACCGCTTGCGGATGCCCGCTTGGAACGCGGCGAGCCTGCGCGGGTCGATGTCCGCCACCGCACGAAAACGGGGCTTCCGGGGCACGACAAATATGGTAGATCAGGTTGGAGGATCCGCAAGTGAATCCGCGCAGCGGTAGATTCGCCTCGATGGCCGTTCCGCTCGCCGCCGAGATCGCCGCTGCCCGTGCGGTCGCCGCCCTCTCCCGCCTCGTCGGCGCCGGTGGAGGGACGACGGTGCCGGGCAAGCTCCTCTCCACGCTCGACCCCGGCGCAGTCGATCGCCTGGCCGCGCGGCTTCCTGCCGGGACCGCAACGATCTCCGCCACGAACGGCAAGACGACGACCGCGGCGATGGCCGCCGAGATCCTCCGCCCCCGCTTCCGCCTCGCGCACAACCGCTCGGGCGCCAACCTCCTCTCCGGCGTCGCCTCCACGCTCCTCGCCGCGGGCCGCGCACAGCTGGGGCTCCTCGAGGTGGACGAGGCCGCCCTGCCCGAGGTGATGCGCCGTGTCCAACCGCGGGCCGTCTGCCTCGGCAACCTCTTCCGTGACCAGCTCGACCGTTACGGCGAGCTCGAGCTCGTCGCCGAGCGCTGGCGCGACGCCGTCGCGGTGCTCCCCGTGAGCACGACCCTCGTCGTGAACGGGGACGACCCGCTCGTCGGCGATCTCGCGAACGCCCACGGCCCCGCGCTCGTGTTCGGGCTCGACGACCCGCGCGTCGCGCGGCCCGCGCTTCAGCACGCTGCCGACTCGAAGTACTGCCTGCGCTGCGGCCTGCCGCTCGAATACGCGGCCGCGTACGTCGGCCACCTCGGCGACTACCGCTGTCCGAACGGTCACATCGCACGCGCGCCGCTGGACGTCGTCGCGCGGAGCATCGAGCTGCGCGCGCTCGAGGGCGTCGCCTTCGACCTCGACCTGGCGGGCGAGACGCGGCGCGTCGAGTTGGCGCTTCCCGGGCTCTACAACGTCTACAACGCGGTCGGCGCCGCCGCGCTCACGCACGCGCTCGGTGCGACGACGGACGAGATCGTCGCCGGTCTCGGACGCTTCAGCGCGGCATTCGGCCGGTTCGAGCGCATCGCGGTCGATGACAAGACCATTCTGCTGCTCCTGATCAAGAACCCGGCCGGGGCGAACGAGGCCATCCGCACGCTGGTCGACGGCGGTCCGCCTCGGCTGGCCGTCGTCGCGTTGAACGACGCGATCGCCGACGGTCGCGACGTGTCGTGGATCTGGGATGTCGACTTCGAGCCGCTGCTCACCGGCTTCGACCGTGTGGTCGCGACCGGGGACCGCGCCGCGGAGCTCGCGCTCCGGTTCAAGTACGGCGGTCTCGCGGAAGATGCGATCGAGGTCGAGCCGATTCTCGAGCGCGCACTCGACCGCGGCCTCGAGCTCACACCGGGCGGCGGCGAGCTCGTCGTCCTCCCCACCTACACCGCGATGCTCGGCCTGCAGCGGATCGCCGCCGCGCGCGGGCTCGTGCGTCCCTACTGGGAGCGCGCCGCGTGAACATCCGGGTCGCCCATCTCTATCCCGACTACCTGAACATCTACGCCGACCGTGGCAACATCGCGGTGCTCGCCGCGCGCGCGCGGTGGCGCGGCCACGAGCTCGACGTCACGCAGGTCGGTATCGACGGCCGCATCGTTCCCGGCGAGCACGACCTGTACTACCTCGGCGGCGGACAGGACCGCGAGCAGCTCCTCGTCGCGACCGACCTCGCCACGAAGGCCGAGCGGCTGAAGGAGGCCGCGGCCGGAGGCGCCGCGTTCCTCGCGGTCTGCGGCGGGTATCAGCTGCTCGGGCGCGGCTATCGCGGCCGGCACGGCGAGGCCATGCCCGGCGTCGGCCTTCTTCCGCTCGAGACCGTCGCCGGCGATCGCCGGATGATCGGGAACGTGCTACTCGAGTGCGAGCTGGAGCCCGGCGTTGGGCGGACGCTCGCGGGCTTCGAGAACCATGCCGGCAGGACTCGGCTCGACCCCGGCGCCGAGCCGCTCGGGCGTGTGGTGTCCGGGTTCGGCAATGACGGCGAGACCGGCTACGAAGGGTGTCGCGTCGGCCGCGCGATCGGCACGTACCTCCACGGCCCGCTCCTGCCGCGCAACCCGTGGCTCGCCGATTGGATCCTCGCGCAGGCGCTTGCACATCGCACCGGGGGCGATCCGCCAGAGCTCGCGCCGCTCGACGACGAGCTCGAGGCGGAGGCGCATGCGGTGTCGTCGGCGCGCGCTCGACGGCGCTAACTCCGCGCGGCACGGACGACCTTGTCGACCGCCTGCTTGAGCGCGTCCGGCACCGCGCCGTTGTCCGTGTAGCGGCGGTACGCCCGGTGCGGCTTGCGGTTGCGGTCGCGCGTGTCCACGCCGGAGACCGCTTCGAAGTCCGGGACGAGGACGATCGTGCGCCTCTTGCCCGCGACCTCCTGGATCTGCCTGTTGACGACGACCTCCGACTCCACGGGCCGGTGGCCCGCCGGCGCGTCTCGGTCGTGAACGACGACGTACGGGATGCCGCACGCATTGCAGACGCGAGCGAACAGGGGCATGTTCCCCTTGCCGCCGCACTCGAGGACGATGATCCCCTCCTTGTCGGCCTCGATGTCGAGCGCGTCGAAGACGAGCGGGAACGTCAACTTCTCGGTGCGGCCTTCGACGAGCAGCGCAGCACGCGCGAGAAAAAGTTCCGCGCGGTCGCTGTCGAACTCGGAGAGGGCGCGGAACGACTCCGCCTCCGGAAGCGGCTCGGGCTGGAACAACGTCGTGCCGACGTCGGAGGTGTGCCTGACGAGCGCCAGCTCCTCGAGCCGGTCGACGCTGAGGAACACGGGCGCGTGCGTCGAGTACAGGATCTGGTTGCCGCTTTGCGCGAGCTCGCGCAGCACGCGGTAGAGGTGCCGCTGCGCGTGCGGGCTGAGGTACAGCTCCGGTTCCTCGATGAGGAGGACGAAACGGCTGAGCCCGGCGGCGAGGACGCGCTCCATGCCGTTCACGAGCAGGAGTCCGCCGTCCGCGGCCGACCAGTGATGGTCCGGAAGCGGCGGCCGCAGGAGCTCGGCGACGTCGGCGGCGCCGCTTCCGGTTGCAGGCGCGACGAGGGTGCGCGAGCGAAGATTCGCCGGCAGGAAGAGCACGGGCGGCGCGCCGGCACGGTTGAGGTTGAGCGTGTCCGGCGGCCTCGCGTCGAGGAAGATCGAGCGGCCGCGCTCGAGCGTCGCCTCGAGGTGGATGCGACCATCCGAGGCGTCTCGCGAGACGTCGTCGATCGTCGGAGGCGGCGCTGCCGCTTCCAGCAGCGTCCAGATCGCGGTGAGCACGGTGGACTTGCCGCTCGACGCCTCGCCGACGAGAGCGCACACGCTACCGGGCGCGAGCTCGAGCTCCCGCGCCGCGCGATATCCCTGGATGGAGATTCGAGCTAGGGGGCCCACAGTGCGCCGAGGTATGCCGCCGGGTCGCCCGGCTCCCAGCGCCGGAGGAAGCGCTGGATGGGTGGATGGAGCACGACGCCGTCGAGATCGGCGGTGTCGAACAGTCGATGTCCGCGCACGGCTGCGTCCTGCGAGGTGACCGCCTCGAGCGAGCGTCCGGAGAGGTCCCCGGCGAAGATGATGTGCACGACGTGCTTCGCGCCGATCCCGCGCTGCGGTGAGATGGAGTCGACGAGCGCGACCGGGCCTTCGACCGGAAGACGATCGGGGATCCCGACCTCCTCGTACAGCTCGCGGTGCAGCGCGGTGACGAGGCTTTCGCCTGCGTTCACACCGCCGCCCGGCAGCAGCCAGTACTCGCCGCGGCCGGCCTTCTCGTGCCGGCAGAGCAGGATGCGATCCTCCCAGCGCAAGACGGCCGAGACGCGGATGCGGGGCTCCTGCATCAGTGGCTCGACGACCCGAAGCCGCGCACGCCGCGCTCGCTCTCGGGGAGCGCCTCCACCTCGACCGGGTCGACGCTCGCAACCGGAACAACGACGAGCTGCGCGATGCGCATGCCCGGCTCGACGACGAACTCCTCACGCGCGTCTGTGTTCAGCAGCACCACGCGGAGCTCGCCGCGATAGCCGGAGTCGACGAGGCCCGGCGTGTTCACGATCGTGATCCCGTGACGCATCGCCAACCCGGAGCGCGGCTGGACGAAGCCCGCATAGCCGTCGGGAATCGCGACGGCGAGTCCTGTGCCGACCGTCGCCCGCTCCCCCGGCCCGAGCACGGCGCCCTCGCACGCGGAGAGGTCGAGCCCCGCGTCGCCGTCATATGCGCGCGCGGGCACGACTGCGTCGTCGCGCAACTTGCGGAATGACACTTCCATTAAGCCCCGACGAGGTAGCGGGCGAAGCGACTGATCTCGCGACGCGGCAGCCGCGCGAGCACGAGCACCCCCTCGCTCGTGTCCTCGCGCTCTTCGATCGGCGCTCCGAGCGCATACAGCTCGTTCAGCTTGCCGCCATCCTGGTACGGCAAGAGGAGGCGCACAGGCTCGAAGAGATCCGCGAAGCGATCGGCGATGCGCGTGCGGAGCGCGTCGAGCCCTTCGCCGGTGAGCGCCGAGACCTGGAGCGCGTCGGGATAGCGGTTGGAGAGTGCGCGTCTGCGCGTCCCGTCGGCGGCGTCCACCTTGTTGAGCACGAGCTCCATCGGCAGCTCGTCCGCACCGATGTCGTGCAGGACTCCGTTGACTGCGCCGATCATCTCGACAAGCCGCTCCTCCGGCGCCGAGGCATCGACGACATGCAGGATGAGATCCGCGACGAGCGTTTCCTCCAGCGTTGCAGCGAAACCCTCGACGAGCTGATGCGGCAGCCGCCGAACGAAGCCGACGGTGTCGGTGACGAGATACTTGCGACCGTCGTGCTCGAACCCGCGGGTCGTCGGGTCGAGCGTCTCGAACAGACGGTTGCGGACGGACACCTCGGCGTCGGTCAGCGCGTTCAGGAGCGTCGACTTGCCCACGTTCGTGTAGCCGGCGAGCGCGACCGTGGGCGTGTTCGTCCGGCGCCGCTCCTTGCGTCGCACGTCGCGCTGCTTCGAGAGCTCCTCGAGCCGCTCCTTCAGGAGCGTCACACGCCGGCGTGCCTGCCGGCGGTCGGACTCGAGCTGCGACTCGCCGGGGCCTCTCGTGCCGACGCCACCGCCGAGGCGCTCGAGGTGCTTCCACATGCCTCGCATGCGCGGGAGGTTGTACTCGAGCTGCGCCAGCTCGACCTGGAGCTTTCCCTCGGCGCTCGTCGCGTGCTGCGCGAAGATGTCGAGGATCAGCTGCGTCCGATCGACGACGCGCGCGTCGAGTGTGTTCTCCAGGAGCCGCTGCTGGGACGGTGAGAGCTCGTCGTCGACCAGCAGCACCTCTGCCTTGACGCCGCCGTACTCGCTCTTCAACTCGTCGATCTTGCCCTTGCCGACGTAGGTGCGCGGATCCGGCATCTGGCGGTGCTGGAGGACGCGGGCCACCGGGCGTACACCCGCCGTGCGGGCAAGCTCCTCGAACTCCCCGATCTCGTCGTCGGCGTCGACACCTTGCGCGAGCACGGCGAGGACGAGCCCGCGCTCGGGCTCGAGGCCCGGCGTCGGATCGGGCTGTCTCACGGTCACCGAACGTCATTATGACCTCTGCCGTGCCGACTCCCGATCTCGCCACCAGGACGCTGCAGCTCGTCGATGTCCCGTCCGAGAGCCGTTCGGAGGCCACACTCGTCGAGCTGGTGCGTGATCTCGTCCCTGGTGGACCGACGTACGACGACGGCGAGGTGCTGCTCTACGGCGACGGTCCCATCGTCCTTGCAGGACATCTGGACACCGTGCCCGCGCAGGGAAATCTCCCCGGGCGGATCGACGGTGGCGCGGTGCACGGCCTCGGGGCAAGTGACATGAAGGCCGGTGTCGCGGTCATGATCGAGCTCGCCCGGGCAGGCGTGCCAGCGCGCTACCTCTTCTTCACGCGCGAAGAGGTACCGGTCGGCGAGAGCCCGCTCCCGGCCCTCTTCGCGACCGATCTGCTCCGCGACGTGGAGCTGGCAGTCGTGCTCGAGCCGACGGACTGCGAGCTGCACGCCGGCTGCCTCGGCAACCTGCAGGCGCGCATCACCTTCCACGGGGAGAGCGCCCACTCCGCGCGCCCGTGGACAGGGGTGAACGCGATCCACGAGCTCGTGCGCGGACTGCAGCCGCTCGTCGGGCTCGAGCCGGTCGACGTCGAGCTCGACGGGCTCGTGTACCGCGAGGTGGTGAGTGCAGTCCGCGTGGCAGGCGGCATCGCGTCGAACGTCGTTCCCGCCACGGCCTCGGCGGAGCTGAACATGCGCTTCATGCGTCCCGGCGCCGAGGCTCGCGTGCGCGCGCTTCTTCCCGACGGCGAGGTCGAGGCGCTGAGCGAGTCGCCGTCCGCGCCGCCCGCGCTCGACAACGCGCACACGACACGGTTGCGCCGGCTCGTGCAGGTCGTGAAACCGAAACAGGCGTGGACGCCGGTCGCGCAATTCGCCGAGCAGGGCATCGACGCCATCAACTACGGCCCCGGTGCAACGGCCTACGCGCATCGCCTCGACGAGCAGGTGCCGATCGAGAACCTCGAGCGCTGCTACGAGACGCTGCGAGAATTCCTCTCGTGATCAACCCGACGCTCACGGAGATGGCGACGTACCCGTTCATCCGCCTCGAGGAGGCGCGGCGGCGGCTCGTGGCCGACGGCGTCGAAGTGATCGACTTCGGCAAGGGCGACCCGAACGAACCGACCGACCCGATCATCCGGCAGGCGCTGATCGAGGCGGTGCCCGAGCGCGCGCCGTACCCGCTCGCACAGGGCCTTCCTGAGCTGCGGCAGGCGGCGAGCGACTGGTGCAAACGCCGCTTCGGCGTCATGGTCGACCCGGACACGGAGATCATCCCGACGTACGGATCGAAGGAGGCGATCTTCTCGCTCGCGCAGGTGCTCGACACCGCCGGCCGGACCGTCGTCTTCGGGGAGCCGGCCTATCCCGTCTACGAGCGCGGCGCGCTCTTCGCCGGTGCGAAGGTCCAGACGCTGCCGCTGCTGCGCGAGAACGGCTTCCTGCCCGACGTCGACGCCATACCCGACGACACCGCGATCGTCTGGGTCAACTACCCGCACAACCCGACCGGCGCGGTCGCCTCGCTCGAGTTCTACGAGCGGCTCGCGGAAGCCGCGGCGGAGCGCGGCTTCTCCATCGCCTCCGACGAGGCGTATAGCGAGCTCTGGTTCGACCAGTCTCCGCCGTCGGTGCTGCAGCTGGCCGACCGCTCGCGCGCCATCGTCTTCCAGACGCTGAGCAAACGCTCGTCGATGACCGGCTATCGCTCCGGTTTCGTCGCCGCCCCACCGGAGATCGTCACCGCGCTGAAGGCGTACCGCCCGACCGTCGGCACCGCGCCGCAGGAGTTCGTGCAGCACGCTTCCGTCGTCGCATGGAACGACGAGCGCCATGTCGACGAGACGCGCGCGCGGTACCGCGCGAAGCGCGACGTGATGATCCCGGCGATCCAGGAGAAGGGTTGGGAGATCGTCGCGAGCGAGGCGACGATGTACCTCTGGGTGATCGGGCCGGATCCCGACGCGCTCCTCGAGCGGGGCATCCTCGTTTCCCCGGGCGAGTTCTTCGGGCCGAGCGGCGCGGGGTACGTCCGCTTCGCGCTCGTGCCGACCCTCGACGAGTGCGAGCGCGCAGCGGCGATACTCGCTGAGCTGTGAAGACTGAAGAAACCATCGCGGCGCTCGACCGGGGCGAGCTGCGCGTCGCCGAGAAGGTGGACGGCGAGTGGCGCGTGAACGAGGACGCGAAGGCGGCCATCCTCGACTACTTCCGGATCAGCAAGCTCGAGCCGATCGAGGTCGGCCCGTACGAGTACGTGGACAAGATCCCGCTCAAGCACAACTACGCCGAGCTCGGCGTGCGCGTCGTGCCGCCCGCGACCGCGCGGTTCGGCTCGTTCCTTTCCCGCGGCGTCGTGATGATGCCGAGCTACGTGAACATCGGCGCCTGGGTGGGGCCGAACACGATGATCGACACGTGGGCAACCGTCGGCTCGTGCGCGCAGATCGGAGCGGACGTGCATCTCGCCGGCGGCGTCGGCGTCGGCGGGGTTCTCGAGCCGATCCAAGCGCGCCCCGTGATCGTCGAGGACGGAGCGTTCATCGGCTCGCGCTGCATCCTCACCGAGGGCGTGCTCATCGGCGAGCGCGCCGTGCTTGCCCCGAACGTCTCGCTCACCGGTTCCGTCCCCGTCATCGACGTCACCGGCCCCGAGCCGGTCGAGCACCGCGGCTACGTGCCGCCTTACTCGGTCGTCGTTCCCGGCACTCGGCCGAAGGAGTTTCCGGCCGGGACGTACCAGCTCGGGTGCGCGCTCATCATCGGTCGGCGCAGCGAGCAGACCGACCTGAAGACGTCGTTGAACGACGTCCTGCGCGAGTATGAAATCGGCTAAGCGGCAAAGCCGCTCAGCCTCTTATGGTCGGCGTCGCAAGCGACGCCTTAGGACCGGCTGAGCCGGACCGGTGAGCGTCGCGCGGCCGCCCTCGAGGCGCACGCGCAGATCGCCACCCGGAAAGTGCACGACGACGTCGCCCTCGCCATGCGTCGCGGCCGCCACGGCGACGGCGCTCGAACCGGAGGCGGTCGTCTCCCCCACGCCGCGCTCCCAGACGCGCGCGGTCACCTCGCCGGGCGCGTCGACGCGCGCAACCTGGACGTTCGTCCGGTTCGGGAAGCGTGGATGCGTCTCGAGCAGCGGCCCAATCCGTGGAAGATCGTCGGGATCGCCCACGACGACGGCGTGCGGGTTGCCGACCGTCACGCGGACGACCTCGAGATCCGCGATGCGCTCCGGCTCGGAGACCTCGACGTCACCGAGCTCCGACTCGTACAGCTCACCGACGCGCCGCACCTCGACCACGCGCGGGCCGACGCGGACGTGCGCGACGTCATGACCGGTGCGCTGCATGAGCCACGCACCGGCGATGCGGGTTCCGTTGCCCGACATCTCCGCGTGAGATCCGTCCGGATTCACGATCGCAATGGTCATGTCATCCCCATCGACCGACAGGACGTCCAGCGCTCCGTCGAGGCCGTCCTCATGCACGTACGGCTCACCCTCGAGGACGAGGTACACGTTCCCGTGTGCGTGCCAGCGCGACGATGTCATCGGCGATCTCGCCCGGCGGGCGATCCGCGTCGACCATAGCGATGCCGGGAATGCGACGCATCCACTTGCGCTGATACGCGGCGTAGCGGCGCGTGCGCACGATGAGCGAGGCGATCGCCTCCTCCCGCGGCAGGGTCGCCACCTCCTCGAGCCCAAGAGCCTGCCGCGCGGTGATCGAAACGGTTCCCGCGAGCGCGAGCCGAACCTCCTCCTCCACGCCCACGTCGAACATCGACCGAGTCCGCTCCGCGATGCGCGCCTCGAGCACCGTCTTCGGGACGTCGAGCCCGACGACGACCGTCGGATGGCGCGTCGGACCGGCCCAGAGCCGGTCCTCACCGGGCGCGAGGGACGCTCCCGCCTCCGCGAGCTCCAGGGCGCGGACGACGCGCCTGCGGTCGTTCGCGTGCACTGCCGCGGCCGCCGCCGGGTCGAGGTCTTCCAGCCTGGCATGCGCGACCCCGGCGCCGTTCTCGTCGTAGAAGCCTTCCCACCGCGCCCGGGCGCCAGGCTCCGGCGCGGGCGGCAGCGAGAGCTCGGCGAGCGCGGCCCGCAGGTAGAGCCCGGTGCCCCCGACGACGATCGGCGTCCGGCCGGACGCCAGGATCTCGTCCACCGCGGCGTGGGCCAGTGGCGCGTATTCGCCGACCGAGGCCTCCCGGTCGAGGGACCAGATCCCGACCATCCGAGTTTGCTCGCTAGGCTGGTTCGTCAGGATCGGGATCCCCCGATAGACCTGAAGGGCGTCAGCAGAGACGAGCTCGGCTGGAATCCGGTCGGCGAGCGCCGCAGCGACCCTCGATTTGCCGCTCGCGGTCGGCCCGAAGATGCCGATAACCGTCACCGGAGGATTCTCCCCTGCGTTACCTGAACATCGAACCGAAGAGCCATCTGCACCGATCGACGACTGAGTCGTCCTTCTTCCTCGTGGCCGCCTCGATCCTCGCGCTGGCGACCCTGTTCGCATTGAGCGAAATCGCCGGCTTCGATGCGGTCTGGGATCGGATGCAGACGGTTCAGCCGATCTGGTTCCTCGTCGCGTTCGGCGCGGAGATCGTGGCGTATCTCGGCTACACGCTCGGGTACCGCGAGGTCTCGCGCGTCGACGACGGGCCGAAGATGGGCAACGGCCGGGCGGCTGCGGCGGTCGCCGCCGGGTTCGGGCCGTTCGTCACCCAGGGCGGTTTCGCGCTCGATCTGCACGCGTTCAAGCAAAGCGGAATCTCCGACCGCGAGGCGCGCGTGCGGGTGCTCGGCCTCGGCGCACTCGAGTACGCCCTGCTCGCGCCGGCCGCCTGCATCGCGTCGATTCAGCTGCTTGCGAGCGGCGCGCACACGCCGACGATGGGCCTGACGCTCCCGTGGGCGATCACCGTGCCGCTCGGCTTCGCCGCCGCCCTGTGGGCCGTCGGCCATCGTCAGCGGTTCCGCAACAAGGGGTACTGGCACGACGGGCTCGCGCAGGCGCTCGACTCGATCCACGTGCTGCGCTGCCTCTTTGCGCGCCGGCATCTCGCCGGGCCGCTCGGCGCGGCCGTGTACTGGTTCGGGGAGATGGCGTGCCTCTGGGCATGCCTGCATGCATTCGCACATGGCGCGCCCAACGTCGAGCTCCTGCTGCTCGGCTACGCAACCGGATACGCGCTCACGCGTCGGACGCTGCCGCTCGGCGGCGCCGGTGCGGTCGAAGCCTTGCTGCCGTTCGCGCTCTCGTGGACCGGCGTGCCGCTCGCGGCAGCCGTCCTCGCCGTCTTCACGTACCGCATCTTCAACTTCTGGCTGCCGGTCGTTCCCGCTGTCGTGGGAATGCGCAGCCTGCGCGCCGCCGAGGCTTAGACAGGCACGCCGGCGAGCTGTGCGCCGCCGAGCGTCTGCGACGTCGAGCGCTCGATCCGCACGTTCACGAGATCGCCGGGAGCGGCGTCCCCCGTGAAGTTGACCGCCATGTTGCGGCGCGTGCGTCCTCGCAGGAAGCTCGGGTCGGTCCGGCTTGGCCCCTCAACGAGCACTTCTTCGACGTTTCCGACTCGGGTCGCATTGCGCTCGGTCGCAACGCGCTGGACGACCTCGACGAGCCGCTCGATCCGGTCGCGCTTCACGTCGTCGGGAACCTGGTCCGTCCGCGCCGCCGCCTCCGTGCCTGCGCGCGGCGAGTAGACGAACGTGAACGCGCTGTCGAACCCGACCTCTGCGACCGCCGACAGCGTCTCGCCGAAGTCCTCCTCCGTCTCGCCCGGGAAGCCGACGATCAAGTCGGTCGACAACGCGAGATCGGGGATGGCGGCGCGCATCTCGTCGACCAGACCGAGATAGCGCTCACGAGAGTATGTCCGCCGCATCGCCTTGAGCACACGGGTGGATCCCGACTGGAGCGGAAGATGCGCGTGCTCGCACACCGCGTTGCACTCCGCCATCGCCTCGATGACGTTCGCGCGAAAGTCCTTCGGGTGCGGGCTCGTGAACCGGATGCGCTCGATGCCGTCGACCGCGTCCACGGCGCGCAACAACTGCGCGAAATCGGCGCCGAGGTCGCGCCCGTACGAGTTGACGTTCTGGCCGAGCAGCGTCACCTCCCGCACACCTGCCGCCGCGAGCGACTCGATCTCGGCCAAGACCTCGCCGGGCCTTCTCGACACCTCACGGCCGCGCACGGCCGGGACGATGCAGTACGAGCACACCGAGTTGCAGCCCATGGAGATCTGGACCCAGGCCTGGAACGTCCGCGCGCGGTGCATCGGCAGCGTCGCTGCGAACGCTCGCTCCTCCCCGGTCCCCCACGCACCGCGCGCGACACCGAAGCCTCCCGCGCCGAGCCACTCGCCGAGATGCGCGATCGTCCCCGGCCCGAACGCGACGTCGACCTGCGGGTAGAGCGAGAAGATGCGCTCCTGCTGCGCCTCGGCGTAGCAGCCGCCGACCGCGATCACAGTGCCCGGACGTTCGCGCTTTCGCGCGCCCGCGTCGCCCAGGTACGCGGCGAGCTTCATGTCCGGCTTCTCCCGGATCGTGCAGGTGTTGAAGACGACCACGTCCGCGTCCTCCGGCGCCGCCGCCTCGCCGAGACCGAGCTCTTCGAGCATCCCCTTGATGCGCTCGGAGTCGTGAGCGTTCATCTGACAGCCGAAGGTGGTGACGTGGTACCGGCGCACCCGCGTAGGGTAGCCGGGCCATGAGCGCCGAAACCGCCGCCGCCGTCGCACTGGCGCTTGCGGCGACCACGCTGACGAACGTCGCCTACCTCCGCGAGCACGATGCGGTGAAGGCTCTCCCGGACTTCTCCCCGCGGCGGCCCGTGCAGGCGGTACGAGTCGTGATCACCGATCGCGACTGGCTTCGCGGGTTCGCACTCGAGAGCGCCGGCTTCACGCTGTACGTCGTCGCACTCGCACTCGCGCCCCTCAGCCTCGTGCAGAGCCTCGGCGCAGGCGGAATCGGCATTCTCGCCTTCGTCTCGGCGCGCGTGGGCGGCAGGTCGCTTCCGCGGCACGAGGTCGTCGGCGTCGGGGTCTCCATCGTCGGGCTGGTCGCGCTCGCGGTCTCGCTCGCGGGCGGCAGCGGCGAGGGCGGCGGCGGCTCGTCCCTCGAGATCGAGCTCTGGCTCGGAGCGACCGCTGCCGCGGCCGTCATCGTGGTCGCCGTGGGCCGCAGATTCGGCGGGCTCGCCGTTTCCGAGGGCATCGCCGGAGGACTGTTCTTCTCCATCGGCGACCTGTCGGTGAAGGTCGCGACGCAGGGCGGGGGCCGCGCCGCCTTCGGGATCACCGTTGTCGCCGGGTACGCGCTCGGCACCGCGCTCCTCCAACTCGGCTACCGGCACGGCGGCGCACTCACTGTCGCGGGCCTCGCGACCCTCCTGACGAACGCGTTGCCGATCGCAGCCGGAACCGTCGTGCTGGGAGAGCCGGTGCCGACCGGTGCGCTCGGCGCGGTCCGGATACTCGCCTTCGTCGCCGTCACCGCCGGTGCGATTCTCCTCGCGCGGCGCAGCCGCGGGTAGCCGTGAAGACGCTCTCCATCGTCACAGTCGCCGCCGTCGCGCTCGTCCTGCCCTCGACGGCGGGCGCGCATCTGCGGACCGGAACCGTCGGGGTCGATTACCGCCCCCGCATCACACACCGCCCGCCGGGGCCGTTCACGATCGGTGTCTATCTCAGCGATCGCGCGCTCCACCTCAACGTCCGGCGCGACGCCACCGTCGTTGTGTACGGCTACCTCGGGGAAGCGTTCGTGCGCGTGAGCGACGCCGGCGTCACCGTCGACACGAATTCGCCGACCGCGGCCGCGACCGGGCTCGTCCCACGCGGCACGCCGCATCAGGGCTGGGTGCTCCGCTCGAAGGGACGCTCCGTCGTGTGGCACGACGTGCGCACGAGCAGGGGACAGTGGAGCGTCCCCATCGCAGTGAACGGTCGCCGCGAAACGATCGTGGGCGAAACCCAAAAGCTGCCGCGGCCCGCGCTGTGGCCGTGGATCGTCCTCCTCGCGGCGATCGCAGCCCTTGGGGCCGTCGTTCGCAGCTCGACACAGCTCGGGTTGCTCTCATCGGCGGCCGCGATCGTCGTCGCGGCTGCGTTCGCGCTCAGCGCGTATGCCGACCCCGGCACCTGGATCGCCGGCGTCGACGAGCTCTTCTTCGCCGCCGCAGGTATCGGCGTCCTACGCTGGGGGCCGCCGGTCGCACGGCTGCCGAGCGCGTTGTGGCTCAGCGTCCTCGGTCTTGCCGTCGGGCTGAGCAAAGGCGCGGTATTTCTCCACGCCATCGTGCTGGCGCCGCTGCCCGGTACGGCGATGCGTGTCTTCGTCGTGATCGCCGTCGGCTCTGGTCTCGCCGGATCGGTGAGTGCCTGCGTTACGTACGCGCGGGCTGGCTAGGCTGGGCCGGTGGACCATCCGAACACGATCGAGGCGGAGAAGCTCGTTCGAGAGTTCAAGAAGGGACCTCGTGCAGTGGACGGGATCGACCTGCATGTGGAGGCCGGAGAGATCTACGGCTTCCTCGGCCCGAACGGCGCCGGCAAGTCGACGACCGTACTCATGCTGACGACGCTGCTGCCGCCCACGGCGGGCACGGCGCGCGTCGGCGGCTACGACGTCGTGCACGAGGGGCCGCAGGTGCGCTCGCGCATCGGGGCCGCGCTGCAAGAGGCAGCGCTGGACGGATTGCTCACCGGCCGCGAGCATCTCCGTCTGCAGGCGGCTCTCCAGGCGCTGCCGCGCAACGAGCGCGCCGCACGCGCGGACGAGCTGCTCGAGCGCGTCGGCCTGACCGAGGCCGCCGACCGGAAGGTGCGCGGCTACTCGGGCGGGATGAAACGCCGTCTCGACCTCGCCATGGCGCTCGTCCACAGGCCTCGCATCCTCTTCCTCGACGAGCCGACCACAGGCCTGGACGTTCAGAGCCGTACCGCGCTCTGGAGCGAGGTCGGACGGCTCGCGCGCGAGGACGGCGTCACGGTCTTCCTCACGACGCAGTACCTCGAGGAGGCGGACGTGCTCGCCGACCGCGTCGGGATCATCGACCACGGGCACATCGTCGCCGAAGGCACGCCGGACGCCCTGAAGGCGGAGATCGGCCGTCCGACGGTCGAGGCGACGGCGTCCGGCCCGGACGGCCGCGCCGAGCTGACCGAGGTGCTCGAGCGCTTCGGGACGCTCGTACCCTCGTCCCGCGGGATCGCCGTGCGTCTCGACGGGGGCGAGGCCGGCTTGGCCGACGTCGTGCGAGCGCTCGATGCGAAGGGGTGCAGCGTTGCGAACCTCGAGCTGCACCAGCCGAGCCTCGACGACGTCTTCCTCGCAAAGACGGGCCGCTCGCTCGAGGGCCACGGCGGCGACGCGTCCGAGCCCGAATGAGGACGACGGCCGATCAGGTCCTCCTGCTCGCGCGGCGGTCGATCGTGCACACCGCGCGGCAGCCGGCCGCTGTCGTCTTCCCGCTCCTCTTCCCCATGCTGCTCCTCGCCGTCAACTCCGGCGGCCTGCGGGCGGAGACGCACCTGCCCGGCTTCCCGACCAAGTCGTTCGTCGCGTTCGCACTCGCGGTTCCGTTCATCCAGGGCGCGCTCTTCGCGACGATGAACGCCGGCACCGACCTCGCGCGTGACGTCGAGACCGGCTTCCTCAGCAGACTGTCGCTCACACCGCTGCGAGGCGCAGCGCTCCTCGCCGGTCAGCTCGGGGGCGTCGTCTCGCTCGGCGTCATCCAGGCGTGCTTCTACATCCTCGTCGGCCTCGTCGTCGGCGTGCGGCCCGCGGCGGGTGTCGGCGGCGTCGCCGTGCTGCTCATCTTCGCCGCAATGATCGCGCTCGCGTTCGGGAGCATCGGCGCGTGGGCAGCGCTGCGCACCGGGTCGCCGGAGGCGGTCCAGAGTCTCTTCCCCGTCTTCTTCGTCTTTCTGTTCATCTCGTCGATGAACATCCCGCGGAATCTCATCTCGACGACCTGGTTCCGGTACGCGGCGACCGCCAACCCGGTGTCCTATCTGCTCGAGTGCGTCCGCAGCCTCATCATCACCGGCTGGAACGGCGAGGCTCTCCTGCTCGGGTTCGGCATCGTCACGATCGTGGCGGTCACCGGGCTCTCGCTCGCTTCATACACGCTGCCGCGGAGGCTCGCACGATGAAACGGAATCTCTCGGTCGCGCAGGGAGTCGCGTGGCGCACGCTGCACAACGTGTTCACGAATCCGTCTCTCGTCATCCCGCAGCTCGCGTTCCCCTTGTTCTTCTTCACCGCCTTCGTCGGTGGACTGTCGCGCATCCACAAAGTCCCCGGTTTCCACTACGCCCAGGGCTACACCGCGTTCCAGTTCGTCTTCGTCCTGCTGCAGTCGGCCGCGTTCGGCGGCGTCTTCACGGGATTCGGAATCGCGCGCGACTTCGAGACCGGGTTCGCTCGGCGCCTGCTGCTTGCGGCACCGCATCGCACGGGCATCGTGATCGGATACGCGGTCGCCGCACTGTGCCGCTGGCTCGTCACCGCCATCTTCCTCACCGTGATTGCATTCGCCGTCGGAATGAAGGTCGGCGGCAACGGGATCGACCTCCCTGCGCTCTACGTCCTCGCAGCGATCGTCAACTCGGCGGCGGTGTTGTGGGCGTGCGGCGTCGCGATGCGGCTGCGAACGATGCAGGCCGGGCCGGTCATGCAGATGCCCGTGTTTCTCGTCCTCTTCTTCGCGCCGGTGTACGTCCCGCTGAACCTCCTCACCGGCTGGATCCACGGCGTCGCCCTCGTCAATCCGCTCACGCGCGTGCTCGAGGCCGGCCGCAGCTTCGTCGCCGGCTCGCCGGCACAGGTCGCGGCCGCGTACGGTGCGGCGCTCGGACTGGCGGTGCTCTTCTCGTGGTGGGCGCTGCGCGGCCTGCGCAAGGCCGAGGCCGCAGGCTAAAGGCTTTACGCAAACCTTTCAGCACATCCGTTAGAGGTTGCGGCTCGGGGGTACCCGGATATGTGGGATGCCTCGGGTCAGCGCCGCAATCATCACGCACAACCGCGCGAACTATCTCGCGGACGCGATCACGAGCGTGCTCGCGCAGACCGTCAACGACCTCGAGTTGATCGTCGTCGACGACGGATCCACCGACGAGACCGCGGACGTCGTCGCGCCCTACCTCGACCGGATCCGGTACGTCCGGCAGGAGAGACGCGGCAAGGCCGCTGCGCGCAACGCAGCTGTCGAGCTCGCACGGGGCGAGCTCATCGCCTTCTGCGATTCCGACGACATCTGGTACCCGGATCGGCTCGAGCGCCAACTCGCCGCGCTGGAGGAACATCCGGCCGTCGGCATGGTGCACGGGCACGTGGACTTCGTGAGCTCCGACGGCCTCGCCTTACCGGACCGCACATCGGAGATACGCGTGCTCTTCGGCGCCGCGCACCATCCGCAGGCAACGTACGCGTCGTACGCATTCGACTGCCGCTGCATGAGCTCGACGATCCTCGTGCCTCGCTCCGTCTTCGACGCGGTCGGCCTCTACGACTGCGAGCTGCCGATCGAGGACTACGACTTCTACCTCCGGCTCGTGCTCGAATTCGATGTCCTGTTCCTGGACGGGCCGGCGCTCGCGCAGTACCGCGTCCACGACGACAAGACGACCGACTACGAGCTCGGCACCGGACAGATTCAGACCGCTGAGAAACACCTCGCGATGCTCGACTCTCGCTCCGACATCCCCGACTCGCGTCGCGCGCGACGGAACTTCCACCTCATGATCGCCCAGTCGTCGCGCGTCTTGGGCGACCGCCGCCGTGCACGCGGGGCTGCGCTGCGAGCCCTCGCCCTCGGGGATCCCCGGGCCTTCCGGCTCGCGCGTTAGCCCACAGCTAACAGATTCGTGACGGATCCGGGCTAGCGTGTCCGGGGATGCGAAGGGGGACTGCACGGGCGGCCGCCCTCTGCCTTGCTGCGACCACAGCCGTCCTCCTCTCGGTTGCCGGCCCTGCCCAGGCGGCGACGAACTGCCCGTGGATGAACCAGGCGATGCAACCGGCCGCGCGCGCGGCAGCACTGCTTGCGGCCATGAGCCCGAGCGACAAGCTCGCCCTCCTCAGCGGCGTCGATCCACATGCTGCACTCGGCGTGGCCGACGGCCCGCTGTATGTCGGCTACGTCCCAGGCAATCCACGCCTCTGCATCCCGGCGCTCACCCCCAACGACGGGCCGGCGGGCATCGCCGATACGCAGATCGGGACGACGGCCTTCCCCGCGCCGATCGCCCAGGCTGCGACCTGGGACCCCGGCCTCCAGCGACGTCTTGGACAGGCGCTCGGGCTCGAGGCATGGGAGAAAGGGATCGACTTGCTGCTCGCGCCGGACGTGAACATCGCCCGCGTTCCCGAGAACGGGCGCAACTTTGAAGCTTTCGGGGAGGATCCGTTCCTGAGCGCTCAGACGGCCGTGGCCGTGATCGCCGGCATCCAGCAGAACCCCGTCATAGCAACCGTCAAGCACTTCGCCGTCAACAGCCAGGAGACGAACCGCTACTACGTGTCCTCGAACGTCGACGACCGGACCTTGCACGAGATCTACCTGCCGCCGTTCGCCGCGGCGGTCGGCCAGGGACACGTCGGTGCCGTCATGTGCGCATACGGGCTCGTCAACGGCGTGCAGTCGTGCCAGAACCCCCAGTTCCTAACGACCGTCCTCAGAGACGAGTGGCACTTCCGCGGCTTCGTCGTGTCGGACTGGGGCGCCACGTGGACGACCGTGCAGGCCGCGAACGCGGGCCTCGACCTGGAGATGCCCGGCGGCAGGTACTTCACCGCGCCTCTCGCCCAGGCCGTGGCGTCGGGCTCGGTCACGAACCAGACAGTCGACCACATGACCGAAAGCATCCTCACGTCGATGTTTGCGCAAGGACTCTTCGACCACCCGCCGCAGCCGCTTGCAGACGTCTCCTCTGCGGACGTCTCGACGTCGGCCGACCAACATGTCGCACTCGAAGTCGCCGAGGAGAGCACCGTGCTTCTGAAGAACGCGCCCCGGACACTTCCACTCCGGCTCGGCGGTGGAGGCACGATCGCGGTGATCGGGGCGCCCGCGGGGTTCGGCGACCTTCGGCCGTACATCGCCGGCGGCGGCAGCGCCTACCTCGGCGGGGTCGACCCGGTCACGCCTCTGCAGGCACTCGCCGAGCGCGCGGCCCGCGCCGGCGACAGCGTCATCACCGCCGACGGAACCGACCCGAGCGCGGCAGCGGCAATCGCGCGTCAGGCCAGCGTCGCAATCGTCTTTGCCTACGACCAGGAACGCGAGGGGCAGGACCGGACCGACCTCTCGCTTCCGAGCGGACAGGATCAGCTCATTGAGCAAGTAGCCCAGGCAAATCCGAATACCGTCGTCGTCCTCGACACCGGTGGCCCGGTGCTCATGCCCTGGCTCGGTCAAGTCTCGGCTGTCGTCGAGGCCTGGTACCCCGGCGAGCAGGATGGCAACGCCGTCGCGGCCATCCTGTTCGGCGATGTGAATCCAAGCGGCCGGCTTCCCCAGACGTTCCCGCCGAGCACCGCGGCCGTCCCCGCATCGTCGAGCGACCAGTGGCCGGGCAGCGGCGACGGTCAGGACGCAGCCTTCTCGGAGGGGCTGGACGTCGGGTATCGCTGGTACGACGCCTACAAGGTCACGCCTCTGTTCCCCTTCGGATACGGGCTCTCGTACACGAGCTTCGCGTACAGCCATCTGCGCATCGCGCGATCCGGCGCTCACCTCGCGGTCTCATTCACCGTGCGGAACACGGGAGCGCGCGCCGGTGCGGAGGTCGCGCAGCTCTACGTCGACGATCCGGCCGCTGCGGGCGAGCCGCCGAAGCAGCTGCAGGGGTACCAGCGGGTGTATCTCCGCCCCGGTCGAAGCGCGCGACTGACGATCGCCCTCACGCGACGTTCGTTCTCGGTCTGGGACACCGCGTCCCAGTCGTGGAAGACGACGCCCGGGCTGTACCGGATTCTCGTCGGCGCCTCCTCGCGCGACATCCGGCTGCGCGGCTTCGTGCGGAAGTAAGCCTCAGACGACGTCGGCGGAGTCGCGCTCCGGATCGAGCGGACCCAGGTCCCGTTCGCCGTTCCCGACGTGGTTGCGTGCGACGTCGACCGAGCGGCTCTCGCGAATCACGGTCACCTTCACCTGACCCGGATACTCGAGCTGATCCTCGATCTCGCGCGCGATCTCGTGCGAGAGCAGAGCTGCCTCCTCATCGCTCACGTCGCCCGGGGCGACGATGACGCGGATCTCACGGCCGGCCTGCAGCGCGTAGACCTTCTCGACGCCCGGCTTCGCGGCCGCCAGCTCCTCGAGCGCCTCGAGGCGCTTGATGTAGTGCTCGAGGCTCTCTCCTCGTGCGCCCGGCCGCGATGCGGAGATCGCGTCAGCGGAGATCACGAGGACCGCCTCCACCGTCTGCGGCTGCACCTCGTAGTGGTGCGCCTCGATCGCGTGCACGACGCCCTGCTGCTCTCCGTACCGGCGCGCGAGCTGCGCAGAGATGAGCGCGTGCGATCCCTCCATCTCGTGGCTCATCGCCTTGCCGATGTCGTGCAGCATCGCGGCGCGCTTCGCGGTCCGCACGCTCGCGCCGAGCTCGGTCGCCATGATCCCGGTGAGGTGGACGACCTCGAGCGTGTGCCTGAGGACGTTCTGCCCGTAGCTCGTCCGGAAGCGGAGCCGGCCGAGGATCTTCTGCAGCTCCTCGTGGAACGGCCCACAGTTGGCCTCGAACACCGCCTGCTCCCCGGCCTGCCGGACGATCTCCTCGAGCTCGGCCTTCGACTGGTAATAGGTCTCCTCGATGCGGGCCGGGTGGATGCGGCCATCCTCGATGAGCTTCGACAGCGTCAGGCGCGCAACTTCGCGGCGAAGCCCGTCGAACGACGAGAGTACGACGGCGTGCGGCGTGTCGTCGATGATGAAGTCGACGCCGGTGAGGTGTTCGAGCGCGCGGATATTCCGGCCTTCGCGACCGATGATCCGGCCCTTCATGTCGTCGGAGGGAAGCTCCAGGACGGTGACGGTCGTCTCGGCCGCGTGACTTGCCGCGACGCGCTGCAACGCGTCGGCGACGAGGTTGCGCGCGCGACGCTTCGACTCCGCGCGTGCCTCCTCCTCGAGCATTCGCACCCGCCGCGCGAGATCGTGGCGGACGAGCTCCTCCCCGCGCTGGAGCATCTGCGCCTTCGCCTCCTGCTGCGTCAAACCGGAGATCCGCTCGAGGCCGGCCTGTTGCGCGCGGTTCGCCTCCTTCAGCTCGTCCTGGAGCGCACGCAGGTGGGTTTCGCGATCCGCGACGCCCTGGTCGCGACGGGATACCTCGAGGAGCCGGCGCTCGACGTCCTCCTCCTTCGCCAGAACGCGCTCCTCGATCTTCACGACCGCCTGGCGGCGATCGGCGAGCTCCGCATCGATTTCCGCGCGCAGTTTGACCGCCTGCTCGCGCGCCTCGATCTGCGCTTCGCGGCGAACGGCCTCCGCCTCGCGCTCGGCGTCCTCGACGAGCTGCCGCCGGACGCGCCGCGCCTTGCCGACACCGGTGGCGCCGAACACCTGCACCGCGACCAGCGCGAGGATCGCTCCTCCGACGATTCCGGCGGCGACTCCGATCGCGATCAGCACGGGCTGCTCCTCGCTCAGGTGGAGGTGAGTTGTCCGCGCCATCCGCCGGTCACCGGCAGACGGGATGTCCCCGAAGTCGCTCAGCTGTCAGCGCCCACGTTCGTGCGCGCCACCGTGCGCCGCCCTAGCTCTGCGGCAGCCTCCGGTCGTTCGAGTCGGTTGCGAAGTCGATTCTCACAGCGTGGGATGCGTTTCGGAAAAAGCCCGTATGCAGGAAAAACGTCAGATGGAACGTGGAGGGATCGTAGCGCCGATCATGCATCGGACGCAACTTCGAAACCCCGCGCAGCCAGCCAGCGCTGCGAGCGGCCGGCGGCCAGGAACGTGCCGGCCCGCTCGTGCTCAGGCGTGAGGGCGGCGAGCGCCGCTTCGAGCGCCTCGCCTGCGAATCCCTCTCCCTCGAGCGTCAACCGCACGGCCGCGTCGCCGTATCCGCGGCCGGCGAGCCCTCGCGCCCGGGTCGCCGCCGCCCGCGCATCGTCGAGGATCCCGCTTCGTTCCAGGGTCGCGATCGCGTCGTCCGCGGCTCGTCCGGGGACGCCGGCAGCCGTGAGCCGGTGCCGGACGGCCGCCTGCGACCGGTCGCGGTGCGTGAGCGCCCGGGTGGCCCGTGTGAGGGCGCTCGACCGGCGCAACTCACGAGCGAGTGCCCGCGCCGCCGTGCGATCGAGCGCGCGGCCGACGAGCAGTCCGCTGCGCACGACCACGTCGGCCGGGAGCGTACGCCATGGCGCGCCGTCGAGCTCGACGTCCACGCGGCCGCGCGCACGCTCCCGGAGCGCCGTGACGGTGGCCACCTACGCCGTGACGGGCTCGGTCGCTTCCTCGGCCTCGACCTCCACCTCCGCCTCGGCTTTCACCTTGGGAGGCTTCTTACCGTTCGTCGACGGTTCCTCCAGCACCGGGAGGAGGCGCGCGGACACGACCTGCTCCGGCCCCAGATCGATCTGGATGCGCTGCAGGATCTGCTGCGTCACGTCCGGGTGCTCGCGCAGGAACGCGGATGCGTTCTGCCGGCCCTGGCCGAGGCGCTCGTCGCCGAAGCTGAAGTACGAGCCGGACTTCGTCACGACCTTCCGGTCGATGCCCGTGTCGAGGACGGTGCCCTCCCACGAGATGCCGGTCCCGTAGATGATGTCGAACTCCGCCTGCTTGAACGGCGGCGCAACCTTGTTCTTCGCCACCTTCACGCGCACGCGGTTGCCGTATGCCTCGACACCTTCCTTGAGCGTCTCGATGCGCCGGATGTCGAGACGGACCGAGGCGTAGAACTTCAGCGCCCGGCCGCCCGGCGTCGTCTCGGGATTGCCGAACATGACGCCGATCTTCTCGCGCAGCTGGTTCGTGAACAGGCAGATGGTGTCGGTGCGGTTGAGCGTGCCTGCGAGCTTGCGCAGCGCCTGGCTCATGAGCCGCGCCTGCAAGCCGACGTGCGAGTCGCCCATCTCGCCCTCGATCTCCGCCTTCGGCGTGAGCGCGGCGACCGAGTCGATGGCGACCACGTCGAGCGCGCCGGAACGGATGAGCAGCTCCGTGATCTCGAGCGCCTGCTCGCCGGTGTCCGGCTGCGAGACGAGGAGGTCGTCGATGTTGACGCCGATCCGCTTCGCGTACGCCGGGTCCATCGCGTGCTCGGCGTCGATGAAGGCACAGATGCCGCCGCGGCGCTGCGCCTCGGCGATGACGTGGTACACGAGCGTCGTCTTGCCCGACGACTCGGGGCCGAAGATCTCGACGATGCGACCGCGGGGCAGCCCGCCGATGCCGAGCGCGAGGTCGAGCGACAGCGAGCCGGTCGAGACCGCGCCGACGGACACCGCCGCGCGGTCGTTCATCTTCATGACCGAGCCTTTGCCGAACTGGCGCTCGATCTGGCCGAGCGCGACGTCGAGTGCTTCGTTCTTGTCCACCTTCATCGACCTCCTAGGGCAATCGCTTCGAGAACCTCGTACTCCGCACCGCTTGGACGTAGCCGGGACAGATAAGCAGAGGCGTCGGACGGAATGAGAACATATGTTCCCATATTCGCCAGGTCGGGGTCGAGTCCTGGCCGCTCCCGAAAACGGCCCACTGTGAGGTGCGGGAGCCACGGCCGCCCCTCCCCCCGGTAGACACCGGCTCCTTCGAGCCGCTCCTGGAGATCGGCCGCGAGCGCCCCCGCGCGGCCGCCCTCGTCGTCGCAGACGAGCATGGCGACGCTGCGTGTCTCGCAATAGCGGACGGGTGTGAGCCGGAGCTCGCCCTCGACGCCGCCCGCGGCCGCCCGCAGGGCCTCGACGACGGCTGGGAGATCGGCGGCCGGTCGATACCCGAGGAAGGCCAGCGTGAGGTGCAGCTGCTCCCGCGGCACGATGCGCATGCGCTCGAGGTGGGCGTGCTGCCACGCCTCGACGACGTCGAGCGCGCCGCCCGGCAGGCGGAGGCCGAGGAAGAGCCGGATCCGTTCACTGCCGCCCACGCTAGGCGCCGAGCTCATACGGCTTCTTCGCGACTCCGTGTCAGGAGCCGGCGCACGAGATGGAGCGCCATCACGGCGCTGCGCGCACGGATGGAACCGCGGTCGCCGGGGAACGTGAACTCACGGGCCACGCCGCCGTCCGGCCCCTCGGCGTGGAGATACACGAGGCCGACCGGCTTCTCCGGCGTCCCGCCGCCCGGGCCTGCGACCCCCGTGACCGCAACCGCCACGTCTGCGCCGAGCCGCTCGCGCGCGCCGCGCGCCATCGCCTCCGCCACGTCCGCCGACACCGCGCCTTTCGCCTCGAGCAGCACCGCAGGAACGCCGAGCTGCGCCTCTTTCACCGAGTTCGCGTACGCAACGACGCCGCCGACGAAGACGTCGCTCGCGCCGGGGATGGACGTGAGGCGTGACGCGACGATCCCACCGGTCTCGGACTCCGCCGTTGCGAGCGTCAGCCCTCGCGCGCGCACGAGCGCGAGGACGTGCTCCTCGATCGGGCGCTCGTCGCGCGAGTACAGCCACTGCTCGATCGGCGGCAGGAGCGCCGACTCGAGCGCGTCGGCGCGCTCCTCCGCTCCGGGCTCGACGACGAGGTCGACGTGGATCTCGAAGTCGCGCGCGCAGATGGTCGCCTCCACCCCGTCGCCGTCGCCACCCGCTTCCGCCAACGCGCGCGCGACTGCAGACTCGCTGACGCCGAAAAAGCGGAGCACGCGCCGGCCCGGAGGCTGCGTGCGTGCCAGCACCGCACGGAAGGCCTCGGTCTCGAGCGCGTTCGGCCACAGGCGCTGCAGCTCCGACGGCGGGCCCGGGAGCACGACCACGACGCGCCCCCCGTCGTGGGCGGCGAGGAGACCCGGCGCCGTGCCGGCGAGCCCGAGCGACACCGCGCCGTCGGGGATGGTCGCCTGTTTCGTCACGCCGCTCTGGAAGTCGGCATACGGCCGCTTGAGCCGCTCCGCTGCTGCGCGCGAGACCGCTTCGATCTGGCGCTCGAGCTCGGCGTCGACATGCAGGTCGCGTCCGAGCGCGCGGGCGACCATCTCGACCGTGCGGTCGTCGTGTGTCGGTCCGAGGCCGCCGGAGATGAGACAGACCTCGGCGGCGACGCCTTCGGCGACGGCCGCCGCCAGCTCCTCCGGTGCGTCGCCGACAATGACGATCCGCGCCGGTTCGAGGCCCAGCCGGAGCGCCTCGGCCGCGAGGAACGGGCCGTTGCGGTCGGTGCGCTCGCCGCGCACGAGCTCGCTGCCCGTGACGACGACGATCGCGCGGGGCCGGCCCGTCAACCGGCGAGCGCGGTGCTCGACGGCGTCACGAGCACGGTCAGCGTCTTGCGTCCAGGGAGCGAGACCGCCTTGCCGTTCAACGTCATCCGCAGGCCGTTCTGGTGACGAATCCGCACCCAGAAGCGCTTGCCCATGACGAGGTTCGACTCGCCCGAGCGAAGCGTGCCTTCGTACAACACCGAGCCCGTCGAAGAGCCACGGCGCACCTCGATGTACGTCCCCGCTCCGGTAAATCCCAGCCCCTGGGGCGCGGACACCTGCGGAAGCAGAGTTCGCGTCGGGCTCGACGTGCCGCCGAACTTCCACGCGACGATGACGAGCGCAGCGAGCGCCGTCATGCCGACGAGCGCGAGCACCACCGCGCGCCGCTCAAAGCTCAGATCGTGCTGACGGTGCCTCGAGCGGCGGTGCGCGGGCGCGTCGACGAAGGCCTCTGCGACGAAGCGCGACTCGTACTCGTCCACGTACAGCTGCCCGTCGAGACCGAGGAAGTCGGCATAGGCGTGGAGGAAGCCCTTGACGTACGTCTCCGCCGGCAGGACGTCGAAGTGCTCCTCCTCGAGCGCGCGCAGGTACTTGGCGCGGATCTTCGTCGCGAGCTCGGCCTGCGAGAACTCGAGACCTTGCCGGGTACGGGCCTCGCGGAGGCTGTTGCCGAGCTCGAACACCTAGCGAATGATTGTAGGCGGACGGAGGACGGCGAACTGGTCGGTGATCTCGAGCGTCGTCGAGCCGAAGCGATACAGGGCCGCCGGACGGCCGCCGCCACTCCCGTAGTGCCGCTGCTCGCCCGTGTCCTCGAGGAGCCGGCGGCGCAGGAGGACGCGCTGGAGGTTCGTCGCCGACACCGGGTGGCCGAGCGCGGCCGTGTACAAGTCGCGCAGCTCCGCCATCGTGAAGACGCGGGGCGCGAGCGCAAAGCCGAGGTTCGTGTACGAGAGCTTCCCGCGCAGCCGCTCGCGGGCGGCCAGCAGGATCGGCTCGTGGTCGTAGGCGAGCGGCGGCAACTCGTCGAGCGGATGCCAGCGCGTGTCGGGCGGCAGCGCCGGGTCCGCATCACTCGGGACGAGACCGAGGAACGCGGTGGCGAGCTCGCGGTGCGCAGGGTTCCGTCCGGGGTCGCTGCGGGTCTCCAGCTGCTCGAGGTGCGACACCTCCCGGACGTCCACCTTGGCCGCGAGGTGCCGGCGCACCGATTCCTCCAGCGTCTCGTCCGCCTCCAGCGTGCCGCCGGGCAGCGCCCAGAAGCCGGCGTAGGGCTCCCGCGCGCGCTGCCACAGGAGCGCCTGCAAGCGGCCGTCCCGCACCTGGAGGACGGCTGCGAGAACCGCGTGCACGGCTGTTTTCGCTCGGGAGTCGGGAACCGTGTACACTCGCCCATAGGTTATCGCCTTTGAGGAAGAAACTGCATCTCGACCTCGCGGTCGTCGGTGCCGGAGTCGCCGGCTTGACCGCTGCGCTGACCGGCGCCGACGCCGGCGCATCGGTCCTCGTCCTCGCGAAGGGCGCCGTCGACTCCTCCAACAGCTGGGCCGCCCAGGGCGGCGTGGCGGCAGCGGTCGGCCCCGACGACGACCCCTCGCTGCACGCGGCGGACACGCTCGCCGCCGGCCGCGGGCTCTGCCGCGAGAGCGCCGTCGAGCTCCTCACCCGCGAAGCGCCGGAACGGATCGCCGAGCTCGTCGAGCTCGGGGTGAAGTTCGACGAGGGCCTCGCCCGCGAGGGCGGCCACTCCCGCAGCCGTGTCGTGCACGCGGGCGGCGCCGAGACCGGCCGCCGCATCGCCGAGGTGCTCGCCGCACGCGTGCAGGAGCACCCGCGCATCCGCATCGTCGCGGGCGAGCGCGTCGACTCCATCTCCTCGCTCGCGGGACGGCCGGTCATCCTCGCCACCGGCGGCTATGCCGCGCTGTGGGAGCGGACGACGAACCCGCGCGGCGCGACCGGCGAAGGGCTGCTCCTCGCGCACGGCGCAGGCGCTGCGCTCGCCGACCTCGAGCTCGTGCAGTTCCATCCCACCGCGCTACTCGACGACGGCTTCCTCCTCTCGGAAGCGCTGCGCGGCGCCGGCGCGACGCTCCTGGACGAGGCCGGAGAGCGCTTCACCGACGAGCTTGCGCCGCGGGACGTCGTCGCGCGCGCGATCGCCGCTCGCAACAGCGCGTCGCTCGATCTCCGCAGCATCGAGCGCGACCGGTATCCGACGCTGATGGCGACGCTCGCTCGCGCCGGCTACGACCCGGCCGGCGAGCCGATCCCCGTCTCCCCAGCCGCGCACTACGCGATCGGCGGCGTCGTCACCGATCTCGAGGGCCGAACGGACGTGCCCGGCTTGTACGCGGCCGGCGAGTGCGCATGCACGGGTGTGCACGGCGCCAACCGGCTCGCGTCGAATTCGCTGCTCGAGTGCCTCGTCTTCGGCCGCCGCGCAGCGCTCGCCGCGCTGGACGGGCCGCCGGTGTCGGACACCGGCCACACACGTTTGACGCCCGCGGCGGACGCCGGGCATGCGCTCTGGGAGAACGCCGGCCTGATCCGCAGCGCGACGGGGCTCGAGCGGCTGCTCGACTCCCCCGCCGACCTCGTTCGCCTCATCGCTCGCAGCGCGCTCGCGCGCACCGAGAGTCGTGGCGTGCACTTCCGCGAGGACTTCCCCGCCGAGGACGACGCCCTCGCCGGTCACCTCGTCATTCATCCCGGCGGCAACCCGGAGCTGGAGCCATGGAGCTGACACAGGCCGACGTCGACCGCGTCATCGCTGCGGCGCTGGCCGAGGACGTCGGCACCGGCGACCGCACAACCGCCGCGCTCGTCCCCGCCGACGCACGCTGCCGCGCTCAGCTCCTGCTCGAGGAGCCCGGCGTCGTGTGCGGCGTGTCAATCGCGGCCGCCGTGTTCCGCGCCGTCGACCCGTCCGTTCGCGTCGAGACGCTCGTCGAGGACGGAACGGCCGTCACCGAGGTCCCCGCACGCCTCGCCGAGATCGAAGGGGCGGCGCGCGCCGTCCTCACGGGCGAGCGCGTCGCGCTCAACCTCCTCGGCCGGCTGTGCGGTATCGCCTCGCTCACACACCGCTACGTTGAGCTCGCGAACGGAACCGGTGCGACGATCCTCGACACGCGCAAGACGACGCCCGGCCTGCGCGCGCTGGAGAAATACGCCGTGCGCTGCGGCGGCGGCGCGAACCACCGCGCCGGCCTGTACGACGCGATCCTCGTCAAGGAGAACCACCTGCGCATCGCCGGCGGGATCACGGCCGCGGTCGCCACGTTGAACGGCAGCCCCGGCGTCGAGGTCGAGGCCGAGACGCTCGCCCAGGTGCAGGAAGCCCTCGACGCCGGCGTTGGCCGGATCCTTCTCGACAACATGAGCCCCGACCAGGTCGCGCAAGCGGTGACGCTGACCGCCGGACGCGCCGAGCTGGAAGCGTCGGGCGGCATCTCGCTCGCCACCGTGCACAGCTATGCCGAGACGGGCGTCGACTTCATCTCCGTGGGCGCGCTCACGCACGGCGCGCGCTCACTCCACGTCTCACTGGAGGTCGAATGACCGTCACCACCTTGCACGAGGAGATTCGCGAGCTCGCGCGCACGCGCGACGCGGTCATCCTCGCCCACAACTATCAGCGCCCCGAGGTGCAGGACGTGGCCGACTACGTCGGCGACTCGCTCGGCCTCTCGCGTCAGGCGGCCGCAACCGACGCCGACGTGATCGTGTTCTGCGGCGTCCACTTCATGGCGGAGACGGCGGCGATCCTCAGTCCGGAGAAGACCGTGCTCCTCCCCGACCTCGGCGCCGGCTGCTCGCTCGCCGCATCGATCACGGGGGACCAGCTGCGCGAGTGGAAGGAGAAGCACCCCGGCGCCGTCGTCGTGTCCTACGTGAACACGACCGCAGATGTGAAGGCGGAGACCGACTACTGCTGCACATCCGGCAACGCGCAGCAGGTGATCGAAGCGATCCCGGCGGACCAGGAGATCCTCTTCCTACCGGACATGTACCTCGGGCTCTGGCTCGAGCGCGTCACCGGACGGAAGCTGACCATCTGGCTGGGCGAATGTCACGTGCACGCCGGCATCCGGCCCGCGGACATCGAGCGCTGGGAGCGCGAGGCGCCGGACGCCGAGCTGCTCGTGCACCCGGAGTGCGGCTGCGCGAGTCAGGCGATGGCGTTCGGGAGCGAGCGAACGAAGATCCTCTCGACGGAGAAGATGGTCGACTACGCGCGGCGCTCTCCGAAGCAGCGATTTCTCGTCGCCACCGAAACGGGCATCCTCCACCGCCTCGAGAAGGAAGCGCCGGGGAAGACGTTCGAGCCCGTCCGCGAGGATGCCGTCTGCCGCTTCATGAAGGTGACGACGCTGGAGAAGGTGCTCGACTCGCTCGTCGAGATGCAACATCGCATCACCGTCGAGCCGGAGATCGCCGACCGGGCGCGGCTCGCGATCGAGCGCATGGTCGCGATTGGGGCCTAGCCACCGGGCGGTACTAGGTACGCAAACGGCAGTGTCACGTATTGCGCCGCTTGCTCTGTTAGACCGGGACTATCCCGTGACACTCACGTGCCGGTACTAAGGGCCTATCCCGGTTGGGTTGCGGCGAGGAGCGCACGGCGGGCTTTCTTGAAGGCGATCAGGCCGCTGGCGAGTTGAAGTAAGGCGAGGTGGTTCTCGTCTTTCTTGCACCAGCGGATGAGGATGCCGCGGTTTCGGTTC
>DATKQT010000014.1:0-60143 GCA_035532535.1 Gaiellaceae bacterium
AGGACGCAGGGAGGGAGCCTCTCAGGCGATGTCCACCTTGATCACGTTGGTGCTGCCGGGGATGTTCACGGCGGTGCCGGCGGTGATGACGACGCGATCGCCCGACTGGACGAGACCGGCCTCGCGAGCGGCATCGATCGAGGTCTGCCAGAGATCCTCGACGTCGGGGGACTCGCGGATCAGGAGCGGCGTCACGCCCCACTCGAGCGCGAGCTGGCGCATCGCCCAGTCGATGTGCGTCAGTGCGACGATCGGGCGCCGCGGGCGCAGCCGAGCGACGGCGTTCGCCGTGCGGCCGGAGAAGGTCGGCACGAGGATCGCGCCTGCGCGCAGCGCCTCGGCGAGATCGCAGGCCGCATTCGACATCGCGCCGCCGATGGTCGGGTTCTCGTGCGCTTCCGGCAGCTCGTGCCGGTAGTCCATGCTCGGCTCGATCGCGCGGGCGATGCGATCCATATACGCGACCGCCTCGACCGGATATTCGCCGACCGCCGTCTCACCGGAGAGCATCACAGCGGAGGTGCCGTCGAGGATCGCGTTCGCGACATCGCTCGCCTCGGCGCGCGTCGGCTCGGCGGAATGGATCATCGACTCGAGCATCTGCGTCGCGGTGATCACCGGCTTGCCGCGCTCGAGCGCCTTCGCGATGATCCGCTTCTGCAGCAGCGGCACGAGCGCGGGGCCGATCTCGACGCCGAGGTCTCCCCGCGCGACCATGACGGCGTCCGTTACTCCGAGCACGTCGTCGAGGACATCGACCGCCTCCGCCTTCTCGATCTTCGCGATCACGTGCGCGTGCGAGCCCGCCTCCTCGATCAGAGCGAGCAGCTCGCGAACGTCGTCGGCCGAGCGCACGAAGGACAGCGCGACGAAGTCGACATCCGTCGCGAGCGCGAACTCGAGGTCGGCGACGTCTTTCGGCGTCAGCGACGGAATTGGGAGCGGGATGCCGGGAAGATTCACGCCTTTGTGTGAGCTCACCGGCCCGCCGACGAGGACGGCGCAGCGCGCACGTCCGCCCGACACCTCCTCGACACGCAGGCGGACGAGCCCGTCGTCGATGAGGACATCGTGGCCCGGCTGCAGCACCTCGCCGATGACCGTGGGGGCGACCGGCAGGTCGCCATTGGTCGCGGAATCCTCCGCACAGATGACGATGGACTCGCCGCGTACGAGGACCCTCGGCTCCGGGAGATCGCCGACGCGAAGCTTCGGCCCCTGCAGGTCGGCGATGACCGCCACGGGGCGGCCGACCTTCGCCGCGATCTCGCGCACGAGCCACGCGCGCTCCGCGTGCTCCGCGTGCGTCCCGTGAGAGAGGTTCAGCCGAACCGCATCGACACCCGCGCGGATCAGCTCGGTCAGCCTGTCGGTCGTCGCAGAAGCCGGTCCAAGCGTCGCGACGATCTTCGTTCTGCGCTGCTCGACCATGCGGCTCAGAGTACGTGACGCGCGCGCGGAAACGCCGTCCAACCCGGATAACCCGCGCGTGCGCCGAGCTCCTCCTCGATGCGGAGCAGCTGGTTGTACTTGGCCACACGATCAGTGCGCGCGGGGGCACCGGTCTTGATCTGGCCGGTCCCGAGCGCGACCGCGAGGTCGGCAATGGTGGCGTCCTCGGTCTCCCCCGAGCGGTGCGACATGACCGCGCTGTACCCATGCTGTTGCGCGAGCTTCACCGCCGCGATCGTTTCGGTCAGCGTGCCGATCTGGTTCACCTTGATGAGGATCGAGTTCGCGACGCCTCGATCGACGCCGAGCTGCAGGCGCTCCGGGTTGGTGACGAAGATGTCGTCGCCGACGAGCTGGATGCGGTCGCCGAGCTTCTCGGTCGTCGCCTGCCAGCCGTCCCAGTCGTCCTCGGCGTTGCCGTCCTCGATCGACACGATCGGGAAGCGGTCGACGAGGCCCGCGAGGAAGTCGGCCATCTCCTCCGGCTGCGCCTCGCGGCCCTCGAAGCGGTACACGCCATCGGAGAAGAGCTCGCTCGCCGCCGGGTCGAGAGCGATCGCCACCTGGTCGTGATGCCCTGCGCGCTCGGCCGCGGTGAGGATGGCCTCGATCGCGGCCTCGCTCGAGGGCAGGTCGGGAGCGAAGCCGCCCTCGTCGCCGACGGCGGTCGCGAGCCCCTCCTCCTTCAGCACCTTCGACAATGAGTGGTAGGTCTCCGCGCCGATCTGCAGCGCCTCGGCGAACGAGGACGCGCCGACCGGGACGACCATGAACTCCTGAAGGTCGATCGAGTTGGCAGCGTGCACGCCGCCGTTGATGACGTTCATCATCGGGACGGGCAGCGTCGTCGCGTGCTCCCCGCCGAGGTGGCGGAAGAGCGAAACGCCTGCATCCGCCGCGGCAGCCTTCGCCGTCGCGAGCGACACGGCGAGGATGGCGTTCGCGCCCAGCCGACCCTTGTTCGGCGTTCCGTCGAGGTCGATCATGCGCCGGTCGATCTGCTCCTGGTCGGCCGCGTCGAGCCCGCGCACGGCGTCGGCGAGCTCGCCCGATGCGTTCGCGACCGCCTTCGTCACGCCCTTCCCGCCGTACGCGTCGCCGCCGTCGCGCAGCTCGACTGCCTCATGCACGCCGGTGGACGCACCTGATGGAACGGCTGCGCGGCCGAAGGCGCCTGAGTCGAGCCGGACTTCGGCCTCAACGGTCGGGTTCCCGCGCGAGTCGAGGATCTGGCGTGCGCTGACCTGGGCGATCTTGCTCATCGGGTCGTCTCCTTGGCGAGGTCGAAATACCGGTCCTGCTGGTCGAGCGGAAGCTCGCTCCAATTCTCGCCACGCTCGGCCGCGAGGGCCTCCGCAGTTGTTACGCGATCGCGAAAGCGCTGTGCCGCCAGGCGAAGCTCGAGCTCGGGGTCGACGTCGAGCTTGCGGGCGACGTTGACCGCGGCGAAGAGGACGTCGCCGAGCTCTGAAGGATCGAGATCCTCTTTCAGCTCGCGCACCTCGTCGTCGAGGTCGGCGAGCGCCCCCTGGACATCGGGGTATTCGAACCCGACCGCCCGCGCCCGTTGCTGGAGCTTGCGCGCGTACAGCAAGGCCGGAAGCGCCTCGGCGACGTCGTGGAAGACGCCTTCGCGGCCTTCCTGCTCGCGTTTGATCTTCTCCCAGTTCTCCTTCACGCGCGCGGGTGTCGCAGCATCGACATCGCCGAACACGTGCGGATGCCGGCGCACGAGCTTCGCGTGCACGTTCCGGGTCACGGCTTCGAGATCGCCTGAGTCTCGCTCCTGCAGGAGGAGCGAGAGGAAGAACACCTGAAAGAGGAGGTCGCCGAGCTCGTCGAGCAGCTTCGCGTCGTCGTCGGCGAGCGCGGCGTCGGCAACCTCGTACGCCTCTTCGACAGTGTGCGGCACGATCGTGCGCGCGGTCTGCTCGCGGTCCCACGGGCACTCGCGGCGCAGCCGCTCGGTCAGCTGCTGCAGCTCGAGGAGGGCCTCCGACAGGCCCTGCAACTCAGCCTGTGGTGGAGGTCGCGGCCGTCGTCGTCACCGAAGGCGTGTAGCCGGCGGCGTAGACGACGGTCTTGCCGTAGTCCTTCTTCACCCCGTTGACCCAGGTGTTCATGGCGGCGCTCTTCTTCGACTGGAGCAGCGTGCTCTCGATGCTCTGGCGGACGCTCGCGAGCGGCGTCACCGTCGCGGGCCTGATCGCGGACAGCGCCTGGATGATGTGCCAGCCGTACTGCGTGTGCACCGGCGGCGACGTCGCTCCCGTCTTGAGCGAAAAGGCGACCTTGTCGAACTGCGGGACCGTCTGGCCCTTCGTGATCGTGAGCTTGCCGCCCACCTTGGCCGAGCTCGGATCCTTCGAATACTTCTTCGCGAGCGTGCCGAAGTCGGCGCCGCCCTTGAGCTGCGTCTCGAGCTGGTCGGCGAGCGACTTGCTGTTCACGAGGATGTGGCGCACGTCACGCGAGGCGGCCGTCGTGTACGACGACTTGTGCGTGGTGTAGTACAGCTGCACCGCCGTCGGCGTCACCTTGACGTTCTTCGTCACCTTGGTGTAGATCGCCTGGCTCAAAAGCTGCGAGCGCCACTCCAAGCGGTAGATCTCTGGGGTCAGTCCCTGCGCCGCGAGGCCCTTCTCGAACTTCGCCTCGTTGCCGCCGAAGTACTGCTTCTTCACCTTGGTGATCTGTGCCTCGATCTGCTGGTCGGTGATGTTCACGCCGAGGGCCTTCCCCTTCTGCGTGAACTCGTCGAGCTGTACGAGGAAGGCCATGACTCGGTCCTGCGTTGCCTTGTAGGCCGCCGTCCCGGCCTTGGGCGGGGTCTGCTTGTTCACGGCCGCGACCTTCGCGGTGGCGTCCATCAGGCCGTTGAACTGCACCTTGGTGATCGAGTCGCCGTTCACGAGCGCGACGGAGTCGTTGGGGACGGTCTTCGTCCCGCCGCCCCCGCACGCCGCGAGGACGCCGGTCAGCAAAGCGAGGCAGGCAACGATGAAAAGGCGTTTGGTCATAGAAACGCCGGGCTCAAGCTGCCCGACGGGCATCCAAGATAGCATCGACCAGCCGGAGGGCCTGAGGGAATCCGTCCTCGCTGCGCAGGCTCACTTCACGGTTCCCTACGGTGTAGACGGCGGTGTGGATTCGCTCACGGAGGTCCTGCAGCTCCTTCGAGCCGAGGACGAGCCGGCCGACGGTGGCTTTTCCGCCGCGGAACACGAGGTAGTCGGCGCCGAGCTCGGCCAGCTTGATCTTCGCCTCCTGGATCGAGAAGAGGTGCTCGACCGGCTCCGGCAGCGGCCCGAAGCGGTCCTCGAGCGAGGCCGCGAGCTCGCGCAGCTCGTCGTCGGTCTCGGCGAGCGCGAGGCGGCGGTGGATGTCGATGCGGAGCGCCTCCGAGCCGACGTACTGCTGCGGGACGTAGGCGTCGATCCGGGCGTCGACCCGGACCGGCCGGGCCGCGACCCGGCGCTGGCCCTGCAGCTCGGCGACCGCCTCGTTCAGCAGCTCGACGTACAGCTCGAAGCCGACGGCGGCGACGTGACCGGACTGCTCGGCGCCGAGAAGCTCGCCGGCACCGCGAATCTCGAGATCGCGCATCGCGATGGCGAACCCGGCGCCGAGCTCGGTGTGGTCGGCGAGCGTCGCCAGCCGCGCGCGCGCCTCGGCGGTGAGCTCCTGCGCGTCGGGATAGAACAGATACGCGTGCGCAGTCGCGTCGGAGCGTCCGACGCGGCCACGGATCTGGTACAGCTGCGCGAGCCCGAGCATGTCCGCGCGCTCGACGATGAGCGTGTTCGCCTGCGGGATGTCGATGCCCGACTCGATGATCGTCGTCGAGACGAGCACGTCCGCGTCGCCGCGCAGGAACGTGTGCATCTTCTCCTCGAGCTCCTTCTCGCGCATCTGTCCGTGCGCGACGAGGAAGCGGAGATCGGGGCAGAGCTGCCGTAGCTTCTCGGCCGCCTCCTCGATCGTCTCGACGCGGTTGTGGAGATAGAACGCTTGGCCGTCGCGCTCACGCTCACGCTCGAGCGCGAGCTTGACGAGCTCCTCGTCGTACTCGCCGACGGTGGTACGGATCGGTCGACGCCCTTCCGGCGGCGTCTCGATGATGGAGATGTCGCGCATCCCGGCGAGCGAGAGATGGAGCGTGCGCGGGATCGGCGTCGCGCTCAGCGTGAGCACGTCGACTTCGAGGCGCAGCGACTTCAGCAGCTCCTTCTGCGCCACGCCGAAGCGCTGCTCCTCGTCGAGGATGACGAGGCCGAGCTCCTTCGGGATGACGTCGCGGCTGAGCACGCGATGCGTGCCGATGAGGACGTCGACCTTCCCTTCGGCGAAGTCGGCGAGCACCTGCTTCACCTCGCGTGGAGCGCGGAAGCGCGAGACCATCTCGACGCGGACGGGGAAGTCGCGAAAACGATCGCGGAACGTGTTCCAGTGCTGCTCTGCGAGGATCGTCGTCGGCGCGAGCATGAGCACCTGCTTGCCGTTGACGGCGACCGCGAACGCGGCGCGCACAGCAACCTCCGTCTTGCCGAAGCCGACGTCCCCGCACACGAGGCGATCCATCGGGTTCGGCGTCTCGAGATCCTCCTTCACCGCCTCGATCGCCGCCTCCTGGTCGGGCGTCTCGCGGTACGGGAACGACGCCTCGAGGCGCGCGATCCACTCGTGCTCGAGGTTGTAAGCGATGCCGGTGCGCGTCTGCCGCTGCGCGTAGAGCGCGATCAGATCGCCCGCGAGCTCCTGCACCGATTCGCGTGCACGCGACTTGAGCAGCTGCCACGCCTTACCGCCGAGCTTCGAGAGTGCGGGCGCCTTCGCGTCTGCGCCGACGTACCGCGAGACCTTCCCGAGCTGCTCGTGCGGCACGTACAGGCGGTCGTCGCCGCGGAACGCGAGCAAGAGGTAGTCGCGGGTGACGCCGGCGACCTCCTTCGTCTCGAAGCCGAGGAGCTTCCCGACGCCGTGATCCTCGTGTACGACGTAATCGCCCGTGCGCAGGTCGGCAAACGACTGCAGCGCGCGCCCGCCGAGGCGGCGCTCCTTCGGCACGCGGCGACGGAAGACTTGATGGTCGGGGAGCAGGACGAGGCCGAGGTCACGCCAGACGAAGCCGCGGCGCGCCGGCGCGATCGCAAAGAGCACTTCCGCCTCGTCGGGCAGCGGCTCGCCCGGCTCCAGCAGGCGTGCGGAGACGCGCCGGAGCAGGTTCTGGGTCCGCAAGGCCTCGCCGCGATGCGGGAACGCGACGACGACACGCTGCCCTGCGCGCACGAACGCGGACAGCTCCGTCTCCGCCTCGGCGAGGCCGCGTGCCGCGATCGCCGGCCGCTGCGCCTCGAACGCGAAGGGCTGCGTCTGCGGGAACGGATCGAGCTCTGTCGCTCCGTCGAGCGAGGGTGGCGCGAACACACCGTCGTCCTCCCATACACGCCGCACCGCGTCCGGCTGGAAGACGAGATCTGGTACGCGGTCGAGTGCCGGAACGAGATCGTCCGGGACGCCCTCCGCTTCCTGGTCGACGAGGTCGATGCGCCGCTCGGCGGCGGGATAGACGACAGCCTCGACGACGGGATGGAGCGCGCGCTGCGTGAAGGCGGAGAAGGCGCGGATGGACTCGATCTCGTCGCCGAAGAACTCGACGCGGAACGGCTCGCCGCCCGTCGCCGGGAAGATGTCGACGATCCCGCCGCGAACCGCGACCTGACCGCGGTCGTCGACGCGCTCGACGCGTGCGTAGCCGGCAAGGGCGAGCGATTCGGCGAGCAGTTCCACCCCCGACTCGCCGCCGACCCGTAGCTCGATCGGCTGCGGCCGCGCGGCCGGCGGCGGCATCGGCTCCGCAAGCGCACGAGCGGACGCGCACACGAGGCCGCCGCGCGCAAGCACATCGAGCGCGCGGGCGCGCTCGCCCACGAGGTGCGGCGGCGGCTCGAGGCCGGAGTCCCAGCCGACGCCGCGGCTCGGCAGGTAACCGACGGTCTCGTCACCGAGGAACCAGGCGGCCGCCTCGGCGGCGTCACGCGCATCCGCGTCCTCCGGAAGAAGGCAGATCAGGCCCCGGTCGAGCTTCTCGTGCAGCGTCGCGAGCAGGAGCGGAAGCGCGGGCTCCGACACGCGAGCCCGCGTCGGCATCCCGTCGGCGAGCGCGCCGAGGTTCTCGTTCTCGACGAGCTCGGCGACGAAGGCGTGGAGTACCGGACGGTCCATGACGAGTGGCGGAACTCGCGTTCCGCGGGGGTCATGGTAGTTGCACTCAGGTGTGCTGCCAGTACAGGAGCGCGCGGCCGTTCCGGTCGAGGAAGAACATGTGGCTCACCTGGTCGGACTAGACGCCGCGGCCGACGACGATCGCGATCGAGCGGCGGACGAGCGCGGCCGAGTACAGGTCGGTCGACGCCGGGCCGATCAGGCCGTCAGCCGGGACACGCGATTGCCGTCGGCGTAGCCGACGAAACGGTCGTCGTCGCCCTGCCGATAGACGACCTCGAAATCGATCCGGTGGCCGGAAACCCGCTCGACCCGCACCTTCACGGGCTCGCCGACATCCTTCGAGATCATCGGCGCGAGCCGTTCGAAAGCAGCACGCGGCGAGGCGAGCACCACTCCAGCGAGGAGCAGCCGAACGAGCATCGCCCCTAGGATGCCGTGCATGTGCCGGAACATCCACACGCTCTACAACTTCGAGCCGCCCGCGACCTCGCACGAGGTGCGCGCAGCGGCCGAGCAGTACGTGCGCAAGGTAAGCGGCTTCACGAAGCCGTCGAAGGCGAACGAGGAGGCCTTCGCACGGGCGATCGACGAGGTCGCGCACACGACGCACCACCTGCTCGAGGCGCTCGTGACGACCGCCGTTCCACGCGACCGCGAGGTCGAGGCCGAGCGGGCGCGCGAACGCGCGAAGAAGCGCTTCGCTACTGCGTGACGTACGACTCGACGGCGTCGGCAGCGCGCTCGATCAGCGCGTCCGCGTCGTCGTGCGGGTCGAAGTTGGCAAGCACGTAGTCCGCGAGTGAGCGCGGATCGCCGCGCTCGGGACGACCGACGCCGATCCGGAGCCGGGTGAAGTCCTGCGTGCCGAGCGCCTGCGCGATCGAGCGCAGGCCGTTGTGACCGGCGAGGCCGCCGCCGTGCTTGATCTCCAGCCGACCGAGGTCGAAGTCCCCCTCGTCGTGCACGACGAGTACGTCCGCCGGCTCGACCTTGAAGAACGCCGCGGCCGCGCCGACCGAGCGGCCCGACTCGTTCATGTACGTCTCCGGCTTGAGCAGGACGAGCCGCGCGTCGCCGTGCCGCACCTCGGCCACCTGGCCGGAGAACTTCGAGCGCCACGACCCGCCGCTCCGGCGCGCGAGCTCGTCAACGACGAGATAACCGGCGTTGTGCCGGTTCCGCGCGTATTCGCGGCCCGGGTTGCCCAAGCCCGCGACGAGGTACAGGAGTTACTCCTCCGAAGAAGCTTCGGCTGAGTCGCCCTCTGCGGGCGCCTCTGCGCTACGCGCCTCGGAGTCGTCTGCACCCTCGCCCTCGGCACCCTCTTCGCCCTCGACGCCCTCCTCGCCCTCGACGCCCTCGGGCTCGATCTCGCGGGTCGGAGCGGTCACCGTCGCGACGACGATCTCCGGGTCGTCGAGCAGCGTCACGCGCTCGGGGACGACAAGGTCTCCCATGCGGAGCGTGTCGCCAATGCCCATGTGTGAGACGTCGAGGTCGATGTGCTCGGGAACTTCGAGCGGCAGCGCTTCGACGTTGATCTCGCGCAGCGGCTGCGAGAGCACGCCGCCCTCGCGCACGCCGGGAGCGTCGTCGGCACCGATGAGGTGCACGCTCACCGATGCGTGGATCGGCTTGTCGAGGGGGACCTCCTGCAGGTCGATGTGCGTGATGTGACCGCGGATCTTGTCGACCTGGTACTCCTTGAGGATCGACGAGTGCGTCGTGCCCGCGCCGTCGATCTCGACGTCGAGAATCGAGTGCAGACCGGCAGCGCCGGTGAGGGCGCGCCGGAGCTCCCGCTCGGCGACGGAGATGGCGACGGGCTGGCCGCCGCCGTACAGGACGCCCGGAATGAGCCCCTGCTTGCGCAGCCTGCGCGTCTCGCGCGAGCCCAGCTGGTCGCGGGCGAGGACGAGGAGCTTTGTGCGTTCTCCAGCCATATCGGCGCCGGAGTGTACCCGAGGCGCTCGCTCGACGAGCGCCGCTCCCAGGAGGCGCCGATTCATTCGGCGCCTAAGCGTTGCTGTTCGCAGGCAAGATCCCATCGTGTTCGAAGAGTTGCTGCAGGCGTGGGACGGCGAAGAGGCGGTCATCCGCTTCGACGCCGAGAGCGGCGCGTGGATGTTCGTCTGCATCCATTCGACGGCGCTCGGCCCCGGCGGCGGCGGCACGCGGCTGCGCGTGTACCCCACTGCAGCCGACGGTCTCGCGGACGCGATGCGCCTATCCGGCGCGATGACGCGGAAGTTCGCAGCGGCGGATATCCCGCGCGGCGGCGCGAAAGGGGTGCTCGCAGTCCCCGAGCTTCCGGCCGGCGACGCGCGCCGGCGGTTGCTCCTTCGCTACGGCGACCTCGTCGCCTCGCTCGGCGGGACGTATCGCACAGCCGGGGACATGAACATCACTCCCGCCGACCTCGACGTCGTCGCCGAGCGCTGCCCGTGGGTGTACGGGACCACCGGCAAGGGCGGCAACAGCGCGCGCGGCACCGCGGTGGGGACGCTGTACGCGATCCGCGCGACGGTCGAGCACGTCTTCGGCTCGCCGGAGCTCGCCGGGATGCGCGTGCTCGTGCAAGGCGCCGGCTCAGTCGGCGCCGATCTCGTCCGTCTGCTGCAGGCCGGCGGTGCGCAGGTGCTCGTCTCCGACGTCGACGAGGCGCGCGCGGCAACGACAGGCGCAACCGTCGTCGCAGCCGACGATGTGATCGGCACCGAGTGCGACGTGTACTCGCCGTGCGCTGTCGGTGGGACGCTCAACGCCGACACGATTCCGCGACTGCGCTCCCGCGCGGTCGCCGGTTGTGCGAACAACCAGCTCGCCGAGCCGGAGGACGGCGACCGGCTGCACGCTGCGGGAATCCTGTACGCGCCGGACTACGTCGTGAACGCGGGCGGCGTCATCCAGCTCGTCGGCCTCGAGGATCTCGGCTGGACCGAGTCCGAGCTCGACCGGGGCCTGGCACGGATCGGCGAGACGCTGCGCACGCTGTTCCGCACTGCGGCGGAGGACGGCATCACGCCCGACGCGGCGGCAGAGCGACTCGCCGCCGAGCGCGTGGCCGTAGCTCAGAGTCAGACCGGCAGATAGAGCGACACCCTCGATCCTCCGCCGGGGTCGGGTCGAGGCGATGCGAACGGGTCAGTTCAATCGGTGACCGGCGAGGCAGCTCTTGTCGCCGATCGTCTTCAGGATCGAGACCTGCTGCTGCTCGTACGTGACGTCGGCGGGATTCGTCGGGTCGTAGGGGTGCAGGCCGCCGATCTGGGTGGCGACGTTGGGCTCGACGCCCGGCCCGAGCGCGATCAGCCGGTAGCGCGTGCCGAGGCCGGGCCCGCGGGCGGCGGTGTCTCCGGCCGGGTGGCGGTTGCCGCCCTTGGTCGGGTCGAACTTGTAGAAGCCGTAACAGAACACCCCGGTCGGGTTGTGGGGGACGAACGAGTTCTCGCGCCGCCATCCGCTGCCGTACGGCGAGTCGAACGTGTCCAGGAAGATCAGTCGCCCGTATCCGTCGGTCGGGGCGCCGTAGCGGGTCGTGCCGAAGCCGTGCACAGGCTTGCCCGCGTACGTGTATACGCCGAACACTTCCTGGAAGCGGCCGCCCCACACCCAGTCGGTGTACGCGCTGAGCGTCGGGGTCGGCCCCTGCCAGTGGGAGATCTCCAGCCACTTCGCGCTCTGCGGTGCGGTCCACGGCGTGAAGCCGAGATCGGGGAGCGGCTGCGCCCACTGCTGCGCGGCCCAGTAACTGCCGTCCGGCAGCTTGCACGCGGCCACGACGTCGGGCAGCGCGGGACCGTCATATGGAACGCACATGTTCGTGAAGCCCTGCCAGTTCGGTCCGCCCGAGTAGTCGAGCTTGAACTTCACCTGCGGCTCGGAGGTGCTCGGGAAAAGGGCGTTCATCGCGCCCCACACGAGCACGTGCCGGGAGGCGCCGTGCGCGCGGTAGACGAGCAGCGCTTTGCCGTTCGTGTTCGCCTCCAGCTTCACGCCGGTGGCGTTGCGGTCGACGAGCTGCGATGCGAGCGCGTTTCCGCTCAGCGCAAGCGCGACGGCGACGGCCGCTGTCGTGACCCCAGGACAGCGCATACCAGGCGTGTGCCCGGTCGCGCGGAATCCATGCGTTGATCTAGAACAACTGGTTTTCGCCGCCGAAAATGGCGGACACCGAGTCGTCGGCGAAAACGTTCATGATCGTCTCGGCGAGGAGCTGCGCCACGGGGAGGATCGTCATGTTCGGCGGCACCTCGAGCGGGTTCACCGGAACCGTGTCGGTGACGACGATCCCGTCGATCGGTGCGTCCTGGAAGCGCTCGAGCGCGCCGCCGCAGAACACGCCGTGGGTGGCGAACACCCACACGCCCTTCACGCCCTGCGCGCGTAGCGCGTTGACGTTCGCGATCAGCGTCCCGCCGGTCATGATCACGTCGTCGCCGACGATCGCGATCTTGTCGCGCACCTTGCCCGTGATCTCCGTCACCTCGGCGAGGTCGCGCTCCGGCCGCGTCTTGTGCATGATCGCGAAGTCGGCCTCGATCATCTCCGCGAAGCGGACTGCCATCTTCGCGCGTCCTTCGTCGGGTGCGACCGAGACGATCTCCGGCCCCGTGAGGCCGAGATCGCGGAAGTGGCGCGCGAACAACGGCAGCGCCGTCATGTGGTCGACTGGGATGGTGAAGAAACCCTGAATCTGGCCGGCGTGCAGATCCATCGTCAGCACGCGGTCGGCGCCGGCGAGCTGGATCATGTCGGCGACGAGGCGCGCTGAGATCGGCTCGCGCGGGCGCGCCTTGCGGTCCTGGCGCGCGTACGGGAAGAGCGGCATGACCGCGGTGATGCGCTTCGCCGAAGCGAGCTTCGCCGCCTGGATCATGAACATGAGCTCCATCAGGTGGCGGTCGACCGGCTGACACCCGGTCTGCACGATGAAGATGTCGGCGCCGCGGATCGACTCGAGGTAGCGGGTGTACGTCTCGCCGTTCGCGAACGTGTCGACCTCGACGTCGCCGAGCTCGACGCCGAGCCGCTCGGCGATCTGCGCCGCCAGATCGGGGTGCGACCGGCCGGAGAACACCATCAGCCGCTTTTGCGGACCGCGTTCGATCCAGTGACCGGTGGCCGGTTCCGTCATGACGGCCTTCTCCAGCCCGGGCAGCGCAATGTCAGTCGCGGTCACGCTTTCCATGCCTGTCGTAGACCCACCCTTCCTTCGTCTCCTGCCGCGGGGCGAACCCGGCGAGCGATCCCGAGGGGACATCATCGGTGATGACCGCGCCCGGTGCAATCCAAGCATCGTCGCCAATGTCGACAGGAGCATCGAACGTATTGTCGACGCCGGTCCTGACGTTGCTGCCGATCCGGGTCTTGGCCTTGGGCTCCCCCGGCTCGTGCTTGAAATTGGCGGTGATGTTCCCGGCGGCGATGTTCGTGTCCTCCCCGATGTCGGCATCCCCGATGTAGGAGAGGTGCGGCACCTTCGTCCGGGCCCCGATGGTGGAGGCCTTCACCTCGACGAACGTCCCGATCTTCGCCCCCTCGCCGACCACCGTCCCCGGCCGCACGTAGGCGAACGGGCCGATCTCGGCGCCGGCGGCGATGCGGATCGGGCCACGCAGGACGCTGAACGGATGGATCGTGACGTCGGGCTCGATCTCGATGCCTGCGTCGATCCAGGTCGAGGCCGGGTCGACGATGGTGACCCCGGCGAGCATGTGCGCCTCGTTGATCCGGTCGCGGAGCGCCTCGGCGGCGAGCGCCAGCTCGGCGCGCGTGTTGATCCCCTCCACCTCGAAGGGATCGGCTGCCGCGTGGACGGCGACCACCTCGCCGTCGCCGACGAGCAGGCCGAGCGTGTCGGTGACGTACAGCTCGCCCTGGGCGTTGTGCGGCTCGAGCCGGTCGAGGACGGGCCAGAGCAGCGCGCCCCGGAAGACATAGATGCCGGAGTTGACCTCGCCGAGCGCGAGCTCGTCCTCTGTCGCATCGGCGGCCTCGACGATCCGTGCGAGCCGGCCGTCCGTATCGCGCACGATGCGTCCGTACGCGCGCGCGTCGGCGGGCTCGAACGACAGCACCGTGGCGGCGGCGGCGGCGCGGCGGTGCGTGTCGACGAGCGCGAGCACCGTCTCGGCCGTGAGCGCAGGCACGTCGCCGTTCAGCACGAGCACGTCTCCGTCCGTGCCCTCGAGGGCGGCGCGCGCGGCGCGCACGGCATCGCCGGTGCCGAGCGCCGCTTCCTGGACCGCCACCTCGAGATCGTCGTACGAGCCCGCGCTGTCGGGTGACGCGACGACGACGATCCGCGCCACGCCCGCATCGCGTGCGGCAGCGATCACCCAGTCGACCATGCGCCGGCCCAGGAGCGGGTGCAGGTGCTTCGGCGTCGCGCTCTTCATGCGCGTGCCGAGGCCGCCGGCCATCACGACTGCTGCGAGGTCGTCTGCCATGTCAGTGAAGAGTGGCTGGGGCGCCAGGATTCGAACCTGGGATCACGGGACCAAAACCCGTTGCCTTACCACTTGGCCACGCCCCATCAGGGGTCGGAATCTTAGCGCCGGTCCGTGAAGACGAAGAACAGGGCGACGAGCGCGAACAGGCACACGAACACGATCGCCGTCCAGAAGACGACGAAGGCGAGAATGGCCGCAACCACGGCCAGAAGCTGCGATACGGCGAAAATCCACGAGGCCTGATGGAACGTGTCCGAGCGGGTTCGCCGACCGCCGTACCAGTAGAGGATGACCGCCGCGATCGCAAGGGCGATGACCGTGAAGCGGGAGACGTCATGGAAGACCGCGACGATGATCGCCTCGGCGGCGGCGATCCAAAGGGCCATGCGCGTCCGCCGCGACCGGAGCCAGCGGCCCGACCTGCTCGTCCCGTGCTCGATCGCGTGCGACGAGTCCATGAGCCGTGTCAACCGTACCACGCAGGTGCGGTCAGCCAGCTCTCCCCGGCCCCCTTCAGCGCGCGCTGCGCCGCCTGCGCGCGGACCTTGTGGTGGAAGAGCCCGTAGACGGCCGGGCCTGCGCCGGTGACATCGGCGCGGAACGCGCCGAGCGCGCGCAGCTCGTCGGCGAGGGGTGACGAGGCGAGGTCGTTCGGCGGCAACGCGGCGAGGTCGCGCGGCCGCCGGACGTCGTCGAGGGCAGCGAGGAGCGCCGCGCGGCGGTCGTCGAAGCCGGCGGCGCCGTCGCGAAGGTCGAACGCGGCGTAGACGGAAGCCGTCGACAGCTTCTGGACGAGGCGCGGGACGAGGAGCACGACCCAGAAGTCCTGCGGCAGATCGAGTGGCTTGAGGACACGGCCGTCCCCCGTCCCGAGCTGCGGGCCGTCGACGAGGAAGAACGGGACGTCGGCGCCGAGGCCCGCCGCGATCTCGCGCAGGTCGGCGTCCGGCAGTGGCCCGGCGAGCGTCGCGTTCGCGAGCCGGAGCGCGGTAGCGGCATCGGAACTGCCGCCGCCGATGCCGGCTGCAATCGGCAAGCGCTTCTCGATGCGCACGTGCCAGCGAGGATCGACCCCGGCGCGCGCCGCCAGAGCCTCGAGTGCGCCCCGGACGAGCGTGTCTGCGTCGAATCCTTCGACGAGCAGCTCGGGGGCCGGCTCGAGCTCGAGCCGGTCGGCGATCGCGAGCCGCTGGTACACGGTGGCGACGTCGTGCTTGCCGTCGTCTCGCGTCGGACCGACGACGAGCGCGAGATTGATCTTCGCCGCTGCCGATGCTCTCATCGCAGCGCCTCCGCGAGCGCGACGAACTCGGGCGGTGCGAGCGCCTCTGCGCGCGTGGACGCATTGCGGCCTATCGACTCGAGCGCGGCCGTCGCCGCTGTGCGCGATGCGACGCCCGCAAGCTCGAGCGAGTTGGGGAGCGTCTTGCGGCGATGCGCGAACGCGGCGCCCACGACGTTCTTCACGCGCGCGAAGTCGTCCGGCATCGATGCGCGGCGGAAAGCGACGAGCGCCGAGTCGACGTTCGGCCGCGGACGAAAGACCGTGCGCGAGACGGGATGGAAGCCTGTCCGCTCGCACACGAGTTGCACGAGCACGGAGACTGCGCCGTACGCCTTCGTGTTGGGCGAGGCGAAGAACCGGTCGGCGACCTCGCGCTGCACCATCACACACCACAGGGAGATGTTGGGAAGGCCGTCGAGGCTCTCCGCGATGATCGGTGTCGCGACGTTGTAGGGCAGGTTGGACACGAGCTTCGTCGCATCCTGCGGCAGCTCGACCCTGAGCGCGTCGCCGAAGAGCACGTCGACGTTGTCGCCGAGCTCGTGCAGCATCGGCTCGAGCTCCGGGTCGATCTCGACCGCATGCACGTGGCGGACGCGCTGGGCGAGATAGCGCGTCAGCACTCCGTGTCCCGGGCCGATCTCGAGGACGACGTCCTCTGGAGCGAGCGCGGCGAGCCGGCCGATGACGCCGAGGATGTTCTCGTCGACGAGGAAGTGCTGCCCGTATTCCTTCTTCACAGTCCGAAGCATGCGGTGGCATTGGCGTCGATACGCCCTTCGAGCTCCGCGGCGTCCTCGCCGCGCGCCTGCGCGAGCGCGGCGAGGGTGTACATGACGTACGCGGGCTCGTTGCGACGGCCGCGCACCGGCTGGGGCGCGAGATACGGCGAGTCGGTCTCCGCGAGGATCCGGTCGGCAGGCACCTGGCTCGCCGCGAGGCGGAGCTCGCTCGCGTTCGGGAACGTCGCGTTGCCGGCGAACGACACGTACCAGCCGCGCTCGAGCGCCGTCGGCAGCAGCCGCGGCGAGGAGAAGCAGTGCAGGACGACCGTCCCGTCGAACGCCGAGAGAGCAGCGAGCGTGTCGTCGTCGGCGGCGCGCGTGTGGATGACGACGGGTTTCCCCAGCTCGGCGGCGAGACCGAGCTGGGACTCGAACATATACCGCTGCGCCTCGGGTGTGGCGTAGTCGCGGTACCAGTCGAGGCCGATCTCGCCCACCGCGACCACCTTCGGGTGCTGTTGCAGGCGGCGGATCTCGTCCAGGTCGCCTGTCTCGGCCTCGTGCGGATGGACGCCGACGACGGCGTAGACGTCCTCGAATCGCTGCGCGAGCTCGACCGCCTGCGCGGTGCCGATGGTGAGGATGCGCGTGACGCCGGCGTCGCGGGCTCGCGCGACGACGTCGGCGGGATCGTCGTCGAGCGCGTCGAGGTGCGCGTGCGTGTCGATCACTGCGTGTCGATGCCGAGACGCGCGAGCTCCTCCGCCGCGGTCTCGGGCGGGAGCTTGCGGAAGAGCGGCATCGGCTCGCGCAGCCTCCGGCCGGGCTCGAGCGCGCTCGGCGCCCACGTGCCGACCCAGCTCGCGTAGTCGCCGGTCAGGATGTTGTGGTCCTCGAGGCTGCGGATCTCGGGCACTCCGGCGAGCACACCGTCGTGGCCGAGCAGCTCGTGCACGACCTGCGAGGTGAACGGGAGAAACGGCGCGAGCAGCGTCTTCAGCGAGTCGACGCACTGGAGCGCGACGTAGAGGACGGTGGCGGCGCGGTCGCGGTCGGTCTTCACGAGCGTCCACGGCTCCTGGTCGGCGACGTACTGGTTCGCGAGCGAGCTGATCCGCATCGCCTCGGCGAGCGCGGCCTTGAAGCGCACCTGCTCGATCAGGCCGCCGACCGCGTCGAAGCCGGCCGCGACAGCGTCGAGCACGCGGCGGTCGGCCTCGGTGAGCTCGCCCGGCGCCGGAACCTCGCCGAACGTCCGATGCGCGTTCACGAGCGTGCGGTTGACGAGGTTGCCCCAGTTGGCGAGCAGCTCGTCGTTGTTGCGCCGTACGAACTCGTCCCACGTGAAGTCGGAGTCCTGCGTCTCGGGGCCGGCCGCGGTGAGGTAGTAGCGCAGCGGATCGGGGTCGTAGCGCGTGAGGAAGTCGCCGACCCAGACCGCGATGTTGCGACTCGTCGAGGCCTTGCGCCCCTCCATGGTGAGGAACTCGCTCGAGACGACGTTGTACGGCAGCTGCAGGTCGTCGCCGTACCCCATGAGCATCGCCGGCCAGATGATCGCGTGGAAGACGATGTTGTCCTTGCCCATGAAGTAGAAGTGGCGCGCGGCGTCGTTCTGCCACCACTCGCGCCACGCATCGGGCGTTCCGCGGTTGTGCGCCCATTCGATGCTGGCGGACAGGTAGCCGATGACGGCGTCGAACCAGACGTAGATGCGCTTCGTGTCCTCCGGATAGCCGGGCACCGGCACCGGGACGCCCCAGTCGATGTCGCGCGTCATCGCGCGCGGCTTCAGGTCGCGCACCAGCCCGAGGGCGAAGTTGCGCACGTTCGGACGCCAGTGCGTCTGGGCCGTCAGCCACTCCTCGAGCTGCGTCGCGAACGCCGGCAGATCGAGAAAGAGATGCGTCGTCTCCCGGAACTCGGGTGTCGAGCCGTCGATGATCGAGCGCGGCTCGACCAGGTCGACGGGGTCGAGCTGGTTGCCGCAGTTGTCGCACTGGTCGCCGCGCGCGTGCGGGTACTCACAGATTGGGCACGTGCCCTCGATATAGCGGTCGGGCAGCGTCCGCCCCGTGGCGGGGGAGAACGCGCCGAGCGTCGTTCGCTCGATGAGGTAGCCCTTGTCGTACAGCGTCCGGAAGACGTCCTGCGTGACGTCGTAGTGGTTCGGCGTCGTCGTCCGCGTGAACGTGTCGAACGTGAATCCGAGCCGGACGTAGTCGTCGAGGATGAGCGCGTTGTTGCGGTCGGCGAGCTCACGAGGCGACACGCCTTCGCGATCCGCCGACACCATCACCGGCGTGCCGTGCTCGTCCGTCCCGCTCACCATGAGGACGTCGTTGCCCTTGAGGCGGTGATAGCGGGCGAAGATGTCGGACGGCACGCCGGGGCCGGCGACATGGCCCAGGTGCCGCGGTCCGCTCGCGTACGGCCATGCGACCGCGACGAGGATCTTCTGCGACTGCGACAGGGTGCGCTCCTTCGGACGTCGTCGAGGAGCTAGAGATCATACGAACCACTTTCAGCGCCGCCGCGCAGGCGAGCGCGAGCAGGAGGACGAGCAGCCAGAGCGGACGGCCGGGCCGCGCGGGAACGGCGACATGTGTGGACCGACGCGCCGGCGGCCCGACGCCGCGGCGACCGGGGCCGTGGGTGCGTCCACGCACGGGGTGACGCGTGGCCGTCGGAGCCGTGGGCGCCGCGGACGGCGCAGTTCGCCGGACACCAGGCGCGACCGCGCGAACGATCCACGTGCGGCCCGGCCGAGCGGCCGCGACCGCGGCGGCGGGAGCAGCGAAGGTCACGGCCGGAACCAGCGCGTGCACGACGAACGCGTCGTCTGCTGCGACCGGTGCAGCGTCTGCGGCCGGTGCCGGAGTCGCATCCGGGGCGGCCCGGCCGGCTTCGCCGCCGCTGTCAGGCTCGGTCGAGGCGGTCGGATCGAACCCCGGATCCGGGTTGATCACGGTGGCGTGCGGCGCCGGGGCGGGCACCGGTGGCGCGACGTGCGGCTGCGAGGGCGGATCCTTGGGCACGCCGGTCGGGGGCCCGGCGACGGTGTTCCCGCTGCCGTAGGAGGTTGCGGTCGAGGCCGGGGTCGACGTGCTGCCGCCGTCGTCCGGAACCGTCACAGCGGGCGGGTCGCTCGGGGGTCCGCTCGTCGCTTCCTGCTGCGGAGGAGCGGGCGCGTCGTCCGTGGTGTCCGGCGCCGGCGTGTCGGCCGGGCCGCTCGTGTCCGGGGCGGAGACGTCGCCGGCGCTTGTCGCCTGCGGCGGAGGAGCGGGCGCGTCCGATGTGGTGCCCGACACGGGCGGCTCGATCGTGCCGGCCCCGTCCGTCGTCGTATCGGACGTCGTCGTGTCGGACGAGGTCGTGTCGCTCGCCGTCGCCGCAGGCGGCGGATCGGTTGCCGCAGAGGTCGTGGTCGTGTCCGGCGTCGTTTCCGTCGGCGTCGTGGTCGTCGCCTGCGGCGGATCGGCGACGGGCGCCGGTGTCGGCGTGGGCGGCGGCGGCGCGGGCGTCGCCACGGCCATGGGCGGCGGGGGTGCCGGGAGGAACGAGAGCGGATCGAGATAGCCCTGCGCGTTCGCGGTCACGCGTACGCCCATGTACACGTACGGCACGTCGAGCTCGGGCGTCCCGCTCGGCCCGACGGCGCCCACGGTCGAGCCCTCCGCCACGCTCGCGCCCTTCGCGACGCCGATCGAGCCGAGATGCGTGAGCGTGACCGAGTAGCCGTCGGCAGTCTCGATCGTCACCGATCTGCCGCTCGTCGGCACCGTCCCCGCGAAGCTGATCGTGCCGGAGACGGGCGCCGCCACGGGCGCCCCGGTCAGCGCGCCGATGTCGATCCCGCGATGCTGCCCGCCGGCGTACGGATGGCTCGGGTCGAACGTGAACCCGAGCAGAACAGGGCCTTGCACCGGCCAGCTCCAGGCGTACGCGTCCGGAGCCCAGAGCAGGAAGAGCAGGACGACGAGCGCGAGCCGGCGCATGGAGCCTCCTCTGTTGTCAGCAATGAAAACGGAGTGAGCGCGCCAAGCTAGCAGCGGCACCAGACGTTGTCAAAAATGATTACAGCGAGCCGCGGTACAGGCGATTGCGCGAGATCCCGCTGACGCGGGAGACGAGCTCGGCCGCGCGCCGTCGCGGCATGCCGGCTTCGACCAACTCGGCCACGGCCGCGAGTGCCACGTCCTCCCGGACAGTGCGCGGCTCGCGCGCCGGCCCGACGACGAGCGCGATCTCGCCCTTCGGAGGTTCGGCGAAGCGCTCCGCGAGCTCCTGCGCCGTCCCGCGCACGACTTCCTCGAACTTCTTCGTCAGTTCGCGGCACACCGCCGCCTCGCGTGCGGGATCGGCCGCCGCGAGCGAGCGGAGCGTCGCCGGAAGGCGCTGCGCCGACTCGAACGCGACCGCAGGCCAGCGCCACGCGGCGAGCTCCTCCCACACCGCCGCGAGCGCCTTCTCGGTGCGCGGCAGGAAGCCGAGGAACTGGTAGCGCTCGCCGACGAGGCCGGACGCGACGAGCGCCGTCTCCACCGCCGACGGCCCCGGCAGCACGGTCACGGCAATGCCCGCGTCCAGGGCCGCGCGCACGATGCGCGCACCCGGATCGGACACGCCCGGCAGACCGGCGTCGGTGACGAGCGCGATCCGCTCCCCCGCCTCGAGCCGCGGCAAGAGCTCCGCCGTGCGCGCCGACTCGTTGTGCTCGTGGTAGGAGAGGACGCGCGCGCGGATGTCGTGCCGTTCGAGCAACGTGCGCGTGTGACGCGTGTCCTCGCACAAGACGAGATCCGCCTCGCGCAGCTCCGCGAGCACGCGCAGCGTCACGTCCTCGAGGTTCCCGATCGGCGTCGCGCAGACGGCGAGCGGCACGGCTAGCTCTCGTCGAGCGCCTCGAACGCGACGAACGCCGCGCCGATGAGCCCTGCCGCCGTGCCGAGCTCCGCGCGCACGACGCGCACCTCGTCGCGCATCGGGCGAAGCGCCTCGCGCTGCATGATCTCCTCCGCCGCAGGCATGACCCACTCCCATGCGGCGATGCCGAAGCCGCCGCCGATGACGAGACGTCGCGGCTCGAAGATGTTCACGAACGAGCCCATGCCGGACCCGAGATGCGCCCCGATGTCGGCGAGGATCGTCCGCGCCGTCTCGTCGCCCTCGTTCGCGAGCCGCACGAGCCGATGTGCATCCGCTGCCGGGCCGAACGCCTCCTGCGCGGCCGCCGTCGCGGCGACGCCGGTCACGTACGCCTCCAGGTGGCCGCGACCGGTGCAGCGCCCCTGACACGGGCGACCGTCGTGGACGATGACGACGTGGCCGAGCTCGACGCCGGCGCCGGTCGCGCCCCGGAACGGCTTGCCGCCGGTGATGACGCCCCCGCCCAGGCCGGTTCCGACCGTGAGCATGAGCACGTCGTCCACGCCGCGCGCCGCACCCACCTTCCATTCGGCGATGCAGGCCGCGTTCGCGTCGTTGTCGATCCCGACGGGAATCCGAAAGCGCTCGTGCATCCGCCCGCGGAAATGCGGGTCGGCGATCGGCGTATTCACCGCCTCGTACACGCCGCCCGTGAGCTGGTCGATCGGGCCTGGAATGCCGAATCCGAGCGCGCCCACCTCGTCCGTCATCAGCTCGTCGACGGCCGCGTCCAGCTCGACGTACAGCTCGTCCTGCGTCTTCGGCGTCGCGCGCTCGTGGCGCCGCAGCACCTCGCCCTCCCGCGTGACGACGCCGGCGAGGATCTTCGTCCCTCCGAGGTCCACGCCGATCGCATGCGTACTGCTCATCGTGAGCGGGTACCGTAACCCGCCGGATGGCCGCCTCCGGGGAGAAGCCGTACCGCGTCTACAAGGGCGGACGGCAGAAGGGGAAAGTGCCGCTCTCCGGGCGCGACAAGCCGGACAAGAGCGGCGACCGCGGGGTCGTGCGCCGGAAGAAGGGATGGTCGTGGAGGCGCTGGACGCTGCTCACGCTGCTCGTCCTCGCCGTGTTCTTCGTCATCTGGGGTGTGGCGGGCTACCTCTCCGTGCACAGCGGCGTCGCGGACGCGAACAAACGGCTCGCGCCGGGAACGACCGCGGCGCTCACGAGCCAGAACGGGCTCATCCTCGACTCGCCGACGAACATCCTTCTGCTCGGCACCGACCATTCAACGAACGGCCAGGCGGGACGCAACGCCGACGAGCACAGCGACTCGATGATGCTGCTGCGCACCGACCCGAGCCGCCACCGGATCACGTACCTCTCCATTCCCCGTGACCTCGGGGTGACGATCAACGGTGTGTACCAGAAGATCAACGGCGCGATGCAGATCGGCGGCCCGAGACTCGCCGTCCAGACGGTCGACCAGCTCCTCGGGTCGCAGCTCCCGGTCAACCACGTCGTCGTCGTGGACTTCGGCTCGTTCCAGAAGCTCATCGACGCCGTCGGCGGCATCACCGTGAACGTGCCGGAGAAGATCCTCTCCAACCGCTTCGACTGCCCGTTCTCCTCTGCAACGCGCTGCCAGCAGTGGCCGGGCTGGCGCTTCGCGAAGGGGCCGCAGCACATGAACGGCCACACCGCGCTCATCTACTCGCGCATCCGCGAGAACCAGTTCGACCCGTCATGGACGGACTTCAAGCGCAGCCAGAACCAGCAGGCCGTGATGCAGGCGACGCTCGCGAAGCTCGCGAGCCCGACGCGCTTCTTCTCGCTCCCGTTCGACGGCTCGTCGCTCCTGGCTCCGATCTCGACCGACCTCTCCACCTGGGACTTCATGCAGCTCGCATGGGTGAAGTTCCGGGCCGGCGAGGTCGTCCACTGCCGGCTCGGCGGTTCGGCGACCGGCAACGGGTTCATCACCGGCACGGAGGAGAACATCCAGGTGGTGCAGGAGGTGCTCGGGAACTCGGCGCCGCAGCCGCCGGCGCCCGGCACGGGCCTGTACGGCCCCGGCTGCGTGGTCGGAAATCAGACCTTCAAGTAACACGTTGTTACTTGTTCATGAGTCGCCGCTCGAGGCGGCGGGCTTCTTCTCCACCGGCTTCGAATCGGTCTTCGGCGCGTCCGAGGACGATCCGCCCTCGCCGCCGTCCTTCTTCGCCGTCTTCCCCTTGCCGTAATCGGTCGAATAGAAGCCCGAGCCCTTGTAGTGGATCGCGACCGGGTAGAGGACGAGCTCGACCGGCGCGGCGCCGCACACGTCGCATTTCTCCGGCGCGGGCGCGGTCATGGACTGGAAGCGCTCGAACAGGTGACCGTTCGGGCAGCGGTATTCGTAGATGGGCACGGGGAGCTAAGGCTACTTTCAGCCGTCCTGCGCCCGCTCCTGCTCGAGGAGCTCCTGGAAGCAGGGCGCTTCCTCGAACGCCGCGAGCCCGGCGGGATGGAGTTGCCGCTCGCGTCGTCGGCGCGCGAGATCGCGCCGTCTCTGCGCCGCAGCGACCGCGGCGGACGCACCGACGACGCTCCCGATGAGAAACGAACGTAGTCGAGCTGCCCTGTCCTCCCCTTCCATGGGACGATTGTAGAAGTGCGGATCGCAACGCTCGGCGACGTGATGCTCGACGTGATCGTGCGGCTCGAGGAGCCGCTCGCTCCCGGCGGCGACGTTCGCGCGGCCACGCGCGCCGGCGCAGGCGGCCAGGCGGCCAACGTCGCCGCCTGGGCGAGGGAGCTCGGAGCGGACGCCCGCTGCATCGCGAAGCGCGGTACCGACGCGACGGGCGAGCTTGTCGCGCGCGAGCTCACGAACCGCGGCGTCGAGGTCGTCGGGCCGATCGTCACGGGCGCGACCGGGGTCGTCGTCTCCATCGTCGGCGGCGACGGCGAGCGCTCGCTCGCGTCCGACCGCGGCGTCGCGCCGTCGTTCGAGCCCACCGAGCTGGACGCGGCGTGGCTCGACTGCGACGTCCTCCATCTCTCCGGCTACGCGCTCCTGCGCGAGCCGGTCTCGGACACCGCCCTGCTCGCAGCGACGATCGCACGCGACCGCGGTGCGCGCGTGTCGGTCGACGTCGCCGCGTGGACGGAGATCCGTACCTTCGGACCGGTCCGTTTCCGCGAACTGCTCGACGTCATCGCTCCGGACGTCCTCTTCGCCACCGAGGCGGAGTGGGAGATGCTCGGCGGCGCGTACCTCACGGCGCCGACCGGCGTGATCAAGCGCGGGCCGCGCGGCGCGACGGTCGTCACCGAGGACGCACGCCTCGACCTCGCGCCGGTCGAGACGAACGTCGTCGACACGACCGGCGCCGGCGATGCGTTCGCGGCCGGATTCCTCGTCGGCGGCTCGCTCGAGGAGGCGGCCCGGCGCGGGCTCGACGCTGCGGCGCGCTGCATCGCGACAGTAGGGTCGCTGCCGTGAACGTCGAGCCGTTGAGCGAGGAGCACGCCGCCGAGATCGCGGAGTGGCGCTACGAGTTCCCGTACGAGTGGTACGACACCGCGTCCGATCCGCGGCGCGTCGAGCTGTTCTCGAACGCGGTGCGGCGCGATGGCCTGCGCGCGATCGTCGGGGACGACGGCACCCTCGTCGGCTTCTTCAACTTCGTGCGTGAGCACGACGAGGTGCGCATCGGCCTCGGCATGCGCCCCGACCTCACCGGCCGCGGGCTCGCGCAGCCGTTCATCGAGGCCGGGCTCGAATACGCACGCGCGCAGTGGGAGCCGCTGCGCTTCCGCCTGTGGGTCGCCCGTTGGAACGAGCGCGCGTTGCGCGCATACCGCCGAGCGGGATTCCGCGAGGTGAAGGCGGACGAGCGCAGCCGGTTTGTCGAGATGGAGCGGCCGGCGTGATCCGCATCACGGACGAGGTGCGCGAGGCGAGCGCGGTCGTCGCACTCGAGACGACGCTCATCGCGCATGGCTTTCCGCCCGGCGAGGGCGTCGAGGTCGGGCTCGAGTCGGAGCGGCAGGTGCGCGCCGGCGGCGCGACACCGGCGACGATCGGCGTGCTCGACGGCGAGATCGTCGTCGGGCTGACGGAGGACGAACTCGCGCGCTTCGACGCGTCGGCGCGCAAGATCGGGCCGCGCGACCTCGCGGTCGCCGTCGAGCAGCGCGCGGTCGGCGCGACGACGGTGGGCGGCACGCTCGCGGTCGCGCGCGCAACGGGGATCTCGTTCATGGCGACGGGCGGCCTCGGCGGCGTCCATCGCGGCTTTCCCGATCCGCCCGACGTGTCCGCCGACCTCGGACAACTCGCGAAGACGTCGGCGCTCGTCGTCTCAGCGGGCGTGAAGTCGCTCCTCGACGTGCCGGCGACGGCGGAGCTGCTCGAGACCCTCGGGGTGCCGATGCTGGGATTCCGCATCGACACGATGCCGCTCTTCTACGCCGCCGCCGGCGGACCGCCGGTGTCCGCGCGCGTCGAGTCGGCGGAGGAGGCGGCACGCATCGCGCGGACGCACTGGGAGCTCGGCGGCGGAGGCCTGCTCCTCGGCCGCCCGCCGGACGAGCCGCTCGACGACGTCGAGCCGCTCATCGAGCACGCGCTGTTCGAGGCGCAGGCGCAGAGCGTCAGCGGCCAGGCGGTGACGCCGTTCGTCCTCTCCTACCTTCATCGCGAGAGCGGCGGCCGCACGCTACGGGCGAACAAGGATCTCGTCGCGCAGAATGCGCGCCTCGCCGGTGAGATCGCCGCTACAGATCCTTCCGCGCGAAGCTGACGAGCGCGACCGCGCCGACGATCAGGACGTAGGCGACGGCCCACAGGCGGATCCCCCACCCGTGCACGTACGCCCCGCCGAACGGCCCGAGCTGGAGCAGGAAGCCGGTGAGCCCGGACGCGTGCTCGGTGATCATGCGCAGCCCGTCCTGGTAGAGCGCCTCGAACGGGAGCGCCCACGACGCGATCGCGGACGCGTGCTTGATCGTGTGCGAGTTGAGCGCGTGCCCGATCGATCCGAGGAGTCCCGCCACGAGGCCGGCGCCGAAGAGCATGAAGATCGCGATCCCGTTCGCCGTGGACGAGAGCACGACCGAGCCGAGGAGTGAGAGTGCGATCACGACGAGAACACCGCCGGCGAGCTCGACCCCGGGCCACGCGACCTGGTCGGGCCACCAGTGGCCGGTCAGCCCGGTGATGAGCAGGCCGGCGAAGTAGACCGTCAGCACATACGCGGTGCAGACGGCGCCGGCGCCGAGGAAGCGCGCGACGAGAAGCGTGGCGCGCCCGATCGGGCGCGCGACGAGCGGCTGGAGCAATCCGCGCTCGGCGTCGCCGGTGACCGCGCCGAGCGTGAGGAACACGGCGAGCACGACGCCGAGGAAGAGCGTCGCAAACATCGACAGGCCGACGAGGAATGCTCCGGCGAAGGTGCGCGTGTCGACGTTCACGTCATGCGGCGGCGTGATCGTGGACAGATCCTTGAACACGTAGTGGTTCGCGAGCCAGAAGAGAAACAGGAACGCGACCGTCAGGACGATGACGACGGCGAACATCTTGCGGCGCACGGCCTCGCGAAAGCCGTAGCCGACGATCACCCACACGGGCGTCATGACGTCTCTCCTCCAACCGCTTCGAGGTAGACGTCCTCGAGCGTGGAGGTGAGGACGTTCACGCCGTAGACCTGCCGTCCCGCGGCGACCGCTTCCGCGACGAGCCGCGGGGCGTCCTCGCGCGTGGCGCCCTCGACGCGATGGATGCCCTCGTCGGTCTCCAGCTCGACGCCGCGCGGGCGCGAGAGATCGTGCGGCGACCCGACGGCAACGAGCTCGCCGCCGAGCAGGATGGCGACGCGGTCGCACACGAGCTCGACCTCGGACAGCAAATGCGAGTTCAGAAGCACCGACACGCCGCGGCCGCGCAGCTCCTCGAGCAGGAGCCGCACCGTGCGGCGGCCGACCGGGTCGAGCGCGGAGGTCGGCTCGTCGAGCATCAGCAGGCGCGGCTCACCGACGAGCGCCTGCGCGACGCCGAGACGCTGCTGCATCCCCTTGGACATCCCGTCCACGCGACGGTCCATGGCATCGGCGAGCGCGACGAGCTCGAGCAGCCGCTTGCGCTCCGCCGCACCGCCGCGCGAGCCGCTGAGCCGCTGATGCAGCTCGAGCACCTCGTCCGCGGTGTACCAGCCGGGGAAGCGGAACATCTCGGCGAGGTAGCCGAGCTCCGCGCGCGCGGCGCGCGACCCGGCGCGGGCGCCTGCGACGGTGGCCTCTCCGGAGGTTGGGCGCACGAGGCCGACGGCGATCTTCAGGAGCGTCGACTTGCCGGCGCCGTTCGGGCCGAGGAGGCCGACGAGCTCGCCCTCGCCGACGTCCAGGTCGACGCCCTTCAGCGCCTGGACGGAGCTGTAGCGCTTGGCGAGGTTCCGGACCACCAGGGCGTCGGGCACACTCCCACTATGCCGCGCGGGTACATGGAAGGTCCCGCCTCGGAGGAAGCGGAACGCCGCGCCGACGAGATCGCGAGCGGCAAGCGCGAGGCGCCCGCGGCAAAGATCTACCCGGCCGTGTTCGGCTCGACGGAGGCGGAGCCCGAGTCGCACTTCCTCGGCTGGCTCGCGGACGTCGACCCGGACGAGCTCTTCGCCTCGGGCAAGGCGTGGGGCGTGACCGTCCGCCGCGTCGCCGCGGAGATTGATTAGCTCAGCGTCGCCACGAAGTCGTCGATCGTCAGCGCGGGCAGCGTCTGGATCCGCGTCGACCCGCGCGCGGCGAGCGCGACCGACACACGCGCGATCGTCGCCGTGTCCGGCGCCTCGACGACGTTGACGAAGTCGAAGTCGCCGAGCGTCGCCCACTGGTGCAGCACCTTGGCGCCGAGCTCCTCGACGTCGCGGTTCACCTCCCGCAAGCGATCGGGGTTCGACTTCAGCGTCTGCACGCCCTGCTGCGACAGGCTCGAGAGCAAGATGTAGATGGCCATGCCGTGAACCTACTTCACCCGGGCGGACTGATCCAGATACAGGAGTGCCGCTCCGATGAAGAGCAGCGGCGAAAGGACGAGGTCGGCGAGCACGAGCGCCACCGCCTGCGCCTGGTTTCCCTGCGTGTGCAGAAGGATGAGCAGCATCGAGCGGCTCACGCCGTAGACGAGCGCGAGCGCGGCGATGCCGCCGATCGCGTGCACGAGGTCGGCCTGCCCAAGAGCGCGGCCCCGCCGGAGCGCCGTCCGGATGCCGAGCCCTTCTGTCACCGCCGCAGGCACCGCGAGGCCGAACAGGCCGAACCATGCGACGCCCGGCAGAACGTAGATGCGCAGCAGGATCGGGAACGGCAGGAACACGATCACCGCCGTGACAAGCGCCGACAGCGTCGGGGTCCCGCCGGTGACGAGCTGCGACGCGCGCACGTATGCGGCGCAGAAAAGCGGCGCGAACGCCCAGAGCAGGAGCGTCTGCACGTTCACGCTGTGGCCGACGCCGGCGACGTCGACGACGACGAACGGCAGGCCGAGCGGCACGACGGCCCAGAACTTGCTCCCGTACAGCCGGATCGACTCCGCGATGAGCTGGCCGACGGTTCGCTCCGCGGGCGGGAGCGCGGCAGGAAGCTCCTCGGCCATGCGCGGCAGGGTATCGTCGCCCCATGGGCTACGACATCGTGCAGCGGGCGGATCTCGCGTGGGAGGAGCGGCCGGGCCACGAAGGCCAGGCGCCGCGCCACACAGCCTCCGTCACCGACGCCACCAAGATGGAGCACTCGCGGGCGCGCATGTGGCGCTATCCGGCGCACGTCCGCGGCCGTCGCCACGCCGACGCGGAGCAGGAGGAGATCTTCGTCCCGATCCAGGGGACGCTGACGATGCTGCTCGGCGAGCCGCCGGAGCGCGTCGATGTCGAGCCCGGCGGCGTCGTCGTCGTGCACATCGGCACCGCGATGCAAGCGCGCAACGAGACCGACGAGGAGATCCTCTTCTTCGCGTGCGGCGCACCGCCGCTGCACGGCAACGCGCAGTTCCTAGACGACATCGAGTCGATCTAGAACCGCTCCGAGCAGCTCGAACGCCTCGTCGAAGCGCCACTTCGCGCGGTCGGGCTCGTCGATCGCATTGGAGATGACGCGCAGCTCGACCGCCGGCACTCCCGCGAGCGCGCACGCGCGCAGCACGCCGAAGCCCTCCATCGCCTCGACTTCGCACACGCTCGTCCCGCCGACGCGCGCACTCGTCCCGATGGGAAGCACACGCGCTTCGGGCAGCGCAGTCATGAGACGCGCAAGGAGCGTCGCATCGGGCTCGACGCACGCCTCCACGGACGACCCGCGCGCGTCTTCATAGACGGCTTCCGATCCGAGGACGACCGACAGGGGCTCGATTCCTCGAGCCCCTGCGATCCCGATGTGAATCACCGCGTCCGGCCGGCGTTCACCGAGCGCCTGCGCCGTCCGCACCGCCGCCTCCACTGGTCCGATCCCGCAACAGAACGTGTCGAAGCGGCGGACGTGCCCGAGCTCGCGCTCGGTTGCGGCGACGATCAGCACACGGCGGACCCTAGCCCGTCGCGAGCTGCCCGCGAATCTCCCCGTTCGGGTTCTTCGCGGTGTGGACATTCACGTACAGCTTGTGCGTCTTCAGGTCTTTGAGGAGGGCCTTCGTCAGCGTTGCCGTCCCCTTGACCGGGCTCTTGCACGGCCCGCAAAGCGGCACGACCACCTTGCCGGATGCGCCCATCACACCGAGGTGGATGTGCGCCGCCGTTGCCGGGCCGGTCAGGTGAGAGAACTTCAGCGTCCACGTCAGCTTCGTGCCGGTGATGTCGCCGGTGAACGAGCCGGACGCCTTCGTGTTCTTGACGACCTGCTTCGGCACCTCTTGCTTCGCCGTCAGCTTCGCGGCGATCATGATCGGGCTGGCAGTGCGCGCGGCTCCGGCGAACGCCGTGACGGCGAGCGCTGCGAGCGTTCCTGCCAGAACGAGCGTGACGAGCTTCTTCACGATTCCTCCTCGGAGTTGACCTCCGGAGGTTCGCTGGAAGCTCGTGAACGGTTTCTTAAACTCTCGTTACGGCTCGGTTGCCTGCGCGCTCGAAGACGATCTCGCCCTCAAACGCGTCGACCTTGATCGTGTCGCCGTCGCCGAAGTCGCCCTCGAGGAGGCGAAGCGCCAGCGGGTTCTCGACGAGCCGCTGAATCGCACGCTTGAGCGGGCGGGCGCCGTACGCCGGATCCCAGCCGGCCTCGGCGATCGCGTCCTTCGCCGCGTCGGTCAGCTCGAGCGCGATCCCGCGCTCGGCCAGCCGCTCGCGGAGGCGCTCGAGCTGGTGCTCGACGATCTCCGCGATCTGCTCGCGCGAGAGCTCGTCGAAGACGACGATCTCGTCGATCCGGTTGAGGAACTCGGGGCGGAAGCGCTCGCGCATCTGCTCGGCGCTGCGGATGTTCGACGTCATGATCAACACCGTGTTGCGGAAGTCGACCGTGCGACCCTGACCGTCAGTCAGTCGTCCGTCGTCAAGCACCTGCAGCAGCACGTCGAAAACCTCGGCGTGCGCCTTCTCGATCTCGTCGAGCAGCACGACCGAGTACGGGCGGCGCCGCACGGCCTCCGTCAGCTGGCCGCCCTCTTCGTATCCGATGTAGCCAGGGGGTGCGCCGAGGAGCCGCGCCACCGTGTGCCGCTCCTGGTACTCCGACATGTCGAGCCGCACCATCGCCCGCTCGTCGTCGAACATGAACTCCGCGAGGGCGCGGGCGAGCTCGGTCTTGCCGACGCCCGTCGGCCCGAGGAAGACGAACGAGCCGATCGGACGGTTCGGGTCCTGGAGGCCCGTACGCGCGCGCCGCAACGCGTTCGCGACCGCCGCGACCGCCTCGTCCTGTCCGACGACCCGCTGGTGCAGCCGCTCCTCCATGTGGATGAGCTTCTCCGTCTCGCCCTCGAGCAGCCGGTCGACCGGGATGCCGGTCCAGCGCGCGACGACGGCGGCGATGTCGTCCTCGTCGACCTCTTCCTTCACCATCGGGTCCTCGAGCTGGCTCTCGGACAGCTCCTGCTCGAGCGCCGGCAGCTCGCCGTAGCGGATCTCGGCGACGCGCTGCAGGTTGCCGGCACGCTCCTCGCGCTCGGCCTCGCGCCGCAGGTCGTCGACGAGCTTCGTGATCTCCTTGATCCGGTCGAGCGCCGCCTTTTCGCGCTCCCAGCGCGCCGCGAGCCCGTTGCGGCGCTCCTTCACCTCCGCCAGCTCCTGCTCCAGTGCCTTGCGGTTCTCGGGGCCGGAGGCGAGCTCGATCTCGAGCTGCCGTACGCGCCGCTCGGCCTCGTCGAGCTCGATGGGCGACGAGTCGATCTCCATGCGCAGGCGCGACGCCGCCTCGTCGACGAGGTCGATCGCCTTGTCGGGGAGGAAGCGGTCGGCGATGTAGCGGTGCGAGAGCACGGCGGCGGCGACGAGCGCTGCGTCGCGGATGCGGACGCCGTGGTGCGACTCGTACGTTTCCTTCAGTCCGCGCAGGATCGCGATCGTGTCCGGCACCGAGGGCTCTCCGACGAAGATCGGCTGGAAGCGCCGTTCGAGCGCTGCGTCCTTTTCGATGTGCTTCCGGTACTCGTCGAGCGTCGTCGCGCCGACGCAGCGGAGCTCGCCGCGCGCCAACATGGGCTTGAGCATGTTCGCGGCATCGACCGCGCCTTCGGCGGCGCCTGCGCCGACGATCGTGTGCAGCTCGTCGATGAAGAGGATGAGGTTGCCCTCGGCGTTGCGAATCTCGGTGAGGACGGCCTTCAGCCGCTCCTCGAACTCGCCGCGGTACTTCGCGCCCGCGAGCATCGCGCCGATGTCGAGCGCCCACACGCGCTTGCCCTTCAGCCCCTCGGGCACGTCGCCGTCGACGATGCGCTGCGCGAGCCCCTCGACGATGGCGGTCTTGCCGGTTCCGGGCTCGCCGATCAGCACCGGGTTGTTCTTCGTTCGGCGGGAGAGCACCTGGATGACGCGCCGGATCTCCTCGTCGCGCCCGATGACCGGGTCGAGCTTCCCCTGCTCTGCCGCCTCGGTGAGGTCGCGGCCGAACTTCGACAGCGCCTGATACGTGCCCTCCGGGTCCTGCGAGGTGACGCGCTGGCCGCCGCGCACAGCCTTGATCTTCGCCTCCAGCTGCTTGCGATCGACGACATCGAGCGCTAACAGAAGGTGCTCCGTGGACACGTAGTCGTCGTTCATCGATCGTGCTTCGTCGGAAGCGCGATCCAGGACCTTCGACAGCGCGGCCGACACGTTCGGCTGCTGCTGCGCGCCCTCGATGCGAGGTTTCGCGGCCAAGGTGGCCTCCGCCTGCGCACGCAACGCGTCGGCGTCGGGAACGAGCTCGCGCGGCAGCTCCTGGTCGAGGAGCGCGAGCACGAGGTGCTCGGGGTACAGCTCGGGATTGCCGGAACGGCGCGCCAGCTCCTGCGCGGCGGCGACCGCTTCCTGCGACTTGACGGTGAGCTTGGTGAAATCCATCAACGCCTTTCCGGAAGCCGCTCGTCGCGATAGAGCACGAGATCGCGGCGGTAGTGCTTGTGCACGTTCTGCACTTCCTGTTTCGCTTCACGCTGCAGCCGGTCGATCTGCGCGTGCGCCTTGCGCAGCTCGTTCTCGAGGCGCAGCGCGACCTCGACCCCGGCGAGATTCAGGCCGAGCTCGGTCGTGAGCCGCTGGATGATTCGCAGCCGCTCGACGTCCGCCTCCGAGTAGAGGCGTGTGCCGCCGGGCGTGCGCTGCGGCCGAACGAGACCCTTGGTCTCGTAGATGCGCAGCGTCTGCGGATGCATGCCGACGAGCTCGGCAGCGACGCTGATCGCGTACATGCCGCGGTCGTTCACGATGCTGCGGCCTGCCTCTGCTTGCGGTAGTAGATGAACCCGCCGATGGCGGTGGCGATGAGTGCGAGCCCAATCCAGCCGCCGAGCAGGAACGCGGTCCGGACGCCGTTCCAGAGGAACAGGTAGATGAGGAACTTGCCGAGGAAGCCTGCCTTTGCGAGACCGATCCCGCCCGCGGCGATGCCGCCGCCGGCCGTCTTCATGCCCTTGCGGCTCGTGCGCTCCTCCGCCGTCAGCGGCTCGGGTGCCTCCCGCGGGCCTTGCTTGAGCAGATCCGGGTCCATCAGCCACCCACCTTCTTGAGCTCCTCGAGGATCTCGCGCTCCTTCTTGTTGACCCGCTTCGGCACCTGGATGTGGACGCGCGCGAGCACGTCGCCCTTGCCGGAGCCGCTCAGCTTCGGCGCGCCACGGCCCTTGATGCGCAGCAGCTTGCCGTCCTCCGAACCGGCCGGGATCTTCAGCGACACCGGCCCGTCGGGCGTCGGCACCTCGACCTTGTCGCCGAGCGCGGCCTGCGAATACGACACGGGCACCTCGACGACGAGGTTGTCGCCACGGCGCTCGTAGATCGGCGACTCCGAGACGCGCGTGACGACGATGAGGTCGCCGGCAGGCCCCCCGTTCTGCCCGGCCTCGCCCTTGCCCCTCAGAGTGATGCGCGTCCCGTCCTTGACGCCGGGCTTGATCTTCACCGTGTACGTCTTGATGCGGCGTTCGCGGCCGGTGCCCTGGCAGTTCGGGCACGGCTTCTCGATGACCGTGCCGTTGCCGCGACAGCGGGGACACGGCTGCGAGAGCGCGAACAGTCCCTGGCTCTCCGTCCTGACGCCGCGGCCGTTGCAGTCCGGGCAGATGACGGGAGCGGTTCCCGGCCGCGCGCCGGTGCCGGCGCACTCGCGGCACGCGGTCATCATGTCGACCGGCACCTTCGCGTCGGCGCCGCGGAGCGAATCCTCGAACGAGAGATGCACCTGCGCCTCGATGTCACTGCCCCGGACCGGCTGGCGCGCGGCACGCGTGCGCGTGCGCGCGGCTCCACCACCGAACATGCCGCCGAAGATGTCGCCGAGGTCGCCGAGGTCGAAGTTCCCGAAGTCGACGTTCGGCCCCCCCGCCGGGCCCGGCCGGCCGTTCTGGCTGCCGTAGCGGTCGTACTGCTTGCGCTTCTCGGGATCGGACAGCACGTCGTACGCCGTCTGCACTTCCTTGAAGCGCTCCTCCGAGTCCTTGTTGCCCTGGTTCGCGTCGGGATGATGCTTGCGCGCGAGCTTGCGGTACGCCTTCTTGATCTCGTCGTCGGAGGCGTTCTTCTGGACGCCGAGCGTGTCGTACAGCGTGCTCATTCGGCCACGATCACCCGTGCCGGACGCACGACGCGGTCGCCGATCTTGTAGCCCTTCTGGATGACGTCGAGCACGTCGCCGTGCTCCGCCTCCTCGGACGGCTGCGCGAGCAGCGCCTCGTGCACGTGCGGGTCGAACTTGCCCTCGGTCGAGATCTCCATCACGCCCTGCCGCTCGAGCAGCGACGCGAGCGAACGGTGGACGAGGCGGACGCCCTCCTCGAGCTGTGCCTCCTCGTGCTGCTCGGCGGAGTTCAATGCGCGCTCGAGATCGTCGAGGATCGGGAGCAGCTCCTTCAGCAGCCGCTCATTCGCAAACGACACGTACTCCTGCCGTTCACGGGCGGCGCGCTTCTTGTAGTTCTCGAAGTCGGCGGCAAGGCGGAGCAGGCGGTCGTCGACCTCCTGCTCCACCTGCTCAGCCTGCTCCTCCTGCTCGACGTGCTCGTCAGTCATTGGTCACGTCTTCGTACTCGCCTTCCTCGACGACCTCTTCGTCGGCCGAGGAAGCGCCGTTGTGCTCACTCTGGCCCGTACGGGCTTGCGCCTGCGCGGTCGCCTGCGCGTACACCGCTTCCGCGAGCTTGTGCGAGGCCTCTTGCAGCGACTCCGCCTTCGCGCGGATGTCGGCGAGGTCGTCGCCCTCGAGCGCCTGGCGCAGCTCCATGATCCGGCCCTCGATGGTCGAGGCCTCGGACTCTTCGAGTGAGTCGCGGTGCTCCTTCAGCGTGCGCTCCGTCTGGTAGGCGAGCGTCTCGGCCATGTTCTTCGTGTCGACGGCCTCGCGCAGCCGGTGCGCCTCGTCGGCGTGCGTCTCGGCCTCGTTGATCATCCGCTTCACCTCGTCCTCGGACAAGCCGGAGCCGCCCTGGATCTGGATCTGCTGGACGTTCCCCGTGCCGAGATCCTTCGCGGACACGTTGATGATCCCGTTCGCGTCGATGTCGAACGTGACCTCGATCTGCGGCATGCCGCGCTGCGCCGGCGGGATGCCGACGAGCTGGAACTTGCCAAGCGTCTTGTTGTACGTCGCCATCTCCGACTCGCCCTGGAGCACGTGCACCTCGACGGACGGCTGGTTGTCCTCCGCCGTCGTGAACGTCTCCGACTTCTTCGTCGGGATGGTCGTGTTGCGCTCGATGAGCTTCGTCATCACGCCGCCCTTGGTCTCGATGCCGAGCGACAGCGGCGTCACGTCGAGGAGGAGGATGTCCTTCACCTCGCCCTTGAGCACGCCCGCCTGCAGCGCGGCGCCGACGGCGACGACCTCGTCCGGGTTGACGCCCTTGTGCGGGTCCTTGCCGACGATCTCCTTGACCTTCGCCTGCACGGCCGGCATGCGGGTCATGCCGCCGACGAGGACGACGTGGTCGATCTTCGACGCGTCGAGGCCGGCGTCGGTGAGCGCCTGCTTCGTCGGGCCGACGGTCCGTGCCAGCAGGTCGGCGGTGATCTCCTCGAGCTTCGCACGCGTCAGCTGCAGGTCGAGATGCTTCGGCCCGTCCTGCGTCGCGGTGATGAACGGCAGGTTGATCTGCGTCGTCATCGTCGACGACAGCTCGATCTTCGCCTTCTCCGCGGCCTCGTAGAGCCGCTGCAGCGCCATGCGGTCGGCCGCGAGGTCGATGCCCTGGTCCTTCTTGAACTCGGACACCATCCAATCGACGACCGCCTTGTCGAAGTTGTCCCCGCCGAGGTGGTTGTCACCAGCGGTCGACTTCACCTCGAAGACGCCCTCGCCGAGCTCGAGCACCGACACGTCGAACGTGCCGCCGCCGAGGTCGAAGACGAGAATCGTCTGGTCGGAGCCTTCCTTGTCGAGCCCGTATGCGAGCGCTGCCGCGGTCGGCTCGTTGATGATGCGCAGCACGTTGAGGCCGGCGATCTTGCCGGCGTCCTTCGTCGCCTCGCGCTGGGCGTTGTTGAAGTAGGCCGGGACGGTGATGACGGCCTCGTTCACCGGCTCGCCGAGGTACGCCTCGGCGTCGGCCTTCAGCTTCTGGAGGATCATCGCGCTGATCTCCGGCGGGGCGTAGTCCTTGCCCTCCGCCTGCACGCGCACGTCGCCGTTCGGGCCCTTCTCGACCTCGTACGGGACGATCTTCATCTCCTCCGAGACCTCGTCGTACTTGCGCCCCATGAAGCGCTTGATCGAGAAGATGGTGTTCGTCGGATTCGTGACCTGCTGCCGCCGCGCGGGTGCGCCGACGAGCCGGTGGCCGTCCTTCGTGAACGCGACGACGGACGGCGTGGTGCGCCCGCCCTCCGCGTTCGGGATGACCGCGGGCTCGCCGCCCTCGAGGACAGCCATGCACGAGTTGGTCGTGCCCAGGTCGATGCCAATCGTCTTTGCCATGCTGGTTTCAGCCTCCTATGAGAAAATCTAAGCCTCTTTATATCAGATCTGGGGCCGCCTCTGCCGGTGTCGAAACCGTGACACTTCCACGCGGGTACTTAGTACCGGCCTTCGGTCCCTGAGCAGGGATTTTCCGCCCACGACCACAGGCCGGTACTAGGTACCTCTACGTGGTTGTCACCGGAATGCGCCGATGAGGGCGCCGCCGGCGACGATCAGCACCGTGCCGAGGGCCAACCGGCGCCCCACGAGCTCCGTCTGCCGGAGGAGGAGGGCCGAGAGCCCCACGGCGACGAGCGACTCCGTGGCCACGAGCGGCGACACGATCGTGACGCGGCCGCGGTAGAACGCCTCGAAGAGCGCGACGTACGAGAGGCCGAAGAAGATCCCCGCCGGAACGAACGGCAGCGCCTGCCGGGAAAGGCGCGGACGCGCGACGGCCGTGATGAACACGAGGCCGCCCAGGAGCGCCGCGCTCGCGCTCACGGCAGGGGGCGCGCTCGTGCTCTTCGCGAGCCAGCGCACGAGGTTGTCCCGAGACGCGAAGAGGACGACCGTGACGAATGCGTACGCGAGCCCGATCCGGCGGAAGTGCGCCGGGCGCCCCCGCTCGCGGGCGAGCTCGACGCTGCCGCCGACGATCAGCAGGGCGCCGACGATCAGCGGCACGCTCGCCGGCTCGCCGAGGAAGACGAGCGCGATCGCGACCGCGACGAGCGGCGCCGTTCCGAACACCATCGACGCACGCGACGACCCGGTCTCGCGGATCGCAAGCGTCCCGAACAGCTGCCCCACTCCGGGCTGGAGCAGCCCGGCAAGCGCGAACGGCCACGCCGCCGTGACGTGCACGCCGCGCGACGGCGCCTCGGCCACCGCCCACGCGAGCGCGACGACGAGCGCGATCGCGACGGTGACGAACGTGCCGAGCATGACGTCGCGCTCCCGGTCGAGCGCGAGGCGGAGCGCGACGCTCATCCCGCCGAACAGCACGGCGGAGAGCAGCGAGAGGCCGACGGCGATCAATTGCCTTCGAGCACCGGCGCCGGAGCGCGACCGCGCGAAAAGAACGGGACAAACACGTGCGCGAGCGGGCCGATCGACAGCGCGTACAGCACCGTTCCGACGCCGACCGTCCCGCCGAGCAGCCAGCCGATCACGACCACGCTCACCTCGAGCGACGTCCGTACGACCCGAATCGAGTGCCCGCGCCTGGCGAGCCCGGTCATCAGACCGTCGCGCGGCCCAGGCCCGAGGCCGGCGCCGATGTACGCCCCCGTCGCGACGCCGTTCAGGAAGACCCCGACGACGAGGCACACGATCCGCAACGCCAACTCGTGCGGCGGCGACAGGTGCGCGAGGACGATGTCCATCGTCCCACCGATGAAGACGACGTTGCTGACCGTTCCGATTCCCGGCCGCTCTCGCAGCGGAATCCATAGCAGCAGTACGAACAGCCCGACGATGATGCTCCATGTGCCGATTGCGAGGTTCGAGTGTTTCGCGAGGCCCTGGTGGAAGACGTCCCACGGCGCGAGCCCGAGACCCGAGAGCACGAGCAGTGACGTACTGAACCCGTACAGGACGAGCCCGAGGTAGAGCTGTACGAGTCGCCTGCGCATCAACTGCAACCGTAGACTCGAACCCATGGAGCTTGCCGCTCAACTCGCAGACGACGCCGCGGAGCGACTGTTCCGCTACGTCCAGCTCGACACGCAGTCGGACGAGGACTCGACGACCTACCCGAGCACGGCGAAGCAGCTCGAGCTCCTCCGTCTGCTCCTCAACGAGCTGCAGCAGATCGGCCTCGCCGATGCGCAGATGGACGAGCACGGCTACGTCACCGCCACGATCCCGGGGACGGTCGAAGGCGACGTCCCGACCATCGCCTTCTTCGCGCACGTCGACACCGCGCGCGAGGTGACAGGCGCAAACGTCAGCCCGCAGCGCTTCCGGTACGCAGGCGGCGACATCCCGCTCGGTGACTCCGGGAACGTCATCCGTCCGGCCGAGTCGCCGCAGCTCGCGACGCACGTCGGGCACGAGCTGATCACGACGGACGGGACGACGCTGCTCGGCGCCGACGACAAGGCGGGCGTCGCGGAGATCATGGCCGCCACCGCGTATCTCGTCGCGCACCCCGAGGTGCCGCACGGCACGATCAAGGTCGCGTTCAACCCGGACGAGGAGATCGGGCGCGGCGTCATCCATTTCCCGGTCGAGTCGTTCGGTGCGCACGCCGCGTACACGATGGACGGCTCGACGATCGGCGAGATCCAGGAGGAGACGTTCTCCGGCGCGCAGGTGCGCATGCACGTCCACGGCCGCTCGATCCATCCCGGTCTGGCGAAAGGCGAGCTCGTGAACGCGATCAAGCTCGCAGCCGAGATCGTCGCACGACTGCCGAAGGACCGGCTCTCGCCCGAGACGACCGCCGACCGCGAGGGCTACGTCCACCCCGTGCTCGCCAGCGGCGACTCGAGCGAGGTCGAGCTCCGCTTCATCGTCCGCGACTTCGACGATGCCGGGCTCGACCGGAGCGTCGAGTTTCTGCGCAACCTCGCCGAGGAGGTCGCGGCCACGGAGCCGCGCGCGTCGATCGAGGTCGAGTCACGCATCCAGTACCGCAACATGCGGGCCGTGCTCGGGCGCCATCCCGAGATCGTCGAGAACCTCGAAGAGGCCGTCAGGCGAATCGGCTTCGAGCCGCGACGCACTGCGATCCGCGGCGGAACCGACGGCTCCGCCCTCACCGAGATGGGCCTGCCGACGCCGAACATCTACACAGGCGGACAGGACGCGCACAGCGAGCGGGAGTGGATCTGCGTCGAGGACATGGGCATCGCCGCCGCGACGATCATCGAGCTGGCAAAAGTCTGGGCGTCCGAAGGGCATCATTAGAGCGTGAGCACCGACCCGGCCCGGGCGCCAGCCCCACCGAAGCCGCAACGCCCGCGTATCCGCGTCGGCTGGTGGATCGGGTGGGTCGTCGTCCTGCTCGTCATCAACTTCTGGGCCGCGTCGCGCGCGACGAAGGGCGCGCCGCGCGTGCGCGTGCCGTACAGCCCGTACTTCCTGCGGCAGGTGGAGGACGGCCACGTCGCGGCGATCACCTCGAAGGGAACGGCGGTGCAGGGGACGTTCACCGTTGCGGAGAGCTATGGCGGCGCCAAGGCGACGAAGCAATTCCAGACGGAGATCCCAGCCTTCGCGAACGCGAACGCACTCTCGTCGCTGCTCCAGAAGAAGAAGGTGGTCGTCAACGCACAGCCGCTCGACACCGGTTCGCCGTGGTGGGAGAGCCTGCTCGTCGGCTTCGGGCCAACCCTCCTCTTCATCGGCCTCATCTACTACGCGATGCGGCGCGCGGGAAGCATGCAGAGCGCGCTCGGCGCGTTCGGCCGCTCGCGCGCCCGCAAGTACGAGCCGGGCGGCGACAAGGTCACGTTCAAGGACGTCGCCGGCATCGAGGAGGCGAAGCAGGAGCTTCTGGAGGTGGTCGACTTCCTGCGCGACCCGGAGAAGTACCGCAAGCTCGGCGCGCGCATCCCGCACGGCGTCCTGCTCAGTGGGCCGCCCGGGACCGGCAAGACGCTGCTTGCGCGCGCGGTCGCCGGCGAGGCGAACGTGCCGTTCTTCTCCATGGCCGCCTCGGAGTTCGTCGAGGCGATCGTCGGCATCGGTGCGTCGCGCGTGCGCGACCTCTTCACGAAGGCGAAGGAAGCGGCACCGTCGATCATCTTCATCGACGAGCTCGACGCCATCGGCCGGTCGCGAACGTCGGGCGTCGCCGGCTTCAGCGGCGGCAACGACGAGCGTGAGCAGACGCTCAACCAGATCCTCACCGAGATGGACGGCTTCGACTCGTCCACCGGCGTGATCGTCATCGCCGCGACGAACCGGCCCGATGTGCTCGACCAGGCGCTCCTGCGACCGGGGCGGTTCGACCGCCGCGTCGCCGTGCAGCCGCCGGACCGCAACGGCCGCGAGGCGATCTTGCGCGTGCACACGCGCAGCGTCCCGCTCGCGCCCGACGTCGACCTCGGCGGCATCGCGTCGACGACGCCGGGCATGGTCGGCGCCGACCTCGCCAACCTCGTGAACGAGGCGGCGCTGCTCGCCGCGCGGCGGGGTCACGACCAGGTCGAGGAGGCGGACTTCACCGACGCGCTCGAGAAGATCGTGCTCGGCGCCGAGCGCAAGGTGCTGATGAGCAAAGAGGACAAGCGCCGCACCGCATACCACGAAGGCGGGCACGCGGTCGTCGGCATGCTCACCCCCGGCGCCGATCCGGTGCGCAAGATCTCGATCATCCCGCGCGGGCTCGCGCTCGGTGTGACGTTCTCCGCGCCCGACGCCGACCGCTACAACTACTCGAAGGACGAGCTGATGGCGAAGATCAAGGTCGCGCTCGGCGGCCGCTCCGCCGAGGAGGTCGTGTTCGGCGACCTGACCACCGGCGCGGAGTCGGACTTCCAGCAGTTGACGCAGATCGCCCGGCACATGGTGGGCCGCTGGGGCATGAGCGACATCATCGGGACGATCACAGTCATCCCGCAGGATGGTCAAGGCCCGTTCCTTCCCGGCGCGGCCGGCGTCTCGGAGGAGACGGTGCGGATGATCGACGACGAAGTGCGGAAGCTCGTTGCGGAGGCGCGCGAGGAAGTGCTCACGCTGCTGCACGACAACCGCGACAAGCTCGACTCGCTCGCCAAGGCGCTGCTCGAGCACGAGACGCTCGACCAGCCCGACGCATACGCGGCGGCGGGCATCGACGTGCCGGCCTCGGTGGTCGAAGGGCCGCTGGCGGCCGCCGCCAGCGTCGCGACGTAACCTGTTTCGCATGGAACCGCTGCTGGACACGCTCGGACGGCCGCTCGAGACGTTGCGTGTCTCGATCACCGACCGCTGCAATTTCCGGTGCGTCTACTGCATGCCGAAGGAGGTCTTCGGGCGCGACTATGCGTTCCTCGACCGGCGCGAGCTGCTGAGCTTCGAGGAGATCACCCGTGTCGTCGGCGTGTTCGCGGCACTCGGCGTGCGCACCGTGCGGCTGACCGGCGGCGAGCCGCTCGTCCGTCGCGACGTCGAGCGGCTCGTCGGGCAGCTTGCGACGATCCCCGATCTCGAGCTCGCGCTGACGACGAACGGCGTGCTCCTGCCGCAGAAGGCGCACGCGCTCGCCGACGCCGGGCTGAGCCGCGTGACCGTCAGCCTCGACTCCGTCGACGACGCCCAGTTCCGCGCGCTCAACGACGTCGACTTTCCCGTCGACCGCGTGCTCGAGGGCATCGACGCCGCTGCCGCGGCCGGGCTCCCGGTGAAGGTCAATGCCGTGATCAAGCGCGGCGTCAACGACGACGGCATCGTCGCCCTCGCCGAGCGCTTCCGCGGCACCGGTCACGTGCTGCGCTTCATCGAGTACATGGACGTCGGCCACACGAACGGCTGGCGCCTCGACGACGTCGTGCCGGCAGAGGAGATCGTCCGCCGCATCGGCGCCGCGTGGCCGCTCGAGCCCGTCGCAGCCGGCCCCGACTCGACCTCGAGCCGCTGGCGCTACCAGGACGGCGCCGGCGAGATCGGCGTCATCGCATCCGTGACCCAGCCGTTCTGCGGCGGCTGCTCGCGCGCCCGGCTCTCAGCCGAGGGCAGCCTCTACACCTGCCTCTTCGCGGTGCGCGGCCACGACCTGCGCGCAGCGCTCCGCGCCGGCGCGACCGACGAGGAGCTGGCCGAGACCCTGCGCGGCATATGGACACGCCGCACCGACCGCTATTCGGAGCTCCGCACGGCCGAGACGGCGTCGCTGCCGAAGGTCGAGATGTCTTACATCGGCGGCTAGTCCGGCGTAGGCTCTGCCTCTACGCAGGCCGAAACAGTCGAAAGGAAGCGCATGAGAGGGAAGAGCATCGCCACCGGGGTTCTTGCCCTGGTGGTTCTCGCGGTCGTCGCAGCGCCGGCGTCCGCGGCGAAGAACCCGAAGATCGCTGCTGAAGTACCGAAGGCGATCGCGGCCAAGGGCACGCTCATCGTCGCGTCCGACGCGACGTATGCACCGATGGAGTTCGTCGCCACGAACGGCAAGACGGTGGTCGGCGTGGACGCCGACCTCGCCAAAGCGATCGGCAACGTCCTCGGGCTCACGTTCAAGATGAAGAACGCGACCTTCGACGGGATCATCCCGGGTCTCCAGGCGGGCAAGTACGACATCGGCATGTCGTCGTTCACCGATACGAAGGCACGCCAGAAGGTGGTCGACTTCGTCACCTACTTCTCGGCGGGGACGTCGTTCTACACGAAGGCATCAGGCGGGACGAGCGTCAAGGGCCTCGCATCGCTGTGCGGGCTCACCGTCTCCGTCGAGAACGGCACGACCGAGCAGTCGGACGCGACGGCGCAGAGCGCGAAGTGCAAGAAGGCCGGCAAGGCAGCGGTGAAGGTCTCGGCCTTCCCCGACCAGAACGCCGCCAACCTCGCGATCACGAGCGGCAAGGCGCAGATCGGCATGGCCGACTCGCCCGTCGCCGCGTACATCGTCAAGCAGTCGCACGGGCAGTTCAAGCTGACCGGCACCTCGTACGGCACTGCGCCGTACGGCATCGCGCTGCCGAAGGGGAACGGCATGACGAAGCCGGTCCTCGACGCGGTCAAGCTCCTGATCACGAACGGCACGTACAAGTCGATCCTGGCCAAGTGGGGCCTCCAGGGCGGCGCCATCTCGAACCCGAAGATCAACGGCGCCACCAGCTGACGTGACGTCGGGCGGGGCCGCTTCGGCGGTCCCGCCCGACCAGATTCGCGCGATCCCCGTCCGGCACACCGGCCGTTGGGTCGCGGGTGTCGTCATCGCGTTCCTCGCGTACGCCGTCGTCGTGTCGATGGCGACGAACAAGCGGTTCCACTGGTCGGTCGTCGGCCACTACTTCGGCTCGAGCCCGATCCTGCACGGACTCGTCCTGACGCTCGAGCTGACCGCGACGTCGATGGCGATCGGCATCACGCTCGGCATCGTCCTCGCGGTCATGCGCCTGTCGCCGAACCCGCTCGTCTCCGGTGCGAGCTGGATGTACATCTGGTTCTTTCGCGGTACGCCGGTGCTCGTCCAGATCTTCTTCTGGAACTTCATCGGCGCGCTGTACCCGCGCTTCGCGATCGGGATACCGCTCGGCCACCAGTTCACGCACGTCGACATTGCGTCGCACATCACGCCGTTCATCGCCGGCATGCTCGCGCTCGGGCTGAACGAGGGCGCGTACATGGCGGAGATCGTCCGGGCCGGGATCATCTCGGTCGACGAGGGCCAGACGGAGGCCGCCCACGCGCTCGGCATGACGCGCCTCCTCACCATGCGCCGCATCGTCCTCCCGCAGGCGATGCGCGTCATCATCCCGCCGACCGGGAACGAAACGATCTCGATGCTGAAGACGACGTCGCTCGTCAGCGCGATCGCGGTGACGGAGCTGCTCTACTCGGCGCAGATCATCTACGCGCGAACGTATTACGTCATCCAGCTCCTCATCGTCGCGAGCATCTGGTACCTGATCATCACGACGATCCTCTCGTTCGGGCAGTACCACGTCGAGCGCCACTACGGGCGCGGCGTCTCGCGCAACGAGTCCGGCGGCGCACTTCTCGGGTGGTGGAGCAACGTCACCGACGTCCCCTTCTTCCGCCGGTGACCGCCATGGTGAAAGCCGAGGACGTCCACAAGCGCTTCGGCAGGCTCGAGGTGCTGAAAGGCGTCTCGCTCGACGTCGCTCCCGGCGAGGTGACGTGCATCCTCGGGCCGTCCGGCTCCGGCAAGACGACGTTCATCCGGTGCATCAACCACCTGGAGAAGATCGACGGCGGGCGTCTCTGGGTCGACGGAGAGCTCGTCGGCTATCGCCAGTCGGGCGACAAGCTCCATGAGTTGCGGGAAGGTGAGGTGGCGCGCCAGCGTGCGGAGATCGGGATGGTCTTCCAGCGCTTCAACCTCTTCGGTCACATGACCGCGCTCGAGAACGTCGTCGAGGCGCCGATCCGCGTGAAGAAGATCTCGAAGGAGAAGGCCGTCGCGAGCGCGAAGGCGCTGCTCGACCGAGTCGGCCTCGGGGAGAAGTACGAGAGCTATCCGGCGCAGCTCTCGGGCGGCCAGCAGCAGCGCGTGGCGATCGCCCGCGCCCTCGCCATGAACCCGAAGCTCATGCTCTTCGACGAGCCCACCTCCGCCCTCGACCCGGAGCTCGTCGGCGAGGTTCTGGACGTCATGCGCGGCCTCGCAAACGACGGCATGACCATGATCGTCGTCACCCACGAGATGGGCTTCGCCCGGGAGGCCGCCGACCGCGTGGTGATGATGGACGCGGGCGTCATCATCGAGGAAGGCACCCCGGAGCACTTCTTCCAGGCGCCCGAGCACGAGCGCACGAGGCAATTTCTGTCCAAAATCCTGTAAATGCTAGGAAACCTGTGGCTTAAAGAGCCACGGGCCGTCTAGACTCCCTCCGTGGCCGCAGTCGTCGCAGCAGGACGGCGGGTTCTCCCGCGTGGCTGGACCGATTTCGGGCGTCAGCTTGCGATCTGGTTCGGCTTCTACGTCGCCTACTTCGGCGCGCGGAGCTTTGCCGACCGGAACCCCGCCCAGGCGTTCTGGAACGGCTGGCGCGTCCTCAGCTTCGAGCAGCGGACGACCCACGACATCGTCGAGACGACGACCCAGCAGGTGGTGGCCTCGTCGCACGCGCTCCTGACGGCAGCGGCCTGGACGTACTGGAACTCCGAGTTCACCGTCGTCGGACTGGCTCTGCTCTTCGTCTACGTCCGGCACCACGAGCGGTTTGCCCGATTCCGGAACACGGTCCTGCTCGCGAACGTCCTCGGGCTCGTCGGCTACGTCGTCTGGCCCACGGCGCCTCCGTGGATGTTCACCACCTACTTCCAGGGTGGGGTGAACCACTCGAACGGCGTGCTCGCGGCGCTTGCCAACCCGTACGCGGCCATGCCCAGCCTGCACGCGGCGGATGCCCTCATCGTGGGCGTCTTCCTCGTCTCCCTGAGCCGGCGCTGGTGGGCGAAGGCCCTGTGGGCGCTGTGGCCCGCCTGGGTCTGGTTCTGCGTCCTCGCCACCGCCAACCACTTCCTGCTCGACGTCCTGGCCGGAATCTGCGTCGCGATCCTCTCGATCGTCGTCGTCCGCCAGGCGCCGACGGTGATGGGAGCCTTTCGGCGTGGGAGTCCTGTAGAGCAGACGCGCGCGCCGGAAACCGCCGCGCGCTGATCAGACCGCTCATCGCAAACTTGCTATAGTCGCCCCATAGCAGGATTGCGATTGGAAACCGCTCCGGCCCGGGTCAAGGCGAGCTATACGACCGGCGCGCGCTCGCTCGCGAGTCGCGCGGTCACCCGTCTCCTCGGTACCCGCATCACGCCGAACGCGCTCACCGCGACCGGCGTGTCGCTGTGCCTCGTCGCAGCGGTCCTCGTCCCGTTCGAGAACCGCGACAAGCTCCTCTTCTACTGGCTCGGCGCGGGCATCTTCGTCGTCGGCTCCGTCCTCGACATCCTCGATGGCGCGCTGGCGAGGGCCGGCGGACTGACGACGCCGTTCGGCGCCTTCCTCGACTCCACCACCGACCGCGTCGGCGAGGGAGCCATGCTCGCCGCGATCGCACTCGTCTTCGCCCGTTCGGGGAACGACACGGCGGTCGTCTTCACGGTCGCAGCGGTGGCCGGCTCCTTCCTCGTGCCGTATGCACGGGCGAAGGCCGAGGCTCTCGGGCTGCGCGGCGACGTCGGTCTCGGCTCCCGCGCGGAGCGCGTAATCGTCATCACAGCGGGACTCGTGCTCGCTCCCTGGGGCGGTCTGCAGTGGGCGATCGTCCTGCTCGCCGCCACTGCCTGGATCACCGTGCTGCAGCGCATCCTTTTCGTCAGAAAGCAACTAGCTACGCCCGTGCCAGGTACCAGTCGTTCGCCCCTTGCTTCCGGAGCGCCAAAGACCGGTACCTGGTACGGGAGAACAAGGAAAGGATCGAATGTCGACCAACGGTAGTTCGAACGGCCATGGGCGCCTCGACGACGGCAAGGTTCGCGTCGCGATCATCGGCGTCGGCAACTGCGCCAACTCCCTCTTGCAGGGGACGCACTACTACAAGGACGCGCCGGACGACGAGTTCGTCCCCGGCCTCATGCACGTGAACCTCGGCGGGTACCACATCCGCGACATCGAGTTCACGGCCGCGTTCGACGTCGTGAAGGGCAAGGTCGGAGAAGACCTCGCCGACGCGATGTGGGCGCACCCGAACGACACGATCAAGTTCGCCGACGTGCCGAAGACCGGCATCAAGGTCGCACGCGGCATGACGCACGACGGCATCGGCAAGTACCTGTCGGAGATCGTCGAGAAGGCGCCGGGCTCGACCGCCGACATCGTCGGGATCCTCAAGGACACGAAGACCGACGTCGTCATCAACTACCTGCCGGTCGGCTCGGAGATGGCGACGAAGTGGTACGCGGAGCAGATCCTCGAGGCGGGCTGCGCGATGATCAACTGCATGCCGGTCTTCATCGCGCGCGAGGACTACTGGAACAAGCGCTTCCAGGACGCCGGCGTGCCGATCATCGGTGACGACATCAAGTCGCAGGTCGGCGCGACGATCACGCACCGCGTGCTGACGTCGCTCTTCCGCGAGCGCGGCGTGCATCTCGACAAGACGATGCAGCTGAACGTCGGCGGCAACTCCGACTTCCTCAACATGCTCGAACGGGACCGCCTCGAGTCGAAGAAGATCTCGAAGACGAACGCGGTCACCTCGATGCTCGACTACGACCTCGGCCCCGGCAACGTGCACGTCGGCCCGTCCGACTACGTGCCGTGGCTGACCGACCGCAAGTGGGCCTACATCCGGATGGAGGGCACATCGTTCGGCGACGTGCCGCTCAATCTCGAGATGAAGCTCGAGGTCTGGGACTCGCCGAACTCGGCCGGCATCGTCATCGACGCCGTCCGGCTCGCGAAGCTCGCGCTCAACCACGGCGTGTCCGGCTCGCTCGTCGAGCCGAGCTCATACCTGATGAAGTCGCCGCCCAAGCAGATCCAGGACGACGACGCGCGCGAGCTGACCGAGCAGTTCATCGAGCGCTACCGCCGCGGCGCGCCGGTCGAGGCGCCCACTACGGCAGCGAGCTGAGCCAGGTCACATCCGCGGGCTGGTAGCGGGACTCGGTCGAGAAGCGGATCTCGATCGGGCCCCGCTCCCGGCCGTGCGACGCAAGCCACGGATCGTCTCCCGGCTCGAGCACGACGGCGCAGTGATGGCCCGGGTACTCGCCCCAGACGACGATGTCGCCGGCGAGCACCGCCCGCCGGTCGATGTTCTCCATCGCCTCCAGCAGCGTCCCCGTCCAGCCGCTTCCGTCGTAGCCGCGGCCGTTCGGGTCGGCCGCGCCGGCGAGGAAGTAACAGAGCGTCGCAAAGCCGGAGCAGTCGGTCGTGAGCGGCAGCGCCCGCGCGAGCGGGATCGGCCGGATCTCCCCATAGTGGATCCGGGGCTCGTTCCGGATCCCCCATTTGGCCGCAGCGACGATCCCTCTCCGGATCTCGCTCACTAGACTCGACCCGGAACGATGGCACTTCGGATCGCCCTCGTCACCCCCTTCTCCTGGTCGCAGCCGCACGACGTGAACGAGCACGTCGCCGGGCTCGCGGCAGAGCTCCGCGCGCGCGGCCACCGGGCGACCGTCCTCGGGCCGTCCAACCGGGCCCGCGATCTCGCCGCCGGGCGCCGCGCCCTGACGACGGGCCTCGACGCCGACTTCGTGGCGCTCGGCCCCGCAGTGCCGATCTCGCGCCGAAGCCGCATGGGTGTGCCGGTCGGCGTGCGCGCGAACCTCGCGGTGGCGCTCGCCGGCGGGCGTTTCGACGTCGTGCACGGCTTCGAGCCGGGCCTGCCCAGCCTCTCATACCTCGCGCTCCGGCACGCGGACGCGCTCACGGTGGCGACGTTCTTCTCCCCGGAGCGGCTCTCGTATCCACCCGGCCGGGCGCAGCGCGAGCGGCTGCTCGGCCGCCTCGACGCACTGCTGGCGACGAGCGAGGAGACTGCGCGGGCGGCTGCGCTCCGCTTCCCGGGAACGTACGAGCTCGTGCCCCTCGGCGTCGATCTCGAGCGGCACGCGCCGGGACGGAAGCGGAGGACCGTCGTCGTCGAGTGGCGCCAGCTCCAGCGCCCGCTCCTGCGTGCGATCGTGCGAGAGGTCGCCGCGCTGCCCGACTGGGAGCTCGTGCTCCTGCGCACGCGGCCGCTGAGCGGGCGCCCGCCGCTGCCACGGGCGCTCCGCGGACGGCTGCGTGTTCGCACCGGATTCGACGGCGAGAGCCGGGCGGAGATCTTCCAGACCGCGTCCGTCTTCGTCCCCGCGCTCGACGGTGTGCCGCGCGCGGTCGTCGAGGCGCAGGCCGCCGGCGCCGCCATTGCCGACCCACCGGGGCGCGAGCTCCAGCCCGAGCTCGCCGCGGCCGAGACGGCGCGCCTGCTCGAGGACGAGGCGTTCCGGGCGCGGCGGAGCGACGAGGCGGCCGCCGCCGCGGCCGGTCAGAGCTTCGAGGCGCTCGCCGACCGCGTGGAAGAGGTCTACGGGAGCATCACAGGCCGGCGCCGCGCACAGACGCCTCGCTCCGCGAGCGAGCGCGACTGGATCGTCGCCGACCTCCACCTGCACACGAGCTGGTCGCATGATTGCTCGATCGAGGTAGACGACCTGCTCGACTACGCCGAGGCAGAAGGGCTCGGCGCGATCGCGGTCACCGACCACAACGTCTTCGGTGGGGCGCTCGAGGCGGTCGAGCGTGCGCGGGGGCGCCGGCTCGTCGTCATTCCGGGCGAGGAGATCAAGACCGCCGGGCAGGGCGAGGTGATCGGCCTCTTCCTGCGCGAGGAGATCCCGCGCGGGATGTCGTTCGCCGAGACCGTGGCGGCCATCCGCGCCCAGGGCGGCCTCGTCTACGTGCCGCATCCGTTCGACCGCATGCACGCCATCCCGGACCCGGCCACCCTGCACCGGCACCTAGCCGAGATCGACGTCTTCGAGGTCTACAACGCACGCCTGCTCTTCGAGGCATACAACGAGGAGGCGCTGCGCTTCGCGCGCAAGTACAACCTCACGACGGGCGCCGGCTCCGACGCGCACGTGCTCCCGGGAATCGGAACCGGTGCCGTGCAGATGCGCCGCTTCAGCGGGCCGGAGGACTTTCTCGTCTCGTTGCGAAGCGCAGAGATTCTGCGCCGCCCGAAGTCGCTCGCATACCTCCAGGGACTCAAATGGGTGGCGCAAGCCAAGGAGAGGGTCCGCTGAGCGCGAACCAACGGTGGGGGCTTACGTGACCGTGGCGACCGACGAAATCTACGAGAAGTACCTGCAAAAAGCGATCACCGAGATCAACACTCTCGGTGACGAAGTCACGCAGGCAGGCGGAGGCACCCGTGTGCCCGTCGTCGGTTCCGGTCACCCGCTTGCAGACGTCATGCTTCTGAAGTACGCGCCGCGCGCGTCGGAACTGCAGGAAGGCGTTGCGTTCTTCGGCCGCTCGGGCAACGCGATCCTCAAGTCGCTCCAGCGGCTGCACGTCGATCCGATGGCGATCTACGGCACGAACTGCCTCAAGTTCGCGGACGGCACGGAGGATGAGTCCCGCCCCTTTCTGCTCCGCGAGCTGCACATCGTCCAGCCGAAGCTCGTCGTCGTCATGGGCGAGCAGGCGCTCGCCTTCCTGAACGGCCTCGGCTTCCCGCTCGCACGGACACTCGAGCCGACCGAGGGGGGGCGGCAGACGTTCACGCCAACGATCGAGGCGTTGTACACGCCCGACATCGACGAGTCGCTCGACGAGCAGGCGCAGAAGACGCGCTTCTGGAACGCGTTCAAGCCGCTCGGCGTGTGGTGGGAATCTCTCCCGCCGTACTAGCAGGTGGAGCCGTGAGTCAGATCGAGCTCCGCCGAGCAAAGACCGAGCAGCGCAAGGACGCAGGGAGCGGCCATACCTCGAGGTATGGCCGCGACTGAGGACGCGGCGATGCGACAGTTTGCAGCCGACGGAGACGATCGCGACTCGCGGCTTCGCCTGCTCAGATTCGGCGCGGTCGCGGCCGTGGTCGTCGCGTGGTTCATCGCCGCGCCGCATGCCCCCAACCTCTCGCTGTGGACCGACGTCATCCTCGTCAGCTTCGTGATCTTGCCGGCGACGTTGCTGCTCGTCCCGCTGGCGCTGCCGCTGTATACGCGCCGCTGGCTGCCGGCCGCGACCGTCGTGCTCGCGCTTGCCGCCCTCGGCTTCTCGGAGGCGGGCTGGGGGCTGCCGGCGAACTTCGCGAAGCTCTTCGCCGCGGTGTTCGCCGGCTGGTCGTTCCTCCTGCTCTTCGAGCAGCTCTCGTGGGTCGTCATCGTCGCGTTCATCGTCCCGTTCGTGGATGCGCTCTCCGTCTGGCGCGGGCCGACGCACTCGATCACGACGCACCACTTCCGCGTGTACCTCGACGTGGCGGTCGCGTTCCTCGTCCCGCACGGGACGGCCGCATATCTCGGTCCGCCCGACGTCATGTTCTACGCACTCTTCCTCGCGGCGACGGCGCGCTGGGGGCTGCGCGTGTGGCGAACCTGGTTCGCGACGACCCTCATGTACGGGCTCACGATCGTCCTCGCGACGGCCGTCGACGTCGGCGGCCTACCGGCGCTGCCCTTCCTCTCGTTCGGCTTCCTCGTCGCCAACGCGGATCTGCTGTGGGCCAGGCTCAGACCCCCGTCGGCGGCGTTGTAGTCGTCTTCTTCTTCGTCCCCGGCGTGCTCGAGACGGCCGACTCGCCGAATGTGAACGGCGCGCGGAACGATGCGATCACCGCGAAGATGATCCCGATCGCGACCGCGAACCAGCCACCGCCTGAGTCGTAGCCGCTTACGACCATCGTGAAGCCGAGCGCGACGATCGTGAAGCAGAGGAGCCACGCCGGGCCCTGTACCCACAGATGGAACTTCTTCACGGGCGTGCCCACCTGCACGTGCAGGTTCGCGTCCGTCAGGAGCTTTTCAGCCGCATCGATCCGGGCCGCAACCGGAGGAGCAGAATCGGTCATGCCTGCCTCCGTGTTCCCGATTTGACCGGACGACCCTATACCGTGCCGTCCGTGATCGCCAGCCTCCACTCGATCTTCCACTGGCCGGTCCAGGGCGGCTACAACTTCGTCAGCGGGCCGCTGGCGGATATCACGCTCGCGACGGCGTTCCTCGGCTGGCTCTATCTCTTCCTCCACAGTCACAACTGTCACGTCCGTCGCTGCTGGCGCCTTGAGTTCCACCCCCACCCGGTCCACGGGCATCCGGTCTGCAAGAAGCACTTCCACGAGCCGGGTGAGAATCAGATCCTTGGTTAGGTGCGCTCGAGCAACGCCACCGACTCGACATGCGGCGTGTGCGGGAACATGTCGACCGGGGTGACGTTCAACAGCTCGTAGCCGTACTCGCCGCGCAACGTCTTCACGTCGCCGGCGAGCGTCGTCGGATTGCAGGAGACATAGACGAGCCGCGGCGCGCCGAGGCGTCCGAGATGCCGGAGCGCCTTGCCGGCGAGTCCCGCCCGCGGCGGATCGACGACGACGACGTCCGGCGCGCCGGAGCGCTCGACGAGCTCCTCCACCACCTGACCGACGTTGCCGGCGAAGAACGCCGCGTTCGTGATCCCGTTGATCTCCGCGTTCTCGAGCGCGCAGGCGACCGACTCCTCCGACACCTCGATGCCCCACACCGTCAGCGAGCTGCGCGCGAGCGTCAGGCCGATGGTGCCGATGCCGCAGTACAGATCCCAGACCGTCTCGCTGCCCGTGAGCCCGGCCGCATCGGCGGCGAGGCCATACAGCTTCTCCGCCATCGAGGTGTTCGTCTGCAGGAACGCGTTCGGACGCACGCGGAAGCGCAGGCCGCCGATCTCCTCCTCGATCCACTCCTCGCCCCACAGCAGCTTCGTCGGCAGGTTCGTCACCTCGGCGGGCCGGTCGTTGATCGACCAGTGCACGGAGCGAACCTCCGGGAAGCGGCGCACGACGTCGACGAAGTAGCCGGGCTCGAAGTGCTCGCCCGGCGCGGTGACGAGCTGGATGAGCGCCTGGCCGGTGTTGCGGCCTTCGCGCACGACGAGATGCCGGAGATAGCCGCTGTTGTCGGTCTGCGAGTACGGCGCGAGGCCTTCCTCGCGCGCCCAGTCGCGGACCGCGTCGCGGACGCCGTTGCCGACGTCGGTCGTGAGCCAGCACTTCTCGAGGTTCAGCACCTCGTCCCAGCGACCCGCCCTGTGAAAGCCGAGTGCCGGGCCGTCGGGCGTTTGCGTGAACGAGTACTCGACCTTGTTGCGGTAGTGGAAGATCTCCGGCTCGCACGGGACGATCGCCTGCAGCGGCGGCTCGGCGATGCCGCCGAGACGCTGCAACGCGTCGTACACCTGCGCGTGCTTCTGCTCCAGCTGCGTCTCGTACGCGAGATCCTGGAACCGGCAGCCACCGCAGGCAGGAAAGTGCACGCACGGCGCCTCGACCCTGTGCGGACCGGCGCGGAGCACATCGGTGGCGAGCGCCTCGGCGTGGCTGCGCTTCACCTTGGTGACGCGCGCGCGAACGCGGTCGCCGGGGAGCCCGCGGCGGACGAAGACGACGTAGCCGTCGAGACGCGCGACGCCGTTTCCGCCGTACGCGAGCGACTCGATCTCGAGGTCGAGCTCCTCGTCTCTCGTCACCGGGGCGGCCATGCGGCCACCCTAGCGACGGTCAGCTGAACGGCGGGTGCAGCGGCAGGAGCAGCGGCTTACGCGGCTTCTGCGTGAAGTCGAAGTCCCGCATGAGGTTCCCGAGGATCTTTGCGTTCTCGCGCACGTCCGGCCGCGGATCCGGCCGCCCGTCCCTCTTTGGGTCGATGCGCGCGCCGCCGAGAAAGTCGTCCTCGATGAACTTCAGGTACGCGTCGAAGCTGAGCACCTGGTGATCGATGTAGCCCTTCTTCGCGTACGGGCTGATGACGATGCCCGGTACGCGCAGCCCGTAGCCCTGCGCATCGACCTGCATGGGTTTGACGTGGTCGTAGAAGCCGCCCCAGTCGTCCCAGGCGAGGAAGATCGCCGTCGAGCTCCAGTCGGGGCTGCGCATGATCGCGTTGATCAACCCCGTCACGTACGCCTGGCCGTTCGTGATGAGCGCGGGCGGATGGTCGCTGACCGCCTGCGCGGGCGTGATCCACGACACGGCAGGAAGCGTCCCCGTGCGCGCCTCCGTGTAGAACGAGGTGAGCGCTCGGATGTCGGACAGCTGCCCGTCCTTCCGCACGGTCTCGAAGTACGGCAAGGGGTTCCAGATTCCCGGCGTCTTCGCGTTCTGCGGAACGGGCGCGCAGAACATGGCGTTGTCGCCGCAGTCGGGCTGAAAGCCCTTCGCGACGTAGTAGCCCCAGCTGACGTGATGCTTGTGCAGGAGATAGGTGAGGTCGGTCCACGCATAGTTGGGGACTGCGCCCGTCGTGTTCTGCGGGCTGTTCGGCGGCGAGCCCGGCGCCTGCACCGCAGCGCGACAGCTCATCGGATCGCCTGTCGTGCACTTTGCCGACCATCCGGACACGAGGAACAGATGCGCGGGAAGGCTCCATGACGTATCCGACTCGAACATGTGGTCCTGCAGCACGAAGTGGCGCGCGTACGACCAGTAGTTCGGGATCTCGTGCCAGTCGTGATACCCCATCACGTCCGGCTTCTTCGGCGCGAGCGAGCACGTCGGCGCATCGATCTCGGCCGAGCACGCGAGTTTGCGGCCGGACACCGCCTGCCGGATGAAGCCGTCCATCTTGCCGCCGTTGATGTCCTTGATCGCGTCGACGTGATCGTGCGGGCCACCCGCGTTCCTGTTCGAGTGGTCGTGATAGGGACGCTGGCACGTCTGCGTCAGCGGGTCGGGGAGGCACACGTTCTTCGGGATGCCGTCCGCTCCGGGATACGTGCCGAAGTAGGAGTCGAACGACCGGTTCTCCTGCATGATCACGACCACGTGCCGGATCAGGTGGATGCCCGTCGGCTGCGACGTGCCCCTCGACGCACCGGCTGCGAAGGCGGCGACCACGCCCAGGATGACCACGCTGAGGGCCGCCCGCCGCACACCTCGAACCTACGGCGGCTCTGTTGAGCTGAGGTTGAGCCGCGGTTACTGCAACGTAGTGACGTACACCTTGCGTTGGCGCGGACCGTCGAACTCGCAGAAGAAGATGCCCTGGTAGGTACCGAGGCCGAGGCCGCCGTCCCGTAACGGGATCAGCACCTGCGGGCTCGATGCAAGCGACGCGCGCGCGTGCGACGGGGCATTCGGCCCGTCGGCGTCGTCGTGCTTCCACGCCCAGTCGTCGGAGACGACGTGGTGGAATGCGTTCTCGAGATCTTCCACGAGCTCGGGGTCGATGCGCTCGTTGATGGTCACGCCGGCGGTCGTATGCGGCACGTACACGAGCGCCGCCGCCGCCCCGTTCGTCTCCCCGAGCGCCTCGCGGACGAGATCGGTGATCTCGATGAGCTGCGTCTTCCGGTCGGTCTTGAGGGTGATCTCCTGCACGGCGCAACTATCCTAGATCCCTCGTGGCCGACCCGCTCAGCCAACGGCAGCTCGACGACCTGAGCGCGGACGCCGACCGCTTCATCGCCGAGCTCGACGAGGAGACCTACCTCCACTTCGCCGGCCTGAAGGACGGATACGAGCTGACGCCGATCTACGAGCGGCACGAGGAGCTGACGAAGCTCGAGACCGCGCGCTCGGTCGGCGCCTCGGTGGACGGGAACCGCAACACGCGCGAGCTGTGGCGGTTCGCGTGCGAGGGCTATCTCGGCAACTTCGTCCGTGGCGAGGCCGAACGGGCCGCCGAGCTCGAGGCGACGCTGACGGCGGAGGTCGACGGCGAGGAGATCCCCTACCGGAACCTGCGCTCGTCGATCATGAACGAGCCCGACCGTGCACGCCGCGAACGCCTCGAGCGCGCGCGCAACGAGCTCACCGAGGAGCACCTGAACCCGCTGCACCTGCACGCGGCCGAGGTCGTGCATCGCGAGGCCACGCGACTGGGAGCGCCCAACTACGTCGACCTGTACCGCGGCTTCGGCTTCGGGCTCGACGCGCTCGCGGAACAGTGCAGCGATTTCCTCGATTCGACCGAGCGCCTGTGGGAGGAGCAGGGCGACCGCTTCTTCCGTGGGCGAGTCGGGCTCGGCATCGGCGAGGCGGAGCGCTGGGACGTGGCCCGTGTGTGGCGCGGTGCAGGCTGGGACGCTGCCTTTCCCGCAGCGCGCATGGTCCCGGCGCTCGAGGCGAGCCTCGCCGACCTCGGCGTCGACCTGCGCGGACAGCGGAACGTCGAGCTCGACCTCGAGGACCGGCCGAAGAAGTCGCCGCGCGCGTTCTGCGTCCCGATCGAGATCCCCGGCCGCGTCGTGCTCGTGATCAAGCCCGCCGGCGGCCCCGAGGACTGGGGCGCACTCTTCCACGAGGCCGGGCACACGGAGCATTACGCCCATACGTCGCCGTCGCTCACGGTCGAGGAGAAGCGCCTCGGTGACAACGCCGTCACCGAGGGCTGGGCGATGCTGCTCGAGCATCTGACCATCGACCCGGTGTGGCTCGAGCGGCGACTCGACTTCCCGCGGCCGCGCGAGTACGCCGCCGAGGGCGCAGTGCAGCTTCTGTGGATGCTCCGCCGCTACTGCGCGAAGCTCCTGTACGAGCTCGAGCTCCAGGCGGCTCCCGACGTCGCTGCGCTCCGTCCGCGTTACGTCGAGTTGTTGAGCGACGCCCTGAAGGTGACGCCGAGCGACACCGACTACCTCGACGACGTCGACCAGGGCTTCTACTGCTCCGAGTACCTGCGCTCGTGGGCATTCGAAGCGCAGCTGCGCGGCTACCTGCGCGAGCGGTGGGGCAACGCGTGGTTCACGCGACGCGAGGCAGGCTCGCTCCTGCGAGAGCTCTGGAACGAGGGGCAGAAGCCGACGGCGGACGAGATCCTCGCAGACGTGAGCGGTCAGGACCTCCAGCTGGAGGCAGTCGCGGACAGGATCAAAGAAGCCCTCTAGACTCGTCCGCCGTGATCCCGCTCCGGGACAACGTTCCGACGCGCCGGTTCCCCTACGTCACCATCGGCCTGATCGTCGCCTGCTTCCTCGTCTGGTTCTGGGAGCTGTCGAAGCCGGGCGTCGACGTCCACGTCTTCCGCGACGGCTTCTACCCATGCGCGGTGCAGGGTCCGTGCCACCTGCCGCTCGGGTTCCACGCGCTGCCCTGGTACGAGGGCATGTTCACGGGGATGTTCATGCACGCGAGCTGGGAGCACATCCTCGGGAACATGCTCTTCCTCTGGATCTTCGGCAACAACGTCGAGGACGCGATCGGCTCGATCGGGTTCCTCTTCTGGTACCTCGGCGCCGGCATCGTCGCGATGGCCGTCCAGACGGCGGTCACGCTCGCTTTCACCGGCGCGAACGGCGCGAGCATCCCCAACATCGGCGCGAGCGGCGCGATCGCCGCCGTGCTCGGCGCATACTTCGTCCTCTATCCCCGCGCTCGGGTCCTGACATGGATCTTCATCATCATCCGCGAGATCCCCGCATTCTGGTTCCTCCTCATCTGGTTCGGGCTCCAGGCGTGGTCGGGAGGGCTCGCGGTCCTGCAACCGCAGGCGGGCGGCGGAATCGCGTTCTTCGCGCACATCGGCGGCTTCGCGTTCGGCATCGCCACCATCCTGCTCGTGGCGCGGAACAAGCCCGGTGCGCCCGTGCCGAACTACCCGGTCTATTGAGGTTCGAGGAGCACGTGGCGCGGGCGGTAGCCTCGCTCCCGCCGGAGCTGCGGGCGGCGCTCCAGAACATCGAGATCTCGGTCGAGGACGAGCATCCCGACGATCCCGACATCTTCGGCCTGTACGAGGGCGTCCCGCTGCCGGAGCGGGGCGACTGGGCGGGCGCGCTCCCCGATCGGATCCGGATCTTCCGGCTCCCGCTCGTGGAGTCCTTCCCCGACCCGGCCGAGCTAGAGGAGGAGATCCGGGTGACCGTCCTCCACGAGCTCGCCCACTACTTCGGGATCGACGAGGACCGGCTGGACGAGCTTGGATACGGCTGATTCAGGCTCTCTGTTTCCTGCGGAATGTCCGGGGTACGTCCTGCGTTTCACAGGTCATGAGAACGTTCCAGGAGATACACCAGGAGATCGAAAGACTCAGTGCGGAGCGTGTTGGCTTGTACCAGCAGCTCTCGGCTGAGTACGACGCGGCCGTCGTGGCTGACATCCACCGCCTCGACGCGGAGCTCGACCGGCTTTGGGACGAGCACCGCGCCCTGCGCGCCCGGGTGCGCTTCGGCGACCGGAACAAGATCGTTGCCCGCGCGCGGGTCGAAGAGCGACTCGAGCGCGCGGCCTGATTCCCTCCGGCCGGCGCGTCCCTGCCCCCTTTTCGGGATTGACAGGGACGCGCCGGCGTCCGATGCTGTTTGTGGGTCTGCGGCACAGGTCGAATTCGAGGAGCACGCCGCGTGACCGTTTTCCCCCTGCCGGACCAGGTGCCCTCCGAGACGGAGCTTGCGCGACGTCTGCGTGTGGTGGAGCGGCGCGAGCGGCAGCTCGACCAGGCGCTCGCGGCGGTCGCCGCGCAGCGGGAGCAGCTGGCGGCGATCCAGGCCGAGTACGAGCGGCGCCGGGAAGGCCTCATCGCCCGGACGCGCGAGGTGGAGGTAGAACGCGACCGGCTCCGCGCCGAGCGGGCCGAGGCCGTGGCGCACGCCCTCTCGCAGGACCGCGCTCTACACTGAAGCCGCAGCAGGGGGCGTTAGCTCAGCTGGGAGAGCGCCGGCTTTGCAAGCCGGAGGTCGCCGGTTCGATCCCGGCACGCTCCACTTTTTCGGACATTGCGCAAACCTCCGGTGTGACGAGCCGGTAGGTCGGCAGGATTTCGGCGCGGCTGTTGACGCGGAGTTCGTCGATCAGGAGCCTGAGGAGCGCCTTGGCTTTCTGTGGGGCGCCTTCGGCAGTGACGGCTTCGATTGCGTCGGCGATCTCGGCGAGGTCGGCGGCTGTGGGCGCGTGTGCGGCCTCGTGTGGCGCCTGAATCGAGAGTTCGGCTGCTTGGGCGCGGAGGTCGTCGAGGCGTGCTTGCAAGCGCGCGAGCCGGTCCTCGCAGCGTTCGGCCGAGAGCTTGCCCTGTTCGAAGGCTTCGTAGTAGCGCTCCAGGGCCTGCTCGGCGCGGGTGATCTCGGCGCCGATCGAGGCGAGCCGCTGCTCGAACTCGGGCCGACGCTTCTCGGCATCTGCGTTTGCCCGTGCGAGCACGTCGCTGATCACTTGCTCGTCGCGGTAGAGGGAGGCGAGCTGGTGGATCACGGCGTGTTCGATCTTCTCGCGCGGGAGCCGTTCGCCGTCGCAGGCTTTCGGCCCGTACTTCTGTCGGCCTGAGCAGGCGTAGTAGTGGTAGCGGCCGCCGTTGCCGTTTGCGCTCATGCCGATGTATGCCTTGCCGCACTTTCCGCAGCGCAGCAGGCCAGAGAGGATGAAGTCGGAGGCGTTGCCGCGCCGCTTCGCGTGCTCGCCGCGCTCGCGCATGATCGCCTGCGCCTTGGCGAAGGTGAACTCGTCGACGAGCGGTTCGTGGATGCCGTCGAACACCTTGTCGCGCCAGCGGATCTTCCCGACGTAGGTCGGGTTGTTGATGATCCAGTGCACGGCCGGATGCCCCCAGCCCGCCGAGGGTGCAGGTGCGCCTTCGTCGCGGAGCTGCTGCGCGATCGTGCGCGTGCCGAGTCGCTTGCGCGCGTACATGTCGAACACGCGTTGGACGACGGGCGCCTTGACCGGGTCGGGAACGAGCACGCGCTCTTCGCTTGAGAAGGTGTAGCCGAAGGGTGGACGGCCGCCGAACCAGCGGCCTTCCTTCGCGCGGCGTTCAATACCGGCGCTTATGCGGTCGACGATGGTGGCGTGCTCGAACTCCGCGAACACCGCCAGCATCTGCAACATCATCCGTCCAGCAGCCGCACCGGTGTCGAACGGCTCCGTCGCCGACTTGAGAACAACATCGAGTGCGTCGAGTTCCTCGGTGAGCTGTGCGAGTTGGCGCACCTTCCGCGAGAGTCGGTCGACGCGGTAGACGAGTAGCAAGTCGATCGAGCCGTTTCGCGCGAGGTCGAGCGCGGCTTGCAGACCTGGGCGGTCGAGTTTGGTGCCGGTCGCTTGGTCTTGCTTGTGGGCGACGATCCGCCAGCCCTCCTGCGCCTTGCAGAACGACTCCAGCCGCTCGCGCTGCGAGTGCAACGAGGTCGGCTGATTCTCTTCGTCGGTCGAGATCCGCGTATAGATGCAAACCCGCGTCAGCGCCATGACCCCTCCTTCTTGGCTTCCGGGTCGTCCATGAAGCCATCGATCGCGGACGGTCGCAAGTCGACCTCGGCCTCACCAGCCACCGTGCGGCCGAGCGGGGAGAGGCGCTCCCAGAAACCGGGCCGCTCGTGTCGCCAGCGGCGGCCAAG
>DATKQT010000015.1:0-51425 GCA_035532535.1 Gaiellaceae bacterium
TGGAGGCGGCGGGAATCGAACCCGCGTCCGCAGCCGCACCGAACAAGCATCTACAAGCGTAGGCTGCCCTTTGATTTCGCCCGACGGCCGGAGTGCAGCCGCCCTACCGTCGCGCTAGCCATCCTTCAGTGTCGCGCTTTGGGCGATTGGCTCTCCCTCGGCGCCGAGCCCGTTAGTTGGCGCCGCCTCCGAGCCACGGGCCCAACTCGGAGGGGCGTCGCCTTCTAGCTCTTACGAACTAGGCAGCGAGTGCGAGATCACGAGGATTCGCATTTGTTGTTTGCCGGTGGATTTACGAGGCCAACCGGCGACCTCGGCTTGCAGCTCATCCGGATGGATCGACCACGTCGAAACCAGGTCGCCCCCGTATGTCCGTTCCTGCACCATTGTAGCGGGGTGATGATCGGCACGATCGAGGGGGAGCTCGCAGGCAGTCATCACTCCCGTCTGGGCGCCGACGGGAATCGCGCTCGCCGCCCTCGTCCTCGGCCGCCGCACGGGCGTCGGCCTCTCGCTCGTCGCGCAGGTCGCCGCACTGCACCGGGGCCGCGTCTGGGTGGAGGAGGCGCCGGCAGGCGGCGCGAGTTTCCGGGTCTTCCTGCCGGCGCGCTGAGCGTCCCCTCAGTTCGCGGCCACCCCGACCGCGTGCCCCTGTGCATCGGCGAAGACGCCGAAGGTCACGCCCGGCACCTGCTGGGCCGGCTGGAGGATCGTCCCGCCGAGCTCCACGGCCCGCTCGAGCGTCGCCTCGACGTCCTCGACGCCGATGAAGAACAGGACCGCGTCCTTGCCGCCCTGCAGGGGGCCGATCGCGGTCGGGATCGCGCCCTCGGCGCCGGTGTCGACGAACGTGTAGCCCGGGAAGGCGCCGTCGGAGTACGACCAGCCGAAGAGCTCGGCGAAGAACGTCCGCGTCGCGTCCGGATCTGTCGAGCGGATCTCCGCGTGGATGACGGGATGAGCCATGGTGGAGCCTCCTTGGTCGTGTGTGTGCAGACACGACGAATGAGCGCCCCGTGGATCGACAGGTCTAGCGGCGCCGCCCCAGCTCGCGATCGATCTGGCGCTGCGCGTCCCGCGCGGCGATGTCGCGCCGTTTGTCGTGCAGCTCCTTGCCGCGCGCGAGCGCGAGCTCGACCTTCACACGGCCGTCCTTGAAGTACATCCGCGTCGGCACGATCGTCACGCCTTTCTCCTTCACCTCTCCGTACAGGCGGTCGATCTCACGCCGATGCAGCAGCAGCTTGCGCTCCCGGTCGGGCTCGTGGTTCGCGGCGTTTCCCTGGGCGTACTCGGCGATGTGCAGCCCGACGAGCCACGCTTCGCCGTCGTGAATGTCCGCGTACGCACGCTGGAGCGAGGTCTTCGAGTCGCGCAGCGCCTTCACTTCGGTCCCTGTGAGCGCGACGCCCGCCTCGAAGCGGTCGAGCAGGTGGTAGTCGTGGCGCGCGCGCCGGTTGTCGGAGATGAGCTTCTCGCCCTTGGCCCTCGCCATCGGGCCAGTGTAGGAGCGCTACGCGCCCGAGGCGGGCCAGGTGGAGGAGCTGAGCGGCTTCACGAACAGCTCGTCCTCCTTCCAGAGATGGACACGAACGAGCGCGTCCAACCCGTAGAGCAGCTCCTGCAGCGTCTCGACATCGCCCTCGTCCGCCTCGGCGAGCTTTGCGATCCAGGAGCGGATAGCAAGGTGGTCGTACGCCATCGAGGCGGCCGCGAGCGGCGACCCGCTGCGAGACTCCGCGGTTGGATAGAGCACTTGCTCGTCGATGCGCGTGTGTGGCTCGACGGTGTCCTGCAGGAACGCGACGAGGTCGGCGACGACCGCGAGCCGCTCGGCAGGGGCCAGCGACGGGAGCGCCCGCGCAGCGGCCCGGAGCCGGTCCGTCCAGGCCCGGAACTGCTCGTGCTTCTCGTCGAAATCACGTGCAGCGACCATGCCCCCAACGGTGACTGACGCCGCGCGATGCGGCATCCGGTATTTCCCGTCAGCGACGTGCGCGGTATCCGCGCGCCATGAAGCAGCGGTCGCACAGGTTCGCCCACGGCGCTGTCCGCGCCCCGCAGGCGCGGCAGCGGCCGATGGTCGGGTCGGCGATCTCGGCCCGCAGCTCCTCGACGACGCGCGCCGAGGCGGCCTCCTCGAGCGCGGCCGCCTTCTCGATCGTCACGCCCGCGATGCCCGGATACTGGAGCGCGAACCAGCGCAGGATGGACGCCTCCCGCGCCGCCTGCTCCGCTTCCGTCAGCCCGGCGGCCTGGAGACGCACCGGGTCGAGCAGCCAGCCGATGATCGTCTGTTGCGGCCGGTCGCCGGCGAGAGCGCACGCGAGCGTTCCCAGCAGCGCCAGGCCGTCCTCGTCGATCGGCGCCTGCATCAGCTTCCACACGTCCGCGAGCTCGAGCCGGCGTCGGCTGTGGTGCAGCGCCTCGCGCACGGCGTCGAGCCGTCCGAGCAGCGGCTGGATGGACTCGACCGTGAGCCAGCCGTCGACGCTCCAGTACCGGAGCGCCGCCTGCCGCCACGCGTGCAGCGCCGGCTCGAGCTCGTCGACGTTTCTGACGTTCAGGTCGGAGAGCTGCGGCCGCAACCGGCCCGTGTCGACGACGCGGTAGCCGAGATGACCGCCCGGCAGCTCGACGTGCGGCGTCAGCGCGGCGCGCACGAGCTCCGGATCGGGATCCGCCCACGGCAACCCGGTGAGCACGCCGACGTTGCCGCGCTCGTGAAAGCCGAAGCGTCCCGCCCGGCCGGCGATCTGCGCGATCTCCCACGGCTCCAGGTCGCGCCGCTCCTTGCCGTCGAACTTCTCCGTCTCCGCAAAGAGGAGCGTCTCGCACGGCAGGTTGACGCCGTGGCCGAGCACGTCGGTGGCGGCGCACACCTCGGCGGCGCCGGAGATGAAGCGGTCGATCTCCTCCCGTCGCGACGCGAGCGGCATCGCCCCGTACAGGGCGGCCACGCGTCCCGGGTGCAGCTGGTTGAGCTCGCCCGCGATGCCGATGACTGCGCGCCGGCTGAACGCGACCACCACCGTCCCCCCACGCAGACCCGTGATCGGCCTGCGGCCGACCCAGTCGAGCGGCGCCTTCCGCTCGAAGAAGCGCACGTCGGCGTTGGGAAACGCATGCCGCACGAGCGGCAGCGCCTCGACCGCTCCGAGCAGCAGGATGTGCCGGTACTCGCCGCCGAGCATGAGCCGGGTCCACGCGGAGCCGCGCTCGTCGTCCTCGGCCCACTGCACCTCGTCGAGGACGAGCGTCTCGCCGCGCATCGGCGCCATCTCGGCCGTGCAGCAGATGATCGGGGCGTCCGGGTTGACGCGCTCCTCGCCGGTGATGATGCCCACGCGCTCCTCGCCGATCTCGGCGGAGAGGCGCCGGTGCGCCTCCTGCGCGAGCATGCGGAGCGGCGCCGCGTACACGCCGCGGCCCGTCTCGACGAGGAAGCGCAGCGCGTCGTGCGTCTTCCCGGAGTTGGTCGGCCCGAGGTGCGCGACGACGCTCTCCGGCTCCGTCGTGCGGTGCGGAAGGCGGACCGTCAGCTCTGCAGACGGCTTGGGCCGGGGCTCCCGCCGCTCGTACCGCTGGCTCCGGGAAGGTCGTTTCTGGCGCCTAGAGGCCATAGCGCCACCGTAGCGAGAGCTATGAAGGCGGGCGCGCGAGCGCGCGCAGGGCGGCCACGAGCGCCTCGTCCTGCGGCGTTGCCGGATCGTCGACCGCCCGCTCCTGCGGGACGATGCCGACGTGCTCGATGCCGTCACCGTCGGGCGTGAAGTAGCGAGCCACCGTCAAGATGAGCGCGGCGCCGTTGTCGAGTGGATCCACTGCCTGCACCACGCCCTTGCCGAAGGTCCGTTCGCCGATGAGCTCCGCGCGGTGGTGCTGGCTCAGAGCGGCGGCAACGATCTCGGCCGAGCTCGCCGTGTAGTGGTCGACGAGCACGACCACCGGCAGTCGCGTGGCTTCTCCTGTCGCCGCGCGAAACACTTCGTGCACGAAGTGGGCGCCCGACAGCGAGACGACGACGCCGCCGTTGAGGAAGAGCGACGAGACCGCGATCGCCTCGCTCAGCAACCCGCCGGGATCGCCGCGCAGGTCGAGCACGAACCCGTTCGCGCCCTTTCGCTCCAGGAGCTTCAGCTCGCGCGCGACGAGCTTGGCCGCGCCGGAGCGGAAGCTGGCGAGCCGGACATAGCCCCACGGCGCACCGGCATACGCGATCAACCGTCCCTGCACCGTCGGCGCGCGGACGTAGCTGCGGTTCACGCTGAGCTCGACCCTCGCGCCCTGGCGGTCGAGCACGAGCTGGATGCGCTTGCCGGGCGCGCCGACGACGCGCGCGAGCGCCTCCGCGGCGTTCAGGCCGACGACGGAGCTGCCGCCGATGTCGACGATGACGTCACCGCGCTGGACGCCCGCCCGGGCTGCCGGGCCGGGAGGCACGGTGACCACCACGAGGCCGCGCTCCGTCGGCAGCACCTCGACGCCGATCCCGGAGTAGCGCGCAGCGGTGTCGTGCTGGACGAGCCGGTAGCTCAGCGGCGTGAGGTACGCCGTGTACGGGTCGCGCAGCGCCGAGAGCATTGCGCCGACCGAGTCGAGGTGCAGAACGTCGGCGGAGACGGGCCGGTAGTAGCGGGCTGCGAGCGCCTCGCGCACCTCGTCGACGAGGGACGGGATCGCGACCGGCGCCGTGGCGCGGTCAGGGCGCGAAAGCAGGTATCCGGCCACGAACGGGCCGGCGAGAACGATGATCGCAGCCGGCAGGATCAGCGCGCGCCGCATCGGACCGGCGGGAGCATACGACCCCCGGGGTCCGGTTGCTAGACCTGGAGGAAACGGCGGAGCGTCAGGCCAGAGCCGGCGGCTCCGAGCAGGAGCCCGGCGGCAAGGAGCGCAAGGGCGTTCAGGGCGAACGGCAGGGCGTGGACGTCGCTCGTGCTGTGCAGGTGCCCGAGGATCGAGGGCAGGGCGACCGACTTCCCGAGGATGAGCAGGATGACTGCGAAGAGGGAGCCGACGAAGCCCTGCAGGAGGCCCTCGAGCATGAAGGGGCCACGGACGAACCAGTTCGTCGCGCCGACGAGCTTCATGACCTCGATCTCACGACGGCGCGCGAAAATGGACAGTCGAATCGTGTTCGCGATCAAGAGCATCGACGCGGTCACGAGCAGAACGATCGCGACGAGGAAGACGATCGAGATCACCTCGGCGACCGTGAGGACGCGCGTCGTCGTCTTGTCGCCCCAGCCAACGCCGTTCACTCCCGGCCACAGCGCTCGTTGCGTCGGCGTCCCCTTCACCTCGGACTGGATCTCGCGCCCGAGCGTCGGTGAGTCGTTCGCGTTCTTCAGCTTCACGACCCATGAGTCCGGAAGCGGGTTCGTCGGGACGTTCCTGTAGAGCAGCGGCAGCTGCTTCGATTGCGCCTTGAACGCCGCCTCCTTGGAGACGAACGTCGCCGACTGCACGCGCGGGTCGTGCCGCAAGCGCTGCCCGACTTGCGCCTCCGCGGCCTGCGTCGGCTGGTGCGCCCCGGTGGCGAAGTAGACCTTGACGACCAGCTCTCGCTTCACGTGGTTGCTGTAGGAGAGCACCCACGTGCCGAGCGCGAGGAAGAGGCCTAACAGGAACATCGAGATGAGGACGGTGATCGTTGCCGCGAACGTCGTCGAGATGTTCGCGGAGATCGAGGACCACGCCTCGGAGAAGATCAGGCGAACCTTGCTCACTCGGACGCGTACCCTCCGCGGCGCTCGTCGCGAGCGAGCTTGCCGTCCTCGAGCGCGATCACGCGCTTGCGCATCTTGTCGACCATCTCGCGGTCGTGGGTCACCATCAAGATCGTCGTGCCCGAACGGTTGATGCGGTAGAGGAGCTGCATGATCCCGACCGACGTGTCGGGGTCGAGGTTCCCCGTCGGCTCATCGCAGACGAGCAGCGGCGGGTGGTTGACGACGGCGCGCGCGATCGAGACGCGCTGCTGCTCGCCGCCGGAGAGCTCGTCGGGGAACGAATTCATCTTGTGCGAGAGCCCGACCATGTTCATCACTTCGGGCACCTTGCGCCGGATCATCGCCCGGCTCTCGCCCTGCACCTTCAGTGCGTATGCGACGTTGTCGGCGGCGCTGCGGCTCGGCAGAAGCTTGAAGTCCTGGAACACGCAACCGACGTTGCGGCGCAGCAGCGGCACTTGACTGTGCTTGAGCCGTGAGAGGTCGCGGCCGCCGACCATGATCCGGCCACCGCTCGGATCGATCTCCTTCAGGAGGAGCTTCACGAGCGTCGACTTGCCGGAGCCGGACGCGCCGACGACGAAGACGAAGTCGCCCTTCTCGATCACGAACGTGACGCCCTTGAGCGCCGCGACGTCGGGCTCGTACACCTTCGTCACGTCGTCGAAGGTGATCATCGAACCGGCGCCGATCGGCGCCCGTCCGACTTCGCCGACTTCCGCCGGCTGTGGCTCTATCTCAAGCTCTGTCACGTTTCGAACCGGTCGCAGAGACCCCGCACCGAGGGCCGAGTCTACCGAACCATTCGGCGGGTCAACTTCCGTTTCCTGCCGCTTGCAGCAGAAATGCACGGATGAAGCCGTCCAGGTCGCCGTCGAGCACGCTCTGGGCGTTTCCGACCTCCAAGCCGGTGCGCGCGTCCTTCACCTGCTGGTACGGGTGCAGGACGTAGCTTCTGATCGCGTTGCCGCCGAAGCCCATGTTCACGCCGCCGCGCTCGCGGGCCAACTCGGTCTCGCGCTCCTCCTCCGCCTTCTCGGCGAGGCGTGAGCGGAGGATCTTGAGCGCGGTCTCCTTGTTCGCGCCCTGACTGCGCTCGTTCTGGACCGACACGACGATGTTGGACGGAATGTGGGTGATGCGCACGGCGCTGTCGGTCTTGTTCACGTGCTGACCGCCGGCGCCGGAGGAGCGGAACGTGTCGATGCGGATGTCGTCGTCGTCGATCTCGATGCCGGCGACGTCCTCGAGGAGCGGCGCGACGATCACCTGCGCGAAGCTCGTATGCCGGCGGTGCGCCTGGTCGAAGGGGCTCAGGCGCACGAGGCGGTGCTTTCCGCGCTCGGCCTTGAGGATCCCGTACGCGTTCTCGCCCTTCACGGTGAACGTCGCCGACTTGATCCCGTACTCCTCCCCCGGGCTCGCCTCGAGGATCTCCGTCGGGAACCCGCGGCGCTCCGCCCAGCGCAGGTACATGCGGAGCAGGATCTCGGCCCAGTCCTGCGCGTCGGTGCCGCCTGCGTCGGCCTGGATCGAGACGACCGCGTCGCCGGCGTCGTACTCGCCGGAGAAGAGGGCGTCCTCCTGCAGCTGGCCGAGCTCTTGCTGCGTCTCGTGCAGCACGGGAAGCAGCTCTTCCTCGGGGAACGTGCCGACGCTCTCCTTCAGGAAGCTGAAGTTGTTCTGGAGGCGCTCGTAGCGATCGAGCTTGCGCTGGGCGCGCGTGTGCTCGGACGACAGCTTCGCGGCGCGCTGCTGGTCGTTCCAGAAATCGGGCTTGCCGAGCTCTTCTTCGAGCTCGGCGACACGGGCCGTCAGCGAAGCGACGTCAAAGGTAACCACGGACCCAGTCCAGCTGGGCCCCAATCTCCTCGAGCTGCTCCTGCAGTGTGCGTTCGCGTTCGTCAGCCATCGCGGCGTGCATGGTACCGGGCGTCACGACTCCGTCACGGGACCTGCACGTTCCCGTTACGGGGAGTGTCCCCCGCGGTGCTCCGCGGGAGCCAGGACGACTCGGAGAGCCGAGAGCCCGCATCGTTCGGGTCACACCGGGGTGTCACGGAACACGCGCTCTCTCGTTACGGGGAGTGTCCCCGTTGTGTTGGCCGCGGCCGGTGTCGCGCGGGTACGCGCGCATGCGATACGTCGTACGGAGCCGGCGGAGCTCTATGCCCCGTGACACTTCTTGAATTTCTTGCCGGAGCCGCACCAGCAGGGGTCGTTGCGGCCCACCTTGTGCGGCGAGCTCGTCTGGACTGCGACCGGCGAGAGCCCCAGCGTCGGCGCGATGCCGGCGCCCGTGCCGCCCGCGGCCGCGATCGCCTCCGCGCCGGCCGCGGTGTCGTGCTCGTACTGGACCGCGCCGTTGCCCTGCCGCTGCGCGAGCTCCTGCTGTGCCTGCTCGGGCGCGAGCTCCGCATGGAACAAATGGAGCACGACCTCTCCGCGGATCGAGCGGCTCAGGTCGGTGAACATGCGCTCGCCCTCGGCGGTGTACTCGACGAGCGGATCCTTCTGCGCCATCGCGCGCAGGCCGATGCCCTCGCGCAGGTAATCCATGTGCTCCAGGTGCTCGCGCCAGCGGACGTCGACCACCTGGAGGATCACGAACCGCTCCAGCTCGCGCATCAGCTCCGAGCCGAACTCCTCCTCCTTGGCTCCGTACTCGTCGCGCGCGTCCTGCTGGAACTCCTCGATCAACGCCTCGCGCGAGATGTCGCCGAGATCCTCCCGCAGCTCCGCTGCTGTGATCTCCGTTTGGTACAGCGCCGCCATCGCGTTCGTCAGCGCCTCGAGGTCCCACTCCTCCGCGTACGCCTCCTCGGTGAATTGCGCGACGGTGTCCTCGACCACCTCGTCGATCCAGAGCTTCACCTGCTCCGACATGTCTTCGCCCTCGAGCACCTGGAAACGCTGCTCGTAGATGCGTCCACGATGACGGTTGAGGACGTCGTCATACTTGAGGACGTTCTTGCGCATGACGAAGTTCTGCTCCTCGACCTTCTTCTGCGCGCCCTCGATCTGACGGCTGAGGATCTTCGCCTCCATGGGCTGATCCTCGGGGATCTTGAAGCGCTCCATGATCCCCTTGATCCGGTCGCCGGCGAACAGGCGCACGAGATCGTCCTCGCCGGAGAGATAGAAGCGCGTCTCACCGGGGTCGCCCTGGCGGCCTGAGCGGCCGCGCAGCTGGTTATCGATGCGGCGCGACTCGTGGCGCTCCGTGCCGAGCACGTACAGGCCCCCGACCTCGACCACGCCTTCGCCGAGCTTGATGTCGACGCCGCGGCCGGCCATGTTTGTCGCGATCGTCACCGCGCCGGGCTGCCCCGCGTCCTTGATGATCTCCGCCTCGCGCGCGTGCTCCTTCGCGTTCAGGACGTTGTGGCGCACACCCTGGCGGGTAAGCAACTGCGACAGGTACTCGGACGTCTCGACCGCGATCGTGCCGACGAGCACCGGCTGGCCCTTCTCGGCGCGCTCCTTGATGTCGCGCGCGACCGCCGCGAACTTCCCTTCCTTCGTCTTGAAGACGTAATCCTGCTTGTCGTCGCGCGCGACGGGGACGTTGGTCGGGATCTCGACGACGTGCAGGTTGTAGATCTCGACGAACTCCTTCTCCTCCGTCTTCGCGGTACCGGTCATGCCGCCGAGCTTCTCGTACAGGCGGAAGTAGTTCTGGAGCGTGATCGTCGCCATTGTCAGGTGCTCTTCCTGGATGCGAACGCCTTCCTTCGCCTCCACGGCCTGGTGCAGGCCTTCGCTCCAACGGCGGCCTTCCATGATGCGGCCGGTGAACTCGTCGACGATCTTCACCTCGTTGTCCTGGATGACGTAGTCGACGTCACGCTGGAAGAGCGACTGCGCCTTCAGTCCTTGAATTGCGTGGTTGACGAGCTGCGCGTTCTGCGGCGCGTACAGGTTCTCGATACGAAGCGCGCGCTCGACCTTCGCGACGCCCTGCTCGGTGATCGCGACGGTCTTGTGCTTCTCGTCGTACTCGTAGTCGACGCCGAGCTGTTCTGCGTGGCCCTTCGGATCGCCTGGGCTCGACCGGTGCCCGACGAGCTGTGCTGCAACGCGGGCGAAGTCGTAGTAGATCTGTGCGGCCGTCTCCGGTTCGCCGGAGATGATCAGCGGCGTGCGCGCCTCGTCGACGAGGATGGAGTCGACCTCGTCCACGATCGCGTACGGATGACCGCGCTGCACGACGCCGTCGAGCGAGACGGACATGTTGTCGCGCAGGTAGTCGAAGCCGAACTCGGAGTTCGTCCCGTAGGTGACGTCGGCCTGGTATGCCTCGCGCCGCGGCTCGAACGGCATCATGTTCTCGATGAACGCGGTGCGCATCCCGAGGGCCTGGAACACGGGCTCCGTCCACTTCTGGTCGCGCTGGGCGAGGTAGTCGTTCGTCGTCACGAGATGCACGCCCCGGGCGGCGAGGCCGTTCAGATACATCGGCTGCACGGCGACGAACGTCTTGCCCTCGCCGGTCTTCATCTCGGCGATGTCGCCCTCGTGCAGGACGATGCCGCCCATCAGCTGGACGTCGAAGAGGCGCACCCCCATCGTGCGCTTGAAAGCCTCGCGCACGGACGCGAACGCCTCGAAGACGAGCTCGTCGAGGCTCTCGCCGTTCTCGATCCGCCGGCGGAACTCGACCGTCTTTCCGGCGAGCTCGGCATCCGAGAGTTTCTCGTACTCGGGCTCGAGCGTGCCGATGTAGGCCGCCTGCTCGGCGAGCCGTTTGAGGCGCCGTCCTTCGCCGGCGCGGAGAACCTTTTCGAGAGAGCCGAACTGCTGGGTCATGCAGAAGACAGGGTAGCGGGGGTTACAGCGCCGAGGCCCTGACCTCCCAGAGGTCGTCGTCGAGCCGCTCGGCGTGCACTGCGTAGTCGCGCCCCTCCCGCTCGCCGCGCTTCTCCAGCGCGGGCAGCGAGCCGAAGATCCGCACCCCGTCCACGCTCAGCACGCGGTCGTCCTGCGTCTGTGTCAGGTCGATCGCGTCGCCGACCGGCGCGTCCGGCAGTGACAGCACCTCGATCCGGCGCGCCTGCACCGCCCACAGGTCGCCGCGCTGCCGGGCGGCGCGCGCGCGGTACGGCGGCTTCAACTGATGCTCGATCGCGTCGGCAAGCGTCTGCAGCGACGAGTCGGAGCCTTCCTCGACGAGCACGGAGCCGTCCGGAAGCACGACGAAGGTGGCCGCGTCGCCCTCGATCCCGGGCGCCTCCACCGTCTGCGTCGCGTCCCATTCGCGCCCGCGCTGCATGCCGTGGACGCCCACCTCGCGCCACGGCGGAGACGGCTCAGGTTGCGCGCGCTCGACCAGGCCGCCCTCACGCGCGAGGCGCTCGTGCAGCGACTCGTTGCGCCGGAAGAGGCTCAAACGTCGGGCGTTGCGGCGTCGTCGGCGTCCAGCGCATGCTTGTCGATCTTCCGCTTGGACGCCTTGCGCTCGCGCTCGTCCTTGACCTGCCGCAAGAGCTTCTCGGTCAGCTCGTCGATCGACAGCTTCATGTCGCGCGACGCTTCGCGCGCGCGCAGCGTGTGTCCTTTGAGCCAGACGGTCGCCTCCGCCACCTGATTCGCCGCGATGGAGGGGTTCTTCTCCACCGCAAGCTCGAGCTCGACGCGCGCGAGCTTGCTCACCTGCTTGTCGAGCTTGCTCAGCTTGCGCTCGGCATAGCTTCTGATCGCGTCGCTCACCTGGAGATTCTTGCCCTTGACTTGGAGCTCCATCCTGCCTCCTCGGGTCGCCGAATCTGGCTCTCTTACCTTAGTCCGCCGGTCCGAACCGCGCGGGCGAAACTCACCACATTCACATGTGCCGCCCCGGAGGCGCGCAGCGCCGCGGCCGCCGCGGAGACCGTGGCGCCGCTCGTGTACACGTCGTCGACGAGGAGCACTTCGCCCGTCACCGGGCGCGCGGCAAAGGCGCCGGCGACGTTGCGGCGGCGGTCGGCGAGCCCGAGTCCCCGCTGGCGCTCCGTTTCCCTCACCCGCACGACGAGTGGGCGGCACGGCAGCTGCCACCGCTCGCCGAGCGCGCGCGCGAGACGTTCCGCGGGATGGTGGCCGCGCTCGCCCTGGCGACGACGGTCTGCCGGGACGAACGTCACGACGTCTGTGTCCGGCAGCGGAACACGCTCGACGACGAGTGCCGCCGCGTCGTCTGCGATCCGGCGCAGCCCGCGCTCCTTCCAGCCGGCGACGAGCTTGCGCACCGCCTCGTCGTAGATGACAGCCGCCCGGGCGCGACTGAAGGCGAGCCGTCGGCCCGAGCATTCTCCGCAGCGCTGCACGGGCCATGCCGTCGGCGCGCCGCAGCGTTCGCAGAGCGGCGGCTCGATCCGCGCCAGGCCGTCGCGGCAGCCGGCGCACACGTGTGCGCCGGCCGCGCCGCAGACGAGACACCGCCGCGGCAGCAGGACGTCCAGCACGCCTTGACGCTAGACCGAAACGTGTGACGTCAATCGAGCGAGTACGTGTCGCGCGCGGGCAAGCCGGCGCGCTTCCGCATGCGGTTGTCGGCCGCGAGCAGTTGATCCGGATCGCCGATGTCGTACCAGCCGCCCTCGAAGCGATAGGCGTACACCGGCTCGCGCTTGTGCAGCCATGCGACGTAATTGCCGGGCTGGTCCGGCGGATTTCCCTCGTCGAGATAGGCCGGCAGGAGCCGGGCGTGCGCACGCGCGTACAGATATGTCGCGGTTGCGGCGAGCGTGCTCACCGGATCCTGCGGCTTCTCGACGAAGTCGACGATCCGGTCGTCCTCGTCCACGGAGACGATGCCGTACTTCCGCGCGAGGATGCGGTCGCCGACATCGTGCACGGCAAGTGCGCTCGCGCCATCCTTGCTCCGCCAGAAGGCGGAGTAGTCGGCGAGCGCGTAGTCGAAGAGGTTGTCGCCCGCGATGACGAGCAGGTCGTCGTCGATGTCCGCTTGGCCTTGCACGAAGCGAATGTCGCCGATCGCACCGAGCCGGTCGTCGTTCGAGGTCGTGCGGTCGTCGTGGACGTGCACGTCCTTGCCATCCGCCCACCGCACGAACAGCGGCGCGAAGCGCCCGTTCGTCACGAGATGGACGTCGTCGATTCCTGCTTCGCGGATCTTGTCGAGGATCCAGTCGACCATCGGCCGCCCGCCCACCGGCAGCAGCTGCTTGGGAACGCTGTCGGTGAGCGGGCGAAGCCGGGTCGCGTATCCGGCCGCGAGGATGAGGGCTTTCAGGTCCCCTCGTCCCACGAGGCCAGGTAGTTCGCCTGTTCCTCGGTGAGCTTGTCGATCTCGACGCCCATCGTCTCGAGCTTCAAGCGGGCGATCTCCTTGTCGATGTCGGCCGGTACCGGGTACACCTTGCGGTCGAGCTCGCCGGCGTGCTGCACCGCGTACTCGACGCCGAGCGCCTGGTTGGCGAACGACATGTCCATGACGAGCGCCGGATGCCCCTCGGCGGCGGCGAGGTTGACGAGCCGCCCGTCGGCGATCAGGTACAGCCGGTTCCCGTTCGCGAGCGTGAACTCCTCGACGAACTCGCGCGCCATGCGCGTTTCGCTCGCGAGCGCACGCAGCGCCGGGATCTCGATCTCGACGTTGAAGTGGCCCGTGTTCGACAGAATCGCGCCGTCCTTCATCAGCTCCATGTGCTGCTTGGCGATGACGTGCTTGTCGCCCGTCGCCGTGCAGAAGATGTCGCCGACTTCGGCCGCCCGGTCCATCGTCATGACCTCGAAGCCGTCCATGGACGCTTCGAGCGCGCGCAGCGGATCGACCTCGGTGATGATCACGAGCGCCCCCATCCCGCGTGCGCGCGATGCAACGCCGCGGCCCACCCAGCCGTAGCCGGCGACGACGAACTTCTTGCCGGCGAGCAGGACGTTGGTCGCGCGGATGATCCCGTCGACCGTGGACTGGCCCGTGCCGTACCGGTTGTCGAACAGATGCTTCGTCTGCGCCTCGTTGACGGCGATGATCGGGAAGCCGAGCTTCCCCTCCGCCTCGAGGGCCTTCAGGCGGATGACGCCCGTGGTCGTCTCCTCCGTGCCGGCGATGATGTCGCCGAGCTGCTCGCGGCGGGCCGAGTGCAGGACACCGATCACGTCCGCGCCGTCGTCCATCGTCAGGTGCGGCTTGTGATCGACCGCGGCCTCGATGTGCGAGTAGTAGGTGTCGTGGTCCTCGCCCTTGATGGCGAAGACGGAGATGTCGTACTCCTCGACGAGCGCTGCGGCGACGTCGTCCTGCGTCGAGAGCGGGTTGGACGCGCACAGGACCACGTCCGCGCCGCCTGCCTTCAGCGTCCGCATGAGGTTCGCCGTCTCGGTCGTGACGTGCAGGCACGCCGAGATGCGATGGCCGTTGAGCGGCTGCTCCTGCTCGAAGCGTTCGCGGATCGCGGCGAGGACCGGCATCTGCCGGTCGGCCCACTCGATCCTGCGCTTGCCCTCGCTCGCGAGCGCGAGGTCCTTCACGTCGTACCGTTTCGTCGCTGCCATTCGATCCTTTCGGTTATGCGGCAAGGAGTTTCTCGTGCTTGCGCTGCTCCCACTCGACCCACGCGAGGTCGTCTGCGCCGGCGAGCCAGCCGTCGACCGCGCGCCGCAGCTCCGGCTCGCGGCGCAGCCGCGCCGCGAACGCGATCTCGGCGAGGTCGACCTGGAACCGGCGGCGGAGCTCGGCGAGCGAGCTGAGCTGGTTCAGCTCCCGCAGGCCGTAGCGCCGGTAGCCGGCGGCCGTCCGTGCCGGGACAACGAGCCCGACGCGCTCGAGGTAGCGGAGCATGCGGGGCGACCAGCCCGTGCGGGCGGCCGCCTCGGAGACGTGGGATCCGTCCATTGCGGCAACCCTAACACATTCGTGTCAAGGTTCGCTCGTGCCCGCGCGGCCGTACGCGTCCTCGAGGCGGACGACGTCGTCCAGCTGCGGGGTCGAGACCTCGATGATCGTCGTGTCCTCGAGCGCCGTCACGCGATGGACGGTGCCCGGCCGGTAGTGGAAGCAGGCCCCGACGGACACGATCTCTTGCTTGAGCACGGCATCGCCGGTCTCCCCCAGCTCGAGCTTCACGCGTCCGCTTTCGACGTACCAGCTCTCGTCCTTCTGGCGGTGGAACTGCAGGCTGAGCGACTGGCCGGCGCGAACGAAGAGCAGCTTCCCGACGTACGCCTCGGTGTGCGCCCAGATGAGCTCCCAGCCCCAGGGCTTCTCCACCCGGCGCGGCTCGAACGACCAGGCGTCGAGATTCTCGTAGTTCGGTGAGTCGACGCTCACGGAACGATTCTCTGCGGTTTCCAGTCGGGATGCGCGGCGATGAACTCCTCCGCCGCGCGCAAGTCCTTGGGTGTATTCACGGTGAGCCAGACGCCGTAGTGCCGGTGGCCGCGGAGCTTGCCCTCGGCCGCCAGCTCGGGGAACGTCGTCTGCTCGTGGTCGCCGCGCTCAGGCAGACGGGCGAGCGCCTCTTCGCCGAGCGCGTACACCCCGGAGTTGACCCAGTCGGACAGAAGCGGCGCCTCGCGGAACCCGGTGATGCCGCCGTCGTCCTCGATCGAGACGACGCCGAACGGCGACCGGACCTGGGAGACGACGATCGTTGCAGCAGCGGCGGAGCGCTCGTGATCCTCGTAGAGCGCAGCGAAGTCGACATCGAGCAGCTCGTCGCCGTTCAGCGCCAGCACCGTCCCGGTCTCTCGACGCCGCGACGCGGCGAGGCGAAGGCCGCCGCCGCGGCCGAGCGGCTCGGGCTCGCCGACCGGCTCGATCTCGGCCCCGAGGCCTGCGAGCGCGTTCACGAACACGCCCTCCTGGCCGGCCCGGCAGGCGACGATCACCCGCGTGACGCCGGCGGCGACGAGGCGGCCGACCGTGTACTCGGCGAGCGGGAAGCCGGCGACGAGGACGAGCGGCTTCGGCAGGCCCCGCGCCGCCTCCCCCAGCCGCTCTGCCTTGCCGCCTGCCAGGACCAACGCCTCCATCAGGCGGTTGCGACCGGCGAAGCGTGGCGCGGGCGGCCGATCCCCTCGTACGCGAACCCGGCCGCCTGCGTGGCTTCCGGATCGAGGAGATTGCGTCCGTCGACGATCAGCGGGCGCGCCATCGCGTCGCGCACTTCGGGAGACGCGAGCGTCGCGAGCTCGGGCCACTCGGTGACGATGACGGCAGCGTCGGCGTCGCGCACGGTGTCGAGGACGGTGTCGCACAGCTCGATGCCGACGAGGTCGTCCGGGTGCGCGACCGGATCCCATGCGCGCACGGTCGCACCCTCGGCGAGTAGCCGGTAAGCGATCACGCGGCTCGGCGCTTCGCGCATGTCGTCGGTGTTGGGCTTGAAGGCAAGCCCGAGGAGCGCGATCTTCTTGCCGCGCACGGAGCCGAGGTGCTTCTGAAGCTTCTGCACGACGCGTCGCTTCTGGAGCTCGTTCACCTCCCACACGGCGTGCAAGAGCATGAACGGGTAACCCTCGTTGCCGGCCAACTGTTTGAGTGCTGAAACATCTTTTGGAAAGCACGAGCCGCCGAAGCCGATACCCGCGCGAAGGAAGTGCGGGCCGAGGCGGTGGTCGAGACCGACGCCGTTCGCGACGTCGACGACGTCGGCGCCGACGAGCTCGCACACGTTTGCAATTTCGTTGATGAAGCTGATGCGCGTGGACAGAAATGCGTTCGAGGCGAGCTTCACGAGCTCGGCCGACGGGACGTCCGTTCGCACGATCTGCCCGTCGATGCCCTCGAAGAGCTCGACGACGCGATCGGCATCGGCCGTTTCGAACGCGCCGACGACGATGCGGTCCGGGCTCTTGAAGTCGGCGACGGCGCTCCCCTCGGCAAGGAACTCCGGATTCGAGACGTAGCCGATGTGCGAGAGGCCGCGCGCGTCGAGGCGCGCGCGCACGTGCTTGCCCGTCCCGACGGGGACAGTGCTCTTCATCACCACGATCGGTCGGCCGGGCACGTCGACCGGGAGCTCGTCGACGACCGACCACACGGCCGCGAGATCGGCGTCGCCGGACTCGGTCGGCGGGGTCCCGACGGCGACGTACAGAAAGTCGGCACCGTCGACCGCCTCCCTCACGTCGAGCGTGAAATGAAGCCGGTCCCGATTGCGGACGAGGACGTCCTCGAGACCCGGCTCATAGATTGGCACCTCGCCGGCCCGAAGCCGCTCAATCCGCTGCGGGAGGATGTCGCGGATCACGACGTCGTGCCCCAGATCGGCGAAGCAGGCACCGGTAACGAGGCCGACGTAGCCGGCGCCGAACATTCCGATCTTGGCCATTTGCCTAGCCTAGTGCGCCTTCGCGAGAGGCTGCAGGCCCTTCGCGATGGCGATCATCGTCTCGTTCGAGAGCTCGTCCCGAAGCGTGTTCACGACCCAGTAGCTCGCCCCGCCCTGCCGCAGGACGATCATGTGGATGTTCCCGCCCGTCGTGTAGAGCCGGTACGTCCGGCCGGCGATGTGCTCGAACGACGTCGGGTGGCGGAGCACCGGCGCATCCGTCCAGTCGGTCTCGATCACCTGCCAGTAGACGTTGCCCGCCCCGGTCACGAAAGTGAGCGCCAGCTCGTGGTGATACGGGATCGGCTTGAACGCCCGCACGGGCTCGAGGTATGCCAGCCGCGAGCTCTGCTCCACCGTCGTGGGGACGAGGACGCGGAACGGCACCTTCGAGCGCACCTGCTCGAGTGAGTACGTCGTCAGGCTTGCCTCGCTGCGCACCGCCGCCGTCTGGTGCGGCGGGGTTGGTGCGATGTGCGCCTGCGGATTGTTGAGTTGCCCGCTGAAGCTCGAGCCCACGACGATCACGGTCAGCGGGTTGCCTGCCTGCTGGGCGAACCCGGAGAGCTCGGGCGGCAGCGGCGCGATTGTCGTATGCGCGCCGAACGCCGTCTTGAGCTCACGCGCCGCCTGCTTCGCGTTCGCCTGCACGGCGTCGTAGTAGACGGTCGTCCCGTAGTAGCCCTGGCTCGGCGCGTCGGCGAGCACGTTCGCCGGCAGCTGGACGGTATGGAAGCCGACCACCGACAGCTTGTACGACGTGTCGCGCGCAAGCCCCGGGATCGTCGTCCCGTTGAGGACGAGCGTCGAGATCTGGCTCGCCTTCAACGGCGGCCCCTTCGGCAGCCTGGCCTTGCGTCCGAGCGCAGCGTCGGTCGAGCGCACCGCCTGCGTGACGTCGGGATTCTCGAACGAGTCCACCGCCGTCTGGATGTCCGGCGTCTGCGCGATCAACTCGGCGTTCGCGATCCCGTACGGCTGCAGGTTCTGCAGCGCGACGCGGAACAGGTGGCCCGGAGGCAGCTTGTATGCGAGGCCCGCGTACGACTCGATTTCGGAGAAGCTCGGCGGGCAGGTGGCGCAGTTCCCGCTGCCGATCTCGACGCTGCCCTTGAGCGCACCGATCAGCTTCGGGATCTGGAAGATCGAGAGCCCCGTCGAGAGCCGGTCCTTGAGCGCCTCGATGAAGAGCTGCTGGCGAGCGACGCGATACAGGTCGCTGTCCGTATGCCGGAAGCGCACGAAGTCGAGCGCCTGCTCGCCATTCAGTTTCTGGTAGCCCGGCTCGAGGTCGATCTTCGCGTAGCCGCCGGGGCCGCCGACCGTGTTCAGGTAGCGGTGGTCGACGTCCATGTACACGCCGTGCAGCTTGTTGACGAGCAACTTGAAGCCGTGAAAGTCGATCGTGATCAGGTAGTTGACGTTGATTCCCGTCAGCTTCTCCACCGTGTTCAGCGTCCCGGTCGGCCCACAGCTCGTCCACGCGCTGTTGATGCGGTCGGTGGTGATCGGAGTCGTCTGGTCCTTGCAATAGATCGGGACGACGAGGTCGCGCGGGAACGAGAAGAGGGACAGCGTGTTGTGCTGGGGATCGGCGCGGACGAGCATGATCGTGTCCGACCGTGAGCCGGACGCACCGAACGAGTCGACGCCCGCGCGTGCGTCGTACCCGATCAGGAGAGCCGTCGCGGGCTGCGACGGCGGCACGGTGTGCAGGAACTTCGTCGACTCCTTGACCGACTTCGAGTGCGGCGCGAGCGCGTTGAGCGTCTGATGCGCGTACAGGTAGAGCCCCCCGGCGAGGCCGGCGGCGACAACGACGAGCGCAATCAGGATCCAGCCGAAGACCTGCGCGAACAGCCGCTTCGTCGAGCGCCGCGGTGGATCCGGCTGCCGGTAGCGCCGCATCGGCTCGATCGCAGTCGGCGGAAGAACGCCGTGACCGTTGCCGTTGACAGCCGCCCCGCGGCCGATTCCTCTCTTCAGCGTCGTCCGCACGGGCGGAGATCAAGGTTAGCGGGCGCCACGGCCGATCCTCCCCGGTGTCGCGCGGCGTAACGAAAACGTTGCAAAACCGGCGGTCGCTCGTGACCATGCGCATCAAGTGCCGGGGTAGGCTCAGGCCGACGGGGCGGGAGGTGGGTCTCCCGGGTATGGACGCGTGTGCCTCTTAAACGGGGACTGCGTCCGGCTCGTAGGCGAGGTTCGGCCGCAGCCAGCGCTCCGCCTCCGCGACGGACACGCCTTTGCGCGCCGCGTAGTCCTCGACCTGGTCGCGCCCGACGCGGCCGACAGAGAAGTACCGCGCGTCGGGATGTCCGAAGTAGACGCCGCTCACGCTCGCGGCCGGCGTCATCGCGAACGACTCCGTCAACGCGAGCCCGATGGACTCCGCACCGAGAAGGTCGAAGAGCTTCCGCTTCTCGCTGTGGTCCGGGCAGGCGGGATAGCCGAACGCAGGCCGGATGCCGCGATAGCGCTCCGCGGCCAGCTCCTCGCTCGAGAGTTTCCGCCCCGTCTCGTACCACTCGCGTCGCGCAATCTCGTGCAGGTATTCGGCGAACGCCTCCGCCAGGCGGTCGGCGAGCGCCTTGGCCATGATCGCGCGATAGTCGTCGTGCTCGGCCTCGAATCGGGCCGCCAGCTCGTCGGCGCCGATGCCCGCGGTGACGGCGAACGCGCCGAGGTGGTCGCCGGCCGGCGCGACGATGTCCGCGAGGCCGCGGTTCGGCCGCGAGTCGCCGAATGCGGCCTGCTGGCGCAGGAAGCAGAAGCGCGTCCCGTCGGCGAGGACGACGTCGTCCCCGTCAGAGGACGCCGGCCAGAAGCCGTAGACGCCGCGCGCGCGCAGCAGGCCGTCGCGCACGATCTCGTCGAGCAGCTCCTGGGCGTCGTCCCACACCTCGCGCGCGGCCGGCTGGTCGAGGATGGCCGGATACTTCCCCTTCAGCTCCCACGCGTGGAAGAAGAACTGCCAGTCGATGTACTCGCGCAGGGTGGCCAGCTCCGGCTCGACGACGCACAAGCCGGTGAAGGTCGGGACCGGCAGGTCGTCGAACGGAAGCTGCTGTCGGTTCGTGCGGGCCCCCTCGATCGGGAGCAATGGCTTCCGCTCGCGCTCTGCGTACTGGTCGCGCAGCCGCTCCTGCTCGTCACGGTTCTCGGCGTCGAGGCGGCGGCGGCGCTCCGGATCGAGCAGATCGGAGACGACGCCGACCACGCGCGAGGCGTCGTGCACGTGCACGACCGGTTGCGAGTACTGCGGCGCGATGCGCACAGCGGTGTGCTGGCGTGAGGTCGTGGCGCCGCCGATCAGCAGCGGCAGCGACAGCCCGCGCCGCTCCATCTCGTGCGCGACGTCGACCATGTGGTCGAGCGACGGCGTGATCAGGCCGGACAGCCCGACGACGTCGGCGCCGTGCTCGCGCGCGGCTTCGAGTACCGCGTCGCCGGCGACCATGACGCCGAGGTCGATGACCTCGTAGTTGTTGCAGCCGAGGACGACGCCGACGATGTTCTTGCCGATGTCGTGGACGTCGCCCTTCACGGTGGCGAGGACGACCTTGCCCTGTACGCGGCCGGAGTCTTTTTCCTCGGCCATGAACGGCTCCAGGTAGGCGACGGCCCGTTTCATCGCGCGCGCGCTCTTCACCACCTGTGGCAGAAACATCTTCCCGGCCCCGAACAGGTCGCCGACCACCTGCATGCCGGCCATCAGCGGTCCCTCGATCACGTCGAGCGGACGGGCGAGCTTCTGCCGCGCCTCCTCTGCGTCCTCTTCGATGAAATCGACGATGCCGTGGACGAGGGCGTGCTCGAGACGCTTCTCCACCGTCGTCTCGCGCCAGGACAGGTCGAGCTCACGGCGCGTGCCTTCGCCCTTGACGCGTGAGGCGTACTCGACGAGCCGCTCGGTCGCGTCGTCCCGCCGGTTGAAGATGACGTCCTCGACGCGCTCGAGCAGCTCGGGCTCGATGTCCGCATACAGGATGAGCTGGCCCGCGTTGACGATGCCCATGTCGAGCCCCGCCGCGATCGCGTGGTAGAGGAACGCGGAGTGCATCGCCTCGCGGACGACGTCGTTCCCGCGGAACGAGAAGCTGAGATTGGAGATCCCGCCGCTCGTCTTCACGCCCGGGCAGCGCTCCTTGATGAGCGGCAGCGCGGTGATGAACGCCTTCGCGAACTCGGCGTGCTCCTCGATGCCCGTCGCGACGGCAAGCACGTTCGAGTCGAAGATGATGTCCTCGGGCGCGAAGCCGACCTCGTCGACGAGCAGGCGGTATGCGCGCTCGCAGATGGCAACCTTGCGCTCGACCGTCTCCGCCTGTCCCTGCTCGTCGAACGCCATGACGACGACGCCGGCGCCGTAGGCGAGCACGGCGCGCGCCTGCTCGAGGAAGAGCTCCTCGCCTTCCTTGAGGCTCAGCGAGTTGACGACGCCCTTGCCCTGCAGGCATTTGAGGCCCGCCTCGAGCACCGTCCAACGCGAGCTGTCCACCATGATCGGCAGCCGCGCGATCTCGGGCTCGGTGGCGACGAGGTTGAGGAACGTCGTCATCGCTTGCTCCCCGTCCAGCAAGTCGGCGTCCATGTTCACGTCGATCAGGTTCGCGCCGCCGCGCACCTGCTCGAGCGCAACGTCGAGCGCCTGCTGGTAGTCGCCCCCTTCGACGAGGCGGCGGAAACGCGCCGAGCCGGTGACATTCGTGCGCTCGCCGATCATCACAAAGTTCGTGTCGGACGTGATTGCAAATGGCTCCAAGCCGCTGAAGCGCGTCAGGCGGGGCGGCGAGGGCAGCTGACGCGGCGCGACGCCGTCGACGGCCGCCTTGATGGCGCTCACGTGATCGGGCGTCGTGCCGCAGCACCCGCCGACGATGTTGACGAGGCCGTCGCGCGCGAACTCGCCGAGCAGACGGCTCGTGTCCGCCGGCTGTTCGTCGTGCGTCCCGAACTCGTTCGGCAGGCCCGCGTTGGGGTAGCAGGCGACCCAGGTGGTCGCCACGCGCGAGATGTCCTCGACGAACGGGCGCATCTCGCTCGCACCGAGCGAGCAGTTGACGCCGACGATGAGCGGCTTCGCCTGCTCGACCGAAACCCAGAACGACTCCACCGTCTGGCCGGAGAGGTTGCGGCCGCTGCGGTCGACGGCCGTGAACGAGAGCCACAGCGGCACCTCCGGCGCAGCCTCTCGGGCAGCGACGATGGCCGCCTTCGCGTTGAGCGAGTCGAAGATCGTCTCGATCAGGAACAGGTCGACGCCGCCCTCGCGCAGAGCAGCCATCTGCTCGGCGTACGTTGCGACGACCTCGTCGAAGGTGACGGCACGGTACGCGGCGTCCTCCACCTTCGGCGAGAGCGACAGCGTCACGTTCAGCGGGCCGACGGAGCCGGCGACGACCCCGCCGAACTCGTCGGCGACCTCCCGCGCGATGCGGGCTCCGGCGAGGCTCATCTCAGCCGCGTAATCCTCGAGGGCGTAGTCGGCCTGGCCGATGCGGGTGGCCGTGAACGTATTCGTCGAGGCAATGTCGGCGCCGGCTTCGAAATACGACCGGTGGATGTTGCGGACGATCTCCGGCTGCGTCAGGTTGAGGAGGTCGGGGTCGCCCGCGACGTCGCGCGGATGATGGCGGAAGCGCTCGCCGCGATACGCCTCCTCCCCGCGCACCTCGCGCTGGATGAGCACGCCCCAGGAGCCGTCGAGCACCGCGATGCGCTCGCCGAGGATCGCTTCCAGTTTGTCGCGTGCGTCCCGCATGTCCCGTCTCCCGCTCCTGCCTTCAGGTCCGGGAGCGCCGGGGAAGCGCCCACGGGCTCTTTAGGCGTTTGTTAACCCGGTCGCCAAGCTGCCTGTCAAATCTCTCCGGGTAACCGAAGGGTACCAACCGCCGCTTCGGTAGGGTGCCGCCCGATGTCCGAGGTCCACGACGGGGCGAGCCTTCGTGCCGCGCTGGCAGAGATTGCAGGCAACTTCTCCTTCAGCTGGACGCCCGGCGCTCGCCAGCTCTTCGCGGAGCTCGACCGGCGGCGCTTCAGCGAGCTCCAGCACAACCCGAGGGCGCTCCTCTCCGAGCTGACGGACGAGGATCTCGCCCGTGCGCTGACGCCGGAGTATGCGATGCGGCTCGCGCGGGTGCAGGAGCGGCTCGCAGCCGAGGCCGAGCGGCCCAGCTGGTGGGAGACGCAGGAAGGACACCCGGACGACTTCCTCGTTGCGTACTTCTCCGCCGAGTTCGGACTGGATGAAAGTCTCCCGATCTATTCCGGCGGTCTCGGCGTGCTTGCCGGGGACCACCTGAAGTCAGCGTCGGAGCTGGGCGTGCCTCTCGTCGGCGTCGGGCTGAACTACTTCCGCGGCTACTTCCGGCAAAGGCTGGACGAGGGAGACCGGCAGGTCGAGCGCTATCCGCGCAACGACACCGTCCGGCTGCCGCTCACACTCGTGCCGATGGCGCCGAAGGTGCTGCTCGCGGACGACGACGGCAACCTCGTCCCGGTGCGGATCAGCGTCTGGCGCGCCTGCGTCGGCCGCGTCTCGCTCTATCTCCTCGACACGAAGGTCGAGGGCAATCCGGACTGGGCGCGCGAAGTGACGAACACGCTGTATGGGGGCGACCGGCTGAACAGGTTGCGACAGGAGCTCGTGCTCGGCGTCGGCGGCGTCCGCGTGCTGCGCGGGCTCGGCCTCGAGCCGACGGTCTTCCACATGAACGAAGGCCACTCGGCGTTCTTCCAGCTCGAGCGGCTGCGCGAGCTCGTCGAGGAGGAAGGGATCGACCGCGACGCCGCGTTCGAGCGCCTGCGCGCGTCCACGGTGTTCACGACGCACACGCCTGTGCCGGCCGGAAACGAGGTGTTCGAGCCGGAGCTCGTGCGGCGGAACGTCGAACCGCTCGTCGAGCGCTGCGGGTTCTCCTGGGAGGAGTTCGAGGCGCTCGGCAAGGTGCATCCGGAAGACGCGGTTTTCGGGATGACGCCGTTCGCGTTGAAGACCTCGGCGTATGCGAACGGCGTTTCGAAGCTCCACGGCGCCGTGTCGCGCGAGATGTGGCACGACCTCTGGCCGGATCGCCCGGTGGACGAGGTGCCGATCATGTCGATCACGAACGGCGTGCACGTGCGCACGTGGCTCGGCGGCGAGCTCGAGGGGATGCTCGGGACGAACACGCCCAAGTTGGAGCGCGCGCTCGAGCTCCCGGCGCAGGTGCTCTGGGAAGCGCACTGCTCATCGAAGGCGCGTCTCATGGAGTTCATCTCGCGCACCCGTGGCGCGCCCGAGCTCGATCCCGAGGCACTCACGATCGGCTTCGCGCGGCGGTTCGCGACCTACAAGCGCGCAGGCCTCCTCCTCACACAGCCGGAGAGGCTGGCGGCGCTGCTCGGCGATCCCGATCGTCCGCTGCAGATCGTCGTCGCCGGCAAGGCGCACCCGGCGGACGAGGGCGGCAAGGACGTCATCCGCCAGGTGGTCGACTTCTCGCGCGGCGAAGGCGCGCATCACCACGTCGTGTTTCTGCCCGACTACGAGATGACGCTCGCCCGGCGCCTCGTGCAGGGCGTGGATGTCTGGCTCAACACGCCGCGGCGGCCGATGGAGGCCTCGGGCACGTCCGGGATGAAGGCGGCGCTGAACGGTGTGCTCAACTGCTCCATCCTCGACGGCTGGTGGGCCGAGGGCTATACGCCCGACCGCGGCTTCGCCATCGGGGACGAAGACGCGTCCCGGAGCGAGGAGGAGCAGGATGCGGCCGACGCGGAGGCGCTCTTCGCCGTCCTGGAGCAACAAGTCCTGCCGGCGTTCTTCGAGCGGGACGCGGACGGGCTCCCGACGCGGTGGGTCGAGATGATGCGGCACTCGATCGCCGAGCTCGGGACCGAGTTCAGCACGAACCGCATGGTGCGCGAGTATGTCGAGCGCCTGTACCTCCCGGCACATCGCGACCTCGCGGCCGTTCTCACCGCCGCCTGACTCTCGTGACACTCACGTGCGGGTACCTGGTACCGGCACGAGAGCGTCACGACTTCCCGACCCCGTCGTTACGGGGAGTGTCCCCAGCACGCGAGCGCGGGGGTTCCGAGGCGGAGGCGTGGGCCTCGGCGTGCTTGCTAGCCGGCGGCGCCGCTGACGTTTAGCTGGTTCTCGGCGTGCCGGATGCGCTGCTCGAGCTGCCAGCGGTCGGCGGCGGACTCCCCCGCCTCGATCTTCGCGAGCTCCGCCTGCGCCTCCTCGAGCTGATGCCGCGCACGCTCGACATCGATCTCCGTCGCGATGACTGCATCGTCGACGAGCGCGATCGCGCGGTCCTCCAGCACCTGGAAGAACCCGGGGCCGGTCGCGAACGTCTGGATCTGGTCGCTGTCCATGTCGACGTACACACGCGTCGAGCCGGCGTTCAGCATCGCCACGAGCGGCGCATGCCGGGCGAGCACGCCGATGTCACCCGCCGCTCCAGGCACGACGATCATCTCCGCCTCGCCCTCGAACGCGGGGCCTTCCGGCGTGACGAGCGAGACCGAGAACTTCGGGTGTGCCACTTACGAGTCCGCCATCTGCTTGCCGCGCTCGACCGCCTGCTCGATGACGCCGACCATGTAGAACGCCTGCTCGGGCAGGTCGTCGTGCTTGCCGTCGAGGATCTCCGTGAAGCCGCGGATCGTGTCCTCGAGCTTCACGTACTCACCCGGCGTGCCGGTGAACTGCTCCGCGACGAAGTTCGGCTGCGAGAAGAACCGCTCGATCTTGCGCGCTCGGGTGACGACGAGCTTGTCCTCGTCGGAGAGCTCGTCGATGCCGAGGATGGCGATGATGTCCTGCAGGTCGCGGTAGCGCTGCAGCACCTCCTGCACGCGCGTCGCGCACCGGTAGTGCTCGTCGGAGACGATCCCCGGCTGGAGTGCGCGCGACGTCGAGTCGAGCGGATCGACCGCCGGATAGAGACCCTTCTCGGCGATGCTGCGCGAGAGCACCGTCGTCGAGTCGAGGTGCGCGAACGTGCTCGCCGGCGCCGGGTCGGTGAGATCGTCCGCCGGGACGTACACCGCCTGCACCGACGTCACCGAGCCGGTGCGCGTCGACGTGATCCGTTCCTGCAGCTGCCCCATCTCGGTGGCGAGCGTCGGCTGGTAGCCGACGGCGCTCGGCATGCGGCCGAGCAGTGCCGACACCTCCGAGCCCGCCTGGACGAACCGGAAGATGTTGTCGATGAAGAGCAGCACGTCCTGGCCCTGGTCGCGGAAGTACTCCGCCATCGTCAGACCGGAGAGCGCCACGCGCAGGCGCGCGCCCGGCGGCTCGTTCATCTGGCCGAAGACGAGCGCGACCTTGTCGATCACCTTCGACTCCGTCATCTCGAGGATGAGGTCGTTGCCCTCGCGCGTGCGCTCACCGACGCCGGAGAAGACCGACACACCGCCGTGCTCGCTCGCGACGTTGTGGATCAGCTCCTGGATGAGCACCGTCTTGCCCACACCGGCGCCGCCGAACAGGCCGATCTTGCCGCCGCGCACGTACGGCGCGATCAGGTCGACGACTTTGAGGCCGGTCTCGAAGATCTCCACCTTCGGCGACAGCTCGCTGAAGCTCGGCGGGTCGGCGTGGATCGGACGGCGCTCGCCGCTCGCCGCTTCCTTGCCGTCGACGGGATCGCCGAGGACGTTCCAGACGCGGCCCAGTGTCTGGTCGCCGACCGGGACCGAGATCGGTGCTCCGGTGTCGACGATGTCGACGCCGCGCGCGAGGCCGTCGGTCGAGTCCATCGCGACCGCGCGCACGCGGTCGTCGCCGAGGTGCTGCTGCACCTCTGCGATCAGCTCGCGCGTGCCGTCGCCGTCGGGCACCTGGATGCTGAGCGCGTGGTTGATCTCCGGCAGCCCGCTCGGGAAGACGGCGTCCAGGACGACGCCTTTGATCTCGATGATCCGGCCGGTGCTCTGCTTGGTCTTCGTAGCGGGCATCTCTCTCCTTATGCGGTGAGTGCGTCGGCGCCGGCGACGACTTCGAGGATCTCCTGGGTGATCTCCGCCTGGCGGGCGCGGTTCATCTGCAACGTGTAGCTGTCGATCAAGTCGTTCGCGTTCTTCGACGCGTTCCGCATCGCCGTCATCTGCGCAGCGAGGAACGACGCGGCCGACTCGAGCAGCGCGCGGTAGATCTCCGTCTCGAGATACACCGGCAGCAACCGCTCGAGGATCTCTTCGGGCTCAGGCTCGTAAATGAAGTCGCCGCGCAGCGCCTCTTTCTTCGGGTCCGGGTCATCCTTGTCGCTTCCTTCGAGCACGTGCTCGGGGATCGGCAGGAGGTCGGTGACGACGACCTGCTGGACGAGCGCCGAGACGAACTTGTTGTACACGACGACGACGCGGTCGACTTGCTCCTCCGTGTACAGCTCGGCGAGCTTGTGCGCCACCGCCTGCGCGTCGTGGTACGTCGGCTTGTCGACGAATCCCTCCCAGTGCGCGGCGACCTCGAAGCGGCGGAAGCGCAGCGTCGAGCTGCCCTTCCGGCCGACGACGGCCCACACGACCTCGTGGCCGTCGGCGCGCTCCTTGCGCTCCAGCTCGAATGCGCGGCGCATGACCTGCCCGTTGAATGGGCCCGCGAGACCGCGGTCGCCACTGAAGATGACGACGCCGACGCGCTTCTCCTCGCGGCGCTGCATGAGCGGCAGATTGCGGAACGAGGAAGCCGCGCGCGCCGTGCCGACCATCAGCTCCTGCATGCGGTCCGCGTACGGCCGCATCTCCTCGATCCGCGTCTGCGCACGCCGCAGCCGGGCGCTCGCGACGAGCTCGAGCGCCTTCGTGATCTTGCGCGTGTTGCGGACGGAGGCGATCCGCCGGCGGATGTCCTGCTGCGACGCCATTAGATGAGGCCTGACGCCTCCTCGACGTTGAACGTGTTCTTGAACTTCTCGATCTCGCCGTTCAGCTTCTCGGCCAGGTCGTCGGGGAGGTCACCCGTGTCCTTGATCTGTTTATAGATCGTCCCCTCGGCGCGCATGAACTCGCGCAGCTCGTCCTGGAAGCGCTGCACCTGCGGCGTCGGGATGTCGTCGAGGTAGCCGTGGATGCCGGCGTAGATGCCGACCACCTGGTCCTCCATCGGCCACGGCTGGTACTGCGGCTGGTTCAGCGTCGCGACCATCTTCTCGCCGCGCGTCAGCGACTGCTGCGTCGCCCGGTCGAGCTCCGAGCCGAACTGCGCGAACGCCTCCAGCTCACGGTACTGCGCAAGGTCGAGGCGCAGGCGCCCTGCGACCTTTTTCGTCGCCTTCGTCTGCGCATTGCCGCCGACGCGCGACACGGAGATGCCGACGTTCACGGCCGGGCGCACCCCCGAGAAGAAGAGGTCGGACTGGAGGTAGATCTGGCCGTCGGTGATGGAGATGACGTTCGTCGGGATGTACGCCGAGACGTCACCGGCCTGCGTCTCGATCACCGGGAGCGCGGTCAGCGATCCGCCTCCGAGGTCGTCCGAGAGCTTGCACGCGCGCTCGAGCAGCCGCGAGTGCAGGTAGAAGACGTCGCCCGGGAACGCCTCGCGGCCCGGGGGCCGGCGCAGCAGCAGCGACAGCTGCCGGTACGCGTCCGCGTGCTTCGAGAGATCGTCGTACATGACGAGCGCGTGCTTGCCGTTGAAGAGGTAGTGCTCGCCCATCGCGCAGCCTGCGAACGGCGCCATCCACTTGATCGGCGCGGCCTCGTTGGCGGACGCGGTCACGATCGTCGTGTACTCCATCGCGCCGGCGTCACGCAGGCGCTCGTAGATGCCCGCGACGGTCGACGCCTTCTGGCCGATGGCGACGTAGATGCAGTGCACGTCCGTGTCGCGCTGGTTGAGGATCGTGTCGATCAGGATCGCCGTCTTGCCGGTGGAGCGATCGCCGATGATCAGCTCGCGCTGTCCGCGGCCGACGGGGGTCATCGTGTCGATCGCCTTGATGCCGGTGGCGAGCGGCTCCTTCACCGGCTGGCGCTGGATGACGCCCGGCGCCTTGAACTCGAGCGGGCGAGTCTCGTCCGACTCGATCGGGCCGCGCCCGTCGAGCGGGTTGCCGAGGGGATCGACCACGCGGCCGAGCAGCGCATCGCCGACGGGGACACTGGCGACGGTGCCGGTGCGGCGTACGGGCTCGCCTTCGCCGACCTTTTCCCATTCGCCGAACAGCGCGACGCCGACCTGGTCCTCTTCGAGGTTGAACGCGAGGCCGACGACGCCGTGCTCGAGCTCCAGCATCTCCAACGCCACGGCGTTCTCGAGCCCGTAGACGCGCGCGATGCCGTCGCCGATCGAGAGGACCGTGCCGACTTCGGCGAGATCGGTCTCGACGTCGTACTGCTCGATCCGCTGGCGGAGGATCGACGTGATCTCTTCGGGGCGCAGCTTCAAGGTGTCTCCTATCTCCTCACGAGTTCTTGTCTCAAGCGTTCCAATCGTCCGCGGACGCTCGCGTCGACGCGGTACGAGCCTGCCTGCAGCACGATGCCTCCCACGAGGTCCGGGTCGACGCTGCGCGTCGCCTCGACCTTGCGGCCGGCCGCCTTCTCGATCTGCGCGACGATCGCCTTCGCTTCCTCGTCGGTGAGCTCGCGCGCGGTGGTCAGCTCGACCGTCAGGCGACGCTCCTCACGCGCCATCAGCCGTTCGAACTCCTGCGCGATCTCCTCGATCTCGCCCGCCCGGCCCTTCTCCGCGACGAGCAGGAGGAAGTTCTTGAACAATGGTTCCTCGTCACCGGCGAGGTCGGCGAGGATGCGCGCCTTCTCCGTCGACTCGAGCTGTGGGTTGCGCAGGACCATGCGCAGCTCCGGCGTCTGCTCGACCGCGGCCGCGAAGTCGGTGAGGGCCTCGTGCACCTGCGCTAGCCGCTTCTCCTCCTTCGCCGCGCCGAACAGCGCCTCGGCGTAGATGCGTTGCGCAGCGGCTATGCCGACTCCTCGAGGCGCGAGAAGTCGAGCGAGTCGATCGCCTCGCTGATGAGCTCGCGGTCGCGGTCGGCGTCGAGCTTCTTGCCGACGACCATGGACGTCGCCTCGAGCGTGAGGTCTGCGACCTCGTTGCGGATCCGCTCGAGCGCACGGGACACCTCCGCGTCGATCTCCTTGCGCGTTTCCTCGAGCCGGCGCTGCCGCTCGGCCTCGGTCTCCTCGCGCATACGCGACTCCATCGATTCACGCGTCTTGCGCGCCTCGGCGAGGATGCCTTCCGCGTCGCTCCGCGCTTGCCCGATGAGTTGACGGTGCTCCTCCAGCAGCTTGCGCGCCTCGTCCCGCGCGTTGTCCGCCTCTTCGATCGAACGGCGGATCTGCTCGCGCCGCTCGTCGATCAGCTTCTGGATGGCGCCGAAGGCGAACTTGCGCAGCACGACGAAGACGATCACGAAGAAGACGACCGTCCAGATCATCAGCCCCGGGATGATCTTGGTGAGCGGGCTGCTGGCTGCGACGAGCATCTACTTGACGAGGACGAAGCCGAGGAAGCCACCGACGAGGCCGTAGAACACGACCGCCTCGGTGAGAGCGAAGCCGAGCCACATGATCCCCTGCAGTTCGCCGCGCAGCTCGGGCTGGCGGGCGACCGACTGGATCATCGAGGCGAAGACCGTGCCGATGCCGATGCCGGCGCCGAGCGAGCCGAGGCCCATGCCGAGGCCGAAGCCGAGCGCCTGCGCGGCCTTGATGGTGGATGACGTTGCTGCGAGCAGGTGGAGCACCGGTTCCTCCTTAGTGGGCCGGCTCGATGGCGGAGCCGATGTAGATGGCGGTCAGGGCGGCGAAGATGAAAGCCTGGATGGTGACGACGATCACGACCTCGAAGAGGTAGAAGGCGATTCCGATCGGCAGCGAGAACACTGCGACGATCCAGAACGTCAGCCCGCTCAGGATGAAGAGCAGACCGATCGAGACGAGGATCAGGATGTGCCCGGCGAGCATGTTCGCATAGAGCCGGACACTGAGGCTGATGACGCGGAAGACGTGCGAGATGGTCTCGAGCACGAACATCACCGGGACCATGCCCTTCGGAACGCCGGCGGGGACGAAGCTCTTGAAGTACTTGAGCCCGTTGTAGCGCACGCCCTCGATGTGCGTGAAGAGGACGGTCAGGATCGCGAGCACGAGCGTCACCGACAGCTGCGATGTAACGGCGTAGATGCCCCACGTCGGCACGCCGTGCCATTTGTCGCCGGTGAGCGGCAGCGGGATGAAGCCGACGAGATTCATGGTGAAGATGAAGAGGAAGAGCGATGCGACGTACGGGAACCAGCGGCCGATCGCCTTCGTCGGCAACCCCTGCTCCGCGATCTGCGTCTGCGCGAGCTCGTACACGGCCTCACCGATCGTCTGCCGCTTGCTCGGCAGGAGTGCGAGCCGGCTGCGCATCGTGAAGATCCCGAGCAGGATCGTCAAGAGCGCGCTGATGGCGAGGTAGACGACCGCCTTGTTGATCGACATGTCGAGCGGGCCGAGGTGGATCCCGACCCACTGCTTCAGCGCGAACTCGTCCGCCGGGTTGAACGTCGCGGCGATCATGCGGTGAAGTACTCCAGCAGCGAGACACCGAGCGAAAGGGTGTACGCGAGCGCGTACAGGATGACGGCGGGGACGCCGAGGCCCTTGTTCGCGACCGTCACCGCGAGCAGGACGACCATGACGCCGATGCCGCGGAACGACATCGCGAGCGCGACCATCCCGGACTTGCGCAGGTTGTCGGCGCCGGTCGGGATTCGCCCGAGCCAGACGCTCAGCGCCTCACCCGCAGCCCAGAGGACGGCGGCGAGCGCCCAGCCGCCGAGCGAATAGCCGGCGACGAGGAAGACGGGCAGCCCGAGCACGATCACCGCCGCACCTGCGAGCGCGGGTACACGGCGGCCCGGAGCGGGTCGCGGGGTGGAGAACACGCCGGCCATCACGAGAAGTAGCCCTTGAAGCGCCGATAGACGGCGAAGACTCCGGTGGGGATGCCGACGATCACGCCGCCGAGCACGCCGAGACCGGCGGAGCCGAAGCCCCAGCCCACGAGCGCGCCGCCGGCGGCGCACATTCCCGTCGTGCCGGCCAGGATTGCGCCCGCTTCGACGGGCTGAAACGACGAGCGGGAGACGGCCTGCATGCGCCGCGAGAATAGCATGTTCGACCCCCGAAAAGCGCCGACTTTGTAACAGCGGAATCCGTGATGGCAAAAGGGCCACGGCTTCTGTTCGTGCACGCCCGGCGGCCGCTCGCGGCCCGCACCAAATAAATCGCACCTCTCGCGCGTTTCATCATTTAGTGGAAGCCGCGGCCGACCTTCCCGCCCGGACACGCGACTACCCGGCGCTCGGCGCCGCAGGCATCACCGTCCTCCTCTGGGGCTCCGCCTTCGTCGGGATCCGCTCCGCGGGACGCAGCTACTCGCCCGGCGCATTGTCGCTCGGCCGCCTCGCCGTCGCCGTCACCGCCCTCGCCGCCATCGGCCTCGCGCGCGGCGAGCGCCTCCCGAGCCGCGAGGCCCTGCGCGAGGTCGGCATCCCGCTCCTCGTCTGCGGGCTGCTGTGGTTCGGCGCGTACAACGTCGCGCTCAACTCAGGAGAGCGGCGCGTCGACGCCGGAACGGCTGCCTTGCTCGTCGGCGTCGGGCCGATCCTCATCGCCGTCCTGGCCGGCCTGCTCCTGCGCGAAGGATTCCCGCGCAGCCTCTTCGCCGGGGTCGGCATCGCCTTCGTCGGCATCGTCGTCATCGCGCTCGCGAGCTCGACGCACACCGCGACGACGACCGGCGTGCTCCTCTGCCTCGCCGCCGCGGGCGCCTACGCGGCCGGCGTGATCGCGCAAAAGATCGTGTTGCGGCGGCTGACGCCGGTGCAGACGGTCTTCTCCTGCGCCGTCATCGGCACAGTTGCGTGCGCGGCGTTCGCGCCGCAGCTCGTCCGCGAGCTCGGCTCCGCCCCCGGCGGTTCGACGGGATGGATCACCTACCTCGGCATCGGCCCGACGGCACTGGGCTTCATCACGTGGGGCTTCGCGCTCTCACGCACCGACGCCGGCCGGCTGGCGGCGACGACATACCTCGTCCCCCCGGTCTCGGTGCTCCTCGGCTGGGCGTGGCTGAACGAATCGCCGGCGGCGCTCACCTACCTCGGCGGCGCGCTGTGCCTCGCCGGCGTCGCGGTGTCCCGCCGACGGCCGGTACTAGGTACCTGGACGTCTGTGTCACGAGATCGCCCGCGAGGTTGAGCGACTCGAATGAGAGTCGTGACACTCTCGTGCCGGTACTAAGTACCGGCCTTTTGGCCTCAGGAGGCCTTCCGCAACGGGTCGCCGGGCTCGCGCCGCCGCTGGTACGGGTTCGCGATCTTGATGATCTCGAGCACGTACACGACGTAAGCGGAGATCGAAAGCGCGAGTAACGCGATCGCGGCTGCGCCGATCGTCGGCCACACGTGCCACTTGCCGTGCGCATGAATCGGCAGGAAGCGCGTGCCGAGCGCCGCGGCGGCGAGGGACAGGCACCAGGCCCAGATCGTCATCGTCGCCTGCGGCTGCGAGAACCCGCGACGCAGGAAGCGATGGTGCAGATGTGCCTGGTCGCCCTCGAACACCCGCTCGCCGTGCTTCAGCCGCCGCGCGACGACGAACGTCGTGTCCACGATCGGGACGGCGAGCACGAGCAGCGGGAAGAACAGGGCCACGGTCGCCGCCGTCTTCAGCAAGCCCTGCACCGACACGGCGGCGAGCACGAAGCCGAGCAGAAGCGCGCCGGAGTCGCCCATGAAGATCCGCGCGGGATAGAAGTTGTGCCGCAGGAAGCCGAGCGACGCGCCGAGCACGATCGCCGACAGCACGGCTGCGTCAGGCTTCCCGAGCGAAAGCGCGATGACGGCGAACGTGCCGCCCGCGATCGCGGCGACGCCTGCAGCGAGCCCGTCGAGCCCGTCGAGGAAGTTGACCATGTTCATGATCGCGACGATCCACATCACGGTCAGCGGCATGCCGACCCACGCCGGCAGCGTGTGGATGCCGATCACCGGGAACGTGAAGCGGTCGACCCAGACCCCGAACCCGACGGGGATGGAGGCCGCGAGCACCTGGCCGGCGAGCTTCTCGAACCAGCGCAGCCCGCGGAAGTCGTCGACCGCGCCGACGGTCACCGCGACCGCCGAGCCGAGGAGCAGGCCACGCGTCTGGTGGCCGAGGTGCAGGAACGCGAGCGCCGGCACGAAGATGCCGAGGAAGAGGGCGAGCCCGCCGAGCCGCGGGATCGGGCTGCGGTTGAGCCGCCGGCCTCCGGGCGCGTCGACCGCGCCGAGGAGCCGAGCCATCCCGCCCACCGCCGGCGTCAGCAGGACGACGATGACGAGGGCGACGAGCGCGCCCCACACGACCTGCAGGTGCTGGTCGAGCTGGTCGAGGACGTCGTAGTGCGCGGCGGCGGCACCGATCATCATGGGTTATTTCGTGCCGTAGAGCCGGTCTCCCGCATCGCCGAGGCCCGGGACGATGTAGCCGCGCTCGTCGAGCCCGCGGTCGAGGGCGGCGCACACGATGTGCACGTCCGGATGCCGCTCGTGCACGTGCTCGACGCCGGGCGGAGCGGCGACGATGCAGACGAGCGTCACCGACTGCGCACCTGCCTCCTTCACCGCGTCGATCGCCGCCGCACTCGAGTGCCCCGTCGCGAGCATCGGATCGAGCACGATCGCGTCGCGGTCGGCGAGATCGCTCGGGAGCTTCGAGTAGTACTGCACCGGCTCGAGCGTCTCCTCGTCGCGGTACATGCCGATGAACCCGACGCGCGCGCTCGACACGAGCGAGAGCACGCCGTCCAGCATCCCGACACCGGCGCGCAGCACCGGGCAAACCGCGACTTTCTTCCCGGAGATGCGCTGCGCGGTCATCGGCTCGAGCGGCGTCTCGATGTCGTAGTCCTCGGTGGAGAACTCCTTCGTCGCCTCGTACGTGAGCAGCAGCGTGATCTCGTTCGCGAGCTTGCGGAAGTGGACGGTCGGAGTCTCCTTGTCGCGCAGGTAGCTCAGCTTGTGCTGGACCAGCGGGTGCTCGACGACGGTGAGGCGACGCGTCTCGATCACCGGAAGCTCGTGTAGCCGCGCCAGCCGGGATAGAGCGGCCGCTTCTTGCACAACGTGGCGACGCGTGAGCGCAGGGCGTCGATGTCGGGCGACTCCACCAGCGCCTCCGCGATGATGCGGCCGGTCTCGCGGAAGTCGTCCTCGTCGAAGCCGCGCATCGTCATGGCCGGCGTCCCGACGCGCACGCCCGAGGTCACGAAGGGCGAGCGCTCGTCGAAGGGGACGGTGTTGCGATTGACCGTCACGTTCGCCTCGGCGAGGCGCTCCTCCGCGTCCTTGCCCGTCCAGTCGGACGCACGCAGATCGATGAGCAGCAGATGGGTGTCCGTGCCGCCGGTGACGAGCTCGAGCCCGCTTTCCAGCAGCGCCTCGCCGAGCGCGTCGGCGTTCGCGCGGATTTGCGACTGGTAGGAGCGGAAGGCGTCTGACATCGCGATGTGGAAGCACGTCGCCTTCGCCGCAATCGTGTGCATGAGCGGGCCGCCCTGCATGCCCGGCATCACCGCGCTGTCGAGCGCCTTCGCGTGCTCCTCGCGGCAGAGGACGAAACCGCCGCGCGGACCGGCAAGCGTCTTGTGCGTCGTCGACGAGACGAAGTCGCAATGCTCGACCGGGCTCGGCACGAGACCGGCGGCGACGAGCCCGGCAAAGTGCGCCATGTCGCAGAGCAGCAGCGCGCCGACTTCGTCCGCGATCGCGCGGAATCGGTCGGCCTCGACGGTGCGCGGATACGCGGAGCCGCCGCAGACGATCACCTTCGGCCGCGCCTCCTTCGCCAGGCGCAGCACCTCGTCGTAGTCGACCGTCATCGTCTCGCGCGAGACTCCGTAATGGACGACGTTGTAGAGCCGGCCGGAGAAGTTGACCTTGTGACCATGCGTCAGGTGGCCGCCCTGGTCGAGCCGTAGCGCCAGGAGCGTGTCGCCGGGCTCCATCGTGGCCGCGTACACCGCCATGTTCGTCTGGGCGCCCGCGTGCGGCTGGACGTTGGCGTGCTCGGCGCCGAACAGCGCCTTCGCGCGGTCGATCGCGAGCTCCTCGATCTCGTCCACGACCTCGCAGCCGCCGTAGTAGCGGCGTCCGGGATACCCCTCGGCGTACTTGTTCGTCGGCACCGACCCGACCGCCTCGAACACCGCCGGCCAGGTGAAGTTCTCGGACGCGATCAGCTCCAGCTGCCCCCGCTCGCGCTCCAGCTCCCTCGTCAGAAGCGATGCGATGTCGGGATCGACGTCCGCGAGGCCCGCGGTCTTCAGGTGCTCGAATGTCTCCTGGGCCAGCGCCATCGGGAGGATGGTAACCAGTCCTCCAGCGATCACGAGTTCAGGCCGATAGACAGGAGGTGGGCGTCCTCCGACTTCTCGCGGTCCTCGCGACCGCCCTCGTCTTCACGCCTGCCGCGTTCGCCGGCCCCAACCTCTTCATTGGGGCCGCCGAGGACGGCGCAGTCTGGGGCGACCCGACCACGCAGATGAACCTCGCCCAGCAGGCCGGCTTCGACTCGATCCGCATGACGGCGCAGTGGGTGTCGGGCAACACGCAGCTCGATCCGATCATCGCCGCGAAGCTCCGGAACGCGGCGGCCGCCGCCGAGGCGCGCGGGATCAGGCCGGTGGTCTCGATCTACAACGTGAACTCGATCCAGGCGCCGGAGGATCCGATCCTCCAGTCGGAGTTCGCGACCTTCGCGCAAAACGTCGTCCTCGCGCTCCCGAGCGTCACGACGTTCATCGTCGGCAACGAGCCCAACTCGTCCTATTACTGGCAGCCGCAGTTCGACACGCGGGGCGCCGACATCGCGGCGACCGCCTACGAGGCGCTGCTCGCGGACACCTACGACTCCATCAAGGCCGTCCGGCCGAACGTGACCGTCATCGGCGGGGCGCTCGACTCGCACGGGACCGACAACCCGAAGAACCGTCCCTCCCACTCGCCCATCGTGTTCATCCGCGACATGGGCCGCGCGTACCGGGCGAGCAAGCGAACGCGGCCGATCATGGACGTCTTCGACGAGCACATCTACGGCGACAACTCCTCGATGCCGCCGAGCATGTCGCACCCGAACTCGACCACGATCACCGAGGGCGACTATCCGACGCTCGTCGCCGCGCTCGGCCAGGCCTTCGACGGCACGGCTCAGCCCGGCTCGACGCTGCCGATCGTGTACGGCGAGTACGGCGTCGAATCCGTCATACCGCCGAACGAGGCGCCGAACTACACCGGCCACGAGGTCGCGGCTGCGAAGCCCGTGGACGAGACGACGCAGGCGGCCTACTACATCCAGGCGATCAAGCTCGCGATGTGCCAGCCGAACGTCGTCGGGATCATGCTCTTCCACGTCGAGGACGAGGCCGGGCTCCCCGGCTGGCAGTCGGGGCTCTTCTACGCCGACGGGACGCCGAAGTCGTCGCTCGACCCCGTGCGGACCGCGATGGCCGCGGCGCGCGCAGGGACGCTGACGCCATGCCCCGACACAACCGCGCCCACGGTGAGCGTCGCATCGGTCGCGAACGGGATGCTCATCGCCCAGGCGACCGACGACGTCGGCGTCGCCAAGGTCGAGCTGTATGCGAACGGCGTCCTCATCGGGACCGACTACGCGGCGCCGTACACGTTCTCGCTCGCGATCCTGCCCAAGGGGAGCTTCAACCTCGTGGTGAAGGCGTATGACGCCGCCGGGAACGTCGGCCAGGCTACTGTCGCGCTGCGCCTTCGCGCAACACAAGCGGCTCATCGCCGGTGAGGTCGAGCACCGTCGACGGCGTGCCCGGTAGCTCGCCGGCGTCGATGACGGCACCGCACGCATTCCGGATCTCCTCCGGGATGTCCTGAACCCGGCGCGGATTCGGCCCGCCCGCCGCGTTCGCACTCGTCGCGCACACCACGCCCACCTCGCGCAGCACCTCCGCCGCCTCTGGTGGCAGCTCCGCGATGCGGACACCGATCGCCGTCGGATTGTCGCCCGTGAGCCAGGGGAAGCGTCGGGACGGGTTCGGGACGATGAGCGTGTACGGCCCCGGCAGCAAGCCTTCGGTCAGCGTCGCGTCGAGCTCGGGGAGCACGTGCAGGAGCGCATCGAGATCGGCCGCCAGCAGGGCGATCGGCTTCGACCGGTCCCGCCCCTTCAGGCGGAAGATGCGCTCGACCGGCTCGGGCCGGAACGGCAAAGCGCACAGGCCGTAGACCGTGTCCGTCGGCAGGATCACCGGCCGACGCGCGCGGAGTGCGGCGACGGCTGCATGCACCGTGTTCAACGTTCTCCTTCCACGACTCTTGCAATCCCGCTCAAATCTGCCGTAATCCTGACGTTTCTGTATGCGAGTGCCTCGAGCACCGCAGCGACCTGCTCTGCCTGGCCCGCGCCGACCTCGAGCACGAGGGCGCGCGTGCGGGCACCTTCGGCGAGCCGCTCGTGCAGGCCCGAGCCGACGAGCGCCATCTCGGGCTCGAAGCGCAGCTCCGGCTGGAGGCCGTCGAGCGTGTCGACGTACGGCGGGTTGGAGACGACGAGGTCCCAGCCGTCCTCCGCCGCCTCGAAACCGCCGAAGCGCAGGTCGACGTCGAGGCCGAGCCGGTCCGCGTTCTCGCGCGCGAGCGCGAGCGCCGCCTCCGACTCGTCGACGCCGGTCACGTGCGCGTCGGGGCGCTCGTCCTTGAGCGCGAGCGCGATCGCGCCGGAGCCGACACCGACGTCGAGGACGCGCGGCTCCTGCATCCCGTCGAGCAGCGCCAGCGCGCGTTCGACGACGACCTCCGTCTCGGGCCGCGGAACAAGTGCACGCGCGTCGGTCTTCAGCGTCAGCCGGCGGAAGCCCCAATCGCCGAGGACGTACGCGAGCGGTTCGCGATGCTCCCGTCTCACGAGCAGCGGCTCGAGCCCGTGGACTTCGCGGTCGAGGTCGGCGTAGAGCTGCGTGCGCGAGACGCCGAGCACGTGTGCGACGAGCAGCTCCGCATCCACACGCGGCGTATCGACCCCCGCGGCGGCGAGACGTTGCTCGGCGTCCGCGATGGCCTCGCGAACGGTCACGCGAGCGCGCGCTGCCGCTCTTCCGCCGTCAGCGCTTCGGTGAAGGGCTCGAGCTCGCCCTGCAGGACGCGGTCGAGCTGGTGCTGCGTCAGCTTGATGCGATGGTCGGTGACGCGGTTCTCCGGGAAGTTGTAGGTGCGGATCTTCTCCGCGCGCGCGCCGGTGCCGATCTGCAGGCTCCGCGTCGCGTCGAGCTCTGCGCGCTGCCGCTCCAGCTCGCGTTCGTACAGCCGCGCACGGAGAACCCGCATCGCCTTGTCCTTGTTCTGGAGTTGCGATTTCTCGTCCTGCATCGAGACGACGACACCGGTCGGCAGGTGGGTGATGCGCACCGCGGAGTCGGTCGTGTTCACCGACTGGCCTCCGGGACCGGTCGAGCGGTACACGTCGATCTTCAGGTCGTTCGGATCGATGTCGATCTCGACTTCCTCCGCTTCCGGCATGACGGCGACGGTCGCAGTCGACGTGTGGATACGGCCCTGGCTCTCGGTCTCGGGGACGCGTTGCACGCGGTGCGTGCCGCCCTCGTACTTGAAGATGGAGTAGGCCCCGTCGCCCTTGATGGCGAACGTGACCTCTTTGTAGCCGCCGCCGTCGCTCGGGCTCGAGCCGAGCTCCTCGACCTTGAACCCGCGCTGCTCGGCGTAGCGGGCGAGCATGCGGTAGATGTCGCCGGCCCACAGCGCTGCCTCGTCGCCGCCGACGCCCTGCCGGACTTCGAGGATGACGTCCTTGCGATCGGCGGGATCGGTCGGGACGAGCGCGCGGCGGAGCTCCTGTTCGAGGTGTGTCGTGCGCTCCTCCAGCTCGGGCACGAGCTCGCGCAGATCGGAGTCCTCGCGCGCGGCCTCGAGGTCGTCGCGGGCGGCGCGCCACTCCTGGGCGAGACGATGCGGCGCCTCCAGCTCCTTCAGGCGGCGTCCAACGTCGGCCGCCTCGCGGCGGTCGTTGTGCAGCGTCGGATCGGACATGCGCGTCTGCGTCTCCGCGTAGTTGCGCTCGATCTCGTCGACGAGGTTGTCCAGCGTGGCATCCATGTTTCACCGCACAGGGTAGTGGCCCAACAGGCCACGACTGGGGCCAGGCCCCGATACGTCGGTGTCACGACGGTGTTGCGATTCGATCGGTGCGCCTCATGTACATAGGCGGTGGCCGCCACCCGTGCGCCTTTCTTCACACATCCATAACGGGGCCTGGCCCCGGACGTGTCTTGGGGGGTCACGAGGACGGACGGGTAGCGTTCCTTCCGTGGAGCTCGTCGAAGCCCCGACGCTCGGCGATGCGTGGCTCGAGGTCGCGCGGCGGATCGTCGCGCGCGGCTCAGACGCCGTGTGGGACGGCGCACCCACGCGTGAGCTCGCGCTCCTGACGCTCGCGGTCGCGCAGCCGGATCCCGCCGACGCGTTGATCGGCGAGCTGGGAGACCCGGAGTGGCTGCGGTGGATGCACGAGAACTTCTTCGTGCAGAAGACCGTGCCCGAGCTCGGCGGCGCGGCGAGCTATGCCGTGCGGCTCTTCAACTACGAGGGCGGCGGGCGCGACCAGATCGCATGGGTGGTCGAGCGGCTACGCGCGAACCCGGAGTGCCGAGACGCGACCATCACGACGCTCCAGCCGCACACGGACACGACGTACATCCCCTGCGTCAGCGTGCTCGACTTCTGGCTGCGCGACGGCGCGGTCGAGCTGATCGTCTACGCGCACAGCCTCGACTTCGGGAAGAAGGCCTACGGCAACCTCGTCGAGCTGGCGGCGCTGCAGACGCACGTCGCGGCCGAGCTCGGCGCGCAGGTCGGCCGGCTCGTCCTGCACGTGAAGACGGCGCACGTGTACGAGCCGGAGCTCGAGCTGATGGCCTCGCTTACGCGAGACGCGCTTCGAGCGTGATCTCGGGCACGCCGGCGAGCGCCTTCGAGACCGGGCAGTTCGCCTTCGCACCTTCGGCCGCCGCCTGGAACGCGGCAGCGTCGATGCCGGGCACCGTGCCGTTCACCTGAAGCGCGATCTTCACGATCCCCTCGCCGGGCTGGAACGTGACGGTGGCCGACGTGTGCAGCGTCTCCGGCGGATGTCCTTCCTTCGACAGCCCGGCCGAGAGCGCCATGGAGAAGCACGCAGCGTGCGCCGCCGCAATGAGCTCCTCGGGGCTCGTGCTGCCGCCTGCCTCGTCCGTGGAGCGCGCCTTCCAGCTGACCGTCTCGCCGCCGATGGCGCCGCTCGTCGAGGAGTCGATCGTGCCGCTCCCCTCGAGCAGGCTGCCGGTCCACGTGACCTCTGCCTTGCGATCCGTCGCCATTACGCCATCACCTCCACGCGATTTTCTCCGACACGGGTGCCCTCGAGCTCCAGGACCTCGCGCAGCGCGCGAATCGACACCTCGAGCTGTTCGAGCGACGGCTCGCGCGTCGTCAGCCGCTGCAGCCACAAGCCCGGCGCGAGAACGGTCATGACGAAACGGTTCTGGTGCTTGCCGGCGAAGCGGATGAGCTCGTATGCGAGCCCGGCGATGAACGGCAGCAGCGCGATGCGCTCGACGATCAGCCAGTACCAGGCGGGCCGCCCGAAGAACGCGAAGACGAAGACCGCGATCACCATCACCCACAGCAGGAACGCGGTGCCGCAGCGCGGGTGGATCAGCGAGTAGCGCTGGACGGTCTCGGGGTCGAGCTCCTCCCCCGCCTCGTACGCGTTGATGGCCTTGTGCTCGGCGCCGTGGTACTGGAACACGCGCCGGAGATCCGGCAGGAGCGAGATCAGGCTGAGGTAGGCGACGAAGATCGACACGCGGATAGCGCCTTCGACGATCACGAACCAGCCGCCGCTCTTGATCGGGAGCGCCTCCGTGATCAGCCCCGGCGTGACCTTGAAGAGCGCGACCGCGAATCCGATCGCAATCGCGAACGCGAAGATGAGCGCGCCGCGCGAGAGCTCCTTCTCGGCCTCGGCGGGATCGGCGCCCTCTTCCTGCGCCGCGTAGTTCGCGGAGATGGCGAGCGCGCGGAAGCCGATGGCGAGCGACTCGCCGAGTGCCATCACGCCGCGGATGACGGGGAGGCGGAGAACCCAGTGGCGCGCCATGGCGGAGTCGATCGGCCGCGTCACCTGCGCGATCGTGCCCATGGGCGTCCGGACGGCGACGGCCCAGTTCCCGGGGCTGCGCATCATGACGCCCTCGAGGACGGCCTGGCCACCGACAGTCATCACTGTGCGCCTAGTTGGAGCTGCGCTTCGCGCGCTCGGCGCGCTCGAGCCGGCGCTGGAAGCGCTCGACCCGTCCGCCGGTGTCCACGAGCTTCTGCTTGCCCGTATAGAAGGGGTGGCACTGGGAGCAGATCTCGACGTGCAGCTCCGGCTTGGTCGAGTGGACCTGGAACGTGTTCCCGCAGGAGCACGTCACCGTGGAGAGCACGTAATCGGGATGAATACCGGCCTTCATCGTCCACCCAGGATAGCAGCGGCCTGCTCGGCTACCGCGTTGCCGCCCGACACGATGGCGACCGTCGAATCCGCGAGATCGACTTTTCCCGCGAGGATCGCCGCGACCGCGGCGGCTCCGGCGGGCTCGCAGGCGAGCTTCGCACGGGCATAGAGGAAGCGCATGCCCTCGGCGATTTCGTCTTCGCTCACAAGGACGCTATCGACAGCCCCGCGGCAGATCTGGAGGGCCAGCTCTCCCGCAAAGGGGGGTGCGAGGCCGTCGGCGATGGTGTTCGTCTCGACCCTGACGCTGTGACCGGCCTCGAGGCCTGCCCGGAAGGCCTGCGCCTGCTCGGGCTCGACGGCGACGATCCGCGCGCGGCCTCCCAGGGCGGTGACGATGCCGGACACGAGGCCGCCGCCACCCACGCCGACGACGACCGTGGCGAGGTCGGGGACGTCTTCGAGCATCTCGAGCGCGAGCGTCCCGTGGCCGGCGATGACGTACGGGTCGTTGTGCGGGTGGACGAAGACCCGTCCGGTCTCCTCGACGATCGCCATCGCGCGGTCGAACGCGATCGCGTGGTCGGGCGCCTCGAGATCGACCGTGGCGCCGTAACCGCGCGTGGCGGCCACCTTCGACGGGCTCGCGTGCATGCTCATGACGACGACGCAGTCGACGCCGTATTGCGCGGCCGCCCACGCCACGGCCTGCGCATGGTTTCCCGCCGACCAGGTGACGACGCCGCGGCTGCGCTCGTCGGGCGTGAGCGCGGCGACGCGGTTCAACGCGCCGCGCGCCTTGAACGAGCCCGTCTTCTGGAAGAGCTCGGCCTTCAGGTGCGCGCCGAGCGCGGCCGAGGAGAGCATGGGCGTGCGGTGGATCCGGCCGGCGAGGACGCCGCGGGCGCGCTCGACGTCGTCGATCGTCGGGGCCGACATGCGCCCGAGCCTACGCCTTGTCGCGAGCGTCTGAGGGGCGTACGATCGTCGCGTGAGACGGCTTCTCGTCCTCGGTGCGCTGTGCACGGCAGCGCTCGTCGTCGGGACGCTTCAGGCGAGCGCGAAAGGCCCGACTTCGCCCCACGCGTACGTCTCGCAGCTGGTGACGTTCTACGAACAGGTCGCGGCCATCGTCAAGAAGGACTCGCACAGCTGCGGGAAGATGGGCGCCGACCTCGTGGCGTTCTCGAAGAGCCATCAGGCCACGGTCGCGGCGCTGAACGCGGCTGCGCCGAAGATCAGCAAGACGGAGGCGGCGGCCATCGTGTTCACCTACGAGAGCCGCTTCGCCACGGCCGCGACCACGATCGGCCAGGGCATCGCATCCTGCTCGTCCAGCAAGGCGCTGATGCAGATGTTCAGCGAGCTCAACAAGCTCAAGAAGTAGCGCCGGCGCGGTCGATGCCCGCTTCGACGGGAACCGGCAGCCGCACGGTGAAGGTCGTCTGGTGGTCCGGCTCGCTCGCGACGTCGACGTGGCCCCCCATCGCCTCCGTCAACTCTTTCACGATCGCGAGGCCGAGACCCGTGCCGACCGCGCGCTCGCGGCCGTACCGCTCGTGCAGATAGAAGCGCTCGAAGGCCCGGCTGCGCTCCTCCGGTTGCAGGCCCGGCCCCGTGTCCTCGACGCGCAGGACGCCGGGAGCCGTGACGACGCGCACCTCTCCGCCCCGCGGCGTCAGCCGCAGCGCGTTCTCGACGAGGTTCGAGACAACCTGTAGCGCTCGGTCGGCGTCGGCGATCGCAGGGGCAGGCCCCTCCGACACCGCGACGAGGTCGACGCCGAACGCGGTCGCCTGCTGCTGGTAGCGCCGAACGGCGTCGTCCGCCACCTCGGCGAGGTCGACTTCGCTCGGATGGACGCTGAAGTCGGTGCGGTTCATGCGCGCGAGGTCGAGGAGGTCGCCGACGAGCCGCTCGAGGCGCGCCGACTCCGCGGCGACCGTCTCGGCGGCGTCGTGCGCGTCCACCGCTCCCTCGCCGAGCGCTTCCGCCCAGCCGCGGATCGCGGTCAGCGGCGTCTTCAGCTCGTGGCTGACCGAGAGCAGGAACGACCGCTCCGCCTCCTGCGCGCGCGCCAGTTGCTCGGCGAGGTCGTTGAAGGCGGCAGCCAGGGTCGCGAGCTCGGCCGCGCCCTCGACCGGCACGGGCTCGGGGCGCGTGCCGCGCGCGAGGGTGCGCGCCGCCTCGGCCACCCGGTGCACAGGCCCGGCGATGCGGCGCGCGAGCAGCAGCGCGGCCACGCCGGCCAGCAACGCGCCGGCGAGCGCCGCGATCAGCAGCGCCCACACGAAGGGCGACCACTGCGACTTCGTCACGCTCTTCGGCCGCAGGAGGACGAACGCCTGGCCCTCGACCGGCTGCGCGGCGTAGAAGTACGCGGTCCCGTCGATCGTGACGGAGCCCTGCGCCGGCAGGTTGTGCAGCAGCGCGTCCTGCGCCGACGTCGGCAGCGCCGCCGCGTTCGTCCGGTAGGTCTCGTGCTGCCTCTTCAGGTACGGCCGCAGCGGTTTCAGGTACGTGAACGGCGACACCGCGACGCGCTCACGCTCGGCGATGAGCGCCGCCTGATGGGCGACGTCGTCGAGCGTCGCCCGGTCGACGGCGCGGCGCGTCAGCAGCAGGCCGAGCGCGAGCGTCAGCCCAACGCAGAGGACGACGATCAGCGCGATCGCCTGGAAGAGCCTCGTGCGCAGGCTCGTCATGCTCAAAAGCTTACGCAGCGACGAGCTTGTACCCGGATCCGCGTACGGTGCGGATGGACTCCGGGTTGCCGAGCTTGCGGCGCAGCTGCGCGACGTGGACGTCGACCGTCCTCGTGCCGCCGGGGTAGGTCATCCCCCAGACGAGATCGAGCAGCCGCTCGCGCGACAGCACGATGCCGGGATGCTCGAGGAAGCAGGCGAGCAGGTCGAACTCCTTGCTCGTCAGGTCGACCGCGGATCCGTCGACGGTGACGTCGTGCTCGTCGCGGCGCAGCTCGATCGGCCCGGAGACGAGCACCTCGCTCGGGTCATGGTGCTCGGCCCGCCGCAGGATCGCCTTGATGCGGGCGGCGAGCTCGCGCGGCGAGAACGGCTTCGAGACGTAGTCGTCGGCGCCGAGCTCGAGGCCGGCGACGCGGTCTGGCTCCTCGTCGCGCGCGGTGAGCATGACGATCGGCACCTTCGAGTGGGCGCGCAACGTGCGGCAGACCTCGAAGCCGTCGACGCCGGGCAGCCCGATGTCGAGCACGACGAGCCGCACGGGATGGCGGCGCAATTCGACGATCGCCTCCTCGCCGGTGCGCAGCCACAGCACGCGCCAGCCGTCCTGCTGCTCGAGGTACGACTTGACGAGCCGGCCGATCGCGTCGTCGTCTTCGACGAGCAGAAGGACGCCCCCGGTCCCTGCCCCTGTCACGGTCAGCCGCCGAAACCCTCGACCTGGATCGTGTCCGCCGGCTCGTTGGCGCCTCGCGCGACGACGACGCGCATCCCCCGCTTCAGTTGCGACGTCGTCTCGACCTGCCCGCCGATCCGCACCGTCGCATCCGGGGCGACGGGGATGACGTCGGCGGGGCGGTCCCGCTCGCGGAGCGTGATCGAGCCTGGCACCACGGCCGTGACGACGCCGCGGTAGAGCTGGGTGTCGCGGATGGTGCCGTCCGGCGCCTGCCACACGACCTCGGCGCGGATCATCCGTCCGCCGAGCAAGGTCTGGATGATCCCGCCCGTGCCGTACGCAAAGCCGCTTCCGGCGAGCCAGAAGAAGACGTTGACCGAGACGAGGACGACGGCCAGGACCGCGAAGCGACGGCGATTCATTCCCACATGATCCCTCCAAGGCCGGAGAGAACGCGTAAGTCCTCTGTAAATCGAGCGGCCGCACCGGCAAAGCCGGTACGGCCTCTTATCGTCGGCATCGAAAGCGACGCCTCAGGTGTTCGTGTATTCCGGCCCGGACCCGCCCTCGGGCGGCGTGAGCCGTCCGCCCTTCGCGGTGATTGCGCCGCACTGGACGCAGTTCGAGGGCGCGAGTTGCACGGTCACGGTGCCGTCGCCGCCCTCGGTGCCGAGCTCATACACGTGCGCCGGGCACATGTTGATCCACAGATCGGCAAGCTCGCGGGGCACTCGCCGCTCGATGCGGATGTGGTTCGGCTGGTCGTCGCGCGTCTTGTTCCCGGAGAGGAAGACGGACGAGAGCTTGTCGAACGTAAGGATCCCATCCGGGCCGGGATAGCGCGAGCCGCGATCGGTGCGCAGCAGCGGCTGATCCGCATCCGGCTCCGCCTGCAGCTTGCCCGGCGCGAGCCGTCCTTTCGACACCGTCATCGCACTCGCGAGCGCGCCGCCGACGAAGAAGCCGCGGCCGAATACCTGCCGCACGTCGCGCACCTCGTGCAGATCGTCCCAGATGAAGCTGGAGCGGATCGCGTCGTCATACGAGCCGAGCGCCGTCGCCGGCGTCGCGCCCCGCTGCAGCGACGCGAACGCGGACTCGGCCGCAAGACGGCCCGACTCGATCGCATAGTGCACGCCCTTCAGCCGCGCGATGTTGACGAGCCCGACACCGTCGCCGCAGAGCAGCAGCCCGGGCGCGCTCAAGCGCGTCGGCAACGAGTGGAAGCCGCCGCTCGGGATCGTCTTTGCACCCCACGCCACGCGTTCGCCGCCCTCGAGCAGCTTGCGGATCTTCGGATGCGTCTTCAGCTCCTGCAGCAGGTCGTGCGCAGACAGCTCGACGTCCCGGTAGTCCAGGCCGACCACCATCCCGATGGTGAGCATGTCGTCACCCATCGGGTAGATGAACGAGCCGCCGAACTCGCGGTACTTCGCCGCCGTTCGCAACGGCCAGCCCATCGTGTGGATCACGCGGTCGAGCTTGCGCGGAACCTTCCAGACCTCTTTCACGCCGAGCTCCCACACTTGCGGCTCGTTGCCGCGCAGCCCGAAGTGGTCGAGCGCGATGCCGGTGAGATGGCCCTGCGTCCCCTCCGCGAGGACGGTCACCTTCGCGACAAGATCGGCACCCGGCTCGTAGTTGCCGAGCGGCTCGCCGTCGCGACCGCGGCCCTTGTCACCGGTGCGCACTCCGACGACGCGGCCGTGCGCGACGAGCAGCTTCTCCGCCGTCGTCTCGGGGAGGATCGTCGTCCCACCCTCCTCGGCGCGCTCGCCGAGCCAGCGGCCGAGGCGCGAGAGCGAGAACACCCAGTTGCCGTGGTTGCGCATCGTCGGCGGCGGCGGAATGCGCAACGCGTTGCGGCCGGTGAACACGTACACGGACTCGTTGTGCACCGGCCCGTACGACGGCAGGTCTTCCATGCGATAGCCGAGCTTGCGCAGCGCGCGCGGGTTGACGACGGCGCCGGAGAGGAGATGGGAGCCGGGCTGCTTGCCCTTCTCGAGGAGCGCGACCGGCACGTCGCCGAGACGCTCCGCCACCTCGGGGTGCTGCTCGAGGAGCTGGCCGAGGCGGATCGCACACGCGAGCCCGGCCGGGCCGGCGCCGACGATGAGCACGCCGACCTCGATGCGCTCATCGACCGGGTCGGTCGGCTCGCCGACGAACTCTGCCGCCGCGAACGGCGGCGGATAGTCGGACGCCCTGACGGTCACGAGCCTTTGCGCTGATTCACGAGCTCGGTCAGCTTCGGCACGATCTCGTGCACGTCGCCGACGACACCGAGGTCGGAGAACTCGAAGATGGGCGCGTTCGCGTCCTTGTTGATCGCGACGATGACGCTCGAGCTCTGCATGCCGACCTTGTGCTGGATGGCGCCGGAGATGCCGAGCGCGACGTAGAGCTTCGGCGACACCGTCTTGCCGGTCTGGCCGATCTGCGCCGAATACGGGTACCAACCGGCGTCGACGACCGCACGGGTGGCGCCGACGGCGCCGCCGAGCGCGCGCGCGAGCTCCTCCGCGAGCGTGAAGTTCTCGGGCGCGCCGAGCCCGCGACCGCCGGCGACGATCACGTCCGCATCCTCGATCGACGGGCCGCTCGCCTCCTCCAGCTGCTGGTCGACGATCGTCGCCGCGCGCGAGTGCTCCTCGAGCTCGACGGCGGCCTGCACGACCTCCGGCGCCCCACCTCCGGTGGGCGCGGCATCGAACGAGCCGGCGCGGAAGAGCCCGAGCCGCGGCGTGGAGCGCCACCCGACGTCGACGAGGACGGAGTCGCCAAGCGCGGGTCTCTTGCCGATGAAGTCGCTCGTGAGGTCGACGAGGTCCCAGTTGAGGCCTGCATCGAGGCGTGCGGCGAGCCCCGCGGCAATGTCGGCCGCGAGAACGGAGTTCGCGAACAGCACCGTGTCGTAGCCGCCGTCGGCGACGACCTTCGCGATCACGTCGACGCGCGCCTGCGGCAGCGGCGGGTCGAGCGATGCGTCGTCGGCAACGTGCACCTTCTTCGCACCGTACGTGCCGGCCTCCGCCGCAAGGGCGGTAACGCCTCCGCCGACGAGAACCGCGTCGGCGTCGCCGAGCGACGCGGCCTTCGTGAGCACGCCGAGCGAGCCCTTCTGCAGCTCGCCGCCGTGATGCTCGAGGAAGACGAGCGTGCTCATACGAGCCGCTTCTCCGCGAGAAAATCGACGATCGCCTGTGCTGCGTTCGCGTCGCCGTCGATCTTGCGGGCATCGCCGCGCGCCGGCGGGTTGCCGAGCGCGAGCACCTCGGTCTTCGATCCGGCCTCGCCGGCGTCCGCGGCGTCGACGCCGGTGTCGGCGAGAGTGAGCGTCTCGAACGGCTTCTTCTTCGCGCCCATGATTCCCTTCAGGGACGGGTAGCGCGGCTCGTTGATCGCGTCGCTGACCGCGACGATCGCCGGGAGCGACGTCTCGATCACGTCATAGCCGAACTCGGTCTGGCGCTTCACGCGCACCGTGTCACCCGTGACCGTGACCTCGGCCGCCTGCGAGACGACCGGCCGGCGCATCCGCTCCGCGACTGCGGCCCAGAGGACGGCGCCGTCGGCGTCCTCGGCCTGCTGCCCGAAGAGGACGAGATCGGCCTCCTCGCGCGCGAGCGCGCCCGCGAGCACCTTGCTCGTGGCCACGAGGTCGGAGCCTTCGGCAGCAGCGTCGCTGACGAGCACGGCCCGGTCGGCGCCCATCGCGAGCGCCTTGCGCAGGGAGTCGGCCGCCTTCTCCGGCCCCATGGAGACGACGACCACCTCGCCGTCGCCGTCGCCCTTGAGCCGCAGCGCCTCCTCGACCGCGTTCGCGTCGAAGTGGTTCAGGGCGCCCTCACCCGATCGGTCGAGGCGCTTCGAGCCAGGATCGATCCGGCCGTGGCCCTCGGGGACGTGCTTGACGCAGACCGCGATCTTCATGCCGTCCGCGATCCTATTTACATCCGGGTCTTCAGGGCCTCCACATCGGAAACGAAGACCTTGCTCACCTTGTACAGCCCGTGCTTCCGGACGGCGCGCTCGCCCTGGTACCAGGCGGCGAGCGCCAGTCGCTCGTTGCCGCCGAACACGCCGAGAAGATGATGGATCAGCGCGACACCGACCTCGACGTTCCCGTCTGCCGTGTGCGCGACCGGGTGGCCGATGAGCACGTTCTCGACGTACTTCCACGTGGACGGGAGGATCTGCATGACGCCCTGCGCGCCGACGGAGGAGACGACGTCGTTCTGGTAGCCCGACTCCATCCACGCGAGCGCGCGGGCGAGGCTGGCGTTGACGCCGTAGTGCGCTGCCCACTGGTCGATGGACGCGCGCACCGCGGTCGCGTCCGTCGCCGACACGGACACGGAGTGCGCCGCTGATGACACCGATGCCGGCAGGCGCAGCCTGGCGCCGATCAACAAGTAGCGGCGCGGATTCAGGCCGTTCAGCCGCGCAAGCCTCGTCAGCGTCGTATGCGACCGGCGGGCGATCACGGTGAGCGAGTCGCCCGGCTTGACGACGTAGAGGCGCATCGACACGCGCACCGCGCGCACGGGGATGCGCGTCTGCAGTCCGAGCGCGGTGAACGTCGCGCGGCCGGCGACCCCGTCGGCGGTGAGATGGAGCTCGCGCTGATAGCGGCGAATGCCGCGAATCGTCGGCCCGTCGACGTAGCCGTTCACCGGCACACCGATGCCGTGGCGGATGAGCAGGAACTGCAGAACCGCGACGTCCCAGCCGAACTCGCCGCGCGAGATCGTGCGCGCGCCGAAGAGCGGCGTGCCGAACGGGCCGAGTGCGCGACGCATGCGCACGTCCGCGAGACCGGTGACCTTCAGCCCGTGCGTTCGCTGGAACGCACGGATCCCGGCCACCGTCCGCGGCCCGACGATCGCGTCGATGGGGCCGTCGTACAGCCCCTGCGCGCGCAGGGCGACCTGCAGCCCCGCGTGCTGCGGATTCAGTGCGCTCGCCGTCATGGGTGCCGCCAGGCCCGCTGCGAGCGCCCCCGCCAGTGCCAGCCGGAAGCGCATGAACTGCCTGATTACTCCTCGAAAGTCGGAAGTCCTGCTAGCGCGCCGGAAAGCGCGGCGGGCGCTTATCGACGAAGGCGGCGAGGCCCTCCTTCGCGTCCGCGCTGTCGAACAGCTCGCCGAACTCGCGCGCCTCGGCGTCGAGCGCGTCCGGCGCCATGTTCACGAGGCGCTTCGCGAGCGCGAGCGCGCCGGCGCTCTTCGCCGCCAGCGAGTGCGCAACCTCGAGCGCACGGTCGAGCACCGGATCGGCGATCTCGTTGATCAGCCCGATGCGCAGTGCTTCCTCCGCGTCAACGGTGCGCCCCGTGTAGATCAAGTCCTTCGCGACGCCGATACCGCACACGCGCGTGAGCCGTTGTGTGCCACCCCACCCCGGCACGATCGCGAGATTGATCTCCGGCTGGCCGAGCTTCGCGCGCGCTGACGCATACCGGAGGTCGCACGCGAGCGCGAGCTCGCAGCCGCCGCCGAGC
>DATKQT010000016.1:0-21526 GCA_035532535.1 Gaiellaceae bacterium
CGTCGACGGCGCGGGAGGTCGCGCCCTCCTGCCGACGATGTGGGCGCGCGCGCAAGAGCTCGTGGACGAGGCGGTCGCCGTGCCGCTCGACGAGGTCGCCGACGCGATGCGCCTGCTCGCATCCCGCGCGCACGTCGTCGCCGAAGGAGCCGGCGCGCTCGCGCTCGCCGCGGCGCAGCACCGTGCTGACCGCTGCGTCTGCGTCGTGTCCGGCGGCAACGTCGACGCCGCCGTCCTCGCGAACGTCCTACTGGGCGAAACTCCCTAGGCGTCGCTTGCGATGCCGACCAGAAAAGGCCTTGCCGCTTTAGCCGGCAAGCCCGTTTAGCTCGGCCAGGAAGCCGTCGACTTCGGCGGCGGTGTTGTAGTGGATGAGGCCGACGCGCAGAGCCTCTTCCGGATAGGGCAACTTTTCGCGCAGGCCGAGCGAGTACCAGCTGTCGTGCGCCCACACGCCGTAGCCGCGCGCTCCCAGCGTCTCCGCGATCTTCGTCGCCGGCACACCCTCGAGGTTGAGGAGGAACGTCGGCAGGCGGCCTTCCATCGTCTGCTCGCCGTACACCGTCGCCGATTCAGGGAGCCCGTCGAGGAAGCGTTGTCCGAGCTCGTGCTCGTATGCGCGCAGGACCTCCATGCCGCCGATCGACTCGAGGTACGCGATCGTCGCGCTGAAGCCGGCGAACAGCTCGTACGGCGCCGTCCCCGGCTCGAAGCGACGGCCGACCGGCGAGTTCGAGGCAGGCTTGGCCTTGTACGGCCGCCACGACTCGAGCAGCTCGTGACGCCCGTAGGCGACGCCGAGATGCGGGCCGCAGAACTTGTACGCGGACGCGATGAAGACGTCGCAGTCGAGTGCCAGCACGTCGACGGGCTCGTGTGCGGCGTACTGCACCGCGTCGAACCACGACAGCGCGCCGACCGAATGGGCGAGCTCGCTGACGCGCGTCATGTCGACGATCGTCCCGAGCGCATTGGACGAGGCAACGGTGGCGACAACGCGCACGCGCTCGTCGAGCTTCCGTTCGAGGTCGTCGAGATCGAGGCGCAGATCGTCGGTGACGTCGATCCAGTCGAGCTCCAGGCCCTTGTCGGCCGCGAGCTCGCGCCACGGCGAGACTCCGCCGTCGTGGTCGAGGCGCGACACGAGGATCCGGTCGCCCTCCTTCCAGTCCCGTGACGCCGTCCGGGAGAGCGTGAAGTCGAGCACGGTCATGTTCGTGCCGAAGACGACGTCGTCGGCCGAGCAGCCGAGGAACCGGGCTGCGTCCGCGCGCGCGCTGTCGACGATCGCCTCGACCCTGCGTCCGGTCTCGTACGGCGCGCCGAGGTTCCCGCTCGCATCGCGCAGCGCGTCGGCGATCGCACGGCCGACTTCGTCCGGCACCTGCGAGCCGCCGGGCGCGTCGAGGAAGGTGAAGCCGCCACGCAGCGACGAGAAGCGGCTGCGGACAGCGTCGACGTCGAATGAATTTCGACCGGGGACACAATGAATTGTGTCCCCGGACAAGTTAGATTCGGCACTCATGGACCGAGCCTACCTGGGGGGAACCGAAGTCTCGCGGGTCATCCTCGGCTGCGGCAACTTCGGCGGGATCGGCTCCTCACCCGCGTTCTTCGGGCAGGGCGACTCCATGGAGGAAGCCCTCGTCGTCATGGACGCAGCGTGGGAGGCGGGGATCACGACGTTCGACACGGCCGACGCCTACGGCGGCGGTCGAAGCGAGTCGTTCATCGGCGAATGGCTGCGCTCGCGCCGGCCCGAAGGGATCGTCCTCTCCACGAAGACGTTCAACCCGATGGACGAGGGCGCCGACCACGGCCTGGCGCCTGCCCGGGTTCGCCGGCAGCTCGAGAGCAGCCTCGAGCGCCTCGGCGTCGAGCGCGTCGACCTGTACCTCACGCATGCCTGGGACGAGGACGTCCCCATCGCCGAGACCGCAGGCGTGCTGGACGAGCTCGTCGCCGAGGGCAAGATCGGCGCATACGGCCTCTCGAACGTCGACGCCGCGCAGCTGCGCGAGGCGGTCGCCGCCGGCGCCTTCGGCTGGGTGCAGAACTCGTACTCGCTCCTCGACCGTGGGGTCGAGGAGGGCGTCCTGCCGCTCTGCGAGGAGCTCGGCCTCGGGTTCACGCCGTTCAGCCCGCTCGCCGGTGGCTGGCTCACCGGCAAGTACCGCCGCGGCGCGGTCGTCCCCGAGGGCTCGCGCATGACCATGCGCCCCGAGCCGTACGTGCATCTCCGGGACGACACCGTGTACGACCGGCTCGAGCGGCTCGAAGAGCTGGGCGATCCCGCCACGCTCGCGCTCGCGTGGCTGCTCGGCGACCCGCGCTTGACCGCAGTGATCGTCGGCCCGCGCCGGCCCGCGCATCTCGCGCCTGCTCTTGCCGCACTCGACGCCGTGCGGCACGACGAGCTCTCCGAGCTCTTCAGCTAGCGACAGGAAGCGTGAACGACACGCAGGCGCCGCCGCTCTCGCGCGCCTCCGCCCAGATACGTCCGCCCTGCGCCTCGACGAGCCCGCGCGCGATCGCGAGCCCGAGGCCGGCGCCGCTGCCGTCCGCACTCCGCGCCGAGTCGCTTCGCCAGAAGCGGTCGAACATGCGCCGCGCAGTCTCGGCGCTGATGCCCTCGCCGGTGTCCTCGACCGAGACGCGCACCTCGTCCTCGGCATGTGCGAGCGCGACCGCGACGACTCCGTCCGACGGCGTGTGCCGGAGCGCATTCGTGAGCAGGTTGAGCAGCACCCGCTCGACCTGCTCCGGCGCACAGCGTGCCGGCGGCGCGGGCTCGAGCCGCTGCTCGAGATGGACGTTGCGCGCCTTCGCCTCGGCCTCGAAGCCGCGCAGGCACGACTCGACGAGCGGTGCGAGCGAGATCGCGTGCAGCTCGTGCGCGAGCGAGCCGGCGTCGATCCGCGCCAGCTCGAAGAGATCCTCGACGAGCGAAGCGAGCCGCCGCGCCTGTTCCTGGAGGGGAACGAGATACTCGGATCCCTCGGCGAGCCCGTCCTCGATCGCCTCCAGCATCGCAGTGATCGACGCGATCGGCGTGCGCAGATCGTGGCTCGCCGCCGCGACGAGCTCGCGTCGCGCGTCGAAGAGGCTCTCGATCGAGGACGCCATGTCGTTGAACGCGCGGCCGAGCTCCGCGAGCTCACGCGGTCCGGTCTCGGGCGCACGCGCGCTGAGGTCGCCGGCGGCGAGACGTGCCGACGCTGTACGCAGCCGCTCGATGCGCCGCGCGAGCGAGGTCCCGATTACGAGCGCCGCCGCGACTGCGGCGGATGCCGCTCCGCTCGCGACGGCGAGGATCTTGACGTCGTCGCCCATGTGGAACATCGCCCAGCCGGAGAAGAAGACGATCCAGATCGGGAGCAGCACGGCGAGGAGCGCGAACGCGATCAGCTGCAGCCGCGCCGTCGGGAGACGCGTCAGGCCGAACGTCGCGACGAGGCCGACGCAGAGCGTGAACGCGGCAACGCCAAATGCGAACCCGATCACGGCACGAACCGGTAGCCGACGCCCCACACCGTTTCGAGGTGCTCCGGCGCCGAGGGGTCGCGCTCGATCTTCGAGCGCAGGCGGCGCACGTGCACCGTCACCGTTCCCGTGTCGACCGCGGATTCGTATCCCCACACGCGGCCCATGAGCTGGTCGCGCGAGAACACCTGGCGGGGATTCGACGCGAGGAAGAAGAGCAGGTCGAACTCCTTCGCGGTCAGTCGCAGCAGCTCGCCCTTGCGCACGACCTCGCGTGTGCCTGGGTCGATCGACAGCCCGTCGAAGCTGAGCGGCTCTGCCGCGCTCGCCGGCGGCCGCGCTCGGCGCAGCACGGTCTGCACCCGCACGGCGAGCTCGCGGGGCGAGAACGGCTTCGTCACGTAGTCGTCCGCCCCGAGCTCGAGGCCGACGATCCGGTCGGCCTCTTCGCCACGGGCCGTGAGCATGATCACCGGCAGGTCGCCGCGCGCCCGGATCCACCGGCAGAGCGCGAGCCCGTCGATTCCGGGGAGCATCACGTCGAGCACGACGAGCTGCGGCGGCGTCTCCTCGATGAGCGCGCGCGCCGTGTCGCCGTCGCCGGCGACGAGCGTCTCGAACCCGTCCCGTTGCAGATAGCGGACGACGACGTCGCGAACGATGGGCTCGTCGTCGACAACGAGGACGGTGGTCACCGCCGCATTGTCGCCCACGGCTCAGGGGCCGCCGGCGATTTCACGGAACGTTCAGGAGTCGGTTAGTAGCCGCCGCCGCCCTTGCCGCCGCACGCGCTCACGAGCATGAGCACGGCGAGAGCGAGGACGAGCACCGGCAGGAGGCGATTGAGCTTCATGCCCCTGCATACGCCTCGACGGCAGGTCCGGTTTCGGATGGAAGGTCCGAGCCCCTTCACCCGTCTTGAAATCGACGAACAGAGGTTTAGGCTCGCACCAACCGCAACGAGGAGGGGAGGCAAATGGCAACCACGACTTCTGCGCCGGAGCTGGAGGCGGACGCGCTCGATCAGCTGCGGGGTGAGTTCCGCGGCGAGATCGTCGAGCCGGCGGATCCCGCCTACGACGAGCTGCGGGGCGTCTTCAACGGCATGTTCGACCGGCGGCCGCGGGTCATCCTGCGCCCGGCGGGAGCTGCGGACGTGATCCGCGGGATCGGCCTCGCTCGGACGAGCGGCGTCCCGCTGGCCATCCGCAGCGGCGGCCACTCGGTCGCCGGGTTCTCCTCGGTCGACGACGGCATCGTGCTCGACCTGCGCGCAATGAAAGGCATCCGCGTCGATCCCGCCGGGAAGACGGTGCGCGCCCAGGGCGGCGTGAACTGGGGCGAGCTCGATCGCGAGACTCAGGCGTTCGGCCTCGCCGTCACGGGCGGCCGCGTCACGACGACCGGGGTCGTCGGCTTCACCACCGGCACCGGCAGCGGCTGGCTCGAACGCAAGTACGGCTTCGCCGCCGACAACGTCATCCGGGCGGACGTCGTCACCGCGGACGGCGAGCTCGTGACCGCCTCCGAGGACGAGAACCAGGAGCTGCTCTGGGGCCTCAAGGGCGGGGGCGGCAACTTCGGCGTCGTCACGGAGATGGAGTTCACGCTCGGCCCGCTGTCCCCGATCGTGTACGGCGGCCTGGCGGCCTTCGACCCGAAGAAGGGGCACGACGTCGCACGCATATGGCGCGATCTGAGCCACGAGAACGACGACATCGGCTGGGCGGTCGCGAACGTCACCGCACCGCCGCTTCCGTTCGTGCCCGAGGAGTGGCAGGGCAAGCATGTCGTCGCCGTCGTCGGCATGATCGCCGGCGCCCACGAGACGGCGGAGAAGGTCATCGCGAAGCTCCGGGCGCTCGGGCCGGTGTTCGACCTCTGGCAGCCGATGCCGTACACGATGGTGCAGACACTGCTCGACCCGGCCAACCCGTATGGCCGCCAGAACTACTGGCGTGCGCACAACCTCGTCGACTTCGGCGACAGCGTCATCGACACGTTCCTCGAGGCGGGCGCGTCGCGCCCGTCGCCGTTCACCGCTGTGATCATGCTCAACGGCGGCGGCGCCATCGGCCGCGTCGGCGAGAACGACACGGCGATCAGCGGCCGCAACTCGCCGTTCAACTTCCACCTGAACGGCATGTGGGACGACCCCGCGGCGACCGACGAAAACGTCGCGTGGGTCAAGGGCATCTCGAAGGCGCTCGCGCCGCACATCTCGGAAGGCATCTCGCTGAATTTCGCCACCGAGATCGGTGACGACGCGCTGAACGAGAGCTTCGGCGCGAAGAAGGTCGAGCGGCTCCGGGCTTTGAAGGACCGCTACGACCCGGCGAATGTGTTTCGCATGAACCAGAACATCGCACCCACGGCGGGGTGAACGCGCGCAAAGCCAACGCGCAGAACGAAACAGCCGCCCACGCTCCCGCGAAACGTTACGAAGGAGGTGGGGAGGCGGCCAACCAGGCGAAGAGCTCGAGGTTGGACGCCTCCTCGCCGAGCCCATCGGCGAGCGGTTTGCCCTGCCAGTTGTTGAGGTAGTAGCCGCTCTCGTTCAGCGCCTCCGACTGCGCACGCGCCGCGTTGTGCACGGCGAGGGTGTAGAAGCGCGCGTCGCCGCTTTCCTTGTAGTACTCGAGCATCCACTGCAGGTAGACGACGTCGTACATCGGCGCCCAGTTGAGGTTCTGCCCGAAGACGGAGAGCGACGCGTTCGCGACCTGCTGCGCCTTCGTGCACATGGCCGGCTTGTTCAACGCCTTGCACAGCTCCCAGTTCGCGGTCGCCATCAGCCCCTGGACGTAGTCCATGACCGTGTTGTCGGTCGCGCTGCGCTGATAGAGCCCTTGCTGCTGGTTGAACGAGTGCGCGTTCGCCCACGTAAGCATCTTCTGGGCCCAGCCGAGCGCCCACTTGTCGTTGTCGAGGGTGTACAGCCGCGTGCCGATCATGATCGCGGCGGCCAGCGGCTCGATCGTCTTGTGGTGGTGGAAGGTGTCCCACCACGTCCCGCCGCCGAGCTTCGAGTCCCAGCCCGATCCGACGATGAAGCGCATCGCGCGGCGCGCGTCGGCAAGGTACGCCGGATTGTGCGACGCCTGGTAGGCGTCGATGAATGAGAGGCCCCACCATCCGGAGTCGTCGTAGTAGACGTTCGCCTGCGCGCTCGTCATGCCGGGGTAGTAGCCGTAGCCGCCGTACGGCTTGACGTTCGGGTTCCAGTAGAGCGAGGCCGCCTGGTCGGCGAAGTTCGTCAATGCCTTCTTGTTCGCCGCGGTCGGCTGCGCGAGCTCGATCCCGACGAGCGTCTCGAACAGCGGATACGCGCTCCAGAGCCGTGCGAGCGGCATCGACGGCGGCTGCCCGTTGTACGTGTCGTTGTACCAACCCGCAGAGGCGTTCCACCAATGGGCGCGGATGTCCGCGACGCCCTGCTGCGCCGTCGAGAGGTAGGTCTTCGACGACGACCGCGCGCCCGACGCCGGCAGGGCGAGGACGAACGCGAGAACGAGCACGGATCCGGCAATCGTGAGCCTGCGCACGCTGGAAGGAATACCTCGTTCGCGTGCCGCCGACACATCGGGCAACGTAAAAGGTCGGTAAGAACACGTTTTACCGAGGCCGAATTCGACTAGGACTATGCCGGGTGGCAACGCTCGAGCACGCCGGGTCTGTTCCGCTAGGGCTCAAACGCGCCGACGAATCGGCGCGTCGCCTGCCCGTGCTCGCGTGGATCGCCGGCTGGTGGCTCGCCGGCCGCGCCGTGATCGTCATCACCGTGGTCGCCGTCCATCGCTTCGGCCCGACCGGGTGGATCCGTCACGTCGCGCATGCGCATGCACTCGGCCCGCTCGAAGCCTGGGACGGCCGCTGGTATCGCATGGTTGCGGACAGCGGCTACCTGCTCGTGCCGGGACGGCAGAGCGACCCCGCGTTCTTCCCCCTCTTTCCCGCCCTGCTCCGAGCCGGGCACGCCCTGGGCCTCGGATACGCCACCGCCGCGATCGTCATCGCGAACGTCGGCTTCCTCGCGGCGCTCGTCGCCTTCCATGCGTTGACGAACGCACTGTTCGGCCAGTCGATGGCGCGCCGCGCGACCGCGTACCTCGCGGTGTTCCCGTTCGGCTACGCGTTTTCGATGATGTACCCGGAGAGCATCGTGCTCGCGCTCATCGCGCTCGCCACGCTCGCCGCACTCCGGAGGCACTGGGGATGGGCGGCCGGCTGCGCCGCGGCGGCAGCGCTCGCGCGTCCGGAGGGGCTCTTCGTGGCACTGCCGCTCGCCGTCCTCGCCTGGCAGCAGCGGGACACGCTGTCACCTCGCGCCCGCGGTGTCGCTCTCGGGGCCGTGCTCGCCCCGGTTGCGGCGATCGGGTCGTTCTCGCTCTACCTCGGCACCGTCCTCGGCGACCCGATGGCGTGGTCGCAGGCGCAGCGCGCTTGGGGGCGCGCGTTCTCGCCGTTCGGCGTCATCCACGCGTTCGAAGGGCTCGGGCGTGCGGTCGCGCACGACGCCTGGGTGACCCGGGACGTGGTCGCGGTCGTCCTATACCTCGTGCTTCTCGCTGCCGCTGCGCGCGCGGGCGTCACCTGGCCCTGGCTCGTATCCGGCCTCGTGATCGTCGTCCTGCCGCTCTTCAGCGGCTCATTCGACTCCGTCGGGCGCTTCGGGCTGCTGGCGCCGGCGGCGTTCTGGGGATTGGCCGCCCTCGGCCGCGATCCGCGTGCACACCGGCTGATTCTCGGGCTGTCGGTGCCGCTCCTGGCCGCGGCGATCGTGACGCTGCCGCTCCACTTCCCGTGAAGGCGAACGGGGTCACCCTTGGCGTGGCCGGAGTCGTCGTGGCGGCGGTGCTCGGAGCGGGTTGGCTCGTGCAGCGAACGGCGCTCCCGGCTCCCGCGCCGGCGACGCTCGCAGCCGTGCGCGCGGCGACCTGGCTCCAGCGCTACCGCCTCGTCGACAGCACCTTCTCGATCGGCGGCGGTCCTGTCATACACGGCCAGTGCCTGCAGGACTGGTTCCGGACCGGCGGCCGCCGGAGCCGCGGCGCGGCGCTCCAACTCGACGACGGGTTCGTCCTCCTCGCCGTCCAGCCGCACACGCTCGTCTCGAGGGGCGGATCGGCGGCGGAGCGCTCGCTCTCGCCGATCGTCCTGATGGAGCTCGGCGGCTGCCCGCACGTGCTCGCCCGCCGGCTCGACACGGTCGCCCAGGAACACCGCGGCGTGACGCTCGCGAGCGGCGCGCTGACGTTCGCGCTGAAGGGGACGAGGGTGACGCTGACTCTCGAGCCCGGCACGGGGAAGCCGGTCGCCCTGCATGTGGTTACCCGCGACACAAAAGGGACGAGCCATATACGGTTCGCCACCGTGACAACGCGGGTCCGGCAACTGCTCTCGCGCGGACTTCCTGTTTACGGTTCGTAAAGATTGGTTCCGGCCCACAACCAGACGGAAATGGTCATCTCTAGATGAGCACCATTCGCGACGAAGAACAGCTCCACCGCGAAGGCGCCGCCGACTTCGTCCAGGTCGAGATTGTCGGCCGCACGCCGTGGGAGCTTTTTTGGGCCCGCTTCAAGCGGGACAAGGTGGCGATCGCCGCCTTGGTGTTCATCGTGCTGCTCGTTCTCGTTGCCATCCTCGCCGGGCCGATCACGGCGGCGGTCGCGCATTCACCCGACGCGCAGTTCCCGCAGTACCTCGACTCCTTCGGCCTCCCGTCCGGCCCGTCGTCGAGGTTCCTGTTCGGGCTCGACCAGGTCGGTCGTGACGTCTTCTCGAGGGTCCTCTACGGCGCGCAGGCTTCGCTCGAGGTCGCGCTCATCGCCACGGCGATCTCGGTGTCGATCGGTGTCGTGCTCGGCATGACCGCCGGCTATTTCCGCGGCTGGGTCGACACCCTCATCTCGCGCCTCATCGACATCACGCTCGCGTTCCCGATTCTCCTCCTGGCGCTCGGCATTGCCTCGGCGTGCTCGCTCGGAAACGGCTGCGTCGCCGGTCTCGTCCATCCGGGGCTCGGGACGGTGATCGTCGCGATCGTCGTCATCAATTGGACGTATATCGGCCGCATCATCCGCGGCCAGGTTCTCTCCTTGCGCGAGAAGGAGTTCATCGAGGCGGCCCGGGCGAGCGGCGCGCGCAGCAGCACGATCATCTTCCGCGAGCTCCTGCCTAACCTAGTCGCCCCAATCGTCGTCTACTCGACATTGATCATTCCGCAGAACATCCTGCTGGAGGCGGCTCTCTCGTTCCTCGGCGTCGGCATCCAGCCGCCGCGCGCGAGCTGGGGTCAGATGCTCGCCGACGCAAGCCCGATCTACAGCACGGCGTGGTGGTACTTCGCCTTCCCGGGCGGCGCGCTGCTCCTCACGGTGCTCGCGTTCAACCTGCTCGGCGACGGAGTCCGCGACGCACTCGACCCACGGACAACGACATGAAGGAGGGTGTATGAGACGGCCAATCGCTGCCGTCGCCGGCGTAGCTTCCGGCGTTCTCGCCCTCGTCGCAGCAGGCTGCGGCGGTGGCGGCACTACGAGCGGCGTTCAGGGCGCCAGCCATACGCTCGCCGGCGGGAAGAAGGGTGGAACGATCACCATCCTCTCCAACGGCGACGTCGACCACCTCGATCCAGGTGCCGCGTACTACCAGTTCACCTACGCGATCACCTACGTGACGCAGCGTCCGCTGCTCGCGTACAAGCCCAACAGCATCCAACCGACTCCCGACCTCGCGGCGAGTATGCCGACGGTGTCGAACGGCGGCAGGACCGTCACGGTGCACATCCGGCACGGCGTCAAGTTCAGCCCACCGGTGAACCGCGAGGTCACGTCGGCCGACGTGAAGTACGCGATCGAGCGCGGCTTCGACGCCGCGGTCGGCAACGGATATGCCGGCGCGTATTTCGGCGTCATCAAGGGAGCGCCGACGAAGATCGTCAACAAGGTGCCGAGCATCTCCGGCATCCAGACGCCGGACAAGTACACGATCGTCTTCCAGCTCACGAAGCCGAGCGGCATCTTCGTCGGGGCGTTGCAGGAGCCGCTGACGGCGCCGGTTCCGGCCGAGTACGCCCGGAAGTACGACAAGGGGACGGCTTCGTCGTACGGCGATCACCAGGTCGCGACGGGCCCGTACATGGTCCAGAACAACGCGGCCGGCAAGATCACCGGCTACACGCCCGGACGGCAGATCGTGCTCGTGCGGAATCCGAACTGGAATCCGAAGACGAGCTGGCGGCCGGCGTACGCGGACAAGATCGTCTTCAAGGAGGGCTTCGACCCGACCGTCGGGACGAAGCAGATCCTCAGCGGTCAGGCCGACGCGAACGGCGACTTTCCGCCGCCCGCGGCGAACCTGAAGCAGATCCTGTCGAATCCGAGCCAGAAGAGCGAGCTCGAGTTCACGCCGACTGCAGGCGCGCGGTTCGTCGCGTTGAACACGCAGAAGGCGCCGTTCACCAACAAGTACGTCCGCATGGCGGTCGCCTACGTCCTCGACCGGAATGCAATGCGGCTGACGCGCGGCGGCGCGATCGACGGCAAGATCGCAACGCACTTCATCGATCCGAGCTTCGGCAACAGCGGCTTCAACCAGGCCGGCGGCTACGGCTTCAACCCGTTCCCGAGCGCGAACAACTCGGGTGACGTGGCGAAGGCCGAGGCCATGCTGAAGAAGGCCGGATTCAAGAGCGGGAAGTACAGCGGCCCGCAGATCACGCAGGTCGCCGACAACACGCCCCCAGGGTCGAACACCGCGGCGGTCGTTGCGAACAGCCTGCAGAAGATCGGCTTCAACGTGAAGACGATCTCCGTGCAGCACGCGGCGATGTACACGCGCTTCTGCGGCGTGCCGAAGAACGCGCCGAACATCTGCCCGAACGTCGGGTGGATTGCGGACTTCCACGAGCCGCAGGCCGACCTCGACGCCAACTTCGACGGGACGAACATCCTGTCGGCGAACAACGTCAACTGGTCGCAGCTGAACGATCCGGCCATCAACAAGCTGATGGCGAAGGCGAAGGGCGAGCTCAACGCCGAAAAGCGCTGGGCGGAGTGGGGCCAGATCGACAAGATGATCACCTCGTCGGCAGCGGCGATCCCGTGGCTGTGGGAAGCCTCGCCGACGCTCTATTCGACCCGGGTGACGCACGCGACCGAGCTCTGGAACGGTGGAGAGCCGGACGTGTCGTTCATGTCGGTGAAGTAACGAGATGAGGGACTCGAGTGGGAGCAGGAGAACCTAGGTGGGCGCGTACATCGTGCGGCGCACGCTCTGGGCGATCCTGCTCCTGCTCGTCGTCAGCTTCCTGACGTTCGTCATCTTCAACGTGTTCCCGTCCGCCGATCCGGCGGCGCTGCGCGCGGGGCGCAATGCGACCCCGGCACTCGTCCACCAGATCCGGATCAATCTCGGTCTGAACAAGCCTTTCTACACGCAGTTCTGGATCTACCTGAAGGGGCTCGTCGAGCACTTCAACCTCGGCTACTCGTACTACAACAGCGAGTCGGTCAAGTCGGAGATCTTCTCGCGCATGCCGGCGACGATCTCCGTCACGGTTGGCGGCTTCATCGTCTGGATGCTCATCGGCCTCCCGGTCGGCATCGTGTCGGCCATTCGGCCGCGCAGCATCCTCGACCGGGTCATGATGGGCACCTCACTCGTCGCCATCTCAGCGCCTGTCTACTTCCTCGGCCTTGTGTCGCTCTTCCTCTTCGCGAAGGGCACCGGTCAGCTGCAGTGGTTCGGCGCGGCCGGAAGCTACGTCCCGATCACGCAGAACGTGGGCGTGTGGTTCAACTCGCTCATCCTGCCCTGGTTCACGCTCGCAGCGGCGTTCGCCGCGTTCTACGCGCGCATGACGCGCGGCAACCTCATCGAGACGATGCACGAGGACTACATTCGGACCGCGCGCGCGAAGGGGCTGCGCGAGTCGGTCGTGATCACGAAGCACGGCCTGCGCGCCGCGCTGACGCCGATCGTGACGATGGCGGGCATGGACATCGGGCTGCTGCTCGGCGGCGCGATCCTCACCGAGATCGTCTTCAACATCCCCGGCATCGGCCGCTACGCGTACGACGCGATCGTGAACTCCGACCTGCCGGCCATCCAGGGCACGGTTCTCTTCGGGGCGTTCTTCATCGTCTTCGCGAACCTCGTCGTCGACATCCTGTACGCCTTCCTCGACCCGAGAGTGACGTACGGGTAGTGCCTCTTCTCGAGATCGAAGATCTGCACGTCTCGTTCAAGACCATGGACGGCGTCGTCCGTGCCGTCGAGGGCGTCTCGCTCTCGCTCGACGCGCGGAAGACGCTCGGCGTTGTGGGCGAGTCCGGCTCCGGCAAGAGCGTGACGGCGCAGACGATTCTCGGCCTGACGCGGTTTCCGAACGCGACGATCAGCGGCCGCATCATGTTCGACGGCCACGACCTCGTGACCATGTCGACGGATCACCTGCGCAGCATCCGCGGCGCGCGCATCGCGATGATCTTCCAGGACCCGCTCTCGTCGCTCCACCCGTTCTTCAAGGTGGGCCACCAGATCGTCGAGGCAATCCGCGTCCATGAGGACGTCCCGCGCGACGTCGCGCGCAGGCGGACGATCGAGGCGCTCCGCTCCGTTGGCATCCCGAGCCCGGAGGAACGATTCGACAGCTTTCCGCATGAGATGTCCGGGGGGATGCGGCAGCGCGCGATGATCGCGATGGCGCTCGCGTTGCGCCCGGACATCCTCATCGCGGACGAGCCGACGACGGCGCTCGATGTGACCGTGCAGGCGCAGGTCCTCGAGCTCATCCAGGCGCTGCGCGACGACTTCGGCACGGCGGTGATCCTCATCACGCACGATCTCGGCGTCGTGGCGCAGATGGCCGACGACGTTGTGGTGATGTACGCGGGCCGTGTGCTCGAGCAGGCGTCGCGCGAGACGCTCTTCACCGAGCCCGAGCACCCGTATACGTGGGGGCTCCTGCAGTCGATTCCTCGGCTCGACGCGCCGCGCACGGGACGGCTGAGCCCGATCGCGGGGTCGCCGCCGAGCCTCATCAACGTGCCGCGCGGGTGCACCTTCCATCCGCGCTGCCCGTATGCGCCGCCGCCCGCGTTCGAGACTGAGCCTGCGCTGGCTCCGTCGGAGCCGGGGCATCTCGTCCGCTGCCATCTCCCGGTCGAAGAAAGGAAACGTCTGTGGCAGTCGCTGCAGAACGAGCACCCGGCGCTGCGGTAGACGAGAACCTTCTCGTCGTCCGCGATCTCGTCAAGCACTTCCCGATCCGCAAGGGACTTCTCCAGCGTGAGGTCGCGCGCGTGCACGCCGTGGACGGCATCTCGTTCGACGTGCGCCGCGGCGAGACGTTCGGCCTCGTCGGCGAGAGCGGCTGCGGCAAGTCGACGACGGCCCGCCTCGTCACGCGGCTGCTGACGCCGACGAGCGGCCAGGTCGTGTACGACGGCCAGGACATCAGCACGTGGCCCGAGCGCAGGATCAGGCCGTTGCGGCGCGACGTGCAGATGATCTTCCAGGATCCGTACGCGTCGCTCAATCCGCGCCGGTCGATCGGCACGATCATCGGCGAGCCGTTGCGCCTGCTCGGGATCGGCGACCGCGAAGAGCGGCGCACGCGCGTGCGCGAGGTGATGGAACGCGTCGGCCTCAATCCGGAGCACTTCAACCGGTATCCGCACGAGTTCTCCGGCGGCCAGCGGCAGCGGATCGGGATCGCGCGGGCGATCGTGCTGCGGCCGAAGCTGATCGTCGCCGACGAGCCGGTGTCGGCGCTCGACGTCTCCATTCAGGCGCAGGTGCTGAACCTGCTCCAGGAGCTGCGCGACGAGATGGGCCTGACGCTCGTGTTCATCGCGCACGACCTCTCGGTCGTTCGGCACATGTGCGACCGGATCGCCGTCATGTATCTCGGCAAGATCGTCGAGCTCGCGAGCGGCGACCGGCTCTACGACCACCCGCGGCACCCGTACACAGGGGCGCTGCTGTCGGCGGTGCCGACGCCGAAGGCGAGCGCCGGCCGCGGCCGGCGGAGGGTCGTGCTCCAGGGAGACGTGCCGAGCCCGGTGGCCCCGCCGTCGGCGTGCCGCTTTCATACCCGCTGCTGGAAGGCGCAGCCGATCTGCAGCGAGGTGGAGCCGCCGCTCGAGTCGAAGGGGCCGCGGGACCTGGCGGCGTGCCACTTTCCGCTGACCGACGGCGAAGTGGAGGCGCTCACCGAGCGCCCGGAGGTAGGGCAGCTCCCTAACGAGTGAAACACTCCGGGCGAGGCCGCGCTGAACCTCGTCCTCACCGGCTCGTAAGATCGCCCGACGGATGGACCGCTAGTGGCCGCGATCTACATCGTCCGTCACGCGATCGCGGAGGAGCGCGACGCCGACCGTTGGCCCGATGACGCCGACCGGCCGCTGAGCGCCGACGGCGAGAAGCGCTTCCGCCGCGTCGCGCGCGGACTGCGTGTGCTCGTGCCGGAGGTCGACGTCGTTCTCAGCAGCCCGTACGTGCGTGCGTGGCGCACGGCGGAGATTCTGCACGAGAAGGCGGGGTGGCCTCCGCCGGAGCGAAGCGATCTGCTCGGCGCGTCGCGCGCGCCCGCAGAGGGGCTCGACGCGATCGGTGCGCGGCCGGAGGCGTCGTCCATCGCCGTCGTCGGGCACGAGCCATACCTGTCGCACTTCATCTCGATCCTGCTCACCGGCGATCCCGACGCCGTTCGGATCGAGCTGAAAAAGGGCGGCGTCGTCCGCATCGACGACAACGTCCTCCGCTGGTACGCGACGCCGAAGACCCTCGTTTCCATCCGGTAAGACCTCTGTAAGGCTTTTTCGCGGGCGAGATTTCTCGCACGAGCGGGCGGGAACACGCCGTGCATGAAACGACTTCTCGCACTTTCACTCCTGCTCGCCGGTGGCATCGTCGGCTCTGCCTCCGCCGCGGGGTCGCCGCCCTCGAACACCGGCCTGCCGGCGATCTCCGGAACGGCGCGGGACGGGTCGATGCTCACTGCGAGCAAAGGCGACTGGACGGGCGCGCCGACGTCGTACGCCTACCAATGGGAGCGCTGCGACACCGCCGGCGGCAGCTGCGGGTCGATCGCCGGCGCGAACAGCTTCCGGTACACCGTCGGCTCGGCGGACGTCGGCCACACGCTGCGCGTGGTCGTGACGGCAACGAACGCGGACGGCAGCGGGACAGCGACGTCGAGGCCGACCGGGACCGTGTCGGCGAGCGGGCACGCTCCTGTGGCCACGCGGCTGCCCACCCTGACGGGCTCCACGCAGCAGAATTCGACGCTGACGGCTGACCGCGGCGCCTGGACGGGCGCGCAGCCGATCAGCTTCGACTTCTCGTGGCAGCGCTGCGACAGCGCGGGGAACAACTGCGTAACGTTCATCGTGCACTCCCATGTGAAGGCGTACACGCTGACGGCGGGTGACGTCGGTCACGAGATGCGTCTCGAGGTGACGGCGAGGAACTCGCACGGGTCGACCTCGGTGTTCAGCAATCCGACCGCAGTCGTCACGGGGCCCACTCCGCCTGCGACGACGATCTCGATCGCGCGCGTGTTCCTACCGGATCAGCTCGTGATCGACCGGGTCAGCTTCTCGCCGAACGTGATCACGTCGCGGACCGCGCCCGTCACGGCGCGCTTCCACGTGTCGGACGCGAAGGGGTTGTCGGTACAGGGGGCGCTCGTCTACGCGCTCGGGCTGCCATACGGGTGGACGTACAACGCGCCGGAGCAGCCGACGGACGCGACCGGCTGGGCGACGATCACGCTCCAGCCAACACGTGCCATGCCGCTCAGCCGCGGCGACCTCGTCCTCTTCGTGCGCGCACGCAAGCCGGGCGAGAATCTCCTCGCCGGCGTCTCGACGCGGCGACTCGTTCAGGTGGGTATCGGCTAGCCGCCGCTGATTGCGGCGATCACGTCGACTCGGGAGCGCGCCTCGAGCGGAGTCGCAAGGCTTGCGCGCTCCCGGTCGACGTATACGTGGATGTGCGTGCGCAGGCTCGGGCCCGGCTCGCACAGCCGGTCGAAGAGCCCGGGCCAGCGCCGCTCGAGCTCGTCGATCGCGCCGCCCACCGTCGCCGCCTCGAGGTCGAGGCGGCGCGGCAGGCCGGGGAAGAGCGGTGTCAGCGTTCCTGGGAGATGCACGTCCGCCATCAGTCGAGGATCGCGACCTCGACCGACGAGATCGGCGGCAGATAGCTCGCGATCTCGCTCCAGCTTCCGCCTTCGTCGTTCGATGCGAACAGCTGCCCCGTGCTCGTGCCGAAGTACAGGCCGGGGACGTCGTACCTGTCGATCGCCATCGCCTCGCGCAGCACGCCGATGTAGGCGCCGTCCTGCGGCAGGCCCTTGCGGAGGGGCTTCCAGCTCGAGCCCGCGTCCTTCGTCTGCCAGACCGTCGCCTTCCCGTCGGGCATCGTCCGGCCGTGCAACGGCGCGAGCGGCACGACGTAGAACGTGTCGCGGTCGTGCGGGTGCGCGGCGGCGGCGAAGCCGAACTCGGTCGGCAGACCCTCGGTGATCTCCGTCCACGTGTGCCCGTCGTCGTCGCTGCGGTGCATGCCGACGTGGTTCTGCTGGTACAGCCGCTTGTCGTCGGAGCGCACCACCTTGTGCACGCAGAACCCGACCTCCTCGTGCGGCCGCGGCCAGTCGGCGCGGAGCCCGCGGTTGCGCGGCGTCCACGAGGTCGCATCGTCTGTCGTCTCGAACAGGCCGACGCCCTGCACGATCGCCCAGAAGCGCGAGTCGTTCTCCTTGTCGAGCGCGATCGCAGAGATGCCGAGATGCCCGGGCGGCTGGTTCGCCGGGTCGTCCCACTCCTCGCTGCCGGGCTGTCCCGCGAGCGTCGTCAGGAGCGAGAACGTCTCGCCGCCGTCCTTGCTCTCGAAGATGCCGGGCGCCTCGACCCCGGCCAGCACGCGGCCGTTCCGCGCCGCGAGTGTCGAGACCTTCGACACTTTGCGAGGGCTGTCCTCGCTGTACGAGAGGCCCTCGCTCGACATCGCCCACGTCTCGCCCAGGTCGCTGCTCCGCCAGACGGCGGAACCGTGCCACTCGCTCGCGGCGGCGGCGTAGATCGTGCCCGTCACTGCGTCGTGGACGGCGTGATAGACCGGCCAGGCCTCGCAGTACGGGCCGCGCACGTTCCAGTCGCGCCGGTCGGCGTCGCTCTCCAGGAGGAAGGCGCCCTTGCGGGTCCCGACCAGCAGCAAAGTCTTCGGCATGTCGTCTCCTTCGTGGTCTCGTCGGCCTGGGGCTCAACCTACTAGACGACGGAGCGGCGACAAACTCATCGCTGCGACGTAGATCCCGGCCGCGGTCGAGATGATCATGGTGCTCGGCGGCAGGGTCGGGAACACGTAGCTGAGACTGAGCCCGAGCCAGACGGAGACGAGGGCGAAGAGCGCGGACAGCCCCAGGCCGAGGGAGGGCCGGCCCGTCAGCCGGTGCGCCGCCCCGGCGGGCGCGGCGAGCAGGCCGAGGAGGAGGAGGGCGCCGACCGCCTGCGTCGCCTGGGCCGCGACGAGCCCGACGAGCCCGAGGAACACGAGCCCGATCATGCGCACCGGGACGCCCTGGGCGGCCGCGACCGCGCCGTCGAGCGAGGCGAAGAGCAGCGGTCTGCCGAGTACGGCGAGGACGGCAACGGCCGCCACGGCGAGCACGACCGAGATGCGCACGTCGGTCGAGCTCAATCCGAAGATCGACCCGAAGAGCACGCGCACGCCCGCGGTCCCGTTCGAGCCGCTGCCGTTCGTCGTGAAGATGGTCAGGAAGAGGACACCGAGCCCGAGCGTCCACGCGAAGAGCGTCCCGATGACGACGTCGTCGGCGCGTGCGCGGTCGCCGAGCGCTCCCATGACGACGCCGCCGAGGATGGTCGCGAGGAAGAGGCCGGCTCTGATGTCGATGCCGAGCGCCGCGGCTGCGAGCGCACCGGTGAAGGCGACGTGGCTCAGCGCGTCGCCCGCGAACACCTGCGCGCGCAGCACGACGAACCAGCCGACGAGGCCGCATGCGATGCCGACGAAGCTGCCGGCGACGAGCGCGTTGCGCATGAACTCCTGCGCCAGCATCAGCGCAGCACCCGTGCGAGGACGTACAGCGCGAACGAGAGGGACGTGATGTAGAAGCCGACCGGGTAGACGGAGAAGTAGGCGAGCGCAAGCCCGAGCCACGTGACGAGGAGCGCGAGGGCGACCGACAGCACGACGCCGGCGAGCGGCCGCGTCGTCAGGCGCTGCGCCGTCGCGGCCGGCGTCACGAGCAGCGCGAACACGAGCAGCGCGCCGGTGATCTGGCTCGTCTCCGCCACCGACAGGCCGAGGACGAGCAGGAAGCCGAGGCCGAGCAGCTGCACGCGAACACCCGACGCGCGGGCGACGTCGGGGTCGACCGAGGCGAAGAGCAGCGGCCGCGCGGCGACGGCGACGAGCGCGATCGCGACGGCGGCGACGACGAGCAGGACGAGCACCTGTGAGCTCGTGATGCCGAGGAACGTCCCGAAGAGCAGCGAGTCGAGCCCGTTGAGCACGCCGTGGTAGAGGCTGACGAAGAGAAAGCCGAGCCCGAGCGCGAAGGCCTGGATCGATCCCGTCGCCGCCGACTCGGTTCCCTGGCTGCGGCGCGGGCCGGACGCGCCGGCGAGCGCAAGTGCGCCGAGGCCGCAGACGGCGAAGTACCCGAGCACGATCGGCACGCCCGCGAGCACTGCCGCCGACGCGCCGGTGAACGCGGTAAGCGAGAGTGTGTGGCCGGCGAATGTCTGCCGGCGGAGCACCATGAACCAGCCGATGACGCCGGCCATGACGGCGACGATCGTCCCCGCCGCGAGCGCATGCTGCATGAACGGATAGGTGAAGAGCGCGTGGACGTCGGTCGCCGGGTTCCACGACAGGCCGGTGAAGACCGAGCTAGTGGGCATGGTGCCCGTGCAGGTCGGGCGCGCCGACCACCACGAGCCGTCCATCCGACGCGCGGAGAACGTCGATCGGCACGCCGTACAGCGCACTCAGCGTCTCGGCGGAGATGACGTCCTCCGGCGCACCCTCGACCGCGGTTCCCCCCGCCACGTAGATGACGCCGTCGAGATAGCCGAGGATCGGATTGACGTCGTGCGCGACGAGCAGGACGGCGACATCCTCCTCGCGACAGATGTCGCGCACGAGTGCCGCGACGCCCGCCTGGTTCGGGAGGTCGAGACTGTCGAGCGGCTCGTCGAGGAGCAGCAGCTGCGGACGTCGCGCGAGCGCCTGTGCGATCAGCAATCGCTGTTGCTCGCCGCCGGAGAGCTCGCCGATCGGCTTGTCCGCGTATGCGGTCGCCGAGACGAGCTCGATCACCTCCGCAACGCGGCGTGCGGCCGCGCGGCTGCGCGCGCCCGGGAGCGGCAGGCCCCAGCGGGCGCCGTCGAGCCCGAGGCGGACGACATCCGCGCCGCGAATGCGCGTGCTCTCGTCGAAGCTCCGCCGCTGCGGGAGATAGCCGATACGGTCGTTCGCCTCGCCCGGCGGCCGTCCGAGCACGGACGCGCTGCCGGCCGCGAGCGGCTGCAATCCGAGCACGGCCCGGACGAGCGTCGACTTCCCCGATCCGTTCGGCCCGAGGACCGCGACGAACTGGCCGCGGTCCACCGTGAGCGAGACGTCTCGCCAGATCGTCGTCCCGCCGATGCGTGCCTCGGCGCCCTCGAACGTGACCGCCGTCACCGCCGTACGCCTTTCGCCAGCGCGAGCACGAGCGCCTGCAGCTGGCGCACCTGCCACTGCTGGAACGTCGCCGTCGCGGGTGTGAGCGTCTCGGTGATCATCGTGACCGGGATGCCTTGCTTGCGCGCCGCATCGGTCAGACGGGCGACGTCAGGCGTGCTGTTCTGGCTGTTGAAGACCCAGACCTTGATCTGCTTCTTCGCGATCTGGCGGTCGATGGTCGTCTTGTCGGCCGCCGTCGGCTCGGTGCCCTCGCTGACCGCCTTCAGGAACGAGTACGGCGTGATCAGCTTCAGGCCGAGCGCCTGCGCGAGCGGCGCGAAGATGCTCTCGGACGCGCCGACGGGCGTGCCGCCGAACCGGCGCCTGATCGTCGCGATGAGGTTCTTGTACTCCGCGAGGCCCGTCGTCTCGAGCTGCGCCTTCTGATGGGCGAAGTAGGCCGCGTGCTTCGGATCGAGCTTCGAGTAGTCGTGCACGATCGCGGAGATCACCTGCTGCACGTTCGAGGGTGAATACCAGCGATGGGGGTTGCCGCCCGGCTTGACGCCGACGAGGTCGCCGACGGTGAGGACGATGCGCCCGTGGACGGGGTTGGCGGCGATGAGCTTCGGCGCCCATGGGTCGTAGCCGACGCCGTTGACGATCGCCATCTGCGCGCCCGCGAAGGTGCGCGCGTCGACGGCGCTCGGCTCGTAGTCGTGCGGGTCGGTGGCGGGATTCGTGATCACGCTCGTGACCTGGACGCGGGTGCCCCCGAGCTGCGCCGCGAGGCTGCCCCAGAAGTTCTCGGCGGCGACGACGTGGATCTGGGTGGCGGCGAGGAGCGCTGCGAGTGCGTGCACGGCCGAGAAGTCTAGCGATAATCATTCTCACTAGCTAAACTGGGCGACATGGACTGGGTCGAGACGACGACGGAGTCGCTCCAGCGCATTGGCAGGCGGAACAGCGCCGCCCGCCGAGCCGTGATCGAGGTTCTCGGCCGGCAGCGGTGCTGCGTCACCGCCCAGGAGATCTTCGACGGCCTGCGCGCCGAAGGCCGCCCCGTGGGCATCGCGAGCATCTACCGGAGCCTCGAGCAGCTCACCCGCGACGGCTTCGTGCAGCGCGTCGACGTCGGCGCCCCGACCGCTCGCTACGAGCCGCTCCACCCCGACGGCGAGCACCACCACCATCTCGTGTGCGCCGACTGCGGCAAAGTCGAGGCGTTCGCCGACCCGGAGCTGGAGCAGGCCCTGCACAAGGTCGAAGGGGACACGGGGTACTCCGTGGCACACGACGTCGTCCTGCGCGGCGTCTGCGACGACTGCGC
>DATKQT010000017.1:0-55247 GCA_035532535.1 Gaiellaceae bacterium
TCGATCGATGCCGCTCGCGAGGCCGGTCTCGTCCAGTCGGGCGATCGCGTCGTCATCACCGCCGGCACCGCCGTGAACATCCCCGGCAGCACCAACGTGATCAAGGTGGACATCGCCTGAGAGGCTCCCTCCCTGCGTCCTCGCATCGCACTCGCCGATTGCGCCCGGATCGACGAACGTCATTATGTGAGAGCCTCTAAGAGGACTCCGGTCGCGCGGTGGAGAACATCGCGCGGATGACCCTTCGCCGTTGGCTTGCCATCGGAGCGCTTGTGCTCGTTGCGCTCCTCTACTACCGCCCGCTGAACGCGTACGTCGACGCGCGCGGGCAGCTCGGTCAGCGGCAGGCGGTCGTGCGGCGTCTCGAGCACGAGAAGCAGACGCTCGAGCGCCGGCTCGGCGCGTCGACCTCCGTGGCTACGGTCGCCCGCGAGGCGCGCGCGCTCGGCTACGTTCGCCCGGGCGAGCACCTCTTCATCGTCAAGAATATCGACGCCTGGCGGAAGCGGCTGCGGGCTAGCCTGCAGCCGCATGGACGCTGACGCCGACCGCGCGATCGTCGCGCGCCAGCTCGGACGCGAACCGCGCGCGTTCGGCCGCGTCGCCGTCCGCTGCCCGTTCGGCCGCCCGGCGGTGACCGAGCAACATCCGTACGCACCCGACGGGGAGCCGTTCCCGACGACGTACTACGTCACGTGCCGCCATCTCGTCGCAGCGATCTCGCGTCTCGAGGCCGGAGGCGGCGTCGAGCGCTGGACCGCGCTGGCGGGAGACGACGCCGAGCTCGCGGAAAGCCGCGTCCGCGCGGACGCCGACCAGCGCCGCATCCGCCGTGCGCTCGCCGGCGGCGAGACCGGCCGGGACGGAGGCGCGTCACTCGATCTCGGCGTCGGCGGCTCCGGCCGGACGGGGTCGCTCAAGTGCTTGCACGCGCACGCCGCGTTCGCGCTCGCGCAGCCGGGCTACGAGCTGGGCCAACGTATCCTCGCGGAGGTGGAACCGCTCTGGCCATCGCGGTGCTGCAGCGAGGAGAGCTGATGGAGGCGCTTGCGCTCGTCCGGCACGAGTGGGCGGACGGTCATCGCCGGCTCGAGGCGGAACGCGGCGACCCGCGCCGCTACCGCCGGCTCGTCGAACAGGTGGAGGCCCTGACCGACGAGCTTCGCCGCCGCGTCGGCGGCACCTACACGCTCGCCGAGCTCGCCGCCGCCTATCGCGACGCGGACACGTGGGCGCGCCAGACGATCGCCGACCGGGCGCCCGGGCCGGGCTGGCCGCGCGACCTGGCGCTCGTCCTCGCCGCGGCCTTCTACGCCTACCAGCGCGGCGCGAGCGACTACCTCTCGTGACCGGCTGGAGGCTTGGCCTCTCGTCTTCTTCGCCGCCACGGTGGTCTTCGCCGTCGGGATCGCGGTGGGCGAGGCCGTCCACGACAACCCGAAGCCCGGAATCACCCTTACAACCGAGACCACGCTCCATCCGTAACCTTCCCAGGAGTAGGAACGTTCAGAATTGGACAGGTTCCGGAGCGATGGCGATGCGTGACGACAGCGAATGGCTCACCCTCGGGCAGGCGGCTCGGTTCCTCGGCGTGGCCCAGAGCACGATCCGGAAGTGGTCGGATCAGGGCCGCGTCCCGGCCTTCTACACCCCAGGCGGCCACCGGCGGTACCGGCGGACAGACCTGGAGACATTCCTCGAGCGCTCCGGCCCGAGCGGGCAGACGAAGAGCGGTCCGCTCGTCCTCCTCGTCGACGACGACGAGCACGTCCGCGAGCTCGTCCGGATCAATCTCGAGTTCGAGGGCTACACCGTGCGCGAGGCCGCCGACGCGAACGAAGGGCTCGCAGCCATCGACGAGGCGAAGCCAGACCTTGTACTCCTCGACGTGATGATGCCCCAGGTCGACGGCTGGGAGATGCTGACCCGCGTGCAGGAGCGCTACGGCGTCGGCGCAATCCCGGTCGTGATGTTCAGCGGCAAGGTGGACGAGCAAGCGGAGGAGCAGGCAACGAGCCGCGGCGCGCAGGGCTTCGTCGGAAAGCCCTTCGACCTGCAACAGCTGGTCGACAAGACAAAGCAGCTCGTACCGGTCTGAACCACCGTCTCGAGCGCTGGATGGTCGAGCACCGGTGGTCGCCGCTCGACGACCTCTTCGTCTGGCTGACGCGGATCGGAGCGTGGGGCGCCGTGTGGCTCGCGCTTGCGTTCGCGCTCGCGCTCCTTCGCCGCCGGCCACGGCTGTTCGCGCTCGTGCTGCTCGCCGACGCAGCCGCGGACGGGCTCGCGGAGGCGTTGAAGGCGGCGGTGGGGGAGCGGCGGCCGCGCTTCCCGCACCAGCTCGTCGCGACTCCACACAGCTCCTCGTTCCCGTCCGGGCACGCGGCGACGAGCTTCGCGTGCGCGACCGTTCTTTCCGTGCTCGTGCCGCGGGCGGCGCCCGCGTTCCTCGTCCTCGCCGCCGCGATCGCATACTCGCGGCTGTATGTCGGCGTGCACTGGCCGCTCGACGTCCTCGCCGGCGCAGCGCTCGGTGTCGCTACATCTCTTCTGCTGCTCGCAGCAACCCGGCGACGATCAGGAGGACGGCGGCGGCGAGGCTGATGAAGATGCCGATGCCGCGACCTGCCGTGCCGAAGAACGTGTCCGGGATCGAGATGACCCGGATAAGGACGAAGATCGTCGCCAACGATCCGAGCGCGATGAGCACGAGGCTCTCCGGCACGGTCGTGGGAAGCTCGATGCCGGCCTCGCGCAGCGCTTCGAGGATGAGCGTGGCGAGCCCGATGAAGAAGACGAGCTTGCCGAGCGCGCCGATGTGCCACCCGGTGACCGACAAGGTCAGCCCGTCCGCCTGCGTGCCGGCGTACCAGTCGGTGAACGCGGAGATGGCGAGGACGAGCCCGGCGATCCAGGCGAGGCGCTCGCCCCAGTAGCCGGGCACGACCTGCCGAGGCGCGGGACGCCGCTCCGGTCCGGCCGGCGCCCGCGGCGGCAGCATCGGCTCAGGCGTTTGCACTGGCGCAGTATGGGCGAATTCAGCGCCCACCGTGAAGTGCAGGCCTACAGGCCGAAGAGGTGCTGGATCTCGTGCCAGGCGCCGATGACGAAGGCGATGGCGATCGCGAGCAGCACTGCCATCGCGACGTAGAAGCGATACCGGGCGAGCCGGGTCTCCTGGCGCTGCCGGACACGGGCCTGCCGCTGGGCACGGTGATACCGGTAGCGGAGCTCCACCGTCGACGGTTCGACGGGCGCATCCTCCATCCGGTGGGCGGGTCTGGCCACGAGCCGGAATTGTACGGGGGATACGCCTGCGGCGATACTTCCACAGGGGCCGGTGATGACCGTTCAGGCCGAATCGGAGCTGCTCGCCCAGGCGCCTGGGATCTCGATCGACGCCCTGGCGGCGCTTGCCCGCGCTGTGAGGGACGCGGCGGGCCGCCCGAGCCTCGCGCCGGCGCTCCAGGACGTGGCCGACGCCGCCCGCGTCGCCACGGGCGCCGACGTCGCCCTCGTCCGTGTCGTCTCAGCAGACCGGCTCGAGACGGCCGCCGTCGCCGGCTCGGCCGCGCTCGCCGCCGAGCTCGAGGGTGACCGCATCCACGCCGCCGAGCTGCCCGACCTCCGCGTCGACCTGCTGGACGAGGCGCCTCCGGGCGTCCGGCGCGTCGCCGCGCGCACCGGGGCCGACTCGATCCTCGTGCTGCCGGTGCGCCTCGACGGGACCACCGCCGTGCTTGAGCTCTACCGCGCCGGGCCGTTCTCGCCGTCGGAGCGGCTCGCCGCCGAGCTCACTGCCGGCCAGGTGGCCCTCGTCCTGCGCGCCTTCGCGCCGGGGCCGTCGACCGGTGCCGGAGTTGCACGGCATGCGCTCGACCTTGCAGGCGACGCGCTTGCTGCCGCGCTGCACGAGACCGCGCCGGCAGGGGAGGTCGTCCGGCTCGCGGCCGGCGTCGTCGGCGCGCCGGTCGCACTGCTCTGGCAGCGGGCCGAGGGCGATGCGCTCGAGCTCGTCGGCTCGCACGGGCTCGACCCGGCGATCGGTCTTGGCGACGCCGCCGAAGCGGCTGCTGCTGCGCTCCGGAACGGTGGAGCCATTCAGGCGCTCGCGTCCGACCGGCTGCCGGCAGGCTGCGGCGTCTCGACGACGCTGGCGCTCGGCGAGCCTCCCGTCGGCTTCCTGCAGCTCCTGTTCGCGTCCGGTGCCGAGCCGAACGCGGAGCAGCTCGGACGACTGACGACCTTCGGCGTTCGCGCCGCCCACGTCCTTCGCTCGGGAGCGCGGATCCGGGAGCTCGAGCAGGAGCTCCAGCTGTCGCGCGCGCTGCTCGCGGTCGTCGGGCAGGCGACGGCCGAGCTCTCGCTCACGCACACGCTCGAGACCGCCGTTGTGCGCATTGCCGAGCTCCTCGACGTCGAGCGCGTTGCCGTCTACCTGCGTGTCGCAGAAGACCGCCTGATCGCGGCGGCAGGCGCCGGCCTCAGCGGACCACACTCGCGGGTCGCCGAGCGGCTGCTCGATCTCGGCATCGGCCCCGCCCGGCGCCGCAGGCCGCTCGTCGAGGTGTCGGACACCGTCACCGATCTCCGGCTCGTGGACGTGCGCGACGCCGCGCGCGAGGCCGGCATCGACGCGGCGCTCGCTGTTCCGCTGCTCGTGCGCGACGACGTCATCGGCCTGCTCGCGGTCTATCCCGAGCGCGGCCGCCCGGTCAGCGCGAGCGAGTCTGCGCTTCTGACCGCGCTCGCGTCGCAGCTCGCCGTCGCAGTCCAGAACGCACAGCTGCACGAGCGCACGTCGGAGCTCTCCGGCCAGCGCGAGGCCGCGCTCGCTTCGGAGCGGGAAGCCGCGCGCCGCCTCGGTGCGCTGTACGAGATCTCGCGGTCGTTCGCGCAGAGCCTGTCGCTCGAAGCGACGCTCGAGGCTCTCGCGCGGACGGTGGTGGAAGTGCTCGATGTCGACGCCGCCGTCATTCGCATGCCGGACGAGCGGCGCGAGCAGCTCGAGCCGCGGGCGCTGCACGTCAAGGACGCCGCCCTCGCCGATGCGGTCCGAGCGGTGCTCTACCGCCCGCAGCCCTTCGGGGCGACGGCTGTGCAGAGGCTGTTCCGCGAGGCGACGCCCGTCCGGTTGCGCAGGAGGGCGAACGAGCTCCTCGATCCGTTCCTCGAGAAAGGGTGGACGGCGGCGATGGTGCCGGTGGCGACGCCGGCGGAGGTGATCGCCGCCCTCGGCATCTTCTCGTTCCGCCCCGGGAGCCCGATCAGCGCCGAGACCCTCGATGCCGCGCTCGCCATCGCCGGCCAGGCTGCGCTCGCGATCGACAACGCGCGCCTGTACCAGCAGCAGAAGGAGTTCGCGGACACGATGCAGCGGTCGCTCCTGCCGCGTTCGCGCCCGGCGGTCTCGGGTCTCGAGGTCGGCGAGCTGTACGAGTCGTCCGCGCGGGTCGATGTCGGCGGCGACATCTACGACTTCGTCACCCTGGACGACGGGCGACTCGCGGTCGTCCTCGGGGACGTCACCGGGCACGGCGTCGAGGCGACCGCCGACATGGCGATGGCGAAGTTCGTCTTCCGCTCGCTCGCGCGCGAGCATCCCGAGCCGGGCGACTTCCTCGCCGCTGCGAACGACGTCATCGTCGACGAGATCGCCACGGGCAAGTTCATCACCATGGTCTACCTCGCGATCGACGGCACCCGCGGCAGCGTGTCATGTGCGAGCGCCGGCCATCCGCCGCCGCGAATCCTGCTTCCGGACGGCAGCGTCCGCGGCCTCGAGACCGGCGGCCTGGCGCTCGGGATCGAGTCGGGGCAGCAGTACGACGAGGTGCGCACCAACCTTCCCGTGGGCGCGTCGATCATCGTCTACACCGACGGCGTGATCGAGGCGAGGCGACGGCAGGAGCTGTACGGCGTCGAGCGGCTGGACGCTCTCCTCAGCGGTCACCGCGAGCTGGCGCCGCACGTGCTCGCGACAGCCGTGGCGCGGGACGCCCGGGCCTTTGCGGGAGGCGAGCTCGCCGACGACCTGGCGGTCGTCGTCATCCGCCGGTCCTGACGCTCCGGGGTAACCTTTTCGGGCTGTGGGTCGCCTCGCTCTTCTCCTCTCGGTCGTGTTCGCGTGCGCGGTCGTCGCGCCGGCGCTCGCGGATACCCCGCCGACCACGATCACGACGACGACAACGACGACGACGGTCGTGGCGACGGTCCCGGACGGGGTCGTTCTCGGCGGCGTCGCGATCGGCGGGCTCGACGCCGACGCGGCCACGGCGGCGGTCGTCCAGCGGTTCTCGCGCCCGGTCGTGCTGCGGGTCGGCCGGAGCACGTTCTCGGTCTCGCCCGCGTCGCTCGGCGTGAAGATCTGGGCCGACACGGCAGTCGCGAAGGCTTTGACCGTCCCGCCGGACACGTCGCTCGGCCTGCGCGCGGGCGTCGGACGGGCGCGCGTAGCGGCCTATGTCGCGCGGCTCGCCCGCCGGCTGAACCACGACCCGAGCTCGTCGCGCCTGCTTCTGCGGAACTTCCGGCCGCTCGTGACCCCGTCGCGGCCCGGCCTGCGCATCGAGGTGGGCGCGACCGCCCGCCTGCTCGAGGACGAGCTCGCCCACGGCACCCGCGTGCCGGTCCGTGTGCCGGCCAAGCTGCTCGCGCCGCAGGCGACTGCGACCACTATCGGCTCGGTGATCGTCATCCGGCGCTCCTCGAATCTCCTGACGCTGTACAACGGCGCGCACTACGTGCGGCAGTTCCACGTCGCCACCGGGCAGTCGATCTACCCGACGCCGCTCGGGCGCTTCCAGATCGTCGTCAAGTGGACGAACCCGACCTGGTATCCGCCCACGCAGGACGCGTGGGCGAAGGGCCTCAAGCCGGTGCCGCCGGGCCCGAACAACCCGCTCGGAACGCGCTGGATGGGCATCAACTCGCCCGGCGTCGGCATCCACGGCACCGACGAGCCCGCGTCGATCGGCTACTCCGAGTCGCACGGCTGCGTCCGCATGTTCGTCCCGGATGCGGAGTGGCTGTTCAACCATGTCGCGGTCGGCACTCCCGTGTTCATCGTGGCGTCGTGACGCGGACGCTGAAGCTCACCGGTCAGGGGCTGGCGCTCGTCGCCGTCGCCGGGCTGCTCGGGCTGCTCGTGTGGCGCCTCACGCATCAGACGCACCCGCCGAAGATCGGCGGGCCGGCGCCGAACTTCGCGCTGCGACGCATCGAGGGCACGGGCAAGCTCAACCTGGCGTCGCTGCGCGGCAAGCCGGTCGTCATCAACTTCTGGGCGTCGTGGTGCGTGCCGTGCAAGGGCGAGGCGAAGATGCTCGAGCAGGCGTGGAAGCAGTACCGCTCGCAGGGCGTCGTCTTCGTCGGTGTCGACTACCACGACGTGACGAGCGACGCGCGCACGTTCCTGTCGCATCACGGCGTCACGTATCCGACCGTGCAGGACGGCTCCGGCATGATCGGCGACAAGTACGGGCTGACCGGTGTCCCCGAGACGTACTTCGTCGACCGCAGGGGCAGGCTCGTCGGCACGCACATCATCGGGACGATCACGAACCAGGTGAGCGCGTTCCGCAGCGGCATTCGGGCGGCGCTGGACCAGTGATGCTCCGCGTCGTCGCTGTGGCGGCGGCCGCGCTCGCGCTCGCCGGCCCGGCCGCGGCCTGCGTGCACCCGAAGACGTCGCTCTCGTATCTCGAGGGCCAGATCATGTGCCCGACGTGCCACACGACGCTCGACATGTCGGAGGCGCCGGCCGCGCAGCAGATCAAGGCGCAGATTTCGAGGCGCATCGCGGAATGCTGGTCGGCGAAGCAGATCGAGACCGAGCTCGTCGGCAACTTCGGGCAGGGGATCCTCGCCGCCCCGCCGCACAAAGGGTTCGACCTGCTCGCGTGGTGGCTGCCGCTCGGCGGCGTGCTCGCGGGCGCCCTGCTGCTCGCCGTCGGTGTGTGGCGGTGGAGCCGGACACATGAGCCCGAGCCGCCCGAGACGGAGCACGAGACCGATCCGGAGACCGAGCGGCGCCTCGACGAGCTGCTGGCCCGGCTGGACTGATGGTCGTCCGGCTCGTCGTCGCGTTCGCAGCGGGGTACGCGTCGGTCGTCACGCCATGCGTCCTGCCGCTCGTGCCCGGCTACCTCTCCGCCGTTTCCGGGGTCGATCCGGACGAGCTCGGCCGCGCCGGATCGGCGCGCCGCATCGCAGTCGCGAGCGTCCCGTTCATCCTCGGCTTCACGCTCGTCTTCGTCGCGGTGGGCGCTGGCGCCGCAGCGATCTCGAACGTCGTCACCCCGAACTCGCAGGCCGACATCGCCGGGTTCGTCCTCGTCGTGATCGGGCTCGCGTTCGTCGGCCTGCTCCCCGTGCCGGAGCGGGTGATGGCTCCAGGCCTCATCGTCGGCGCGCGCAAGCGCGGGTCGCGCGCCCTCCTCGGCGGCGCCTTCGCCGTCTGCGCGGCGCCGTGCATCGGCACCGTGCTCGCCGCGGTGCTCGTGCTCGCGAGCGACACCGGCACCATCCTGCGCGGGGCTGCGCTCCTCGCCGTGTATGCGCTCGGCCTCGGGGCGGCGTTCCTCACGGCGGGCCTTGCGTTCGGCCGGGCGATGAATGCGTTCCGCTGGATCCGGAACCGCTACACGATCATCCAGGTCGCGAGCGGCGTGACGCTCGTCGCCCTTGGGCTGCTCCTCTTCTTCCACCGGGATTGGTGGCTGCACGTCGCGGTGAACCGCGCGCTAGATGCCATCGGGCTGACGTCCCCCTAGATCGAGCGTCTCGAGCAGCGCGGCGAGCTGTGCCCGCAGCGCGGCGACTTCGACGCCGAGGTGCTCCGGCTCGTAGGCCTCGAGCCGCCTGATCGCCTTCTCCAGCTGGCGGGCTGTCGCCACCGGCCGGCCGCGGCCGTGCTGGTACCAGGCGACCGCCACGTGGATGAGCCCCTGGTAGAAATCGCGCTCCTCGGCGGGCGCCGCGCGCCACACGAGCTCGAGCTCCTCGTGCGCCTCGAAGAACCGGCCGGCGCGGATGTGCTCGAGCCCCGTCTTGTACGGGTCGGCCATTCCCCTCTAACCTTGTCATGTGGCCACGATCCTGCTGTGTGGGGTCGACTTGTTCTTCCGGGGAAAGCTCGAGGCGCTGCTGCCAGGGCACCGCCTGGTCACCGTCGATCACACGGACGATCCCGACCTCGTCATCTGCGACATCTCGCGGATCGAGCCCGAGGAAGTGGCAGACACCTACCCGGACGTCCCGATCATCGGCTACACGAACCACACCGACACCGCAGGGCTCCGCGCAGCCCACGCCGCCGGCTTCGACCAGGTGCTCGCCAAGTCGGCGCTCGTCGAGCGTGCGCAGGACATCGTCGTCGAGCTCCTGCCGTAGAGGCTCTCACAGAATGACGTTCGTCGATCCGGGCGCAATCGGCGAGTGCGATGCAAGGACGCAGGGAGGCCCGATAGTTGCACTATCGGGCCGACTGAGGACGCGGCAGCGCGCCGCCGAGTGTGGCCGGGCGACACAATCGTGCATCGTGTGAGAGCCTCTCAGCCGGTTCTCCCGGTGTCCCGGCGGGCGCGTCCTCTACAGTTGGCGCCGTGACCTACATCATCGCCGAGCCCTGCATCGACATCAAAGACCTCTCCTGCGTCGACGTCTGTCCGGTGGACTGCATCCACCCGGGCGACCGGATCCTCGTCATCGACGCGGAGGAGTGCATCGACTGCGGGGCATGCGAACCGGAGTGCCCGGTCGAGGCGATCTTCCCGGAGGACGCGCTCCCGGACAAGTGGAATGCGTTCGTCGAGATCAACTACGCATACAACAAGGGCATCGGCGTCGTGAACGAGCTCACCGAGAAGTACGCGGTCGAGAACGACGTCCACAACGAGCCCATCGAGTAGCGCGTAGTCCGCGCCGAGCGGGGTACGCTCCGGACGTGAACCCGACGAAGCTCGATCACGTCGCTTTTTGGCTTGCCGACCGGGACGCGATCGCGGACTTCGCGGCTGCGGAGCTCGGCATGCACGTCATCGAGCGCACGGACGCGTTCACGCTCGTCGGGGCGGACGCGCGCCGCGGCAAGCTGACGCTGTTCGCGGCCGAAGGGCCGCGTGAGCGCGGTGCGTTGAAGCACGTCGCGCTGCGTGTGGCTCGGCTCGAGCACGGCGAGCGCTGGTTCGACCTCGCGGAGGGCGTGCGCATCGGCGTTGTCGAGGGCGAGACCGACCTCGACTACGACCTCGACCACGTCGCGTTGTTCTCCGCCCATCCGGAGGCTGCGGTGGCCGCGTACGTCACGCTCGGATTCGATCCCGCGCCGGTCGGCCCATCGGGATTCCCGCGCGTCGAAGTCGGCGGCGCCTGGGTGGAGTTTCACCCCGGCGAGCCCGGCAACCCGGAACGGCCGCTTCTGAACCACATCGCGGTGCTCGTCGACTCGGCGGACGAGCACATCGCGGCAGCCAACGACTTGGGCGTCGAGATCGACAACGTCGTCGACGCGCCGAACACGTACGCGGTGTTCCTGCGCGGGCCGGAGAACGTCCGCATCGAATACGTCGAGCACAAGCCGACCTTTTCACTCACCTAGGAAGGTCTGGCGGAATGGCGCGACACAGCCACTCTTTCGCCAGACTCTCCTGATGCTGATTGCCGGATCCGGCATGGCCGGGCTCGTCGCCGCCGTGCGCGCCCGCGAGCTCGGGCTCGAGCCGGTGGTGATCGAGAAGGGGTCGCGCGTGGGCGGGTCGATGCTGCTCTCCAGCTGCGTCGTCTGGAGGCATCTCGAGTGGGAGGACTTCCGCGCCGACTGCCCCGGCGGCGACGAGGCGCTGCAGCGGCTCGTGTGGGAGCGACTCGACGATGCGCTCGCGTGGCTCGTCTCGCTTGGCGCCGAGCCCGTCTGGGATGACACGGAGAACCCGCGGACGACCGGGAAGCGCTTCGACGCCCATGCGCTCACCGACCTGCTCGCAGCGCGCGTCGACGTGCGGCTCCAGGCTTCGCTGCCGGCCGATGCCGAGCCGCCGGTCGTGCTCGCCACAGGTGGCTTCGGCCGCCGCCTGGCCGAGGAGCGCGGTCTCCTCCTGCGTGCCAATCCGTGGAGTGCAGGCGATGCGCTCGACTGGAGCCTCGCCCGCGGCGCGTCGATCACGACGGGCATGGGGGAGTTCTACGGCCGCGCGATGCCGGCGCGCCCGGCGCGCATCCGCGAGGAGGACTTCGTCCCGCTCGCGCAGCTGTATGGAAGCGAAGCGCGCGTTCTCACCGACGACGGCCGCGACATCACGCCGCGCAAAGTGGCGTGGCACGAGAACGACCTTGCGCAGCTCATCGGCCCTAGCGCGTGGTACGTCGTCGAGCGCACGAACGAGCGCATCGAGGCGGCGCGCGCTGTCGGTGGAACGGTGGTCGTGCGCGACGATGGGCGGCTAGCCGTGCATGTGGCCGCGGGCGTGACGCACACGATCGGCGGGTTGCTCGTCGACGACCATGCGCGCGTCGTCGGGCTCGACGGTGTCTGGGCGGCCGGCGTCGACGCCGGCGGCATCGCAACCGGCGGCTACTCGAGCGGGCTCGCGCAGGCGCTCGTGCTCGGCCTGGCGGCAGCGGAAGACGCGGTCTAGGCCTGCGCGAGGTACGCGCACGCGCGCCGGTCGCCCGGGAGGGGCGAGACCGCGACTTTCGTCACGCGTAGGACGCGGCCGTCCTGCTCGATCTCGGCGCCGACCTCCGGGACGTCACCGGGCTCTTCCTGCAGCTCGTAGCCGGACGTCTTCCAGACGAAGAGGAGGTGGCCTTCCGCCATGGCGGCGCGGATCCTACTCGCCACGCGGGTACGTCGGAAGGACGAGCCGCATCGTCGTCCCCACGCCGCCGCTATCGACGTGCATCGCGGCGCCGAGTGTCCGCGCCCGCTCCCGCAGCACCTCGAGCGACCGTTGCCGCCGCTCTCCGGGGGCGTCGTCGGAGATCTCGATCTCGAGCCCGCCTTCGTCCTTCGCGGGCCGCACCCGCACGGAGAACACGGATGGCGGTCCGCGGCGAATCGCACCCTCGAGCGCCTCGCGCACGATCGCGTACAACGCCGCCTGCGTGCGCTCGCTGAGCGCCTCGGCGGCGGCCGCGTCGATCTCCACGGCGATGCCGTGCGCCACGCCGCGGTCGTCGCCGAGCGCCGAGAGCGCCACACCGAGACCGTGGTCGCGCAGGACGACCGGCTCGAGGTTGAACGAGAGGTTGCGGAGCTCGCCGATCGTCGTCCGCGTCCGGGCGAGCGCTCGCTCGAGCACCTCGCCGGCCTGCTCCATCTCGCCGCGCTGAAGGAAGTTGAGCGTCGCGTCGAGCATCAAGGCGACACCGGCGAGCGACTGCACGGGCCCGTCGTGGAGGAAGAGCGCGATGCGGCGTCGCTCGTCCTGCTCGACTGCGAGGATCTCCTCGGTCGGATCGCGCCGCGCGGGCTCGTCCTTGTCCAAGGTCAGTCGATGATCGCTTCTCGCAGCGCGATCGCGACCGCGTGCGTGCGCGTGTCCGCCTCGAGCTTGGCGAGGATGTGCCGCACGTGGCTCTTCACGGTCTCCTGGCTGATGAAGAGCTTCGTCGCCACATCGGCGTTCGACATGCCGTCGGCGAGGAGCTGGAGGATCTCGCGCTCCCGCGTCGTCAGCATCTCCTCCTTGTCCTTGCCGGAGAGGAACGCGGGCATGAGCGCCGGGTCGACGTAGCCCTCGCCGTCGGCGACCTTCTCGATCGCGCGGACGAGTGTCTCGTGCGGCGCCTCCTTGAGGATGTAGCCCTTCGCGCCGGAGTCGAGGCCGCGGCTGAGCAGGCTGCGCTCGCTGTACGCGGTGAAGATCAGGACCGCGACGTTGGGATCCTGCTCGGTGAGGAGCTTCGTCGCCTCCAGGCCGTCCATGCCCGGCATGCGCACGTCCATGATCACGACGTTTGGGCGCCTGCGCTCGGCCAGGGCGACGGCGCTCTCGCCGTCCGCCGCCTCGCCGATCACGCGGACGTGTGGCGCACGCGACAAGGACAGGCGCAGGCCTTCGCGCACCACTTCGTGGTCGTCGACGATCAGGACGGTGATCTCAGAGGAGGCCAAGGCGGGAAGACGATTGTATGCCTGCGTTCCGACGGCGAGGTACAAATCGGGCTTCGTGGCCGGAAACCCGCCTTGAACGTGCTGCTCCTCGTCGTCGGCGACGCCTCGCCGGAGACGATTCGGCAGTCGCTCGCAGGCGGTCCGTGGCGCGTGCTCGTCGTCGCGCCGACCGTCGTCGGCCCGCTCGACTGGCTCTCGAACGCGGAGGAGGGCGCACGGCTGCGAGCCGAGGTCCGCGGCCTCGAAGCGGAGCGCGCGCTCGAGGGCCTCGTGCCCGTGACGAGCGTGGCCGGCGACGTCGACCCGGTGCAGGCGGTTGCCGACGCATTGGCCGAGTTCCCCGCGACCGAGATCCTCGTCGCGGGCGCGTCGGCCGACCTCGACCTCGAGCGCGCACTCGCCGTGTTCCATCTGCCGGTCCGGAGGCTCGGGCCGCCACCACGCGCACGTGCGCGCGTCAACCTCCGCATCCGGAAGCTCGCCGGCGGCCGCGATCCAGGTGCGCTCGTCGCGCTCATCCTCGGAATGAACGTGGCGCTGATGATTGCCGCGATCGTGCTCTCGCTCTTCGCGCTGTTCGTGCTCTGGCTCGTCGGCGCGTACTGAGCTACACAGCGAGGCTGAGCTGCTCGGGATCGTCCGGCGGTTCGAGGCGCACGCGCCGCCGGTCGCGCACGCCGTGCGACCGCGCAAGCTCGCGCACCTGCTCTCGCACCGGGTTCGTTTTCTCCGCCGGGAGGTACGCCCGCCGCGCGTACAGCTGCTCGTACCTCGGCAGCAGCTCCGGCCAGTCGCGCTCGAGCGCGCCGAGGAAGTGCTCCTTCGTCCCGGGCTTGAGATACAGGAGGTTCGCCCACACGCCGGTCGCACCGGCGGCGCGCGCTGCGCGCACGACGTCGGCGAGCAGCTCCGGCTTGTCGCTCAGGCCGGGGAGGATGGGTGCCATGCCGACGCCGGTCTTGATCCCGGCGTCCACGAGCTGCCGGAGCGCGCGCAGCCGCTGGTGCGGCGGCGCGGTGCCAGGCTCGGTTCGCCGCCAGATGTCGACGTCGAGCGTCGGGATGGAGAACGTCACGCTCACCTCGGCCCGCCGCGCCGACTCGGTGAGCATGTCGAGGTCGCGCACGATCATCGGGCCGCGCGTGATGATCCCGAACGGGTTCGCCGCTGCGGACAGCACCTCCAGGCATGCGCGTGTCAGTCGGTAGCGGCCCTCCGCCGGCTGGTACGGGTCGGTGGCCGCACCGATGGCGATCCCCTCGCGCTGCCACGACGGCCGCGCGAGCTCGCGGCGCAGCACCTCGGCCACGTTCGTCTTGACGCGAATGCTCGCGCCGTAGCGCTCGTCCGCGGGCCGGTCGGCACGCAGCTCGAATGCACGGACGTAACAGAACGTGCACTGGTGCGCGCAGCCCATGTACGGGTTGAGCGACCACCCGAACGGCATGCCCTGGACTCGATTCAGCGCGGAGCGACAGGGCTCTTCGCGATACTCGACTCGCATCCCCATGGGCAAGCTTATCGAACATACGTTCGCTATGCCAACGGAGGTCGAGCCGGGCATCCTCCGGGTGACGCTGCCGCTGCCGAGCGGACCGCGCCATGTGCACTGCTTTCTGCTGCGCGGCGAGGACGGCTGGACGCTCGTCGACACCGGCCTCGGGCTGGCGGAGCCGTCATGGGAGGACATCCTCGCCCAGGTGGACGGGCCGGTGACGCGGATCTTCATCACGCACATGCATCCCGACCACGTCGGTGGCGCGGAGGCTGCCGTGCGGGCGACCGGCGCCGAGGTGCTGCAGGGCAGGCTCGACTACTCCCAGTGCGAGCGCGTGTGGGGCTCGACTGACTGGCCGGAGCGGATCGCGGACTGGTTCGTCCTCCACGGCGTGCCGGCCGCGGTGGCGCAGGAGCTGATCGCGTCCGGGCACGTGTTCGCGGACTTCGTCCGCTTCGCGTGGAACCCGACGCTCGTCGAGCCGGGCGACGAGCTCGATGGCTGGCGCATCGTCGCCACGCCCGGGCACGCCGACGGGCATCTCTCCCTGCTCCGGGACGGCGTGCTCGTCGCCGGCGACACGCTGCTCGCGCCGATCACGCCTGCAATCGGGCTCTATCCCGAGAGCCGCCCCGATCCGCTCGGGGACTACACCGAGACGCTGGCCGCGATCGCGGAGCTCGACCCGCGCGTCTCCTACGGCGGCCACGGCGAGACCATCCACGAGCCGGCAGCGCGCGCCCACGAGATCGTTGTGCACCACGACGACCGGCTCGACCGGACCGAAGCCGCCCTCGTCGCGGAGCCACGCACCGGCTACGACGTGTCGCACGATCTGTTCGGCATGACGCTTCCGCCCATCCAGCGGCGTTTCGCCGTCGCCGAGGCGCTGTCGCACCTCGAGCGGCTCGTCGTGCTCGGGCGCGCGCGCCGCGACGGGAACGGGGACGGCCGGACCGTTACCTATACTGCCGCCTAGCTGGTGGACGAGAAACCTCCGAGTACCAGCGCCGCGCCGTGAACGTGTTCCTCGAACTTCTCGGCGTCGCGGCGCTCATCCTGCTGAACGCCTTCTTCGTCGCCGCCGAGTACGGGCTGGTGACGGCGCGGCGAACGCGGATCATCGAGCTGCAGCACCAGGGCAACCGCCGCGCGCGGGACGTGCTCCGGATCACGGGCGATCCGCCGCGCTTCATCGCGGCGATGCAGCTCGGCGTCACGCTCACCTCCCTGGCCATCGGCGCCCTGGGCGAGTCCGTGCTGACGCGCGAGTTCAAGACCTGGCTTGCGACCGTGCTCGCGATCGCACTCGCCTACCTCATCCTGACGTTCTTCCACGTCGTCGTCGGCGAGCTCGTTCCGAAGGGCGTCGCGCTGCGCCACTCGGAGGGGACCGCCCTGTGGGTCTCCGCGCCCGTGCGTGCGTTCTTCACCGTCGCGCAACCGTTGATCTGGGTGCTGCAGGGCTCGACGGAGGTCGTGCTGCGCGTCTTCGGCGTCGAACAGGTCGGCGCCGAGCGCGACGTGCTCTCGGAGGCCGAGCTGCGCATGCTCGTGTCACGGTCGACGCGTGAGGGCGAGATCGAAGTCGACGAGCAGCAGATGATCGACAAGGTCTTCATCTTCGGCGACAAGGACGCAGCCGACGTGATGGTCGCGAAGCCTGACGTGACGGCCATCTCCATCGAGATGCCGGCCGAGAAGGCGCTGGAGACGGTGCTCGATCATCCGTACACGCGCTACCCCGTCTACCGAGAGACGATCGACGACGTCATCGGAGTGCTGCACGTCCGCGACCTCTTCTCCGCCATCCACGACCGCGGGCTGGCCGACGTCCAGCTGGAGGATCTCCTCCGGCCGCCGTACGTCGTGCCGGAGACGAAGGACCTCGCGTCGCTCCTCCAGGACTTCCGCCGGACGAACAACCACTTCGCGATCGTCGTGGACGAGTACGGCGCACTCGCCGGCATCTGCACGCTCGAGGACCTGATCGAAGAGATCGTCGGCGAGATCGAGGACGAGTTCGACGTCCCCGAGCAGACGATCGTCCAGGTGGACGACGACACGTGGCGGCTCGACGGGCGCTTCCCGATCGACGAGTTCAACGAGCGGTTTGGCACCGAGCTGCCCGAGGAGGACTTTCACACCGTCGCCGGCTTCGTGTTCGGCCAGCTCGGGCGGGCACCCGAGCCGGGGGACGACGTCGCCTACGACGGGCTCCGCTTCGACGTGCTCGAGGTGGACGGGAACCGGATCGAGCAGATCGCCGTCACCTTCGTCGAGCGGCCACAGCCGCGGCGCACGGACGAAGGGGTCGACTACTCGGACGACGACATCGAGTAATCGCTCGTCACGAGCTAGGGCGCGAGCTCCAACGGCTCGATCTCGCCGCCTGTGATCGTCCAGGCGGCGAGATCGTCCGTGCGCACCGCGTAGATCAGGTACGGCAGACCCTCCCACTGCCCGATGTTCTCGACGTCGGTCCGCGACGGCCGCGGCGGGGAGGAGAGGTGCGAGTGCACGACCGCCTGGGCGAGCTCGATCTCCGACCAGCGCACGGGATCGAGGTACAGCTCGAACCGGTACGGCGACGACGCTTTGTTCACGGCGGGCACGTACTCGACCCCGCGATCGCCGTCGAGGAGCAGCAGGCCGCACGATTCGTTCGGCGCCTCGGCTCGAGCGTGGGCCGCGATCGCCTCGCGGATCGCCGCCGGCACTACCACCAGAGCGTGCGTTCCATCGAGCTGCCGACGTCGCCCGAGTCCCAGAAGTCCGCGCTCAGGTACTTCCAGCCGCCGTCGGCGAGCACGCAGACGACGACCGCCCCCTCGTCGAGCTCCTCGGCGAGCTTGCGCGCGACGTGCACGACCGCGCCGCCGGAGACTCCCGCGAAGATCCCCTCGCGGTCGAGCAGCGCGCGGACCGCGACGACCGACTCCTCGTTCGACACGAGCACCTTCCGGTCGAGCTTCGACACGTCGAGGATCGGGGGCACGTAGCCGTCCTCGAGCGAGCGCAGGCCCATGACCGCGTCTCCCGGAAGCGGCTCGGCGGCCGCGACGACGATGTCGGGGAAGCTCTCGCGCAGCCGTTCGCCTGCACCCATCAACGTGCCGCCCGTGCCGAGGCCTGCGACGAGCACGTCGACGCGGTCGAGCGCTTCGGCGATCTCGGCGCCCGTGCCCTCGTAGTGCGCGCGCGGGTTGGCCGGATTCGCGTACTGGAACGGCATGAAGAAGCGTGGGTCGCGCTCCGCCATCTCGAGCGCAAGCCGCACGGCCCCGTTCGATCCCTCGGCGCCCGGCGAGTCGACGATGGTCGCGCCGTAGAGGCGCAGCAGCCGGCGCCGCTCCTCCGTCGCGTTGTCGGGCATGACGCACGTGAGCGGGTATCCCTTCAGCTTCGCGATGAGCGCGAGCGAGATGCCGGTGTTGCCGCTCGTCGGCTCGAGCAGCGCGCGGCCGGACTCGAGCTCGCCCGCGGCTTCCGCGGCCTCGATCATCGCCTTCGCAACGCGATCCTTGATCGACCCGGTCGGGTTCTGCGCCTCGAGCTTGGCGTAGATGCGCGCACCGCCGGGAGGCGACAGCCGCGTCAGCTCGACGAGCGGCGTGTTCCCGATCAGCTCGAGGAGGCTCTGGACCACACGTAGACGGTTGGACACGTCTTCCCCAGGAGTTGGTAGATGCCCCACACGAGCCCGCCCCAGGCTGCCTCGGCACCGGCGCCGTCGAAGCCGCCACGGCGAAGCCGTGCGAGATGCAAGAGATCCTCGCCGGCGTTCCACGTTCCCTGCTCGAGCATCGACTCGCGCCACTCCGAGCCCAGCGGGTCGAACGAGCGCTGCTCGAGCCCCGCCGCTGCCGCCGCCCGCTCGAGCACGTCTGCGTCGAACGTCTCGATCGCGATCGCGTCGACGAGCTCCGCGCGCTCGCGCGGCTCGAGCTTCTCGGTGGCGAGCGTCACATACGCGAGCATCGAGCCGCCCGGGCGGAGGATGCGCGCGCACTCGGCAAGGCCCCGTTCCGCGTCGACGTGGACGAGTACGTCGCGGCACCAGATCCAGTCCACGGATGCGTCGTCGAGCGGCATCGACTCGATCGACCCCTCGACGACGTCGATGTCCTCGAGTAGACCGGCCTCTGCGATCGCCGCACGCGCCATGTCGCAGTGCAGCGGCAGCGGATCGAGCGCGATTGCGCGCACGCCGAGCCGGCGCACGAGCTCGATGGAATGCTTCGCGTCGCGTGCCCCGAGATCGGCGACGAGCTCCCCCGCCTGCGGACCGAGGCCCGCGAACGCGTCGTAGAGCCAGTCCGTTCCGCGAGGGTCGAGGCTACGTCCGAGCGCCTCGTCCAGCCCCGCCTCGTCGGCCCAGAGCTCGTAGAGCTCCTGGACCGTCGGCATCAGCCGCCGGCCATCGCGGGCAACAGGATGACGGTCGAGCCGTCGTGCACCTCGGTCTCGAGGCCGTCCAGCGTCCGGACGTCCTCGCCCTCGACGTAGACGTTCACGAACGGCGCGATCTCGTCCTCGTTCACGAGCTGCGAGCGCAGCCCGGGGAAACGGCTCATCAGGTCGTCGAGCAGCTCGCGCACCGTTCCGCCGGATGCGTGTACTTCGCGCTTGCCGCCCGTCTCGGAGCGAAGCGTCGGTGGGATCCTCACGATCTTCATGCGTGCGTCGGCCTCCCGGAGCAGAACTCCACATAGTCGATGTACTCGGTGATGGTCGGATGCTCGCCGCACACCGGGCAATCCGGATCGCGGCGGAGCGTGACCTCGTTGAACTCGGTCGCAAGCGCGTCGAAGAGCAGCAGCCGCCCGGAGAGCGACTCGCCGATGCCGAGCGCGAGCTTGAGCGCCTCGCTTGCCTGGAGCGAGCCGACGATGCCGGGCAGCACGCCGAGCACGCCGCCCTCGGCGCAACTCGGAGCGAGCTCGGGCGGCGGCGGCTGCGGGAACAGGCAGCGATAGCACGGGCCCTCGTGCGGCTTGAACACCGTCACCTGGCCCTCGAAGCGGTAGATCGATCCGTGCACGATCGGAATGTCGTGCCACACGGCGGCGTCGTTCAGCAGATAGCGCGTCGGGAAGTTGTCGGCGCCGTCGACGATCACGTCCCAGCCGTCGGCGAGGATCCGGTCGACGTTCTCCGAGGTCAGCCGCTCGCGGTAGGTGATCACCTCGACGTCCGGATTGAGCGCCTGGATCGTGCGCTTCGCCGAGTCGGCCTTCCATTCGCCGAGCCGCTCGGTCGAATGGGCGATCTGGCGCTGGAGGTTCGACGCGTCGACGCGGTCGTCATCGACGATGCCGAGACGGCCGACGCCGGCCGCGGCGAGGTAGAGCGAGGCGGGCGAGCCGAGGCCGCCGGCCCCGATCAGGAGGATGCGCGAGTCGAGCAGCTTCAACTGGCCCTCTTCCCCGACCTCGGGAATGAGCAGGTGGCGGCTGTAGCGCTCGCGCTTGGCTGCGTCGAGCGAGCGCGGCAGCTCGGTTGGGAGGCCGCTGCGCTTCCAGTCCGTGTAGCCGCCGGCGAGGGAGGTGACGTTCTCGTAGCCGAGCTCGCCGAGCGACTTCGCCGCGAACGCGGAGCGCGCGCCGCCGGCGCAGTACAGGAGGATCGGCTGCGCCTTGTCGGGCGCGGCCTGCTCGATCCGCGACTCGAGGAATCCACGCGGCACATGGATGGCGCCCGGGATGCGGCCCTCGATCCACTCGTCCAGTTCGCGGACGTCGACGAGGAGCGGCGGCTCGGCGCCGTCGAGGATCTCGCGCGCACGCGGGACGTCGACCTCGTCGATCTCGGCCTTCACCTGTTGCAGGAGGTCGCGATAGCTCGCCATGACTTTCCGAAAGATAGCGGTAGTCCGGCTGGCTAGGCTGCTCGCGTTGAGCCCGAAGGCCCGTGTTGTCTCCATCGTCGCGGTCGTCTGTGCGCTGGCGGCGGCGGCGACCGTCGGCGCGACGCTCCTCCAGACGCGCGGGGAGAGCACCGGCACGACCGCCCGGAAGGGCGCTCCGCCGCTCGACCTGCAGGTCACCGGGCCGTTGGCGCAGGCTGTGAGCCTCTACTCCGCGGGCAAGCGGTCGGAGGCGGGCACGATTTTCGCGCGCTACCACTCCCTTCCGGCCGAGATCGGGGCGGCGTTCGCTTCGTGGCCGCACGGAAGCCTCGACGCCGTGAAGAGGCTCGTCGCGTCGAATCCGCAGAGTGGGCTGGCCGAGCTCCACCTCGGCCTCGCGTATTACTGGTCCGGCCGCGATGCCGACGCGGTCGTGAGCTGGCGGAATGCCGCGAAGCTCGAGCCCGACTCGCCCTCGGCCGTGACGGCGCTCGACTTCCTCCATCCGAACGTGGCGCCCGGCCTGCCTCCGATCGTCGTCGACGCCGCCTCCGTTGATCCGCGGGCGAGGACGCCGCTGCTGCGCGGCATCCTTATGTGGGATCGCGAACGCCCGCTGTCGGCGAAGCGCGAGCTCGATGCTGCGGCGGCGCTCGCTCCGCATGACCCGGCCGTGGCGGTCGCCGACGCGATGGCGACGTTCTCGCCGGCGCATCCGCTTCGTCCGTTTCCGAAGCTCGGGCCGCTCACGGCCGCGTTCCCGAAGGCGGCGGTCGTCCGTCTGCACCTCGGTGTTCTCCTGCTCTGGACGAGGCAGGTGGCGAAGGGGAAGCAGCAGCTCCGGCTCGCCATCTCGACCGAGCCCGGATCGGTCTACGCGAGCCAGGCGAAGGCGCTTCTGCGCGCCCTCGCGAGCGGTGGGTCCCAGTAACTGCAATATGAGCCGAACGGCCCATGGCGCCCCGTCCGATGTGGCAGGCATAGTGCGGCATCGCCGAGGCAGGGAGGCCCATGAGCGCGAAGGAAGCCCCGGAAGTCCGCGGAGTCGCGGACGTTCTGGAGACGGACGAAGGACGTCATCTCCTCGAGACCGCGCAGGCCGCCGGAGGGTTGCTCGGCGCGGAGGAGATCGCGCTCGCGCTCGGCGAGCTCGACCTCGACGCGGGCCAGCTCGACGACCTCTACCACGCACTCGAAGAGCTGCAGATCGAAGTCGTGAGCCCCGCCGACGAGGCCGAAGTTCCCGAAGAGACATTGAAGGCAGAGGTGCGCGAGATCTCGACCGACTCGCTGCAGCTCTTCCTCAAGGACATCGGCAAGGTCGAACTGCTCACCGCTGCGCAGGAAGTCGAGCTCGCGAAGCGCATCGAGCGCGGCGACCACTACGCGAAGCAGGAGATGATCGAGGCGAACCTGCGCCTCGTCGTCTCGATCGCGAAGCGCTATCGCAACCAGGGGCTCCCGTTCCTCGACCTGATCCAGGAAGGGACGATCGGCCTCGTGCGCGCGGCGGAGAAGTTCGACTACCGCAAGGGCTTCAAGTTCTCGACGTACGCGACCTGGTGGATCCGCCAGGCGGTCGCGCGTGCGCTCGCCGACAAGGCGCGCACGATCCGCATGCCGGTGCACGTGGTCGAGAAGCTGAACAAGATCGTGCGCACCGAGCGCAAGCTGCGCGCCGAGCTGTGCCGCGAGCCGACGCCGTACGAGATCTCGCTCGACCTCGACCTGCCGCTCGAGGAGGTCGAGGCGATCATGCGCAGCTCGCAGACGCCTGTCTCGCTCGAGAAGCCTGTCGGCGACGAGGAGGAGTCGGAGTTCGGCCACTTCCTCACCGACGAGAACGTGCCGCTCCCGGACGAGGTCGCCGACGAGGCGATGCGCAAGGAGCTGCTGAAGAAGATCCTCAACACGCTCTCGCATCGCGAGCGGCGCGTGCTCGAGCTCCGGTACGGGCTCGACGGCGAGCATCCGCGGACGCTGGACGAGGTCGGTCGCACCTTCAACGTCACGCGCGAGCGCATCCGGCAGATCGAGAACCAGAGCCTGAAGAAGCTCCGGGCTCTCAGCGACTCGTTCAGTCTGCGCGACGTCGCCTAGTCCGCCCGACTAGGATCTCGCCTCGTGGACGAGACCTGGCGCAGCGAGCTCGCTGAGTTCATCGCGATCCCGAGCGTGAGCGCGGAATCGGCGCACCGCGAGGACGTGAAGCAGGCGGGCGAGTGGGTGTGCGACTTCATCCGCTCGAAGTGCGGCGGGACGGCGGAGCTGACGCCGTACGGCGAGAAGGAGCTCGCGCTCGGCGAGATCCCCGCGTCGACCGATCCCGAGAGCGCGCCGACCGTCCTCATCTACAACCATTTCGACGTGCAGCCCCCGGCGCCGCTCGATCTGTGGGAGTCGGATCCCTTCGAGCTCACGATCAAGGGCGAGTGGGCCTACGCGCGCGGCATCACCGACGACAAGGGTCAGCTGTACATCATGCTCAAGGCCGCGCAGCGGCTGGTCGAGCAGAAGGCGCTGCCGGTGAACCTCCGGTTCGCGTGCGACGGCGAGGAGGAGATCGGCGGCACGACGATCGTCGACTGGATTCGCGACGACGACGTCGGCGCCAACGCGGGGATCATCTTCGACGGCGGGATGCTCCGCGTCGACGTGCCGATGTTCAGCCTCTCGACGCGCGGCCTCATTGCCTTCGACGTGAAGGTGACGACGGGGGACCGCGATCTCCACTCCGGCATGTACGGCGGCGCGGCGCTGAACGCCATCCACGTGCTCATGCGCTCGCTCGGCGCAGTCACCGCCGGCTCGAACGGGCTGTTGCCGGAGACGCTGCGGCAGGGAGTCATTCCGCCGACGGCGGAAGAGCTCGAGAACTGGAAGGCGCTCCCGGCCGGCGCCGAGGAGCTCGCACTCCAGGGCGCGCGCCCGCTCGACCCGAACGCGGCCGAGCAGTTCAACATTCGCACGATGGCCGAGCCGTCGGCGGACGTGAACGGCATCATCGGCGGCAAGCCGGGGCTCCGGAACACGACGTTGTCGGTGCACGCGGCGGGCGAGATCACGGTGCGGCTCGCACCGGGTCAGGACGTCGACACGATCGGGAATGCCGTCGAGAAGCTCATGCGCGACGCGGCGCCTCCCGGCGCGGAGCTCGACATCAGGTGGAAAGGCGTGCCTGCCGGGCTCATGCGGCCGGACGCTCCCGCGATCCAGCTCGGGGCGGATGCATTCGAGCAGGTGCTCGGCGTCCGGCCGCTGCTCGTCCGCTCCGGCGGCACGCTGCCGATCGTGCCCGCGCTCGCGGACAAGGGCATCCCGACGGTCATCACCGGCTTCGGGTTGCCGGAGTCGAACGTCCACTCGCCGAACGAGAAGTTCCTCGTCCGCTACTTCGAGCAGGGCGTCGACACGGCCGCCGCACTGTTCACGAAGTACGCGGATCTTCCGGCGACGTAGCTGGGGCTAGGCCGCGGCGTCGAGCTCGGCGTCGGCTTCGAGCGCCTCGTCCACGATCGTCGTGATCTCGTCCTCCGAGTGGCCGGCGCGTTGCGCCGACTCTACGAGCTGGAGAAGGCGGTGCAGTCCGTTTTCAGTCTGTTCCATACCCACCACGGTACGGACAGCCGCGTTGCGACGCGGTAAAGCTTCTGTGCGGGTCTTGCTAGTGGTGGTGGTGGCAGGGGAGCCACTGATGGCCGAAGTCGCGCATCGCATCGATGATCGGCAGCAAGGACTCGCCCTTCGCGGTCAGCTCGTACTCGACGCGCGGCGGTGACTCCGGATAGCTGTGCCGCTCGACGATGCCCTCGGCCTCGAGCGCGCGCAGGCGCTCGGCGAGCGTCCGCGGGCTGATCCCGTGACACGAGTGCTCGAGCTGCGAGAAGCGCCGCGGGCCCTCGGAGAGATCGTGGACGAGCAGCGCAGTCCACTTGGCGCCGATGATCTCGGCGGAGGCGGCTACCGCGCAGGTGCCCGCCTCGTGGACAGGGAGCATCGTCCGGGTCGCGGGGGTGGCCATGCCTCAATTGTACGTGCAGGTGCAGCGGTACTCAGGAATCCCAGGGGGGTGGGTTGTAAACCCAGCGGCCCGCGACCATCGTCGCCACGATCTGGACGCCCTCGAGGTCGCCGTCGAACGGATCCCGGTCGAGGACGACGAGGTCGGCGGCGCGGCCGGGGAGGAGCGTCCCGCGCGTCCGTTCGTCGTGCGAGAGCCAGCACGGCGCGACGCAGGTGGCGTGCAGCGCCTCGTCGAGCGTCAGCCGCTCGTCCTCGCGCCAGTGGCGCTGCACCGCCGCGACGACACCGGCCCAGGGGTGGAGCTCCTCGACCGGCGCGTCCGAGCCGTTCGCGAGCAGCGCGCCCGAATGGAGAAGCGACCGGTACGAGTAGACGCCGTCGAGCTTGTCCGGCCAGAAGCGCTTCGCCAGCTGTTCGTCCGAGGGCGCGTGCGTGAACTGCACCGACGCCGCCACACCGATCTCTCCGAAGCGCGCCACATCCTCCGGTGCCAGGCACTGCGCATGCTCGATCCGCTGCCGCAGTCCGCGCGGATGCCACACGTCGCGCGTCGCCTCGAACGCATCGAGCGCCTCACGGTTCGCGCGGTCGCCGATCGCATGGACGCCGACGGGCCAACCTGCCTCAGCGCCCGCGCGGACGATCTCCGCGAGCTCCTCGCCGCTCGTGATGCGGACGCCGCTCCCGTCGAGCATCCACGCCGTCTGCGACCCGAGCGTTCCGTCCATGAACACCTTCAGGTAGCCGATGCGCAGGAGCGGCGACCCGAAGCCGCTACGCACTGACAGGTCGCGCAGCTCCGGCAGCAGCGTTGCGGGAACGGACTGCCACACGCGGAGCTGCGCCTCGAGCTGCTGCCACAGCCCTGCCGCGCCGAGCCAGCCGTCCTTGTCGTGCACGCACGTCACGCCGCGCGCGTGCGCGAGCTTCACGCCGGCACGCATCGCGTCGAGGTACTCCTCATCGGGAACGGTGAGGTACCTGTCCTTGAAGTGCCACGCGGACTCCTCCCGCAGCACGCCGGTCGGATCCCCGTTCGTGTCGCGTTCGACCACGCCGCCCTCGGCCTCGAGGTCGCCGCCGGTGAGCGCGAGCGCGGCGGAGTTGAGCCAGAGCGAGTGATAGTCCTTCGACCACATCGCCATCGGCTCGCTGGAGATCGCGTCGAGGGCCTGCCGGGTCGGCGGGCCGTCGGGCCACTCGGCATCACGCCACCCGTAGCCGCGCCCCCATCCGCTCGACCGGACGCGGTCGAGCGCCTCCGCGAGTGAGGCGCACCCGTCGAGCTTCGCCTGCCGCTGCGCGAGCGCCCACGTCGGGAAGTGCACGTGCGAGTCGGTGAAGCCGGGAAGGACGCAGCGGCCGCCGAGGTCGACGACCTCGGGAGAAGCGAGCGCGGTCTCGTGGGTGCCGACGCCGCCGGCGAGGCGATCGCCGGCGATCGCAAGCGAGCGGGCGAGGGGGAGCGACGGGTCGAGCGTGCGGATGGTGCCGTTTTCGAGGATCATGCCCTTATGTTCGACCACGTCGCCCTCAACGTGCGCGACTACCGCGCCAGCAGGGACTTCTACGCCCTGGCCCTTGCACCGCTCGGCTACCGGCTCGTCCGCGACTCCGAGGACAGGCACGTCGCCGGCTTCGGAACCGACAGGCTCGAGTTCGTTATCAACCAGCGCGAGCCGTTCGGCGTCGGCGCGCACGTGGCTTTCGCCGCCGCCGACCGCGCGTCCGTCGACGCGTTCTATGCCGCCGCGCTCGCGGCGGGCGGCCTCGACAACGGGCCGCCCGGGTTACGTCCGCAGTACAACCCGACGTACTACGGGGCGTTCGTCCTCGACCCCGACCGCAACAACATCGAGGCCGTCTGTCACACGGGCTAGCCGAGCATCCGATCGGCGAGGGCGACGCTGAACGCGCGCCCGTGCGGCGGCCGAACGTCGAGGCGGAAGCCCCAGCGGCCGCTCATGCCGACGACGGGGAACATCCGCGTGTACATGCCGGCCGCGCGCTCGTGCAGTTGGACGGTGAAGCCGCCCATGTTCATGTCGAGCATCGTCACGGTCATCCGGACGCGCGCGCCGGCGATCGGTTGGACTCCGCGGCGCAGGGACACGGAGATCGTCCCGGTGCGCGACGCGAGGTTCGGCGTCAGGTCGAACGCCACCGTGTACCGGCCCGTCGGCACGAGGACCTGGACCGGGCCGGGCCCCACGTGCCGCGCTGCGGCCGCCGGGGTGGAGGCGGCGAGCAGCGCGGCGGTGGTGAGAGCGAGAAGCCTCACGCCGTGACGCGGATGGAGCCGCGCATATACCCGTTGTGCGTCATCGCCCACGGGTCGCACGGACTGGCGCACCACCAGTCGTAGCTGCCGGCCTTCTTCGCGTTGAGCGTGACGGTGATGCGACCGGGCGTCGAGCCCTTCGCGGCGGGAATCTGCACGTTCAGGCCGAGACCGGGCGCGATCATCGAATGCGCGCCGCCGTCGTAGTTCAGGAACGTGATCCTGGTCTTGACGCCCGCCTTGACGACCGGATTGGCCGGCAGGAACGCGTCGTGCCACTTGCCGTCAGGGCCCTTCTTCGCGTGCTCGTCGTCGGACTTGACGAGGATCGTGAGCGCGGGCTTCGAGGTGGAGCGGCTTGCCGCCGCGGTGCCGGCGGCGCTGACGGCCAGCGCCGCGAGAGCAGTCACGGCGAACACGAGTGCGATAGAACGCTTCATGGTGCGACTCCTTGTCGGTTTTCGCGCATCGTGCGGGGCGGCCGCCGTGCGGGAATCGGGCCTTCCGCGGAATCGCAGTGCGTAGCTTTCCGCGTCTCCGAAAACAGCACCGCCGGCACGAGGGCCGGCGGTGGAGTTCCTCCCGCGGAGGAGGGGGATGCGCCCACAGTCTCCGAGTCCCGTTCGCGCCGCTCATCGGGGAATTCCCGGACATAAGATGCGCGCGTGTCGTGGGATCAACTGAGTGACGAGCAGCGGGAGCTCCGCGACCTCGTCCGGACGCTCGCCCGCGAGCGGATCGGGCCGCGGGCGGCGGAGATCGACGCCTCCCACGAGTTCCCCTGGGACGTGGTCGAGCTCTATCGCGAGAACGACATCTTCGGTCTCTTCTTCGACGAGGCCGACGGCGGGCTCGGCACCGGGACGCTGATGGCCCTCATCGCGATCGAGGAGGTCGCGAAGGTCTGTGCCACGAGCGCGCTCATCCTTGCCGTACAGGAGCTCGGCTCACTCGGGCTCAAGCTTGCCGGCACCGAGGAGCAGAAGGAACAGTGGTTGCCGCGGCTCGCGAGCGGCGAGTGGCTGTGCGCGTACGCGCTCACCGAGGCGGGCTCCGGCTCTGACTCGGCGGCGATGCGGACGACCGCGACGCGCGACGGCGACGAGTACGTCCTGAACGGCTCGAAGCGCTTCATCACGAACGCGTCGGTCGCGCACGTGTACACGGTCTTCGCGAAGACGGACCCATCCGCCGGTCACGCCGGCATCTCGGCGTTCCTCGTCGAGGCGGATGTGCCCGGCTTCGAGGTGACGCGTCTGGAGCCGAAGATGGGCATCTCCGGGTCGACCACCGGCGAGCTCGCGTTCGACGACTGCCGCCTCCCGGCCGCGAACCTCCTCGGCGCGGAAGGCGACGGCTTCAAGATCGCCATGCGCATCCTCGACCGCTCGCGCCCAGGCGTCGCGGCGCAGGCGCTCGGCATCGCCCAGGGTGCGACCGACTACGCGCTCGACTATGCGAAGACACGCGAGACGATGGGCAAGCCGATCGCGCAGCACCAGCTCATCCAGGCGAAGCTCGCCGACATGGAGACGGAGTGCGAGGCGGCGCGCGGCCTGCTCTATCGCTTTGGCCGCATGTGCGACGACGGCGTCGACGGCGCGGAGCTGACGAAGGCCTCCGCGATGGCGAAGCTCAAGTGCGGCGACGTCGCGATGGCGGTCACGACCGACGCGGTGCAGATCCTCGGCGGCTACGGGTACATCAAGGAGTACCCGGTCGAGCGCTTCATGCGCGACGCGAAGATCACTCAGATCTACGAAGGCACGCAGGAGATCCAGCGGCTCGTGATCGCGCGCGAGATGGTGAAGGAGTCGCGCGCGTTCCTGCTCGCAGGCGTGACGTGAGCCTAAATGCGGCGGTAGCGGCTGTCGGCGAGCGAGTAGACGCCGAACGCGATCAGGCCGGCGGCGACGATCGCGAGGAGGAACGGGCCGTACGAGGCGTGGTCGACCTTGGCCAGGGCGCCGTCGAGGCCGACGGCCTTGTCGGGGTTGTAGTCGACCGCAGCCTTGATCAGGAAGCCCCCGACGAGCCCGAAGACGAGCATGCGCGCGAGGTAGCCGACGGTGCCGATCCACTCAAGCCACCTTCGGACCGCGGGGCTCATCTGCTCCGTCTTCGAGTCTTCGAGGAAATCCTTGCTGACGCCCCGATACCCCTGGTAGAGGCCGACTCCGACGAGCACCGCGCCGGCGATCCCGACGAGCCAGGTGCCCGCCGGCCAACCGAGGACGCCCGCCGTTGCGCTCTTCGCGTTGCCTGATCCGCCGCCGGAACCGAGCAGGATTGTGACCGCGAGTGCGCAGAGGACGGAGTAGACGACGCCGCTGGCGAGCGCGGCCACGCGGTCGAGGTCGCGGTCGGCTCCCTCTCGGCCGTGGCCGAGCAGCGCGCGAACGATTCGCCACAGGGCGTAGCCGGCGAGGCCGATCGCGATGAGAATCAAGAGGAGTTTTCCGAAAGGCTGCGCCGCGACCGCCTTCAGCGCGCCCTGCTGGCTCGGATTTGCGCCGCCGCTGCCGGCCGCGAGCTTGATCGCGAGGATCCCGATGACGATGTAGACGACGCCGCGAGCGACGAAGCCGCCTCGCGCCATCCACTCGAAGCCGCTGCTCCGAGCAACGTGCTCGCCGGTTCGGCGGGCGCTGCGCACCGGCTCGGGGTCGATCGAAGGATCCGCCATGGTTCGCACTGTGAACTGTTCAGGCGGTCGCGCGGGTACGCCGTAACCAGCCGACTCCTTCGCTCGTTGGTGCTCCAGCAACCGTTCGAGGCCAACAAGGGAGGGGTTCATGGGTATCGGAGTGAGCATCATCCTCATCGCCGTCGGTGCGGTGCTCGCGTTCGCCGTCCACGTGACGACGTCCGGCTTCAACGTGCACACCGTCGGCTACATCCTCCTCGTCGTCGGCATCGTCGGCGTCTTCACCTCGCTCATCTTCTGGTCGAGCTGGGGTGGCTTCGGCCGTCGCACAGTCGTCGAGGACGGGCCGGCGACGCGGCGGCGCACGATCGTCGAGGACGAGGTCCGCTAGGACCGAAGCATCGGGGCTCGCCGCGTCCGGACGGAGGCGGCGAGCCCCCACCCTCGGCCTGCGGTTCGTCAAGAAGTCCGTGAACCAGGACGACCCGGGCGCTGACCCACCTTCGCACCGCGGCCTAGCCCTCTGGCGAGAGACGTTTGCGCAGGACACTCTGCTCCTCCTGTCACGATCCGTGCGCGTCCTGTGTTCGGTCCTGTGGTGGAGGACGTGAGCAACCGTTTTGGTTGTCGCGTCTCATGTGGAGGTTTGCTGGTTAGTCCCAGAATGGCGCCGAGCCGCGCAACCAGCGTGAGGAGCGCACGCTTCGGGTCAGGGGCCAGAGAAGGATGAGCGCGAGGGTTCCGATGATGGCGAGTGCCGCGATGATGAAGGGGGACGGCGACGTGTTCGTACTTGCCCCGTTGCCGAGGCGGTTGGACAGCCTTTCGCTCGCCGTGGTGGACGTGCTGTCGGCGCGAATGGTGAGTCTGAGGGTGTCTCCGGGTCGTGCCGCGGTGAGGAATTGAAGCTGCCAAGTCTTGTTCAGCTCCGCGGCGATCATGCCGTAGATGTGGGTAAACGCGGCCGTCGTTGGCGCTCGGTAGTAGCGACCTCCCGTTGCAGTGGCGAGCTCGATCAGCGGCGTGGGCGTGAAGGTGGTGTCGGGGATTCCTATCGTGTAGACCCGTGCCCGGGCTGACTGGGCGGCGCGGATTGCCTGCTGAAGGGTTGCCGTGCTCGTGGTCTCCTGGCCGTCGGTGACGAGGATGATCGCGCGGCCGGGAAGGCGGTTGGTGCGCAATCGGTTCGCCGCGAGCACGACTGCGTCCCAGAGCGCGGTGCCGTAGCGATGGTCGACCGAAAGGGAGTTGAGAGCATCATCGGCGCTTGCCTGCGACGCCGAGAAGTCGGAGAGACGGACCGCGTGGGACGCGGCAGTGAAGACGCCGATCTCGTCCGAGTTCGGTTTCGCGGCGACGAAGGTTTCTGCGGCGCGGATGCCGTCGGCAAGCGCGCGCCCGTGCATCGACTGAGAGCGGTCCAGCACGAGCGCGACGCTTTCCTTCTCACCGAGGTCGACCGTCGTCAGGCCCACCGCGGGAGCGCCGTTGACGCTCAAGGTCGGCGGCGTCCGTGTCTGGGCCGGTAGCAGGACCGTGACTCGGATGCTCGGGAAGCCGCTCGCATCGATTGCCTGGATCTCGGGCCTGGCGGAGAGCGCCGTCCCCGCCGAGACGAGCGCGCCGAGCAAGGCGATTACGGGTGCAGAAAGCCAGATGGAGGCGGAGCGGGCCATATCCTGATGAGAGCCTCTATCGCGCAAAAACTTGCTCGGGCAAGACTGATTCGGGCGGCTGCGCTGCCAGCCGCGCCAGTCTCGTCGCAGCGCGTGCGGTAGACATCTGCAAATGGCGCGCGTGAGGTCAGTTCACAGGGCATCTGGTCGCCGGAGCTCCGGCCTCGGCGTGCCCGGCGGGCTCGCAGCATTGAGCCTCGACGCGCTGTCGAGCGTCGCCTACGGACCGGAAGCGATGGTCGTCGTGCTCATAGCGGCTGGGACAGGAGCCCTGCGCGCGACGGTTCCTCTCACGCTTGCGATCGCGGCGATGCTCGCGCTGCTAGTCCTCTCCTACTCGCAGGTGATCGCAGCGCATCCCGACGGCGGGGGTGCGTACGCGGTCGCGAAGGCAGACCTCGGCCCGCGCGTGAGCTTGCTGGCGGCAGCGTCGCTCGTCGTCGACTACGTCCTGACCGTCGCGGTGAGCCTTGCCGCAGGCGCGGCCAGCATCGGCAGCGCATTTCCGTCGCTCTCCCATCACCTCCTCCTCGTGGCGCTCGCCGGGCTGGCGCTCCTGACCGCGCTCAACATGGTCGGGCTGACCGAGTCGGCGAAGGCGCTGATGCTGCCGACCGCGGTGTTCGTCGTGAGCATCCTCGCCGTCGTTGTCGTCGGTCTTCTCCGATCGCACGCCATCGCCACGATCGGTTCGAGCGACGCGCCCGTCCACGCCACCGAGGCGCTCGGTGTTCTCCTCGTGTTGAAGGCGTTCGCCGCTGGATGCTCAGCTGTCACAGGCGTCGAGGCGATTGCGAACGGCGTTCCCGAGTTCCGATCTGTCCGCGCCGCACAGCGAACCGAGTTCGCGCTCGGCGGGCTGCTCGCGGCGATGCTCGTCGGGCTCGCCGTTCTCATCCATATCCGGCATCTCGTTCCGCGCGGCGGAGTCACGATTCTCGCGCAGGCGACTGCGGGCGCGTTCGGCACGGGCTGGGCGTTCTACGTGACGAACGTCACCGTGGCGCTCGTGCTCGCAGCCGCGGCGAACACGAGCTTCGGGGGTCTACCGGTTCTGATGAATCTCCTTGCACGTGACCACCGCCTCCCTCATCTCTTCTATCTGCGCGCTGAACGGCCCGTGTATCGGCACGGCATCGCAGCGCTCTCAATCGGCGCGGCCCTCTTGCTTGTCGCCGTCGGCGCGAAGACGAACAGGCTGATCCCGCTCTTCACGATCGGCGTCTTCCTCGGTTTCACCATCAGCCAAACCGGCATGGTGCGGCACTGGCTACGGCAGCGGCCACCGCACTGGCGGCTGCGTGCGGCGCTCAACGGTATCGGCGCCGTGACGACGGGAGTCGCGGTTGCCGTGTTCGTCCTGAGCAAGTTCGTCGAAGGCGCATGGGTGGTCGTCGTTGCCGTCCCAATTCTGATGTGGCTCTTCGCGCACACGGAGACCTACTACGAGGAGGTTGCCGATGAGCTCCAGCTCGGCAGGACGCCCCCGCGGCCGCGCAAGGGGAAGAGTCTCGTCATTGTCCCGACCTCGACTGTCAACCTCCTCACCGAGCGCGTCTTGAGCGCAGCGCTTTCATTGTCCGACAACGTCGTCGCCGTCGCGGTGGCGGGCGACGATGACGAGCGCGCCCGGATCGAGCAGGAATGGAGGAAGTGGGCCTGTGGCGTGCGTCTTGAGGTGATCGTCGATCCGCACCGGGCGCTCATTCGCTCGGTCCTCCACTACGTCGACTCGGTAACGGCGGATGGAACGACCGTCACGGTCCTCATCGCCGAGATAGAACCCCGAAAGCCGTGGCACCAGATCCTCCACAACCAGCGCGGCCGGCTGCTCGCCACCGCGCTCCGATCGAGAACCGACGTCGTCGTCGCCACACTGCCGTTCAGGCTGCACGACTGAGAGCGGCGGAGTGAGCTGCACTCGACTCGTTCCCGCGCCGTAGACCTAGCCGCCGGCGAGTCGTACCGCCTTGACGATGAGTAGGGCGATCGCGATGAAGAGGTACCCCCACATGACATACATCGTGAGGGTGCGTCCCCGCGACCATTCCGGCTTTCCGAGGAGGGCAAGTGGCGGCATCGTCCACGTGCGCGCGTCGGCTTTCGCTGTGGCGAGCGTCTTGGCGCGCTCGGCGGCGGCCATCGCTTCAGTGCGCGTGAAGGCGTTCGCCGCCAACGCTCGCGCCTGCATGTGGTCGGCGCGCGCGAGGGCGAGCTCCTGGGTGCGGTCCGCTTTCGCTTCGGCTGCGAGGATCGGGTCGTCGCCTGCGCGCTGTAGCGCTTCTCCGTAGCGCGTTTTCGCGGCCCGCCTCGACGCCTCGTATCGGTCACGGGCAGCCGCGAGCGCATCGCGACGGTCACTCTTCGCCGCCGCGACCGTCTCGTTGTACGACGCCTCCACCCGGCCGATGTCGTCCGGCGGGGCGCCTGAGCGCGAGCGCATCGCGGTTGCGGCGAAGCCGACGCAGCCGAGCGCGAGTGCGATCGACAGCGCGATGAAGAGGCGCGGGACGTTGACGTTCGGGAAGACGGTGGTGACGACGAGGATCGCCGAGAGCATGAGCAGGACGGCGAGGATCACCGTGGCGAGGGCGTTGAGCCGGAACTTGTTCACCCACGGTCCGAGCACTTGGCGGTCGTTGCAAAGCAGCAGGAGGAAGACGCTCGCGCTCGGCAACAGGACGCCTGCGAGCGCCTGGACGGCGACAGTGATGACCCCGAGCGGTGCTCCCGGGATGAGGACGATCGCGCACGCGGCGGCGACGATCGCGGTGAAGCTCCCGTAGAAGAACTTCGCCTCGCTGGGCGGTCGGTGGAGCGAGTGGTGCATGCCGAAGACGTCACCAAACGCGTACGAGGTGGAGAGAGTGACGGCCCCGGCGCCAATGATCGACGCGTTGAGGAGCACGACAGCGAACAGCACCCCGGCGGTGTGTCCGATGGTGTGCTGAAGGCCGCGCGCGACACCCTCGGCGTTGGTGAAGTGGCCGTGCAGCGCGGTGTGCGCAAACGGGGAGGCGACCGCTGCGATCATGAGTGCGGCGCCGATGACGACGATGAACGAGCCGATGACGGTGTCGGCGCGTTCGTAGTTGATCCACCGCGTGGTGATCCGCTTGTCGACAATGTTCGACTGCTGGAAGAAGAGCTGCCAGGGCGCGACGGTCGTTCCCACCATCGCGATGATGAGAAGGATCGAGGTCGAGTTGACCCCGCCCGCGATCCCAGGCACGAAGAAGCCGTGCGCGATCGCGCCTGCGTGCGGATGCGCGTAGACGGCAAGCGGGATCACCAGAAAGTTCCCGAGGACGAACACGAGCATGAAGCGCTCCCATTTCTGGAAGCTGCCAGTCATCGTCATCGCGATCAGGAACACCCCGGCGACCGGGACGCTGATGTACGTGCTCACGCCGAGGTAGCTGAGGGCGAGGTCGATGCCGATGAACTCGGTGACGATCGTGAGGAAGTTGAGGATGAACAGGTCACCAACCGAGAACGCGCCCCAGAAGCGGCCGAACCGCTCCAGAATGAGGCGCCCGTGCCCGACGCCGGTGACCGCGCCCAGGCGTACGACCATCTCCTGGTTGACGATCAGCACGGGGATCAGCAGGAGGAGCACCCACAGCAGGCTGGTCCCGAAGTTCTGGCCTGCCTGTGCGTATGTTGCGACGCCGCCCGCGTCGTTGTCTCCGACCATGACGATCAGGCCCGGCCCCATGATCGCGAGCAACGCCACCAGCCGCCGCCGCCACGACCCGCGCGGCGGAACGTCGTCGAGGCGGATCGTCCCGAGCGCGCCCTTGATGTCGCCGATGTGCGCTTCGTCGAGGACGGCCGGTGCATGCTCGGGCACGGACGGGACCGCGACCGGGACGGCCGACTCGGTGTCCTTCTCCGCCACGTCATTACCTCCCTTCCGCAGTGCAGCCGGGAAGTCCCAGGTGCGCGGCCGGGAGCTCGGCGGGCTAGGCGGTGAGCGCTAGCCGACCGGCACGCGGACGCGCGGACCTGGTACTCCCAGGTCGGTCGGCGTCCATCGACATCTCATGGTCAAGCCGGATCGGCATAGCCGACCGAGGCTACCACCACGCCGGCCGCGGTGGGTTACGCGATCGTTACTCGTTCGAGAGCGCGCTCGCCCGGCGCCGCCAATCTTCCGGGATCATCATCTCCAGCAGGTCGTCGACGCTGACGATTCCGAGCAGCTTCCCGTCGTCGTCGATGACGGGCGCGACCGTGAGGTCGTAGTCGGCCATCTTCATCGCGACCTCGGCCAGCTCATCGTCGGGCTCCAGGGTAAGAGGCGGGGACGACTTCACCTGCCCAACGGTTACGGACAGCGCGTGCTTGAGGAGCGTGACCGCCGACACCACTCCGCTCAGCCGCTGCTCGCCGTCGAGCACGAACAACGTCGTGATCGTCTCCTCCGGCAGCGTCGTGCGGCGAAGCTCGTCGAGCGCCTGCTCAACCGCCTGCGTCTCCGCCACCGAGACGAAGTCCGGGCTCATCAACCCACCCGCGGTCGCAGGGTTGTAGCCGAGCAGCGTTCGGATCTTCCGTTGCTGCCGCAACGGCAGCAAGCGAAGTAGGGGATCGCGCCGCTCCTGATCGAGTTCACCGAGCAAGTCGGCAGCATCATCCGCTTCCATCGCTGCCAACACCCGCGCCGCCTCCTCGTCCGAACGCTCGCGCAGAAACTCGACCTGATGCTCGGGGTCGAGCTCCTCGAATACGTCCGCTTCCAGTTCGCGGTCGCCACCAACCGCGGCAATGATCTCCTCGCCCTCCTCGTGCGAGGCCGCCTCTACGAGGTCCGCGAGCTGGGCCGGGTGCAGTTTCGACAGCCGCCCGAATGTCATGCGCAACCGAGCAGTAGGCACATGCCGCACAAACGGTTCCACGCTCTCCCAGTCGAGGAACGGCCGCACACGGCTACGTCGCCGTAGTCCCGACGGCAGCAGTCGCCGAAATAGCGATCGGATGCTCGTATCTACGCCGACAACGCGCCACCATTCCCCGACCTGCCCGAGCACGAGATCGTCTGCGCGAACGAGGCGAGCGCCGACCACGTTGATCACGCGGCGGCCGAGCAGGTCCTGGCGCAACAGCACCTCCCCCTCCCGCCGGTCGAACCGGCCCAGATCGACCTGCTCGCCACTGAGCTGCACCGTGCCGGACTCGACGCGCGCAACGCGCTCGGCCGGAACGAACACCTCGCGTCCGCCGATCCGCGCTTTCAGCCCCGTGATCGGCGGATAACCGCGATCTGAAAGCCGCACGATCAGATCGTCGACGCGGCCGATCTTCTCCCCCGCCCGGTCGACCAGACGGCTGTGCAAGATCGCTGAAAGGTTCAAGAGCGGGATGTCCACTCGCCCCCGAAAGACTAGGCCACCGGGCGGACCTCCGGGGGGCGGCAGGAGTACCCTGTTGAGAGGCGGGCAGCCCACGACCGGGAGCGGAGGCCGCGCTGTCGATGATCCGCCAGCACCGCCGCTACCTGCGAGCGTTCTCGGCAGTCGTGTTGGGGCCATCCGCCGTGGCTGTCTTCGCAGGTGCGGAGCTCCACCCGTACGGCCTCGCCGCGGAAGCAGTGGGCGCGTCCGTCACGTTTCTCGTAGCCCAGGCCGCGGTCCTCTCCTGGAGCCGCTACCGGCTTTGGCGCGCACGACGCAGACTGGCCGCTTTCCGGGCTTCACGGCACTCCTGATCTTTGGTGCTCCGAGGCCGGGCGAGGACGTCGGCTATGCGCGCGCTCCGACCAAGCGTCCGGCTACCTTGCCGGGATGCGTCTGGACGGCATCCATCACGTCACGTGCATCACCGGCGATGCGCCGCGCAACGTCGAGTACTACACGGGCACCCTCGGCCTGCGGCTCGTGAAGAAGTCCGTGAACCAGGACGACCCGACCGTGTACCACCTCTTCTACGCGGACGAGCAGGGGACGCCGGGCTCGGACATCACGTTCTTCGAGTATCCGGGCGCCGCGCCGGGTCGCGCGGGCTCGGGGATGATCCACACCGTCGTCTGGCGCGTCGCGTCGGAGGAGGCGGTCGATTTTTGGCGCGATCGAGTGGGCGGCCTCCCGTTTACGGATCCCGAGGGACTGCGGCACGACCTCGTCGTGTCGAATGTTCCCGACCGCCCGCTCGTCGCCGACGATCCGAACATCCCGCATGCGTTCGCGCTGCAGGGCTTCGAGGGCGTCCGCGCGTACGCGTCCGACCTCGACCGCAACGCGGCGTTCCTCGATGCGCTCGGCTTCGAGAACGGCGAGACGCGCGGCGAGACGCGCGGCGGCTGGATCCACTACGAGGAGTCGCCGGGACCGGGCGCGCCCGGTCCCGGCACCGTGCACCACGTCGCGTGGGCGTGCCCGATGGATGAGCAGGAGGCGTGGCGCAAGCGCGTCGAGGAGGCCGGCGGCCGGCCGACGCCGATCATCGACCGCTTCTGGTTCCGCTCCATCTACTTCCGCGAGCCGAGCGGCGTCCTGTTCGAGATCGCGACGCTGGGTCCCGGCTTCGCCGCCGACGAGGATCCGGCGCACCTCGGCGAGTCGCTCATCCTCCCGCCGGATTTCGAGCACCTGCGCGCCGAGGTGGAGCCGCTGCTGACCCCGCTACCCGACCCTAGGCAGGGTCGAGCCGGTACAGGCTCTCGTCGTTCGTGACGAGATAGACGCGGCCGTCACCCCGTTCTACGGGCGGAGCGAGGTCGTGTCGACGACCTCGAAATCGCTGCCCGTGATGCGGTCGATCGTGTGCAGCGCGTCGTTCGACCAGTGCGGGTCCGGCGCGCCGCTGATGTACCAGTTCGATCCGTTGTCGGCAAGGATCATCCCGTACGTCTTCAGCGCCTGGAGGACGATGCGGGCCTGGCGCGGGAAGCCGGAGATGTCGACGCTCGCCTTCAGCCGGACGCGCAGGCCCATCGGCGGCAGTGAGGGATCGTCCGACGACGACGCGTCGTGGCGCGCGGGATAGACAAACGCGCGTCTCGTACGCGCGGCGGTGAACCGGAGCGCGTGATCGATCACGCCGCGCGCGACCTCGTCGTAGCGCGCGAGGCCGGGGAAGATCGGCAGCCCGGCTGCGTCCGCCGACGTCCAGCCCGCTGGGCGCAGATGGTTGGAGCGGAGATTCCACGTCGCGCCCGAGCCTGCCTTCCAGCCGCCGCTCGAGGTGGGGTAGAGCGCGAACAGCTCGTACAGGCGGCAGGCCGACTTGTCGACGAGGATCGCGTGCCGGTCGCCGGTCGACGCACGTCCGCCTTCGATGTGCACCGTCTTCGGGATCGGATACGCAACGTGGTCGGACTCGTCCGAGTAGTCGAAGCTCACGTGCGAGCGCGGCGTCGACTTCGAGACGACGTCGAACGGGATGCCGATCGGCTGGCCGTCGTACAGGCCGGAACCAAAGTCGGGGTGGAGCCCGGTGTCGAGGCCGATGGACGCGATCATCTGCGCCGAGTTCGCCGCCACCGGGAGCGTGTCGACGCGCTCGTTCCATGCGTTGTTCGCGGGAAAGATCGGGCACGCCGGCGCGCCCGGCAGCCGGAGCGCCTGCGCCGACCCGCCGCCGACCAGAAGCACGACGGCGCCGACGACGACGGCACGCGTCATGCGGCCGGGAGGCGGACGGTGACGGATGTTCCTTCGCCTTCCCTGCTCTTCAGGTCGATCGTGCCCCCGTGCTGATCGACGAGCGTCCGCGTGATCGCGAGGCCGAGCCCGGTGCCGGGAACGGCGAGCTCGTTCGCGGTGCGCGCGCGGTAGAAGCGCGAGAACACGAGCCCCTGCTCGTCGGTGGGGATGCCGATCCCGCTGTCGGTGACGACGAATCGCGCAGCTCCGTTGTCGTTCCCGACCGCGACGTCCACGACGCCCCCGTCGCGGCTGAACTTCACCGCGTTCGAGAGCAGGTTGTCGAGCACCTGTCCGAGTCGCCGCTCGTCTCCGAGGATGGTGGGCACGTTGTCGGTACGGAGCTCGACGCGGACGTGTTTCTCACTCGCCCACGGACGCACGGCCTCGACCGCGCGCTCGGCGACGACCGCGAGATCGATCGGGTCGTGCTTGAGGTCGACGCGCCGGGCCTCGATCTGTGCGACGAGCAGAAGATCCTCGACGAGGTGATGCAGGCGCTCGGCGCTGCGCCGGATGACGTCCAGATACGTGCGTCCGGTGTCGCCGATCCGGTGCTCCTCATCCTGGAGCATCTCGAGGAAGCCCGAGATGGACGTGAGCGGCGTCCGCAGCTCGTGCGACACGGTGGCGACGAACGCGTCGCGCATGCGCTCGAGCTCCTTGTCCGCGGTCACCTCGCGCAGCGTCCAGATGCGGCCGACCGCACGGCCGCGGCGGTCGCTGACCGGTGAGGTGTAGCCCCGGAACACGCGGCCCGTGCCCTGGAGCTCGAACTCGTCGGTGGTCGCCTGCCCGGGCGACTCTGCGATCTCCAGCATGCGCTGCCGGTAGCGATCCGGGTCCGCGAGCTTGTCGGCCACGGCCAGCAGGCGCTCGGCGACTGTTCCCTCGGTCGGTATGCCGAGGTCGATCGCCATCCGGATGAGAGGCTGGTTGACGATGAGGATGTTGCCGTCCACGTCGGTGAGGCAGATCCCGTCGATGGTCGCGTCGATCAACGCGCGCTGGCGCGCGACGGTTGTCGCCCGGGCACGCTCGCTCGTCCGGAGCTGGTTGCCGACGACGCCGGAGCCGAAGCCGAGGACGCAGAGGATGCCGACGCGGATGATCGTCTGCGTTGCGGAAGGGTGCATCGAGTCGGCCGATGCGGCAGCGACCCAGAGGGCGCCCGCACAGCCGCCGGTGACGATGCCGGCGGTAGCGCCGCTGTCCACGCCGATGAGCATCACCCACGGAGCGAACACGATCGCCCCGGTAAGCACGCTCGAGCCTGTCGTGACCACGATCGCGAACGTGAGCAGCATCCCCACGAGCGAGATCGCGGCGACGGCGAACCGGCGGCGAACGAGTGTGCGCCTCATGGGAGTTGCGTGGGCGGGTACTTCGCGCGCACTTCGTCGATGAACGCGGCCAGCCGCTCGGCGAGCGCGGCATCGGCGATCTCGAGGACGTTCTCGGCGTTGAGCTCGCCCGAGTGCGAGAGGTTGAAACTGCCGACGAAGACGACGTCGTCGGCGACCGTCACCTTCGCGTGCATGTAGTCGTGCACCGTCCCCGGCCCGTACGGCGTCGAGATCTTGCCCGAGAACGGTGCGTGTGTGAGCACCGTCCGTAGGAGCGGCTCCTTCCACGACGCGTTTCCGTTCTCGGTCCATTGATGGATGACCTCGAGCACCTGCGTCCGGTCGACGACGCCGGCGACGTCGACCTTTCCGTCCGTCACGACCTGCGCCAGCGTGGCGAGGATCGGTGCCGACGAGAGGACGGGCGACGCGATGCGAACGCGCCGCGTCGCGGTGCCGATCGCTTTCGCGATGCGATGCGCGAGCTGCTCGCCGCGGCCGGGGCAGAACCACGGCCGAATCGAGGTGTCGGACACCGACAGCGGGGAGGTGTCGACCTTGCCGCTGTGCTGGACGTTGCGGCTTGTCCAGAGCTGCTCGAAGTCCGCGGTGTAGCGCGTCGCGAGCTCGGGCGAATCGATGGTGACGATGACGTTCTCCTCCCGCGTCCATGAGTCGCCGGTCCAGTTCGTCGATCCTGTCCACACCGACGCCGCGTCGCGGACGATGTACTTGTGGTGCATGAGGTCCGGGATGCCGGGAATCGCGGCGGTCGGGAACGGCAGCGACGCCATCACGTCGGGATCGGTGCGCGGTGGCGGCGGCACGGGGATGATCCTCGGATGGTCGACGTTGTAGGCGAGCCGCAGCGCGACGCCGCGCGCGTTGGCGTCGCGGAGCGCGCCGCCGACGATCGCCACGAGGTCGTCCGGCAGGTTCAGGTCGTACACCGCGATGTCGAGCGTGTGCTGTGCCGCAGCGACGAACTCGGCCAGTGCGTTCGCGGTGTCGACGGCCGGCTGGCCGCCGTCGGTCAGTGTGCGGACTTCGATCGCTTGTACTCGCGCTTGGCGGCCTGGTAGTCGGTGAGCGCCTGCGCCGAGTCGACGTCGCCGAGCGTCGGATGGTTCGGCGCCACCTCTCGGGCGGCGTCGACGCCGAAGCGCTTGGCGAGCACCGCCGTCATGCTCCTCACCTTCATGTCGCCGAAGCCCGGGAGCGCCGCCAGGCGCTCGCGCAGGTCGGCGCCGTCGCGTGCCTCGCTCCAGATACGGGACGCGTCGCCGCCGTACTCCTCCGCGACGAAGGCCGCGAGGTCGTGGACGCGCGCCGCCATCGTGCCGGGGAAGCGGTGGACGGCCGGCTTCTCGCGGAACGCAGGCTCGAGATCGGTGCGGGCCAGCTCCTTCGGGTCGAGCGTGCCGACGCGCTGCTTGATCCGCAGCGGCCCCTGGAAGGCCTGCTGCACGGTGATCTGCTGGTCGAGCGCGAACCCGACGAGCAGCGCGAACGGGTCGTCGGCCAGGAGCTTGTTGGCCTCGTCGTTCTCGGTGAACCAGAGCCGGTCGGGCGCGGCCATGCTCGGATCCTATGTGGCCGCCTACGTCGAGGCGTAATCGAAATCGCTCGCGTAGGCGCAGGTTCCTTGCAGCTCCCACGCGAACGGCTCGTCATCCACCCGTAGCTCGTCGGCGATCATCTCGTAGCCGACGCGGTCGTAGCCGGGGACGCCGCAGGCGACGGGCAGGTCGGTCTCGACCCGCCTCGATGCGCGCACGGCCACGGTCTTGCCGATCCAGATATCGGTGCCCGCGATCCGGATCGCGCTCTCGCGGACCCCGATCAGGTGACGGGCCTTGCGGATCCACGGGAGCTGGTGGAGGCCGTCGAGGAACAGCCACTTGAGCGCCGCGCGCTGTTTGCGGTCGGCGTCCTCGTCGACGTGCAGGACGAGGCTCCACGGCGAGCCGTGCTCGTCGTCGTCGTACCGGTACACGAGCGCGACCGAGAGCCCTCCGACCTCGATGCCGTCGATGCTGCCGCTCTCGATCGCCCACGAGAGGACGCCGTAGCACTGGCCGTACGTCGGGCGGCTGCCGAGAACCGACCCGATCTTCCGGCACGGGCAGATGGCCTCGCAGTTGCACGATTCGAAGTACGCGCCACTGACGCGGTAGCTCAGGTCGCCCATGCTGCGAAGCCTCTCTTCTCGACGAAGATTGCGGCACCTGCGAGCGCCATCCACCAGATGTTCATCAGCCCGACCGCGAGCAGGACGAGCATCGCGCCGACGCAGCAACCCGCGCACCACAGGCCACGCTCGACTCCCGATCGGAAGGCGCCGCCCAGACCGCCGCGCCAACGGTGCACGATCCAGCCGAGCGGCGACCGGCAGACGGCCAGGCAGCGCCGCTTCAACGGGGTGAGCTGGTACGCGGCGGCGACGGCGACGGCGAGCTCCCACGGTGGCGCCGGCAGGAAGAAGAGCGGCGCCGCGAGGAGGATCCAGACGGCCGCGTAGCCGGCGCCGAGGGAGGCCGTCCGCAGGGCGGAACGTGCCGTGGCGTAGTCCAGCCGGAAGAGCGGCAGCTCGCTCGGGAGCATCATCGCCGCCATTGCCAAGAGGAACACGGGGAGGAGCACTGCGGGACTCTATGCTGGCTGGGTGGACGGACTGGGGGTCTTCAGCCCGGAGACGCGGGCCTGGTTCGAGCGCGAGTTCTCCGCCCCGACGCCTGCACAGGCGAAGGGTTGGCCCGCGATCGCTTCCGGCAAGCACACGCTCATCCAGGCGCCGACGGGCTCCGGCAAGACGCTCGCCGCGTTCCTGTACGCGATCGACAAATTGACGCCGACGCCCGGTGCCGGGCTGCGCGTGTTGTACGTCTCGCCGCTGAAGGCGCTCAACTACGACGTGGAGCGGAACCTGCGCGGGCCGCTCGCGGGATTGCGCTCGCAGCTGAAGGTCGCGGTGCGCACCGGCGACACGCCGCAGAAGGAGCGCCAGGCGATGCTTCGCGACGCGCCCGACATCCTCATCACCACGCCGGAGTCGCTGTTCCTCATGCTCACGTCGCAGGCGCGCGAGCTGTTGCGCTCGGTCGAGACCGTGATCGTGGACGAGGTGCACGCCGTCGCAGGGACGAAGCGCGGCGCTCACCTGGCGCTCTCGCTCGAACGGCTCGAGCGGCTGGCCGGCGGCTTCCAGCGCGTCGGCCTCTCGGCGACGCAGCGTCCGCTGGAGGAGATCGGCCGCTTCGTTGCCGGCGGGCGCCCGATCGAGCTCGTCGACGCCGGCGTCGCGAAGCAACTCGACCTCGAGGTCGTCGTCCCGCTCGAGGACATGCGCGAGCCGACGGAGCAACACTCGATCTGGCCGTCGATCTATCCGGCGATGCTCGAGCTCGTGCGAGCGCACCGCTCGACGATCGTCTTCGTGAACAATCGCCGCCTCGCCGAGCGGCTTGCGCTGCGGCTGAACGAGCTGGCGGAGGAAGAGGTGGCGCGGGCGCATCACGGCTCGCTCGCGCGCGAGCAGCGCGTCCTCATCGAAGAGGACCTGAAGGCGGGACGCATTCCCTGCCTCGTCGCTACGTCGTCGCTCGAGCTCGGCATCGACATGGGCGCCGTCGACCTCGTCATCCAGGTGGAGTCGCCGAAGTCGGTCGCACGCGGCCTGCAGCGCATCGGTCGCGCCGGTCACACGCTCGACGCGGTGTCGAAGGGCCGCATCTTTCCGAAGTTCCGCGCCGACCTGCTCGAGTCCGCGGTCGTCCTCCAGCGCATGCTCGCGGGCGCGATCGAGGAGACACAGATCCCGCGCAATCCTCTGGACGTTCTGGCGCAGCAGATCGTGGCCATCTGCGCGGACGAGGAGATCGAGGTGGCCGAGCTGCACACGCTCGTGCGCGGTGCATATCCGTTCGCGGATCTGTCGCGGCCGCAGCTCGAGAACGTGCTCGACATGCTTGCGGGCCGCTATCCATCGGACGAATTCGCCGAGCTGCGGCCGCGCATCGTGTGGGACCGCACTGCGGGCGTGATTCGCGGGCGCGAGGGCGCGCGCCGCCTCGCGGTCACGAACGCCGGGACGATCCCCGACCGTGGCCTCTTCGGCGTCTTCATCGTGGACGGCGGCGGGCGCGTCGGCGAGCTGGACGAGGAGATGGTGTACGAGGCGCGCGAGGGCCAGGTGATCGTGCTCGGCGCGTCGTCGTGGCGCATCGAGGAGATCACGCGCGACCGCGTGCTGGTGTCGCCGGCGCCAGGCGTCCCCGGCGCGGTGCCGTTCTGGAAGGGCGAAGGCATCGGGCGGCCGTACGAGCTCGGCGCGGCGATCGGCAAGTTCTCGCGCGAGCTGCTCGCTCAGAGCGATCCGAGAGTGGAGGGGCTCGACGACCGCGCCGCCTGGAACCTCATCGAGTTCCTGCGCGAGCAGGAGCGCGCGACCGGCGTCGTCCCGTCCGACCGCACCGTCGTCGTCGAGCGCTTCCGCGACGAGATCGGGGACTGGCGCATCTGCATCCTCACGCCGTTCGGCGGGCGCGTGCACGCGCCGTGGGCGATGGCTGTCGCGGCGCGGCTGCGCGAATCGCTCGGCGTCGACGTCCAGTCGATCTGGTCCGACGACGGCATCGCGTTCCATCTTCCCGAGTCGGACGCGCCGCCCGCGACGGATCAGCTCATCCTCTCGCCGGAGGATCTCGACGAGCTCGTCCTCGCGGAGGTCGGGCAGACGGCCCTGTTCGGCGCACGCTTCCGCGAAAACGCCGCGCGCGCGTTGCTCATCCCACGGCGCCGCCCGGGCGAGCGATCGCCATTGTGGCAGCAGCGGCTAAAGGCGCAGAATCTGCTCCAGGTCGCGCGCAAGTACGCGAGCTTCCCGATCGTGCTGGAGACGTACCGCGAGTGCCTGCAGGACGTCTTCGACCTACCTGCACTGAAGAAGTTGCTGCACGGGTTGCAGACGCGCGAGATCGATCTCGTCGACGTCGAGACGTCGAGTGCGTCGCCGTTCGCGTCCTCACTCCTGTTCGACTACATCGCGACCTACATGTACGAGGACGACACGCCGCCCGCGGAGCGCCGCGCGCAGGCGTTGTCGCTCGATCGCGACTTGTTGCGCGAGCTGCTCGGGCAGGAGGAGCTGCGTGAGCTGATCGACGTGGACGCGCTCGCCGAGGTTGAGGCGTCGCTGCGGTCGAAGCCGCGCAACGCCGACGAGCTGCACGATCTGTTGCGGTTGCGCGGGCACCAGGTCGAGTTCGATCCTGGCTTCGCGGAGACGCTCGTGCGCGAGCGGCGTGCATACCGGTTCGGCGACGCGCTCGCGGCCGCCGAGGATGCTGGGCGCTACCGCGACGCGCTCGGGATCATGCCGCCGTCCGGGCTGCCGGAGGTGTTCCTCGAGGGTGGCCCCGATTCGCTCCGCCAGCTCGTGCGCCGGTATGCGCGCGGGCGCGGGCCGTTCACGACCGCGCAGGCGAACGCGGCCTTCGGCGCAGACGTCGAGGAGGAGCTGCGCGCGCTCGAGCGTGAGGAGCAGCTCGTGCGCGGCGAGCTCCGTCCCGGCGGGACGGAGCGCGAGTGGTGCGATCCCGAGGTGCTGCGCCGCTTGCGGCGCGCGTCGTTGGCCGCGTTGCGCCGCGAGGTGGAGCCGACGGAGCAGGCCGCGTTGGGACGCTTCCTGCCCAACTGGCACGGGATCGACCGGCGCGCGTCGCTGCGCGAGGCGCTCATCCCGCTGCAGGCGCTGCCGCTGCCGGTGTCGTTGTGGGAGTCGGAGCTGCTGCCGCGCCGGGTGCCGGACTATCGGCCCGAGCAGCTCGATCAGCTGTGTGCGTCGGGCGAGCTCGTCTGGGTGGGGGCCGGGCTCGACCGTGTTGCGGTGTTCTTCCGTGACGACGCGGGGCTGCTCGGCCAACCCGGCGCCGCGCCCGCGCCGGAGGAGCCGGAGCACGACGCGATCCGCGCCGCGCTCGCCGTCGGCGCGCTCTTCTGGAGCGACTTCGGCAGCGACGAGCTTCTGCCCGCCCTCTGGGATCTCGTCTGGTCCGGCGAGGTCACGAACGACGCGTGGCAGCCCCTCCGAGCCACGTCTCGGTACCAGGTACCGTCACAAAAGCGTCACAAGCCTGCGGCTCGAAGGTTCACGCGCGCGCGGCCGAACTCAGCGATCGCGACGCAGGGCCGGTGGTCGCTCGCCGCTCCGTTGTTCGCGGGTGAGCGCGATCCGCGCGCACTTGCAGAGCTCTTGCTCGAGCGCCAGGGGATCGTCACGCGCGATGGCGTGCGCGGCGAAGGCATACCGGGGGGATACGGAGCCGTGTACCAGCAACTGCGCGCACTCGAGACCCTCGGCACGTGCAGGCGTGGCTACTTCGTCGAGGGCCTCGGGGGCGCACAGTTCGCGCTCGGCGGCGCGGTCGAGCGGCTGCGCGAGCTTCGTCCGCGTGAGGGCGACGAGCCGGAGGCACTTGTGCTGGCCGCGGCCGACCCGGCGCAGCCGTACGGCGCCGCGCTGCCGTGGCCGAAGCGTTCCGGCGCTCGTGCGGCGCGCGTTGCCGGCGCGCAGGTCGTCCTGCTCGGCGGCGAAGCGGCGCTCTTCGTCGAGCGCGGTGGCCGCTCCCTCGTCCCGCTGCGCGATCCGGAGGAGGACTGGCTCCGCGTCGCGCTTGCCGCTCTCGTCTCCCACGTGAAGCGAGGCGGCGCAAAGCGTCTGGCCGTGGAGCGCTTCGACGGCGAGCAAGTCGTCGACACCATGGTCATGCCGCTGCTGATCGAAGCCGGCTTCCTCGCCGGCCCGCGCCGCGCCGTCCTCCGCGCATAACGCGTCACACCTACGGCGGGGTACTAAGTACCGGCCGTTCGGGTGCCGCATGGCCCCGCGAAGGCCGGTACTTAGTACCGGTACGTCTGCGTCACCGAAGTGTCACGCCGCCTAGCTAGCTGCGCGGCAACAAGAGGTCGAAGCGCGTGCCCCACGGACCGGGCTCGTAGTACAGGTCGCCGCCGTGCGCGTTCGCGTACGCCTTCGCGATCGCGAGGCCGAGCCCGGTGCCACCGTTCGGGCCGCCGTGCTCGAACCGTTCGAACAGTCTCGGCACGAGCTGCTCGGGGACGCCGGCGCCGGCGTCGGTCACCGTGATGCGCAGATGCCGGTCGCGCGCCTCCGCGCTGACGTGCACCGGCGGCCGGCCGTGCTGCCGCGCATTCGCGATGAGGTTCGTCACCACGCGCTCGATCACGAGCGGATCGGCCACGACCGCCAGCGCGGGGTCGACGTCGACGAACACGTCGTCGCCGGTCACGAGATCGGCGAGCGTCCGCTCGAGCACGATCGGCTCCGGCTGCACCGCGATCGCTCGGGCATCGAGCCGCGAAAGATCCAGGAGCTGTTCGATCAGTCGGCGCAGCCGGTCGCTCTGGTACCACGCCGTCTCCTCGAGCTCGGCGCGCACGTCCGGAGCCAGCTCGTCGCCGCGCGCACGCAGCGTCGTCAGCAGTCCGTACACACTCGTCGCCGGCGTACGCAGCTCGTGCGACGCGATCGCGACGAAGTTCAGCTTCATCTGATCGAGACGCACCATCTCCTGGTGCACGCGGGCTTTCTCGATGGCGAGGGCCGCGCGCTCTCCGACGAGCTGGAGCAACTCGACGTCGTCGCGCGTGAACTCGTGCGGCTTGAGCGTTCCGACGTGGATCACGCCGATCACGTCGTCGTGCACGATGAGCGGCACGCCCATCATCGACTTGATCCCCTTCTCGTGCAGGATCGGATTGAGCACGTGCGCGTGGTCGACGTCGGGGAGGATGACCGGGCGCCGGTTCGCAGCGATGCGGCCGGCGAAGCCGCCGCCGACGGGGATGCGCACGCCCTGCTCGACCTCCTCCTCGATTCCGACGGCCGCCCGTGCAACGAGCTCGTCGCGCTCGGGATCGAGCAGAAGGGCCGCGCACGTGTCGACACCGAGGGTGTCCCGCGTCCGCAGCAGCAGCGCTTGCAGCAGCTCATCGAGCTCGAGGTGCGCGAGGGCGACATCGGTCACCGCCTGCACGCACTCGAGTCGGTGTCTCGCCTTCCGCTCCGACTCGAACAGCTGCGCATGTTCGATCGCCATGGCGGCGCGGTCGGCGACGAGCTGTAGAAGCTCCGCATCGAAGTGGTGCGGCACAAGGGCCGCGACGCGCAGCTCCCCGAGCAACACGCCCGAGAGCTCGAGCGGCACGACGTACGTCGAGACCGTGTCGTGCTGTGGCCCGGTGGAGACGACTCGGTCGTGGTCCGCCGTGTGCACGGCGATCGTGCACGAGTCGATGCCGAGGATCTCGCAGATGCGCGCGACGAGCGTCCGGAGCAGAACGTCGAGCTCGAGGTGAGCAAGCGCGGCATCGGTGATCGCCTGCAGCTGCTCGCCTTGCCCGGACCCGCTCGAGGTACCCATCTGCATCCCCGCGGGCCCTATCGCCGCAAAACCCTCCTTCCAAACCAGAAGGGTCTACATCGAAAGCAGTTTGTAGCCCATCCCGCGGACGGTCACGAGCCTCTGCGGCCTCGTCGGGTCGCGCTCGATCTTGCGCCGCAAGTTGGAGACGTGCACCTCGCAGGCGTGCTCGTCGCCGACGTGGTCGCTGGCCCAGAGGTGCTGCATCAGCTCGCGCCGGGAGACGATCCGCTCAGGCTGCTCGGCCAGGATCGAGAGCACCTTGAACTCCGACAGCGTCAGCCGGACAGGCTCGCCGTCGACCGTCACCTCGTGGCGGACGAGGTCGAGATGGAGGCCGCCCAGATGGCGCACGGCCGAGCCGCCGTTCGCCCGGTCGAGCTCGCGGCGGCGCAGGATCGCCCGGACGCGGCTGAGCAGCTCCGCGCTCGAGAACGGCTTCGTCACATAGTCGTCCGCACCCAGCTCGAGGCCGAGGACGCGGTCGCGCTCGGCATCGCGCGCGGTCAGCATCACGATCGGCACGTCGCTCTCGGCACGCAGCGCGCGACACACCTCCGTGCCGGACATCTGCGGCAGCATCACGTCGAGGATGACGATGTCGTAGTCCCGCGCCCGCGCCGCTGCGAGCGCGCGCATCCCGTCGGACTCCTCGTCCACGTCGAAGCCTTCTCGCCGAAGCGTGAACGCGACGACGTCGAGGACGCCGGGATCGTCGTCGACGACGAGCACGGTGCTCACGCGGGCACCTGCTCGCGCACCTGCGCCCGCTCGAGGACGATGCGCACGCGCGTGCCCTCGCCCGGCGCCGAGTCGAGCTCGATGCGGCCGTCGAGGCTGCGCACCGCCTGGCGGACGATGGCGAGCCCGAGGCCGAAGCCCTCCGGGTCGCGGTCGGCGCCACGGAAGAACCGATCGAATACGTGGCGCTGCGTCTCGCTGCTCATCCCGATGCCCGTGTCCTCGACCTCGACGCGCACGGTACGGCCCGTGGCGTACGCGCGCAGGACGACGCGACCGGAGAGCGTGTGTTTCGCTGCGTTCTCGCCGAGGTTCCGCAGCGCCTGCTCGAGCAGGTCGCGGTTCACGTTCGCGGCCAGGACGGGTGGGCACTCGACCTCGACGACGACGCCGTCGCGCGGCCGCAGATCGTCGGCCACCTCGCGCAGGATCGGCTCGAGGGTGGTCGGTTCGAGCCGCGGGCGCTCCTGGCCCGCGTGTGCGCGCGCGAGCGCGAGCAACGCGTGTGCGAGCCGCGCCAGGCGCGCGGCCTCGCGCTCGATGTGCGCGAGGAAGCGGTCGCGCTCCTCCGGGTTCTCCTTCGCGCCGGCCTGCAGCACCTCGACCGCGCCGATGATGGTCGTCAGCGGCGTGCGCAGCTCGTGCGCCGCGTTCGAGACGAACTCGCGCTCGGCCAGCTCGCGTCGCTCCTGCTCTGTCAGGTCGTCGAGCACGATCAGTACGGTGTCGCCTTCCGGCTGGGCGGGGATCCCGACGAGCGCGAGCGCGTGTTCTTCGTCCGGCCGCACGTGCGCCTGCGCGAGCGATGCATCCGGGTCGAAGAGTCGCTGGACGAACTCGCGCAACGAGAACCCGTCCCACGGCTCCGGCAGCTGGTCGCCGGCGGCGAGCCGCACGCCGAGCAGCCGCCGCGCCTCGTTGTTCGCGAAGTTCACTGCGAGCTCCTGATCGACCGTGATGACGCCCTCGTGCAGGCGTTCGAGCAGCATGCGCAGCCGGTCGCGCTCGCCCTCGATGTGGCGGAACGAGCGGCGGAGCTGCCGCCGCATGCGCTCGAAGTTGTAGGTGAGCGTGCCGAACTCGTCCCGGAAGCGGAAACGCAGCGGCGTCTCGAAGTCGCCGTGCGCGAGCGCCTCGGCCGCGAGCGACAGTCGTCGCAGTCGCAGCGCGATCAGCTGCGCGAGCAACAGGCCGACGATGACGCCGACGACACCGGCGATGATGCCCGCGCGCAGCGCCTGGTTCCGGACGATGGCGATCGCGGCGGCGACGTCGGGGCGCTCGCTGAGCGCGACGACCGCCTCGCCGGGCAGCGGGACGGCGGCGACGAACGTTTTCCCGTCCGTCGTTCCACCGACGGACTCCCGCCCGCCGAGCGCCGCCGCGACCGCGTGGCGTTCGAGCCCAGCGGCCGGGATCGTGCGATAGACGTGCAGCTGCACGTTCAGCTGCTTCCCGAGCCGCTGGAGGCGAGCCGGTGCCGGATTCCTGGCGGCGAGCCGCGCGTCGGCGAGCGCGAGCGCCTGGGCGTTGCCGCGGAAGGCGTTCTCCGAGCGGGTCGAGAACTGGGAGACCACGATCGCCGTCGAGGTGGCGGCGACGACCGCAAAGGCCGCCCCGAGCCACCAGCGCACGCCGATGAACCGGCGGGTCATGTCTAGATCGTAGGCTAGGCCTCGTGCCCGAAGGTGACTCGCTCCACCGGGCGGCGCTGCGGCTGCAGGTGCTCGTCGGCCAGAAGGTCGACGTCGAGACGCCCCATCCGCGCGCGGCCGCCAAGCGGCTGGCCGAGCGGTTGGACGGCCTCGTGCTCGAATCGGTGGAGGCGGCGGGCAAGAACCTTCTGCTCCGCTTCCAGGGCGGCCACGTCCTACGCAGCCATCTGCGCATGACCGGCCGCTGGCGGGTCGAGCCGCGCGGCGCGGCTCGGGCCGGCCGGCCATGGCTCGTCCTCCGCGGCGACGAGCACGAGGCGGTGCTCTGGAACGGGCCTGTCCTCGAGCTGGACGGAGCTCGCCGCCCGCGGCTCGGGCCGGACATCCTCGACGAGGACCCCGCCTACGACGCGATGCTCGAGCGGCTGCGCGAGGCGCCCGACCGCCAGGTCGGCGACGCGCTCCTCGACCAGCGCCTCGTCGCCGGGATCGGGAACATCTGGCGCTCGGAGGCGCTGTGGGATGCGCGCCTGTCCCCGTGGCAGCCCGTCGCCGAGGTGCCGGACACCGAATTGCGCACCGCGCTCGAGGCGGCCCACCGGCTCATGGCCGCATCCGTCGCCGGCGCGCGGCCGCTGCGGCGGGTCTACCGCCGGACGGGCCGCCCCTGCCGACGGTGCGGCGCGGCCATCCGCGCCCATGCTCAGGGCGACGGCGCCCGCATCGCGTACTGGTGCCCGACCTGCCAGAGAGGAGGCAAGGAGCCGAAGTCGTAAGCAGAAGGTCCCATGCGGTCTCCGCATCTCTACGACTCGTTGCGCCGCTTCTGCCTCGGCGCCTTCGCCGTCTTCCACGGCCAGGACGTGCCGTTCGCGTTCGACGAGCACGCGCCCTCGTTCTACGAGTACCGGCCGCTCGTGAAGGGCTTTATCGAAGGACAGGCCGAGCGGCTGCGCTCGCGCGCGGACGTGCAGGAAGCACTCGACGATCTCGCTCGCGAGCCGCTCGCACGCGTGTACAAGGACGCGTATCGCACCGTGCTCGTGCCGCTGCTCGTGCGCGTCGCGGAGGGCTGCGGCGGCTTCGACTGGGACGACGTCGCGTTCGACCGCGCCTACGAGGAAGCCGAGGCACTCCTGTTCGGCAGCGGTCATGCGTACGGCGCGATCGCACCGCTCGTCGGCCTTTCGTGCGGCAGCGACATCGAGCTCGGCCAGGGGATGCGCGTGCGCCAGAGCGCGACCGGCGAGTTCGCGGCGCTGTGGCCCGAGTCGTCGGGCCTCCTGCCGCGCGACTTCGGCCGCGAGGTCGACCGCGCGTGCGTACTCGAGCTCGAGCGGCAGCTCGAATCCGGAGCGCACGATGCGCCGGACGCGCCAGGCGAGCTCGCCGACGCCGTCACCGCCATCCGGCTCGCCACCGCGGCGCCCGTCGCGGCCGGCCCCGTGCTGTTCGAGCGCCTCGACTGGCGGCCGTTCGGCATCCGGCCCGTGCTCCCGATCGCGGCGACGCCGCCGCCCGGCGAGCCAACCCGGCTCGATCCGTTCCGCGCCCAGGTGGCCGCGAAGCTCATCCCGCAGCTCGCGCTCGCCGACGCGGACGCGCACTTCGGCGACGCGCTCGACCGCTGGGAGCTGTCGCTCTTCCAGGACGATCCGTTCCGCGGCGAGCAGCTCCGGCACGCCGTCGACGCCGCGCTCGGCGAGGGCGACGGGAGATGGGCGGCTGCGATGCGCGCGGCGGCCCTCCTCGGCGAGACCGCCGAGGAGCGCAGCGAGCTGGCCGACTCGTTCCGCTCCCCGACGCCGGATCTCGTCCGCCGCATGCTCGTCGCGATGCTCCTCCACGGCGATCGGGCGCAACTCCTACGCGAGCTCGACCACGCGCTGCTCGGCCTGCAGGCCGGACGCGCGCGCGTGGCAGAGCTGCGAGCAAGCTGAGACGGTTGCCCGACTACGGTCATGGAATGGACGAGGCCCGCGCGGTGCTGCAGCGGCTGGAGCGCATCGAGGCGCTCGAGCGCGAGGGCGCGCACCCCGCGGCGGTGCTCTCGGAGTTACAGGAGCTCGTCCGCGAGGCTGAGGCGTGGGCGCGCCTCGAGGGTGACGAGCGTGCGGGTCGAGCGGCGGCAGCGCTGGCGGCGCATGCGATGATCGCCGTGTGAGCGTCGTTCACTGGGACGAGATCGCGCCGCGCCGGTCGCCGAAGCCGGCGGCGGGCGGCGACTGGTTCTTCCTGGGCGAGGCGGCGGGGTCGGTCGGCGTCGGCGTGAACCGGGTCCTGCTCGGGCCGGGGGAGATCTCGACGCCCGCGCACGTGCACGGCGCCGACGAGGAGACGTTCTTCGTCCTCAACGGCACCGGGCTCTCGTGGCAGGACGGCGAGACATTCGAAGTGCGGGCGGGAGACACGCTCGTGCACGCGCCTCGCCTCGCCGCGCACACGCTCAAGGCCGGCCCGCAGGGACTGGACGTGCTCGCATACGGCCCGCGCAGCCGGCTCGGCGGCGCGTACCTCCCGAAGATCGGCATCTACTGGCTCTGGCCGACGTGGACCGAGGCCGGCACGGGCGCGCATCCGTATGACCGCGACCAGAAGCTCGAGTGGCCCGAGCCGGGCGAGCGGCCTCCGTCGATCGTCAACGTCGACGACGTCGAGGCGCACTTCGGCGGCCGTTCGCGCCCGCTCGGCGCCGCCGCGGGCGCGAAGCTCACCGGGCTCAATCTCGTCTCGCTCCCGCCCGGGGAGGAGGGCGCGCCGCCGCACTGTCACACGGTCGAGGAGGAGCTCTTCGTCATCCTCCACGGCGAGGGCGAGCTGGAGCTGTGGTCTCAGCCTGATCCCAAGCACCAGTTTCCGGCCGACCCGACGGAGGCGCTGCCGGTGCGTGCCGGCCACATCGTCTCGCGCCCGCCCGGGACGCGGATCCCGCATTCCTTCCGGGCCGGCGTGAACGGGCTGACCTATCTCGCATACGGAACGCGCGACCCGGCCGACGTTTGCTGGTACCCGCGCTCGAACAAGGTCTTCTTCCGCGGCCTCGGGGTCATCACCCGTCTGGAGCTTCTGGACTATCTGGACGGGGAACCGGGATAGCCAGTTCGAGGTAGTCGGGCCGTGAGGATCCTGCCGATAACCGCATCGGAACGACCGTGCGGCGGGTTCTCACAAATAGGAAAGTTCAGGTCATCTTCAACGGTGGTTTCGCCGCGGTGCTCCTCGTCGTCGCGATCGTCGGCGGGCGGCGCTTCGCCCACAGCGGCTTCCCGCTGAGGCACGCCGATCCGCTCCTCGTCTCGGGCGCGATCCTCCTCTTCCTCGTCGCGTACGCCTTCAAGGCCTGGGGCTGGCAGCGGCTGTTCGCGGCCGACGATCGCCCCGGCGCCGCCTCGCTCGCCTTCGCAGGCGGCGCCGCATGCGTCGGCGGTGTCGCGCTGCCGGGCCGGCTCGACGACGCGCTGCGCATCGCGTGCGTCAGGCGCTTCCCCGGTGTGCGCACCGGGATCGGCGCGGTCGCGCTCAGCCTCGTCGTCCTCGGCCTGCTCGACAACGTCGCGCTGGCCCCGTTCTCCGCCGTCGCCGCCGTGCATGCGCACTCGTGGACGGTGCGCGTCGGCTTCGCCGTCGTCGCCGGCGCGGGGATCCTCGCGGCGGTGCTCGTCGCCTCGTTGCCGCGCCTCGCCGGTCGCAGCTTCGTCCTGCGCTTCCGGATCGGCCGCTGGCTCGCGGGGCACACGCACTCCAACCGTCGGGCCATCGCGGCACTCGCCTTCATCTCGGTCTCGTGGACGCTGCGCGCGACCGCCGTCTTCCTGCTGCTCGACGCGCTCTCGATGCACACCTCGTTCCCGCTCGCGCTCGCGTTCCTCTGCGCATCCGCGGCGTCGGCCGCCCTGCCGATCGCCCCTGCGGGCGCGGCCACGCAGGCGGGCGCCGGCTCGGCGATCCTCATCGCGAGCGGCGTGCACGCGGGCGAGGCGATCGCGTTCGCGATCTCGGCTCAGCTGCTCGTCGTCGGCACCGGAGCCGTGGTGATGCTCATCCTCGCCGGCTGGCACGTCGCCACCCGCGGTCGCGCTGCGGTCAGGCTCTCGCCGGCCCCGCTGCCTGCCCGCGCATAACTCGTCACACCAACGTCGGGGTACTTAGTACCGGTCGTACCAACGGTGCTCCAACACCGAAAGGCCGGTACTTAGTAACTATCTCGAAAGAGGGTCCCGTGCTCTGATCGCGAACTCGGTGGCGTCTGTCGTCGACTCGAGGGGGTGAGCGTGGTGGCGGTTGCAGCTGCTGTGTTCGAGAGGTCGTTGCCGACGATGTGG
>DATKQT010000018.1:0-52332 GCA_035532535.1 Gaiellaceae bacterium
GAAGAGCAGAGCTGCGACGCCGACCCCGACCGCGCTGTTGCGGCCGAGCAGCGCCACCGCGATGCCGAGAAAACCGATCTGCGAGGCCTGCACGTCGAGCGTGCCGAAGTGGTAGAGGTAGCCGAGCATGTCGAAGGCGCCCGCCATGCCGGCGAAGGTGCCCGAGATCGCCATCGCAAGGAAGTAGTTCTTCTTCACGTTGATGCCGCCGTAGGCGGCCGCCTCCGGGTTGAAGCCGACGGCCCGCACCTCGTAGCCGAGGGTCGTGCGCTGCAGGATGACCCAGAAAACAACGAGCATCGCGAGCGCGACGAAGAAGCCGATGTGCAGCCCCTGCAGCACCGCCTGGCCCCAGAAGACCGGCAGCTGCGCGCCCGCGACGACGTTGCCGGAGATCGGCGCGGTCGGATCCTGGGTGTTCTGAAGCGGGCCCCCCTGCCCGAAGAGGTAGCTGGCGCCCCAGATCGCGATCCAGTTGAGCATGATCGTCGAGATCACCTCGTGCGCGCCGGTCGTCGCCTTCAGGAAGCCGGCGATGCCGGCCCACGCCGCTCCGGCAAGCGCCGCCGCGCCGATCCCGAGCAGCACGTGCGGCAGCGTCGGCCAGCTCGCGAAGGAGACGCCGACCCAGTTGGCGACGATCAGCCCGACCAGGTACTGGCCTTGTCCGCCGATGTTGAAGAGCCCGCAGCGGAACGGGAACGCGACCGCGAGCCCCACGAGGATCAGCGTTGTCGTGGTGAGCAGCGTCTGGGTCAGGTTGAACGCGTCGAGGTTGACCGTGTTCGTGTTCCAGGGAATGTGGAAGAGCCAGTTGAAGCCGGCGCCGTCCCAGATGCCCCGGTAGGCGGACAACGGGTTGTGTCCGGTCGCTGCGACGACGATGCCGCCCGCGAGGAACGCGAGCACCGCCGTCATTACCGGCACGATCAAGCCACCGGCGCGTTGCGCGATGCCGAGCCGTACGACGAAGTCGGTCGAAGGCTCCTGCTCGGGCGGCACGTTCGCGGTCGGCGTCGCCTGCTCGCTCATGCCGCCTCCTTCCTCCCGCCGAGCATCTCCAGGCCGATCTCCTCCTCGCCGACGCCGGCCGCGTGCTCGCCGACGATGCGTCCCTCGTACATGACGAGGATGCGATCGGCGAGCGAGAGCACCTCGTCGAGCTCGAGCGACACGAGCAGGATCGCGCGGCCCGCGTCGCGTTCGGCCACGAGGCGTCGGTGCACGTATTCGATCGCGCCGACGTCGAGCCCGCGTGTCGGCTGCGCCGCGATCAGCACCACCGGGTTACGCGCCACCTCGCGCGCGACGACGACCTTCTGCTGGTTGCCACCGGAGAGCGCCCGCGCAAGCGTGAGCGGGCCGCCGCCGCGAATGTCGAACTCCTTGATCAGACGTGCGGCCCGCTGCACGAGGCGCCCGGGATAGAGCCAGCCGCGCTTCGAGTCCGGCGGCTTGTTGTAGTCGTGCAGGGCGATGTTCTCGGCGAGGTCGAATTCGAGCACGAGGCCGCGCCGGTGGCGATCTTCCGGGATGTGCCCGATGCCGGCGTCGATCATCATCCGCGGCGTGAGATGGCCCTGGAACTCGCGGCCTCCGACCGCCACGGTGCCGCTCGCGATCCGGCGGAGACCGGTGATCGCCTCGACGAGCTCGGTCTGCCCGTTCCCGTCGACGCCGGCGATCGCGACGATCTCGCCGCGTCGCACGGTGAACGAGACGCCGCGTACCTTCTCGAGGTCGCGCTCGTCGATCACCTGGAGGTCCTTCACCTCGAGCGCCACGTCCGTCGGCGACGCCGGCGTCTTGTCGACGCGCAGGAGCACCTCTCGACCGACCATCATCCGCGCGAGGCCTTCTTCGGTCGCGCCCTGCTGGGAGACCGTGTCGATCTTCTTGCCGCGCCGCAGAACGGTGATCCGGTCGGCGATCTCGAGCACCTCGTTCAGCTTGTGGCTGATGAAGATGATGGACTTGCCGTCTGCCTGGAGGCTTCGCACGATCGCGAAGAGCTCGCCTGCCTCTTGCGGCGTCAGGACGGCGGTCGGCTCATCGAGGATGAGGATCTCGGCGCCGCGATAGAGCGCCTTCAGGATCTCGACCCGCTGCTGCTGCCCGACGGTGATGCTCGAGACGAGTGCGGTCGGGTCGACTGCGAGGCCGAACTGCTGCGAGAGCTCCCGGACGCGCTCCTCGGCGCCGCGCTCGTCGAGCAGCACACCGTCGCGCACCGGCTCGACGCCCAGCACGATGTTCTCCGCCACGGTCATGACCGGAATGAGCATGAAGTGCTGGTGCACCATGCCGATGCCGGACTCGATCGCGTCTTTCGCGGATGAGAACGAGACGTGCTTGCCGCCGACGAGGATTTCGCCCTCGTCGGGCTTCGTCAGCCCGTAGAGGATGTTCATGAGCGTCGACTTGCCGGCGCCGTTCTCGCCGAGCAGCGCGTGTACCTCACCGCGCCGCAGGTCGAAGTCGACGTGGTCGTCGGCGACGATCCCCGGGTAGCGCTTCGTGATGCCCTGCAGCTCGAGGACGCTGCCGCTCTCGTCCGCCATCGCGGTGATTCTACGCCCCTGAAAAGAAGGGGACGGGCTTGACGCCCGTCCCCTCGACAGGTCCTACGTCAGTGCGTCGGCCCGACCTTCGCGCCCGGCAGAAGGCCGAGCAGGTCGGAGCCCTTGGCAACCGGCACCTTGACCGCGCCGGAGATGAGCTTCGCCTTGAGCGCGTTCATCTTGTTGATGAACGCCTTCGGCACCTTCGGGCTGATCTTGCCCACACCCACGCCGTTGTTCTTCATGTCGAACAGCAGGTCGCTCCCGCCCTTGAACTGGCCGGACTTCGCCTGCTTGTCCGCCGTGAAGATGCCCACGTCGACGCGCTTGAGAGCGCTCGTGAGCACGTTCTTCGCGAGGGCGTACTGGTCGACGTCGACGCCGATCCCCCAGATGCCGGCCCCTGCCGCCGCGTTGAGGGCGCCGATGCCGCACCCGCCGGCGACCTGGAACTCGACCTGCGAGCCCTGGCCGATCTGGTTCTGCGCGACGGTCTTGCACTTGTCCTGCGCGACGAAGTCCTGCGAGTAGCCGACGAGCACCTTGACGCCCGGATCGGCCAACTTCGCGCAGTAGTTGTACCCGACGATGTAATCGTCGACGGCCGGAATCTCGATTCCGCCGACGGCGCCGATGACCTGCTTGCCGCCCTTCGCCTTCGCCATCTCACCTGCGAGATAGCCGACGAGACAGCCGGACTGGTTCGACGCGTAGACGAGACCCTCGATGTTCTTGATGCTCTTCGCCTTCTTGAAGTCAAACCCGTGGACCGAATCGTCCGTGATGGTGAAGTCCACGTTCGGGAACTGCGCGGCCACCGTCGAGAGCGTCGGCGCGAGCAGGTACCCCGCCGCGGAGACGATGTTCGCGCCTTCGCGGACCATGGTCGTCAGGTTCGGCAGGTAGTCCGAGCTCGAGTTCGACTGGATCTCGAGCGTCTTGATGCCGAGCTGCTTGCCGGCACGCTTCAGACCGGCCAGCTGATTCTCGTTGAAGCCCTTGTCGTTGAACTTGCCGATGTCGCTGACGAGCGCCGCCGTGAATGTGGCATGAGCCTTCACAGGAGCGGCAGTGCCGCTTCCGGCGAGAACGAGCCCCGCGAGCAGCGCCACAGCCGCTGCGGCGAGCAGTGATTTCTTCACAAACCCTCCTAAGACCGAATAGTTGGTAGCCCTCCGATTCAAGACGAGTCTAACCCGGAGAAGTTTGGGAGTCGAGAGGGCTTTCGTTACGCGCTAGCGTAGGAACCGTGACCGTCGCCGGGCCGCGAGAGCTCCCTTTCGACCTCACGGACGACCGGTTCATCGCCGATCCCTATCCAGGCCTGAGTGCGCTTCGCGAGGCTGCCCCGCTCCTCTACGACGAGCGCCTGGGCCGCTGGTTCGTCACCCGCCACGCCGACGTCCGGGCGTGCCTGCGGGACAAGCGCCTCGGTCGCAACTTCCGCCACGTCGGCGGCGACGCGGAATTCCACGCCGAGCCCCTGGACCCCCGCTGGGCCGATTTCTGGACGAGCGAGCGCTGGAGCCTTCTCTGGCTCGAGCCGCCTGAACACACGCGTATCCGGAAGCTCGTCGCCGCGGCGTTCACGCCGCGGGCGGTCGAAGGCATGCGCGCCCCGGCAACACGCCTCGCGCACTCGCTGCTCGAGGACCTCGACGAGGAGTTCGACCTGCTCTACGACTACGCGCAGCCGTATTCGATCACCCTCATCTGCGAGCTCCTGGGCGTGCCGACCGACCGCCGGCGCGACCTGCTCGACTGGTCGCACGCAATTGTGAAGATGTACGAGTTCGACACGACCGAAGCGCAGGCGGTCGCAGCGAACGATGCGGCGCGCGAGTTTCGTGCCTACGTCCTGGAGCTGATCGAGGAGCGCCGCGCCGGTCCGCGCGACGACATGGTGAGCGGGCTCGTCCAGGCGCGGGTCGACGGCGAGCGGCTCTCGGACGAGCAGATCGTCTCGACCGTCGTCGTGCTGCTGAACGCAGGCCACGAGGCGACGGTGAACACCGTCGGCAACGGCTTCCGCGCGCTCGCCACACATCCGGACGAGTGGCGGCGACTCGTCTCGGGCGACGTGGCGGCAGCGCAAGCCGTCGAGGAGTTGATCCGCTGGGACCCGCCGCTGCAGCTGTTCGAGCGCTGGGTGCTCGAGGACGGCGTCGAGGTCGCAGGGGTGCCTGTGCCGCGGGGTGAGAAGCTCGCCCTCCTCTTCGGCTCGGCCAACCGCGACCCGCGCGTCTTCGCAGATCCCGATCGGCTGGACATCGCACGCACGAACGCGGCCGAGCACATCGGCTTCGGCGGCGGCATCCACGTCTGCATCGGAGCGCCGCTCGCGCGTATCGAGCTCGCCGCGAGCCTCGAAGCGCTCGCAGCGCTCTGCCCCACGCTCCATCTCGTCGAGCAGCCGGAGCGCGTGCCGGCGTTCGTCATTCGCGGCTTCGAGTCCGTCCGCGTCGCCTCTTAGGAGCGCTGGACGAGCGCCGACTCGTCGACGAGCACGCGGCGCGGCTTCGAGCCTTCGTAGCCGGAGATGATCCCCCGCCGTTCGAGCATGTCGATCAGCCGGCCGGCGCGCGTGTAGCCGACCCGCAGACGCCGCTGGATGAGGGAGACCGACGCTGTCTGCGTCTGGACGACGATTTCGATCGCCCGGTCGAGCAGCGGGTCGTCGTCGGGATCGAACTCGCCGTGCGCCCCGTCGTCCGACGGCTCGGCGAACACCTCGGGCAGCTCGAGATAGCCCTCGTCCAACTCCTGCTCCCGCTGCCGTGTCTGCTCGACAACGAGCGCAATCTCCTCCTCGGAGACGTACGCGCCCTGGACGCGCTGGAGCCGCGACGTCCCGAGCGGCTTGAAGAGCATGTCGCCCTGGCCGAGCAGCGCCTCGGCGCCGTTCGTGTCCAGGATGACGCGCGAGTCCGTCTGTGAGGAGACGGCGAATGCGATGCGCGACGGCACGTTGGCCTTGATCATTCCGGTGATGACGTCAACCGACGGACGCTGTGTCGCGAGCACGAGGTGGATGCCGACGGCGCGCGATTTCTGTGCCAGCCGGATGACGGCGTCCTCGACCGCCTGCGGCGCGACCATCATCATGTCCGCCAGCTCGTCGATGACGACGAGCAGGTACGGCAGCGTCGCCTCGCCCCGTTGGCGGAACGCGCGGTTCGCCTCGTTCAGGTTGCGCGCGCGCACGGACGACAGCCGCTCGTAGCGGCGCTCCATCTCGGCGAGGCAGTTGGCAAGCACCGCCGCCGCCTCCTTCGGGCTCGAGACGACGGGCGTGAGCAGATGCGGGATCGACTCGTAGTGATTGAGCTCGATCCGCTTCGGATCGATCAGGATCATGCGCACCTCGTCCGGCGTCGAGCGCAGCAGGATCGACGTGAGGAGCGCGTTGATGCAGCCCGATTTGCCCGATCCGGTCGTCCCGGCGATGAGCAGGTGCGGCATGCGCGCGAGATCGGTCCACACCGCGGTGCCGGAAATGTCCTTGCCGAGCCACACCGACAGCGGGCTCGCCGTCGCCGGCAGGTCGTCGAAGATGTCCCCGAGCGTGACGAGGTTCGGCGAGAGGTTCGGCAGCTCGACGCCGACCGCCTGCTTGCCCGGGATGGGAGCGAGGATGCGGATCTCCGTCGTCGCCAACGCGTAGGAGAGATCGTCCTTCAGGCCCGCGACCTTCGACACCTTCGTGCCGGGCGCGAGCTGGAGCTCGAAGCGCGTGACCCGCGGCCCCGAGATCTGCCCGATGACGGTCGCATCGACGCCGAAGTGCGCAAGCGTCGTCACGAGGAGCTGGGCGACCCGGGCCGAGCTCTCCTCCGACGCGCCCGCCTTCTCGGGACTGCGGTTGAGGACGCTGCGGTCCGGCAGCCTGTACTCGGGATGCTCGGTCGTGACGTCCTCGAAGAGCTGCTCCTGGTGCACGACGAGGGGCTCGGGCTCGAAGCTCATGAGCGGCGCCGGCGCCAACGCCGCATCGGTGACCACGTCCGGGTAGGCCTCCACCGCGTCGACGATGGGCTGCGTCGTCTTCGGCGCCGCAGCACGTGCGGCTACCGGTGCAACGGCAGGTCGCGGCCGACGGGCGCGCGTGGCCGCCAGCCGCATCTGCCGATGCGAGCCGCGCAACATGGCGCCGAGCGACGCGCCGGACAGGAGCAAGGCGCCGACGAGGAGCAGGAATGCACCGAGGATCGTCGACCCCGTGACGCCGATCGCGACCCCGACGGCGCCGCCGAGCACCTGGCCGAGGTAGCCGCCCTGATCGCGTCCGAGGGCGATCATGAGGCCGAAGGCGAGAACGACGAGACCGGCGCGGAAGGGGCGCACGTCGACGAGCGCGCTGCGCGCGACCATGAGGGAGCCGAGGGCGACGAGGAGCACCGGCAAGACCCATGAGGCGCCGCCGATGAGCGCTTCGAAACCGTTCACCAGAGCGCGGCCGGCCCAGCCCCCGTTCCAGCCGGCATACCGGACACTGCCGAGGAAGGCGCCGAGCGCGACGACGCCGAGGCCCCACAGCTCGGGATAGCGCTTGACGAGGCCGCGCGGAAGCGACCGCTTCGTCTTCGCGGGCGTGCGCCGTCGAGTGCGCTTGGCAGGCGCCATGCCCGGGTTCTTCGCCCTCCCTAGGCCGATACCTCCGCGACAGCCATCCCGTAGTACGTCGGCGCCGCATAGGCGAGCATGTCCACCGCTGCGTCCTCACCCACGGCGCCCTGGAGGACGAGGAGCTGCCAGAGCGAGTCTGCCTTGCCGGCCTCGACGTGCTCGGCGAGCGGCCGGAAGTCGAGCCGGCCGGAGCCGAGGATCTCGAGCAGCGTCGCGTCGTACACGGCGGCAGCAGGGTCGAAGCCGTACGGGCCGTCCGCATCGTGCGCGTGGCCGTGGTCGGCCGACGCGATGAGCGCGTGGCGACCCGACAGCCCGGCGATCGCGCGGCCGAGCCGGAGGTGCTCCTCGAGCGGCCGGTCGCGGGCGGGTGCTACGACGACGACGCGCTTCGCGCGCATGCAGGAGAGCGGCACCTCAGTCCCCCAGTCGAGCGGCATCTCCGCCTGCGATGCGTCGTTGCCACCGTACGAGACTCCGAGGATCGCCACGTCTGCCGCCAGGAGCGCCTGCGCGAGCTCGCGATCCGTCTCCCATTCCCCCACGTGGCCGGCGGTGATGACTGCGAAGTGGCCCTCGACGTGGATGGTGTGCGGCGTGACGACGATGGCGGTGTCAGGCGCAGCCGCATCGAAGCGGCGCCCCAGCTCCTCCATCGCAGCGCGCAGCTCGGGCGCGAGGTCGAGATCGCCGTGCGGCGCGATTGCCGCGAAGACGATCACGGGAGGGTCGCGATCCGATCGTGGAGCAGATCGAGGAATCGCGCTGCGTCGACGTCGACGCCGACGTGTGCGTTCCGCGTCCCGCTCGTGACGTGCCACCGGTCGACCACGGTCCGGCCGTCGCAGAAGCGCGATGCCGTCTCGATCTCGACGTTGCAGTGAACGGTCTCCATCAAGGAGGGGTCGACGACGTGCGCGACAGCCATTGCGTCGTGGATCGGCGAACCGTCGAAGCCGTAACGCTCTTCGTGGAAGCGCTGGAAGAAGTCGGACAGCTCGGCGACCACGCGCCCGGCACGGCCCGTGCCGCGCAGGCGGTCTGCGTGCGCCCGCGTGAAGAGCGCCTTGTGCGTAACGTCGAGGCCGACCATCGTCAGGTCGATCCCGCTTCCAAACACCGCCGCCGCAGCCTCCGGGTCGACGAACGCGTTGAACTCCGCCGCCGGCGTGATGTTGCCCTCGGCGATCGCGCCGCCCATCCACACAATGCGGTCGACGTGCACGCCGCGCTGAACGAGGCGGGCGACGTTCGTCAGCGGTCCGGTCGCGACGAGCACCACACCGGGCTCGAGCCACTCGGCCGGATCGGACTCCGACGCCGGCGCGGACGGCTCCGGCAGGTCCGGCCCGTCCAGGCCGCTCTCGCCGTGCACGTGCGCGGCCGTGCGCAAAGGCCGCTGCAGCGGCGCATCGGCGCCTCGGACGACGGGGATGTCCGCACGGCCGGCGAGCTCGAGCACCTTGAGCGCGTTGCGCGTGGTCTTGTCCACGGTCTGGTTGCCCGCGACCGTGACGACGCCGCGCAGCTCCACCTCCGGCGAGGCGAGCGCGAGGAGAATCGCGATCGCGTCGTCATGCCCCGGATCGCAATCGATGATGATCGGGATGCTCACATCAACGCATCGACTTCCGCGGCAGTCGGGAGCGAGGTCTGCGCGCCGAACAGCGACGCGGCGAGCGCTCCCGCGATGCATGCGCGACGCAGCGCCTCCTCACGCGTGCGCCCCTCGAGGAGCGACACGACGAGACACGCGGTGAAGGCGTCGCCGGCGGCGGTTCCGTCGACCGCCTCGATCGCCGGTGGCATCGCCCGCGCGACCTCCTGCCCGTCCTCGAGCAGGACCGCTCCCTCCGCGCCGAGCGTGAGCGCGACGACGCCGTCGCGCTCCGGCAGCGTTCCCACCTCGAAGCGGTTCACGATCGTGACGTCGGCGGCCGGGATGGGGCCGCGCGCCGGCGCGGCATTGAGGAAGAAGCCGTCGGGCGCAAGCTGAGAGGCCCGTTCCACCGTCGCGAGCGGGATCTCCAGCTGGCAGAGGACGGCATCCGTGTCACCGAGGTCGAGGTCGTCCGGCAGAAGCTGGAGGTTCGCACCGGGAGCGACGACGATCTCGTTGTCGCCGTTCGCGTCGACGGTGATGAGCGCCACGCCCGTCGGTCCCTGCACACGCTTCAGCCGGTCGAGCCGAACGCCGGCCTTCTCCAGCTCGACGAGCGCGAGCTCGGCATGCTCGTCGTCGCCGACGCAGGCGATGAGATCCACCTCCGCGCCGAGGCGGGCGGCCGCGACCGCCTGGTTCGCGCCCTTGCCGCCGGGGATGCGGCTGAAGGTGGCGTCGGTGACGGTCTCCCCGGGCTGCGGCAGGCGCTCCGCGCGGGCGACGAGGTCGAGGTTGATCGACCCGACGACGGTCAGGCGTACCTGTGGCAAGCCTACGGCTCCTGGTTACAGGCGAGGTGAGGGGGCCGCCGGCACTGCACTCAGCCTCGGAGCCTAGGCGACGGTCAGGACGCGAAGGTCGTCGAGCGCGCCGCCGAGCAGGTTCTCGCGCAGGTCGAAGAGGCCGGCCCAGAGCGACGAGCGATCGGGCACGAGCTCGATGCGCGCTGCGTCCGTGAGGCCTTCGAGCGCACGCACGAGGACCGCAAGCTCGAGGTACGCCTGCGCGACGCGATCGGCCGGGACGCGCACGCCCGCCCGGTCGAGGATCGGCTCCCAGTCCAAGAGCTCGGCCACGCCGGGGCCGCCGTACCACGACCGGCCTTCGAGCGCATCGGCCTCGAGCTCGAGCAGGTAACGGTCGAGCGGATCCTGCAGACCGGAGAGGGCGGTCTCGATGCGCTCGGCCGCCCTGCGCAGCGCGGCCTGGCGGCCGCCGGGCGTTGCCGGCTTCGGCTCGCCGCGCGCCCACTGCTCGAGCTGCCGACAGAACGCGAGCGCCGCTGCCTCGCAGGCGCCGAGCTGTGCGACGAGCCGCAGCGCGGTCGCCTGCTCGGTCGCACACTCCTCGAGCACGTCCGCCCACGTGGGCACGTAGCGCAGGCGGTGGTGGGCCATCAGACCTCCACCAGCACGGGAAGGATCATGGGCCGCCTGCGCGTGCGGTGGTACACGATGCCGCCGAGCGCGTCGTGCAGATGCTCCTGGAGGAGCTTGATCTCCGTCACGTCGTCCTTGAGCAGCTGCTCGAGCACGCGCAGCGCCTCGGCGCGCAAGTCGTCCACGAGCGGCTCCGCGCCTTCGCCGAACCCGCGCACGATCAGCTCCGGCGGCGCGGTCAGGGCGCCGGCGCCGTTCGAGGCGGCAAGAGTGGCGACGACGATGACGACCCCGTCTTCCGCAAGCCGGCGCCGGTCGCGCAGCGCCACGTCGTGCACGTCGCCGACGCCGAGGCCGTCGACGAACGTCATCCCAGCCTGGACGTGATCAACGACGCGCGCGACCCCATCCTTGAGCTCGACCACGGTGCCGTTCTCGGCCAGCACGATGTTCTCCTCCGCAAGGCCGCTCTCGCGCGCGAGCTGTGCATGCGCGGCGAGCATGCGGAACTCACCGTGCACGGGCATGACGGCGCGCGGACGGAGCAGGGCGATGATCGTGCGCAACTCCTCGGCGCGTCCATGCCCCGAGACGTGCACCGGCGCGTTGTCCTCGTGCAGCACCTCGGCACCCGATCGGGCGAGGCGGTTGATCGCGTCGTGGACGCGCAGCTCGTTGCCGGGAATCGGCTTCGCCGAGATGATCACCGTGTCGCCCGCCTCGACCCTGACGGCGGGATGGTCGTTGTACGCGATGCGAGTCATCGCCGACATCGGCTCGCCCTGGCTTCCCGTGCAGAGAATGAGCTGCTGGCCGGGCGGAAGCTCCGCGAGGTCCTGCGGACGCAGGATCATCTCTTCGGGAACGTTCATGTAGCCGAGGTTGCGCGCAATGTTCGCGTTCTTCCGCATGGAGCGGCCGACGAACGCAACCTTGCGGCCGCACTCGATGCCGACATCGGCGGCCTGCTGCATGCGATGCACGTTCGACGCGAATGACGAGATGAGGATCCGGCCGGTCCGCGACGGGAAGATCTGGCGGAACGCCTCGCCGACGACGCGCTCCGACTGCGTGACACCGGCCCGTTCGGCATTCGTCGAGTCGCCGAGGAGGAGGTCGACGCCCTGGTTGCCGACCGAGGCGAGCTTGCCGACGTCGGTCCGCTGGCCGTCGACCGGCGTGTGGTCGATCTTGTAGTCGCCCGTGTGCACGATGCGCCCGCCGGGCGTCTCCAGCACGACCGCGGCCGCATCCGGGATCGAGTGCGCCATGCGGATGAACTCGATCCGGAACGGGCCGAGATCGAACGGCTCGTCGCCGGGCGCGACCTCGCGAAGCTCCGCTTCGCGTGCGAGGCCGTGCTCGTCCAGCTTCGACTTGATCAGGCCGAGCGTGAGCCGCGTCGCGACGACGACCGGAACGTGCACCTCGCGCATGAGATACGGCAGCGAGCCGACGTGATCCTCGTGGCCGTGCGTGAGCACGACGCCGCGGATCATCTCCGCGCGCTCGACGAGATAGGAGAAGTCCGGGAGGACGAGGTCGACGCCGAGATGCTCGTCGCGCGGAAACGCAAGCCCTGCATCGACGATCACGATCGAGCCCTCGGCCTCGTACGCGGTCATGTTCTTCCCCACCTCGCCGAGGCCGCCGAGGGGAATGATCCGGCAGGTCCCCAAGCTACGCCTGGACCGGCTGGAGCACGCCGGCCCGCTCGAGGCAGGCCCGAATCTGCGCGAGCTCGCCGTCGGTCGGCTCGACCATCGGCAGCCGATAGCCGCCGACCTCGTGCCCGAGGAGATTGACGGCAGCCTTGATCGGAATCGGGTTCGTCTGGATCTTCAGGAGCTCGAACGCGGGCGCCATCTCGTCGTTCAGGGCCTGCGCGCCGGCCGTGTCGCCGCTCTTGTACAACCGGACCATCTCCTTCGTCTGCGGTCCCCAGACGTGCGTGTGCACGCAGACGCCGCCCTCGCCCCCGAGCTCGAGGAACGGGTGGACGAGGTTGTCGTCGCCCGCGTACAGCGTGAGCCCGGCTTCGACGATGTGCCGCGCCTGCGAGAGATCGTCGTTGGCCTGCTTCACGCCGGCGACGTTCTCGATCTGCGCGAGCTCGGTGATCGTCTCCGGCTCGATGTTGACGACGACGCGGCTCGGGATGTTGTAGGCGATCACCGGCTTGTCGGTGACGACCGCGATCTCCTGGAAGTGGCGGACGATCGCGCGCTGCGGCGGCCTGTTGTAGTAGGGCGTGACGGCGAGGATGCCGTGGACGCCGAGGTCGTGCGCCTCGCCGGTCAGATGGACCGAGTGCGCCGTGTCGTACGTGCCCGTGTTCGCGACCACGGTCGCGCGATCGCCGATAGCGTCGATGGCGACGGCGAAAAGCTCGAGCTTCTCCTCGTCGGTGAGCGTCGGCGCCTCCCCTGTCGTGCCGGCCACCACGAGGCCGTCCGACCCGTTGTCGACGAGGTGGGCCGCAAGCCGCCGGAAGCTTTCGAAGTCGACGGAGCCGTCCTGATGGAACGGGGTGACGATCGCGGTCAGGACTTCGCCGAGCACGGAAATCATTTTACGTGAGGCGCCCGTCACACACCCGTAACAGGGTCGTACGTCGGTGTCACGGAAGTGAGTCCGCGAGCTCCCGCAGGCACCAGAAGATGCCCTCGGAGAAGCTCGGGAACGGCTGGATCGTGTCGAGCAGGACCTCGACGGGGACCGCTGCGCGGACAGCCAGCGTGAGCTGCCCCAACCACTCCGTCGCCTGCGGCCCGACCGCGACCGCACCCACGAGGACACCCTTCTTCGGGTCTGCGAAGAGCCGCAGGAACCCGTCGCGCTTCGGCTTCTCGTACGTCGCCATCCGGGACGTCGCCGTGAGCTCCCACCGCGCCGACACTAGGTCGTCGCCGTCCGTGCGCCCGACGGTCGCCACCTCGGGGTCCGTGAAGATGCCTGCCGGAATGGCGCGGTAGTCGGCCTCGACCCGCCGCCCCGCCATGTCCGCCGCCGCCACTCGCGCCTGGTACTTGCCAATGTGGGTGAAGAGCGCGATGCCCGTGACGTCGCCGATCGCCCAGACGTTCTCGGCAGCGCGCATGCGCCCGTCGACCTCGATCCCGCGCGGGCCTGCCTTCACGCCGATGTCCTCGAGGCCGAGGCCTTGCACGTGGAGCTGGCGGCCGGTCGCAACGAGCAACGTGTCGGCGTCGACCGTCGAGTCGTCCGACAACGTGAGGCGCACGCCGGGCTCGACGCGCACGACATCCGTGCCGAGGCGCACGTCGATCCCCTCGGCGCGGAACACGTCGGCGATGAGCGCGCCCGCTTCCTCGTGCACGCGGCCGAGCAGGCGCGGGCCGTGCTCGACCAGCGTCACCTGCGAGCCCATGCCGGAGAAGAACTGCGCGAACTCGGCGCCGACCGGACCGCCGCCCATGATCGCGAGCCGCTTCGGGATGGAGTGCGTGCGCGCAGCGTCTTCGTTCGTCCAGTAGTCGACGCTGTCGAGCCCGTCCACCGGAGGGATCGCCGGCGCCGAGCCGGTCGCGACGACCAGTCGGTCGTACTCGAGCTCGGGGCCGTCCTCGACCGCGATCACGCCCGGGCGGAGGACCCGTCCGTAGCCGCGGACGAACCCGGTGCGATTCTCCTCGAGGAACTTCAGCCCCGCGGCGTCGTCCCAGTTGTCGGTCGCCCAGTCGCGCCACTCCCAGACGCCGGCCTCGTCGGCACGCTGCGGCCGGAAGCTCGGGGCATGGTCGAGCGCCGAGGACAGCTCGACCGAGCGCAGCATCGTCTTCGTCGGGATGCAGGCGTAGAACGTGCACTCGCCGCCGACGAGGCGCGTCTCGACGACCGTGATGTCGACGTCGGCGTCGCGCCGGCGGAGGGCTCCGACGAAGTGCTCGCCGGTCGACCCCCCACCTAACACGACGACGTGCACTACTTGAGCCCGTTCGCCTTCAGGAACGCCGAGGCGACTGCCGCGGGCGTCTTCTTGTCGATCCCGACCGCCTTGTTCATTGCCTGCATGGCAGCAAGCGTGAGCTTCGACGAGACCGCGTTCACCGTGCTCGAGAATGCCGAACCGCCCGCCGCGAGAAGCTTCTTCGACACGATTGGCGCCACGTTCTGGAAGCCGAAGATGTGCTTCGTGTCGGTCAGCGCGACGTACTTGCCCGTCGCCTGCTGCGGGTCGGTCGAGAAGCCGTCGCCGCCTGTCGCCTTCCCGTCGTCGAGCAGCGTGTACACGCTGATGGTCGCCAGCGGCACGAACTTCGTCTGCGTGAGCCCGTAGGTCCGCTTGAGACCGAGGAGACAGGTCATGCGCGTCTGGCACTCCGGGAAGCCGGCGTACGTGAACGACTTGACCTTCTTCAGATCACCGATCGTCTTCAGGCCGTACTTCTGCGCCGTCGATTTCAGCACCGTGACGGTGTCGGTGTCGTAGAACGGCGTCGCGTTGAGCATCGTCAGCCCGCGCGTCTGCTCGAACTTCTTCGCCTGGGCGTAGACCGCGCTCGCCGTCTTGCCCGGCGTCTCCTTGGCGATGTCCTGCACGACGACGCCCGTGTACTCGGGCAGCAGGTTGATCTTGCCGCTCTTGATCGCGGTGTCGGCGAGCTCGGAGCTCCCGAGGCTGCCGGCGTACTTCACGGTGAAGCCCTTCGCGGCGAGCGCCTGGCCGTACAGCTGGCCGAGGATGAACTCCTCCGTGAAGTTCTTGTTGCCGACGAGGACCGTGGGCTTCGCCTGCGGCGCCGCCGATGCGACGGCCGCGGTCCCACCCAAGACGATCGCGACACCCAACGAGATCGCGAATGCCGCCTTTGCGGCACGCCGCGTGTGCTTCCTGATCATGCGTCCCTCCCGGGAACGGAGTGATAGATACCCCGGGAGCCTACGGAAGCGGCACAGGTCTAGGCGAGGCCGCTCTGCGGATGACGGAGAGAATGAAGGCGGCGAGAAACGCGAGCGCCGAAACCCAGAGCGACGCTGCGACGACGCCGCTGAGGCCGTAGCTGGCTTGGTTGACGATGATCTGACCGAGGCCACCGCCGCCTGCGACCGCGGCGATGGTCGCCGTGGCGATGACGAAGATCGCCGCGATGCGGATGCCGGCAAGCACGAACGGCAGGCCGAGCGGGAGCTCGACCTGCAGCAATACCTGACGCCCGGTCATCCCCATGCCGCGCGCCGCTTCGACGGCGTCACGGTCGACCGTGTCGATCGCGAAGTACGCATTCGTGAGGATCGGCGGGATCGCGAGCACGACGAGCGCGGCGGTGTTGTTCCAGAAACCGACTCCGAGGATCGTCAGCCCGAAGGCGATGAGCACGAGGCTCGGGAGCGACCGCCCGACGTTCGACACGCTCGCGGCAAGGAAGAGCCCTCGGTGCAGGTGGCCGAGCCACAGCCCGATGGGGAGCGCCAGCAGGAGCGCGATGCCGAGCGCTGCGCCCGACAGCTCCAGGTGCTCCCCCGTCTTCGCGAGCAGGAGATGCGGGTTGTCCGCCATGAAGCGAAACGCGTCGATGAACGTTTTCATGCGCGCACCCACGGAGTCAGGCGGCGCTGGAGAAGGACGAGCAATCCGTCGGCGACGAGCGCGAGCGCGATCACCATGCCGCCGGCGGTGAAGATCTCCGTCTTGAAGATGTCCTGCGAGAGCGCCGCGTAGATCGGCTGGCCCAGTCCCTGCGCGATGACGAACGGCGCAATGGTCGCGATCGAGATCGTGGACACCGTCGCGACACGCAGCCCGGTGAGGATCGCGGGCAGCGCGAGCGGCAGCTCGACGCGCCTGAACGTCTGCGCGCGCGTGAAGCCGGAGCCGCGTGCCGCATCGACGACCTCCTCCGGGACCGCGCGCAGCCCTTCGATCATGTTCCGGTACAGGATGAGGAGCGTGTACGAGACGAGCGCGATCTCGACGGTAAGCAGCGAAATGCCGGTGAACGGGACGAGGATCTGGAAGAGCGCGAGGCTCGGGATCGTGTACAGAAAGTCGGACACGATCCCGATCGGCGGGTCGACGAGCCGGAAGCGGAAGCCGACGAGCGCGAGCGCGAAGGCGATCGCGAAGCCGATCCCGATGGCGATCGCGGCGAGCTCGATGTGCTGAAAGAGCGCCGGTTGCAGCGTGTCGCTCCAATGCTGACGAACCCAGTCCGTGCAGAACCAGCCGTTGTTCACCTCGCAGGAGCTGCCGCTGCCGAAGTTGGGGATGACGGGGCCGCCGGCGACGATCACTTGAGGAGCGCATCCCTCGTGATGGAGCCGACGACCGTTCCGCTCTCGTCGGTCACGGCCAGGACGTTCGCGTGCTGTTGGAGTAGGAGCGCAAGTGCGTCCCGGACTGTCGTCGTGCGCGGGCATTTCGGGCCGTCGGCGGGTGGCCCGAGCTCGAGCTCGGCAAGCGTGTGCAGGGCGAGCGCCTTGAGCGCACGGTCGGCGCCGACGAACGCGGCGACGAAATCATCCGCGGGCTTTTCGAGAATCGCGAGCGGCGTGTCGTACTGCGCGAGATGCCCGCCGGTGCGGAGGATGGCGATCCGGTCGCCGATCTTGATCGCCTCGTCGATGTCGTGCGTGACGAAGACGACCGTCTTTCGCACCTCCTTCTGCAGGCGGAGGAACTCGTCCTGGAGCCGCGCGCGCACGATCGGGTCGATCGCGCCGAACGGCTCGTCCATGAGCATGAGCGGCGGATTGCCGGCGAGCGCGCGCGCGAGGCCGACGCGCTGGCGCTCACCGCCGGAGAGCTGCGCCGGGTAGCGCTTCGCGTACGACTGGTCGAGGCCGACGAGCTCGAGCAGCTCCTCCGAGCGGGTGTGGATCCAGGAGCGCGGCCGGCCGTAGAGGCGCGGAACGGTTCCGATGTTCGCCTCGATGGTCATGTGCGGGAACAGGCCGACCTGCTGGATGACGTACCCGATGCCGCGGCGGAGCTGGACGAGGTTCTGCTCCCGGACGCTCGTCCCGTCGATGCGGATATCGCCGCTCGTCAGCTCGATCAGACGGTTGACGAGACGGAGCGCCGTCGTCTTCCCCCCGCCGGACGGGCCGACGAGCACGCAGATCTCGCCCGCCGCGACCGTGAGCGACAGGCGCTCGACCGCCGCGCCCTCCCGTCCCTCGTAGCGTTTCGTCGCCTCGTCGAAGACGAGCTCGGCGGCCTGGCCCGGCATCGCCGGGAACTATGGCCTACAGGACGGCGTCCAGGCCGATCGTCAGGCCGGGCGGGAGCGTGTCGAGCTTCGCGAGCGCGAGCAGGACGCCCTCGGCGAACGACTCGCGCGCGGTCGTGTCGTGGCGGATCGTCAGCAGTTGGCCCTCGCCTCCGAAGATGACCTCCTGGTGCGCGACGAGGCCTGGAAGACGCACCGAGTGGATGACGGTGTCGCCGCCGATGAGCTCCGCCGTCATGCGCGCAGTTCCCGAGGGCGCGTCCTTCTTCGCCTCGTTGTGCAGCTCGATGATCTCCGCTCGTGGGAAGAAGGCGGCCGCTTCGCGCGCGAAGCGGATCATCAGGACCGCGCCGATGGAGAAGTTCGGGGCGACGAAGAGGCGGAGGCCGTTCGCAGCAGCGAGCTCGTGCAGCGGCTGCGGGTCCCAGCCCGTCGTGCCGACGACGCAGGACACTCCCTGCTCGAGCGCCGCGCGGACATTGCGCGGTGCGGCGTCGGGTGTAGTGAAGTCGACGCACGCGTCGAGACCGCGGACGTCCGGCTCGTCGCCGATCTCGATGCGCTTCACCTCGTGACCCGCGCGCTCGAGGACCGGCAGCAGCGCAGCTCCCACTTTCCCGTCCGCGCCGAAGAGTGCGAGCTTCATGCTGCCTTCCGCGCCGCGCCGTTCCCGAGCGCAGCGCGGAACCGATCCTCGTCCGGTCCGACGCACGCCGCAGACAGCCGATCCGGGTCGAGCAGAACACCGGCGAGCTCGGCCACCTCGTCCGGCTCGACCGCATCGACCTCGGCGATGATCCGTTCGAAGCTCAGCAACTCGGTGTCGGTGATCAGCGCCTTTCCGAGCCTGCTCATCCGGTTCGCGGTCGACTCCATCGAGAGCGTGATGCGCCCCTTCATGCTCTCCTTTGCGCGCTCGAGCTCGCCTCTGCGAAACGTGCCCGCCGCGATCTCGGCGATCTGCTCCGTGCAGATCTCGACGCATGAGGCCAGGTTCTCCTCGCGCGTGCCGACGTAGATCCCGATCAGACCCGTGTCGGTGTACTGGGACGCGAACGTGTAGACGGAGTACGCCATCCCGCGCTTCTCCCGGATCTCCTGGAAAAGGCGGGACGACGCCGAGCCGCCGAGAATCGAGTCGAGGAGCGACGCGGCGAAGCGGCGGCGGTCGGAGCGCGAGATCCCGGGCGCGCCGAGACACAGGTGGTACTGCTCGGTTTCCTTGCGCTCGAAGCGCAGGCCGGGCGGCGGTGTCTGCGTGAGCGGGCGGCGAACGCGCGGCGCCGTGCGGCCGGCGGCGGCGCTCTTGTGTTCGAAGCGCTCCAGCAGGGAGACGAAGCGATCGTGCGCGATGCTTCCGGCCGCCGCAACCACGATGTTCCCGCCCGTGTACATCGCGCGGTGATACGCGGCGACCGACCTGCGGCTGATCGACGAGATCACGTCGGCGGTCCCGATCACGGGCCGGCCGAGCGCGTGCTTCCCGAACACGGCATCGGAGAAGAGGTCGTGGACGAGCTCCTGTGGGGTGTCCTCGTACATCGCGATCTCCTCGAGGACGACCTCGCGCTCCTGGTCGAGGTCGGCGAACGCCGGGGCGAAGACCATGTCGGTCATGACCTCGAGCGCCTCGTCAGCGTGGCGGTCTGGGACGCGCGCGTAGACCACGGTATGCTCGCGCGAGGTTGCGGCGTTCAGTTCGGCGCCCATGGCGTCGAAGGTCTCTGCGATCTGCTGCGCGTCGTAGGAACGCGACCCCTTGAAGAGCATGTGCTCGATGAAGTGGGACGCACCCGCGCGGTCGCCGCGCTCGTCCCGCGAGCCGGCGCCGATCCAGAACCCGATCGCCACCGAGCGCACGCTGGGCACGCGCTCGGAGATGACGCGCTCACCCGAGTCCAGCTCGGACAGGACGTACTTCTGCACGTCCGGATGCTATTTCAGACGAACTGGAGGCCGGTGCCGGAGCGCTTGGCGTGGTAGAGCGCCTCGTCCGCGAGCCGGAACAACGTCTGGGCGTCGCTCGCATCGGTGGGGCACGAGGCGACGCCGAAGCTCGCGCGCATGCCCTCCATCTTGTCCCGGATGCGGTCGATCACCTCGCGTGCGTCGTCCTCCGTTGCCTCCGCGAGGAGCAGCGCGAACTCGTCGCCGCCGATCCGGAACGCGTTGTCGCTCTTGCGCAGTGCCTTCTCGATCGTCCGCGCGAACATCTGCAGTGCGTCGTCGCCGGCAGCGTGGCCGAGCCGGTCGTTCACGCTCTTGAAGCCGTCGAGGTCGCACACCACGAGCCCGAACTGGCGCTCGTAGCGGATCGCCCGCGCCACTTCCGCCTCCAGCCGCTCGACGAATGCGCGCCGGTTCAGCAGCCGCGTCAGCGGATCGTGGTCGGCCAGGAAGCTCAACTCGCGCACGCGTTCGGCCGACACGATCGCCGCCGCCGCCTGGTTCGCGAAGATGCGCAGCGCCTGGAGCTTCTCGCTCGAAGGCAGCAGCCGGTCGGCCGGCTCGTCGGCGGAGAGGATGCCGATGATGGCATCGTCGGCGCCGCGGAGCGGGACGAGCAGCCAGTGCCGGTTCCACGCATGCGGGCCGCGCCCGTTGAGCTTCGACGCGTACGTGATCTTCTCCCGGGAAACGAGGCGCTCGGCCTCGGCGTTCGGCACGAGGTAGCAGCCTTCGATCTCGAACGCCGGGTCGAAGAGGGGCAGGACGTCCGGCAGATAGATCGGGGCCGTCAGGACGCTGTCGCGGTTCCAGCCGACGGCCGCGCCCGCGCTCACCTGGCTCGTGAGCGGATCCGTCAGGAGGACGAGGACGTTCTGGAAACCGAGCGCGTCGCGGACGCCGACGCACACCCGCTGCATGATCGCGTCTGCGCTCGGGTGCGCCGTGAGACCGGTCGACACACGCAACAGCTGTTCGAGCGCGAGCCGATGGCGCCCTGCGTTCGCTGCCTCCTGCGCCGACTGCAACGCGATCGCAGCGTGGTCGGCAAGCGCGACGAGGACCTCGAGGTCGTCGTCGGTCGGGCGCAGACGGTTCGCCGGCTCGTCCACCGAGAGGATGCCCAGGAGATGACCGTCGTGGTGGCGCATCGGCACGAAGAGCGCGTCGAGTGGATGCCACGCGTTCTCGCCGACGCCGGCCGCCTCGTCCGGGAGATAGAAATCCTGGCCGGGGGTCCCCCAGTCGAACTCGCCTGCCGGGACGACGTATGCGCCGCCCCGGTGGAAGCGCTCGGCCAGCACCGGCTCCCACTCCTCGATCCGGCGCACATGCCCGATGAGCGTCTTCTTCGCCTCTTCGCCGCCGTGCACGGTCGCGGTCTCGAAATCGTCCCATTCGGGCCGGTACAAGTTGATTGCGACCGTGCCGTAGCCGAGCGACTCGGCCACGACGCGTGCGATCGCCACCAGGAGCTCAGGAACCTCGTCGGCCGCGCGAACGAGCCGCGTGACCTCGAGCAGGCCGCGGAGCGGTGAGACAGGTGGAAGGTTCGGCTCGTCCAGGGCGGGATTCCTCACCTAGGGTCATCGGCACAAACGGGGGACTCGAGGTACCCCCAAAGAGTGAGAGGGCGGCCTTTTGGGGCCGCCCTCTCGGTGTTTCTCTACCGCCGGCCGCGGCCGCCGCCGCCGCGACTGCGGTCGTCGCGGCGAGGGCGCTCCTCCTCCGGAGGCCTCGGCGGTGCGTCCTTCGCCCGCTCGATCAGCTCCTCCGGCTGGACGAGGCGGCCGTCTTCGTGCTTCGCGATGAGCTTCAGCCCGATCCGGCCGCGCGCCTTGTCCACCTCCTGGACGACGACGTCCACGACGTCGCCGCGCGCCATCACGTCCTCGATGTGACCGACGCGGCCCGGGCCGACGTTGGAGACGTGCAGCAGGCCGTCCGTCCCCTTCTTCAGCTCGACGAACGCTCCGAACTGCGTCGTCTTGACGACCTTGCCGGTGTAGGTGTCCCCCACTTCCGGCTCCTTGGTCAGCGCCTGGATCGCGGAGATCGCTGCCGCGGCCTTCTCGCCGTCGGTTGCGTAGATGAGGATCGTGCCGTCCTCCTCGATGTCGATCTGCACCTCGTAGTCCGACTCGAGGCCGCGGATCGTCTCGCCGCCCTTGCCGATGACCATGCCGATCTTCTCCTGATCGATCTTGACCGACGTGATCCGCGGCGCGTTCTGTGAAAGCTCCGCGCGCGACTCCGGAATCACGTCGAGCATGATGTCGAGGATCGCGTTGCGCGCCCGGTTCGCCTGCTCGAGTGCGCCTTTCATGATCTCCTGCGTGACGCCGGTGATCTTGATGTCCATCTGGAGCGCGGTGATTCCGTCCCGTGTCCCCGCGACCTTGAAGTCCATGTCGCCGAGGTGGTCCTCGGCACCCTGGATGTCGGTCAGGATCACGTAGTCGTCGCCCTCCTTCACGAGGCCCATCGCGATCCCGGAGACCGGCGCCTTGATCGGCACACCGGCGTCCATCAACGCGAGCGTCGAGCCGCAGACGGAGCCCATCGACGACGAGCCGTTCGACTCGAGCGTTTCCGAGACGATGCGGATCGTGTACGGGAACTCGTCGGCACTCGGGATCATCGCCTCGAGCGCCCGCTGAGCGAGCGCGCCGTGGCCGATGTCACGGCGCTTCGGGCCGCGCATGAAGCCGGTCTCCCCGACCGAGAAGGGCGGGAAGTTGTAGTGATGCATGAAGCGGCGGTCGGTCTCGAGCGACAGGTCGTCGATCCGCTGCCCCTCCTTCGCCGTGCCGAGCGTGAGCGTCGACAGGACCTGCGTCTGACCGCGCGTGAAGAGCCCGGAGCCGTGCGCCCGCGGGTTGACGCCGACTTCAACCTCGATCGGCCTGATCTCGTCGGTGCTGCGGCCGTCGGGCCGCCGCTTGTCGACCGCGATCTTCTTGCGGACGAGGTCCTTGTAGATCGCCTCGGCAGCCTTCTTGATGTAGCTCTTCGTGAGGCTGTCCTTGGCCGCCGGGCCATCCGTGTCGGCGGACGCGGGCCCGACGGGGAACTGCAGCTCGACGTTCGAGACGATCTGCTCGAAGAGCAGGTTGCGCTTCGCCGACTTGAGCTCCTTCGAGTCCTGCTCGGCATCCGTGAGTGCCCGCAGGCCGCTCTCGAACTGGTCGCGGACCGGGCCCTCCACCGCGGCGAGACGCTGCTTCTCGAGCAGCATGTTCAGGCTCGCACGCACCTGCGTGAGACGCTGGATGTCCTCTTCGCTCGAGTCCATCGTGATCTCGCCCGCAATCTGCGTCGCAAGCTCGTCGACGATCGTTCCAGCCTCGCGCAGGCCCACGCTCTGGATGCGCTCCCAGATCGCGTGGCCGTGCGACGACTCGAGCTCCGCCGTCAGCTCCATGTCGAGCCACTTCGGCTTGCCGGCCTGGCGGCGCAGATCCTCCTGCGCCTCGCACAGCTTCTTGATCTCCCCGTGAGCGAGCTCGAGCGCCTCGAGGAGCACGTCCTCGGGCACCTCGTCGGCGCCGGCCTCGACCATCGTCAGGCCGTCCTTCGTGCCGACGACGATCAGGTCGAGCGCGGTCTCGGTCCAGTTCTGCTGCATCGTCGGGTTGACGACGAGCGCGCCGTCGATCCGGCCGATGCGGACGGCTCCCACCGGGCCGAAGAACGGCAGCGGCGAGAGCATGAGCGACGCGGACGCGCCGTTGATGCACAGGATGTCGTGCGGTGTGACGAGATCCGCGGAGAGCACGGTGCAGATCACCTGTACCTCGTTGCGAAAGCCCTTCGGCCACAGGGGCCGGATCGGGCGGTCGATCATCCGTGCGGTCAGGGTGGCGCGCTCGCTGGCGCGACCTTCGCGCTTGAAGAAACCGCCCGGGATCTTGCCGGCGGCGTACATCCGCTCTTCGACGTCGATCGTCAGCGGGAAGAAGTCCGCGCCTTCGCGCGCCTCCGCCCGTCCGACCGCCGTCGCGAGCACCATCGTCTCGCCGCTGCGGACGACGACTGCGCCGTCGGCCTGCTTCGCGAGCTTGCCGGTCTCGAACGTGATCTCCTGCTCACCCACCTGCAAGGAGACGCGAGCCAGCCGCTCGGTCGTGATACTCATCGATTGTCCTCCACTCTGCTTGGGCGGAGAGTGGGAGTTGAGACAGCTCCGGTCTCGTGTCGGAGCTCGCTCAACTACCACTCCCCATGTTTGGTCCCGGCCGGCCTATCTGCGCAGGCCGAGCTCCTTGATCAGGGCTCGATAGCCCTCGAGGTCGTGCTTCTGGAGATACGTCAGAAAGCGGCGGCGCCGGCCGACGAGCTTCAGCAGCCCGCGGCGGGAGTAGTGGTCGTGCTTGTGCGTGCGCAGATGCTCGGTCAGCTCGTTGACACGCTGCGTGAGCATTGCGATCTGCACCTGCGGCGAGCCGGTGTCGGCCTCACCGCGGCCGTGTTTCTTGATGATCTCCAGCTTTGCTTCCTTCGTGAGGGCCATGGGCCTCCCTGGTAGGCGTCTCCCGAGCCTCCGCTCACCGCGCGAAGGAAGAACGCGCTGCGGCCGGGGCTGGGTCGCCGACTAGGGTAGCAATCCCGCATGGTTGCTGCCGTTTCAGCCTAGGAGTGGACGTCCAACGTGTCAGGTGATCAGTTCAGACGGACGCGCTCCGCGCTCCCTGTCGCCGTCAGCGCAGGTCACCCTGCCACCGCCGAGGCAGGTGTCGAGATCCTCGCCGACGGCGGATCGGCGGCGGACGCCGCCATCGCGGCCGGGCTCGCCTCCTGCGTCGCCGAGACGGTGATGACCGGGCTCCTCGGCGGCGGCCACGCCATCTACTGGGACGCGAGCGCCGGCCGGGCGCGCAATCTCGACTGTTTCTGCGCAGTGCCTTCCGGATCGGGCGGCGAGCTCATCGGGCTCGACGTCCCCTTTGGCGAGGAGCTCGTCCACTACGCGGTCGGGGCGGCCAGCTGCGCCGTGCCCGGGGTCGCGGCCGGCCTCGGCGCGCTCTGGGAGGCGCACGGCCGCCTGCCGTGGGCGCGGCTCGTCGAGCCGGCGCTTCGGCTCGCCCGCGCCGGCGTGGAGATGCCGCCCGCGCACGCCTCGTGCCTCGCCATGCTCGAGCCCGTCATGACGATGCGCGAGGGCGCACGCATGTACGCGCCGGGCGGCCGGCTGTTGCAGGCGGGCGACCGACTCGAGCAGCCCGGTCTCGTCGCGGCGCTCGAGTCGCTCGCCGCCGAAGGCGCGACCGGGGCGTACACCGGGACGATCGGACGCGCGCTTCTGGCTCTGTCGGACGAGCGCTGCGGGCTCGTAACCGCCGACGATCTCGCCGGCTACGAGGCGCGCTGGACCGAGCCGGCGGAGGCTGCATGGCTCGGACTGCGCTTCCTCACGCGCGGCGGGCTCTCCGGCGTGCCGGAAACGCTCGAGCGGCTACCGCGCCTGCGCGGGCTCGCGCCGGCGGACCGTGTCCTCGCGCTGCTTGCGGCGCTCGCCGGCACACCCGGGCCGGAGACGCACACGACGAACCTCGTCACGGTCGACCACGACGGCAACGCGTGCGTCCTCACCACGAGCCTCGGGCTCGGCTCGGGCGACTGGCTGCCCGGCCTCGACCTGCACCTGAACAGCATGCTCGGCGAGGTCGACCTGCTCGTGGGCGCCCTCGAGCCAGGCGCGCGCATGGAGAGCATGATGGCGCCGAGCGTCGTGCTCGACGAGCGCGGGCTCGCCCTCGCGATCGGCGCGGCCGGCGGCACGCGACTGCGCACGGCGCTCGTCGGCGTCGCCGCGGGCATCCTCGACGAAGGGCTCGTCCCGCAAGAAGCGGTGGAACGGCCCCGCGCGCATGTCGCGGCCGATGTCGTCAATGCCGAGCCGGGCATCGACGAGGACGCGCTCGACCAGCTGGAGTCGTCGGGCCTGCGCGTTCGGCGCTGGCCCGCGCTGCACCACTACTTCGGCGGCGTCAGCGGAATCGGGCGGCGGGGCGCGGCGGCCGACCCCCGACGGAGCGGGGTCGTGCTCTCGGTTCCGGAACGAGCCTGACCGGGATCCACCCGACGTATCCGCACACGGGGCAGCCCGGGTTCATGTCGCTCGTCCCGCCGATGGTGGGCTTCGCGTACACGCCGCCGCATTCGAGGCAGCGCACGCTCGCAAGCACCGCCAGCCGTTTGGACGTGGGGTTCGTGGCGGCTTCCATACCGAGGAAGATGCCGACCGCCCGAAAAACTCACGCTGGGCGTTCGGCCTCGCGCGTGCGACGAACGTCGGCGGCGATCGCCTCCACGAGCTCGGCCTCCGACTCGAAGGCCGCCTCGTCCCGCAGCCGCTGCCAGAGCTCGACCACGAGCCGGCTGCCGTACAGGTCGCCCTCGTAGTCGAGCAGGTACGCCTCCACGCGCCGATCTGTGCCGCCGTAGTGCGGGTTCGTTCCGATCGAGACCGCGGTCCGGTGGTCGAGCGCTGCGCCCGCGTAGATGCCGAGCGCCGGGACGAGCAATCCCGGCGCGACATCGAGGTTCGCGGTCGGGAACCCGAGACCGGATCCGCGCTGGGAGCCGTGCACGACCATTCCCTCCACCTCGGGAGGCCGGCCAAGGAGCTGCGCCGCTTGCCGCACTTCGCCCGCGGCCAGCAGGCGGCGGATGTGACTGGACGACACGTTGTCGACGATCGGCACACGGCGGACGTCGAATCCCATGCGCTCCAGGAGCGCGAGATCGCCCAAGCGGCCGCTCCCGAAGCGGAAGCCGTCGCCGGCGGCGACGACCTCGGCGCCCGCCGCGCGAAGGATCGATTCGGCGAACTCCTCCGCCGGCAGCTCGGCGAGCCCCGGGTCGAACCGGCACACGAGCACGTCCTCGATCCCAAGCTCCGCGAACAGCTCGATCCGCCGCTCGAGCGTCGTCAGGAGCTCGACCGGCTCGCCGAAGAGCGTGCGCGGATGCGGATCGAACGTGACCACCGCCGGGCGCAGCCCGGACGCGGTCGCAGCCTCCAGCACGCGGACGTGACCGCGATGCACACCGTCGAACGTGCCGATCGCGACCGCGCGGCGTGCCGGCTCGAGCTCGTCTGGGCGATGGGCGAGGTTCACAGCGCGGCGAGCACCTCCTCCTCGCTCATGAGCCTCCCCGGCTCGAACGCCTCCGGCGGAACGGCGTCGTCGACCGAGAACGGGCCCACCTCGGTCCGGCGCAGCGTGCGGCAGTGCCCGCCGAGCTCGTTCGCGATGGCGCGGATGTACGTGCCGGAGCTGACGCGGAGGTCGAGTGTCACGATGTCTCCCGTATACGCGATCACGTCGAGTGCGTGCACGGTCGACCGGCGCAGCGGCATCTCGACGGCGACGCCGCGGCGTGCGAGCCGATACGCACGCTCTCCGTCGATCTTCACGGCGGACGCTGCAGGAATCCGCAGCTCGATCTCGCCGCGCAGGCGCTCGATGTCCAGCTCCGCCGGCGGGTCGTGCCGGTCGAGCACCTCGCCCTCCGGATCGCCGGTCGTCGTCGTCGCAGTGAGGTCGATCGTCGTCAGGTAGCGCTTGTCGAGCCCGACGAGCTGCGGCGCGAGCTTCGTCGCGCGTCCTGAGAGGAGGAGAAGCAGCCCCGTTGCGAACGGGTCGAGCGTGCCCGCATGTCCCGTGCGAGCGCCCGTGACGCGGCGGATCTGCGCGACGATCGCGAACGACGACGGGCCGGCGGGCTTGTCGACGAGTGCGACGCCTGCAGGCTCAAGCGCTCGCGCGGGCACGTTGCTCCACGAACCCGTCGCGGATGATCGCGGTGATCTCGTCGACTGAGGCGTCGCTCGAGAAGCCCGCGGCCTGACGGTGACCGCCCCCGCCGAAGCGCCGCGCGATCGCCGACACGTCGAGCTCGTCGACGCTCGAGCGCAGCGAGACGCGTCGCGTCGGCCCGTCCTCGCCGGGCGGCTCGCGGATGAGGACCGCGAGCTCCGAGCCCTCGACCGCGCGGAGGTAGTCGATGATTCCTTCCGAGTAGGCCGCGACTGCGCCGACTTCCGTGAAGTCGCTCTGCGTCAGCACCGAGACGATGATGCGACCGCCTTCGAGGACCTGCGCACGGTCGAGCGCGCGGGCGAGCAGCTTCAGCTTCGCGAACTCGACCGACTCGTACACCTGTTGGAAGACCGCGTGCACGTCGGCGCCCGCCTCGACGAGCTCCGCGGCGAGGCGCAGCGCCTTCGGCGTCGTGTTCGTGTACTGGAAGCGGCCGGTGTCGGTGACGAGCGCGATGTACAGCGGCTCGGCGATGTCGGGCGTGATCTCGACGCCGAGCTCGCGGAAGACGTCGCGCATGACCTCGCCCGTCGACGACGCCTGCGCGACGATGAGGTTCACGTCGCCGAAACGCGAGTTGTCGTGGTGATGGTCGATGTCGAGCTTGAGCTTCGCGGCCAGAAGCGGCTCGGGGTCAGGGCCGATGCGATCCGCCTTCGCGCAGTCGACGGCGACGAGCACGCGCTCGGAGATGTCGGTCGGCACCGTGCGCGTCAGGTCATCGAGGGGCATGAACCCGTACTCGCGCGGGATCGGCGAGTCGCCGCTGAGATACATGACCGCATCCTTGCCGAGCTGTCTGAGCGCGAGCGTCGTCGCGAGCAGCGAGCCGAGGGAGTCGCCGTCCGGGTTCTCGTGGCTGACCACGACAAAGCGGTCGTTCGCGCGAAGCGCGTCGACCACGGCTTGCAGGTCACTCGTCGTCTGGGGCGAGCTCATCGATGAGGTGGGTCATGCGCACGCCGCGCTCGACCGTCGGATCGTACTCGAAGGTCAGTTGAGGGGTTCGTTTCATTCTCAGCTCCCGCGCCAGCCGTCCCTGCAGCAGCCCATGGGCGGCGGCGAGCCCCTGGAGCGAGGCATTCCGCTTGCGGGCAGAGCCGAAGACGCTCACGAAGACGGTCGCCTGGCGAAGGTCCGAGGTCGTGTCGACCCCCGTCACCGTCACGAGGCCGATGCGGGGATCTTTCAGCTCGAGGAGCGCTTCGGCCAGCACCTGCCGCACCGACTCGTTCACCCTGCGCATTCGGTCGGGCATGAGCCCTAGTGTCGCAGGGGCGCGCCCGCGAGTGCGGCGATGATGCCCACCGCTCCGGCGAGGAGCAGCGTGACGACGATGCTGCGCCGCAGCAGAAGGAGGACGACGGCCGCCGCGGCAAGGACGCCGAACTGCCAGTTCTCGTGCAATGCGCGCGCAAGGGGGACGGCCGCCCCGACGATCGCCCCGATCGCGGCCGGGCCGGCGCCGTCGAGAAAGGCGCGCGCCCGAGCGTCCCTGCGGATCCGGTCGAACCGGTCGCCGCCGACGAGGACGAAGGCAAAGGACGGCGTGAAGGCGACGAGCGCGGCGAGAAGAGCGCCGCCGATGCCCCGCGCGGCGTAGCCGACGACGGCGACGGTCTGGACGACGGGACCCGGCGTGAGCTGACCGAGGGCGACGGCGTTCAGGAACTGCGCCGCCGTCATCCAGTGGTAGTGCGCGACCGCATCGGCCTGCATGAGCGGGACGATGACGAAGCCGCCGCCGTAGGAGAGCGCGCCGACCTTGAACGCAACCCAGACGAGCGCGAGCAGGCCGCCTGCGGGCGCGGCCGCGAAGAGCGGGAGAAACGCCGCCGTCCCGCCGCGCCGAATGAGCAACTCGACCGCACCGCAGACGAGAAGGACGAGGACGACCCACGCACCGACGAGCGAAGCCGCCGCAGCGCCGGCAACGGCGTAGCCGATCCAGCGGAGCCGGCCCGCAGACGAGACGCGCGCCCAGCTGCCGGGGACGAGCGAAGCCCCGGCGCGCACCGCCACTGCGGCGACGGCTGCTCCGGCCCCCGCCCCTGCGCCGAGCACCCAGCGCGGCGGCGCCGACGAAAGGAACACGGCCGCGAGGCCGATGATGAGCGCGAGCCCCGGAACGATGAACGCAGCACCGCCGACGAGCCCGCCGAGTCGTCCGCGCAGCCGCCAGGCGCAATAGATCGCGAGCTGCGTGGAGGCGGGACCCGGAAGCAGGTTGCACGCGGCGATCGCGTCCTCGAAGTCGCTCTCCGTCAGCCAACCGCGCTTGCGCACGCAGAGATCTCGGAGCAGCGCGATGTGCGTCGGCGGCCCGCCGAATCCGATGCACCCGATGCGTCCCCACTCGCGGACGAGCGTCGTGAGCGAGACCCGCATCGGCTCAGTCGTCGGGGTCGACGACGAGACGCTCGGCGAGTGCGACCTCCCACTCCTGTCCGCGCAGCCACCGTTCGGCCTCGTCGAGCAGCCGCTCGACCTCGCCGTGCTCACGAGCGGCGCAAGCGACGGTGATGCGCGCGCGCTGCCACACGTCGTGGTGGTCGACCTCCGCCACGGAGGCGCCGACGCGGCGCTGCAGCTGCGCCTTCGCGGAGCGGAGGTGGTGCCGCTTCTCCTTCAGCGAGTGCGACTCGGGGAACTGCAGCTCGCAGGTGAGGATCCCGACGAAGCCGCTGGCCATCGCGGCCCGTGCGCGGTTAGGAAGCGGCGGCGGAAGGAGCTTCGTCGAGCGAGGTGCGCTCGACCTCGCGCGTCTCGAACGCCTCGAGCACGTCGCCTTCCTTCACATCGTTGAAGCCGTCGAGGAGGATGCCGCACTCGAAGCCCTCCGCCACTTCGCGTGCGTCGTCCTTGAACCGCTTCAGCGCGCCGATCGTCGTCGTGTAGATGACGGTGCCGTCGCGGATGACGCGAACGTCCGCATTCCTCCGCACGACGCCGTGCGTCACCATGCAACCGGCGATGGTTCCCAGGCGCGACACCTTGAACAGCGCTCTGACCTCAGCCTCGCCGATGGTCTCTTCCGTCTTGACCGCGGCGAGCTTGCCGACGAGGGCCCGCTCGATGTCGTCCGTGAGCTGGTAGATGACGTTGTAGCTGCGGATCTCGACGCCTTCACGTAGCGCGAGCTCGCGCGCTTCCGCGTTCGGCCGTACGTTGAAGCCGACGATGAGCGCGTCGGACGCGGACGCGAGCATGATGTCGTTCTGCGTGATCGCGCCGACGCCCTGGTGGATCACGTTCAGCCGCACCTCGGAATGCTCGAACTTCGAGAGCTCCGACACGACAGCCTCGACGGACCCGACGACGTCGCCCTTGACGACGAGGTTGAGGTCGGCGACTTCGCCGGTCTGCATCTGCTCGAACAGGTTCTCCAGCGACACGCCGCTCGTGCGCTGCGTCGCCAGCTGCTCGCGGCGGAGCCGCTCCGCACGCCGCGTGGCCAGCTCGCGCGCGAGCCGGTCGTTCTCGACGACGCGCCCCAGCTCGCCTGCCGGCGGTGGCTTGTCGAAGCCGAGGATCTCCACCGGCTCGCCGGGGAGGGCCTTCTGAATCTTCTCGCCCCTGTAGTTGAAGAGCGCCTTCACGCGCCCGTGCGCATCTCCAGCCACGATCGCGTCACCGACGATCAGCGTCCCGCGGTGGATGAGCATCGTCGCCACCGGGCCGCGGCCGACGTCGAGGCGCGACTCGATGATCGGGCCGGACGCTTCCGTGTTCGGGTTCGCCTTCGGATCGAGCTCGAGATCGGCGACGAGCAGGATCTTCTCGAGCAGCGCATCGAGGCCGACCTGCGTCTTCGCCGACACCTCTGCGAACTGCGTGGTCCCGCCCCAGTCCTCCGGCTGCAGCCCTTCCTGGGCGAGCTCGGCCTTGACGCGGTCGATGTTCGAGTCGGGCAGGTCGATCTTGTTGATCGCGACGACGATCGGCACATCCGCGGCGCGGGCGTGCGAGATGGACTCCTTCGTCTGCGGCATGACGCCGTCGTCTGCTGCGACGACGAGGACGGCGATGTCTGTCACCTTCGCGCCGCGGGCGCGCATGGCGGTGAAGGCTTCGTGGCCCGGCGTGTCGAGGAACGTGACCTTCCGGCCATCGACGTTGACCTGGTAGGCGCCGATGTGCTGCGTGATGCCGCCCGCCTCGGTCGCGACGACCTTCGCGTTGCGGATCGCATCGAGCAGCGTCGTCTTGCCGTGGTCGACGTGGCCCATGATCGTGACGACCGGCGGACGTGTGACGAGCGCCTCTTCGGGATCGTCGTACGTCTCCGGCTCGTCGTCCTCTTCGTCGGACGCGTGCTTGATCTGCACCTCGCGCTTGAGCTCGGCGCCGATCAGCTCCACTTCCTCGTCGGTGAGCGACTGCGTCGCCGTGCGCATCTGGCCAAGGGCCATGAGAATCTTGATCAGCTCCGGCATCGGGACGCCGAGCGCCTGCGAGAAATCGCGGACAGTGACGCCGGACTCGACGGTGACGGGCCCGGTCGGCTGGACCGGAGGCGTCGTGCGCGGCTCGCGCGGCGGCCCTTCGTTGCGGCCGCGCGACTGGCGGCCGTCCGCGCGCGGACGGGCGGCCTGGTTGTCGATGACAACGCGCCGGCGCCGGCCCGCAGCTCCGCCGCCGCCGCGAGGGCGGAGCGGGCGGTTCGGTCTGTTCCCTCCGTTAGGCATACGCCGGTCCAGTGTAGATGCGAGCAAGCGCGGGATCGATCCGGACGGGCGTGTGCAGCGTGCGATCGAAGCCCCGCTGAGCGGTCGCACGCTCGAAGCAGGCAAGCCGCCGGCACGTATACGCGCCGCGACCCGGTGCGGCGGCGGGACCGCGAACGAGCTCCCCGTCGACGGCGACGAAGCGGATGAGCTCACGCTGCGGTGAGCGCCGGCCGCAGCCGGCGCACCGCCTGAGCGGAACTGCCATTACTCCGCTTCCGCCCCTTCCTGCTCGACCGGGATGCCGGCGGGAATCTCCTCCAGCGGAGCGACCTGCGGATGGGCGGTGTCGAGGTCGACCTCGTCTTCCGCCTCCGCGATCGCGGTGGCGTTGGGACCGTGGGTCGCAGCGACGTCGGCAGGCGCCTCGTCGTCGACCTCGTCCGGCTCCGGGCCGGACGATGACGGGCCGAAGCTCTCTGCTTCCGGCGGCGAGATGACGGCCTCGAGCTCGGGCTCGTCCTCGGGGACGACCGGCTCCTCGTCGTCCGGAACGTCCTCGAGCGCGAGCGCCTGGTGTGCGGCCACGCCGCACCAGCGGGAGCCGGGTAGCGCCGCGTTCGGGCACCGTTTGCCGTTGGCGAGGATCGCACCGCAGCGGCCGGACAGATCCTGCTCGTCTCCACCGCCGCCGAAGGCGACATCGGCCTCGGCCTGTGCGAACTCGCTGTCGCTCTGGATGTCGATCTTCCAGCCGGTGAGACGCGCGGCGAGCCGGGCGTTCATGCCCTCCTTGCCGATGGCGAGCGCGAGCTGGTCGTCGGGGACGACGACGGTCGCTTCCTTCGCGTCGTCGTCGAGGTACACCTCGCGCACGCGCGCCGGGGAGAGCGCCTTCGCGACGAAGCGTGCCGGCTCCGGGTTCCACGGGATGATGTCGATCTTCTCGCCGCGCAGCTCGGATACGACCATGCGCACGCGCGAGCCTCTCGGCCCGACGCACGCACCGACGGGATCGACGCCCTGCGTGTGCGACTCGACCGCGATTTTCGAGCGGTAGCCCGGCTCGCGCGCGACGCCGCGGATCTCGACGAGGCCGTCGGCTATCTCCGGCACCTCGAGCTCGAACAGCGTCTTGATGAGCTCCGGGTCGCGGCGCGAGAGGATGACCTGCGGCCCCTTCGTCCCGGACCGAACCTCGGTGATGACAGCCTTGATGCGCGAGCCCTGCTCGTAGCGCTCACCGTCGACCTGCTCCGAGCGGGGCAGCAGCGCCTCGACCTTGCCGAGGTCGACGAGGACGTTGTTGCGGTCGCCGGCCTGCTGCACGATGCCGGTGACGACTTCGCTGACGCGGTCGATGTACTCGTCGTACATCATCCGGCGCTCCTCCTCGCGGATCCGCTGGAGGATGACCTGCTTCGCGGTCTGCGCGGCGATGCGGCCGAAGCCTTCCGGCGTCACGTCCTCGCGCTGAACCTGGTTCTCGGGAATGTCCGACCAGTCGATGTCGAGGTCGTCGTCGGTGATGAGGGTGTGCTGGCGCTCGCCCGTCTCCTCCTCGAGGCGCTCGAGCTCCTCGAGCTTGCGCTCGCGGGCCTCTTCGAGCAGCCGTGTCTCGATGTCGCCGGGAAGCTCGATCGAGAACACGCGGAAGTCGCCCTGGTTGTCCATCTCGACGGCCGCGTGGCGCGATGCGCCTGGGGTCTTCTTGTATGCGGCGAGCAGCGCATCCTCGAGCGCGGACACGAGCGCGCCTTCCTCGATGCCCTTGTCACGCTCGATCTCGCGAACGGCTTCGATGATCTCCTGGCTCATGTCACACCTCTCCGTCGATCAGGTTCGCCCGCACGATCTCGTCGTACGGAATCTCGGTCTCGTCGACTCGCACTCGGCTCTCGTCTGCAAAAACAACCTCGCCCTTCAGCTGCCGGCGACCGAGCGTGCGGAGCTTCACGCGGCGCCCAACCGCGCCGGCGAAATGCTCCGGTTTACGCAGCGGCCGCTCGATCCCTGGCGAGGAGACGTCGATGGCGTACTGACGCTGGTAGTCGCGCAGGCTGTCGGTGACGCGCGCGCACAGCGCGTGGTCGACGCCGGCAGCGTGGTCGACGAACACGGTGAACCGGTCCGGGCCCTGCAGCTCGACCGCGAGCACCTCGACGCCGTCGAGGCTGCCCTCGACGCGTTCGCTGATCTCGCGCTCCAGCTGCTTTTCCTTCTGCCGTACGTCCGCCAAATATCGCTCCTGTCACAAAAAATGGGCCCGCAGGCCCATTTCGCCGAACCGGTGAAAATGGTCTCAGGAGTGTAGCAATCAGCGCTTGATTTCGCGGATTCCGCGCAGTCTCGTCTCCAGGAGGCGTGCGGCCCGCGACGAGTCCAGGGCGACGTTCCGGGCACGCCCCGGAGGGGTGGGAACACCGCGCGGCTCGCGGGCTCCGAGGAGTCGCGCGAGCTCCAGGCGGGAGACGGCTTCGGCGGCGGCGACGTGCAGCACGCCGGTGAGGTCGAGCGCCGCGAGCTCGAGCAGCGCCGCGGCGAGATCGGAGACGTGCGTCGGGCACCGGATCTCGTCCGTGTGGAAGACGACGTCGTCGCGGGCGGCAAGCGCTTCCTGGGGGCCGGGCTTTCCATAGAGGAGCGACGTGCGGACGACGAGGCCGTGGACGAAGCGCTCGGCCTCGAGCTTCGACTGCCCGTAGGCGGACACGGGACGTGGCTCGTCCTCCTCGCCGTACGGCGCGTGCTCGCCGTCGAAGACGAGGTCGGTGGAGAGGTGGATGAGCCGGGCGCCGGCGCGATCGGCAGCGGCGGCGACGTTGCGTGTGCTGCGGACGATCATGTCCGGATCGGCCTGGACGTACGCCGTGTGCACGACGACGTCCACATCGCCCACCTCGAACGGCTCACGCAGGTCGAGGGCCAGCCGGCGGCCGAACGGCGCCGGCGTGTGCAGCTCGGTGGCGACGACGTCGTGGCCAGCGTCGACGGCCTGCAAGCAGACCTCCGATCCGAGGTACCCGGCGCCGCCGGTGACGAGGATCCTCATCCGAGGACGATGGTCACAGGCCCGTCGTTCACGAGCTCGAGTTCCATGTGCGCGCCGAAGACGCCGCGCTCGACCGGGACGCCGAGCGCCTCGAGCTCTGCGCAGAACCGTTCGTACACGGGCTCGGCCTCCTCCGGCGGCGCCGCATCGGTGAAGCTCGGCCGGTTCCCCTTCGCCGCGTCTGCGATGAGCGTGAACTGGGACACCACGAGCGCCGCTCCGCCGGCGTCGAGAACGCTCCGGTCGAACCGGCCCGCCTCGTCGGGAAAGACCCGGAGGCGGGCCACTTTGCCCGCGACCCGGCCTGCGTCTTCCCTCCCGTCCCCGCGCGCCACCCCGAGGAGGACGCAGAGTCCCGGCCCGATCTGGCCCACCGTGCGGCCGTCGACCCGCACCTGCGCCCGGCTGACCCGCTGGCAGACAGCCCTCATGGCGCGCGCACCATAGTCCGATAGAGGCATCGTGGAGAGCCCTGCAGACCTCCCCACCTCCCTTCCCGTACGCCTGGCGCCGGAGGGTACGTGGCGCGTGCCCTTGGGCACGCTGCTCCTGCGCGACGGCGTGCTCACGACCGAGCAGCTCGAGCAGGCCCTCGCCGAGAAGGACGTCACAGGCCGACGCATTGGCGAGATCGTCGTCTCCCGCGGCTGGGTCCCGGCGGGGACGGTCGCACGACTGCTCGCCGAGCAGCACGGCCTCGAGTACCTCGACCTGACGACCGTCCAGATCGACCCACGCACGCTCGAGCTGCTGCCCGAGAAGTACGCGCGCCGGTACGAGGCCTTTCCGGTGCGCTTCCTCCGCGACGACCTCGTGCTCGTCACGGTCGCCGACCCGACCAACGTCCTCGCCTCCGACGACCTCAAGCTGACCCTCGGCGTGAACGTCCGGCTCGCCGTCTCGGCCGCGACCGACGTTGCGGCAGCGATCAACCGCTTCTACAGCGAGGTGCTCCACATCACGGACGGCTCAGAAGAGGAGGAGGAGGAGGGTCCGGATCTCGACGACGTGCGCAGCATCGCGGCGAGCGCACCGGCTATCAACGCCGTCAACTCGCTCATCTCCCGTGCGATCGCCGAAGGCGCATCCGACCTCCACTTCGAGCCGGAGGCCGGGCACCTTGCCGTGCGCGCCCGGATCGACGGCGTCATGCGCCAGTTCACGACGATCTCGAGGTCGCTCCAACCGTCGATTACGAGCCGCTTGAAGGTGATGGCAGAGCTCGACATCGCCGAGCGGCGCGCGCCCCAGGACGGACGCATGTCGGTTCGGTACGGCGGCCACCCGATGGACATCCGCGTCGCCATCCTCCCGACGACGCACGGCGAGCAGATCGTGCTGCGCGTCATGAACCGGCCGGGCTCGCGCCTCGGCTTGAGCGAGCTCGGGATGAGCGCCGACGCCGAGGAGCGCTTCGCGCGTGCAATCCGGCAGCCGTACGGCGCCGGGCTCGCGGTCGGGCCGACCGGCTCCGGCAAGACCACGACGCTCTACGCGGCGCTCGACGTGCTGAACCAGAGCGAGCGCGTCCTCATGACGATCGAAGACCCGGTCGAGTACCAGATGCCCGGCGTGAACCAGATCGAAGTGAACTTCAAGAGCGGCCTGACGTTCGCGCGCGGGCTGCGGACGATTCTTCGATCCGATCCCGACGTGCTCCTCGTCGGCGAGATCCGCGACGAGGAGACGGCGCGCATCGCGATTCAGGCGGCGATGACGGGCCACCTCGTGCTGACGACGCTGCACACGCACAACGCGGCTTCGTCCATCGCGCGACTGGGCGACATGGGAGCAGAGCCGAGCCTCCTGGCGACATCGATCAACTGCATCGTCGCGCAGCGACTCGCACGCCGGCTCTGCCTGCAGTGCCGCGAGCCGTACGAGCCGAACGAGGCGGAGCTCGGAGAGCTCGGGATCGTCGACTCGGGCCCGGAGACGATCCTGCACCGAGCGGTCGGATGCGTGCAGTGCGGCGGGACGGGGTTCGCCGGCCGCGTCGCGCTGTACGAGGTCCTCGCCGTCCACGGGCGCCTGCGCAAGCTGATCGAGTCCGGGTCGACCGACGAGATCTTCGCCGAGGCGGTTGCGGACGGAATGACGACGCTACGCGAGGACGGGCTTCGGCTCGCGGTCGCGGGGCTCTCGTCGCTCGACGAGGTCCGCCGCGTCACCGGCGACCGGCTCTCCTAGTCGAGCTCCTGTATCCGCGCGCGGTACTGCTCGGACTCCGGCTTCAAGGAGCTCGCGAGTTTGTAGTGCCCGTTCGCCTCGTGCGTGCGGCCCTGCTTCTCCAGGCAGCGGCCGAGGGCGTAGTGGGCGTAGTCGTTCACCGGGGAGAGCTCGAGCAGCGTGCGGAACTCCGCCTCGGCCGCGTCCCAGCGGCGAATCCGGAAGTACGCGATGCCCAGCGCCTCACGGATCGATTCCTTGTTCGGCTCCCGCTTCTTCGCCTTCTCGAGCGCCACCGTCGCCTGGGCCGGCATGCCGCGCTGCAGGTGCGCCCTGCCTTGCTGGAAGAGGCTGTACGTCGATTCGCTCATGACCTCAGATACGGAAAGTTCTCCTTCATCAAGTCAATCGGATACGTCAAATCCCGCGTTTTCCCGATCTCGAATCCTGCGATCGGCAGCCCAGCCGCGATCGCGTTCTCGAAGGCGACGCCGAGCTCGAACGGCGGGCCGGTGAGGGCCTCCAGGAACGGACCGAGCTCAGGCCCGAGCCCCCACAGCGGCGCGCTTCCGACCGGATTGGTCGGATCGTCGTCGATCGGCTTAACGACGAGGCCGTCGACGATCTTCAGCGCAGCCCGGTGGGGGAACTCGGCCGGCGGGTCGCGGCGACCGCTCATCGCACCGGCGGCGCCCGAGCGGGCGAACGCCTGGGCGAACACCCCGACGTCTCCGGCGGTGAACACCGTGTCGGCGGCGAGAACGAGGCAGGGCAGTTCGATGCCCGCCGCGAGCGCACGCTGAACCGCGTCCCCGGAGCCGAGGACGCCGGTTTGGCGCACGGTGCGAATCTCGAGGTCGAACGCGTTGCCGTCGCCGACGAGCTCCTCGACCTGCTCCGCCAGGTGTCCGGTGACGACGACCACGAGCGCGCAGCCTGCGGCGGCGAGCTCGCGCAGGAGCGTGGCGATCACCGGGCGCCCGTCGATCGGCAGCACGGGCTTCGGCCAGCGCTCGGTCAGTGGACGCATGCGCGTCCCCTCCCCGGCCGCCATGACGACGGCGTTCAGTGGATCAGCTTCTCGACTTCGTCGAGGATCGCCGCGGCGATCTCGTCCTTCGGCGCCTTCGGAACGGCGCGCTCACCACCGGCCGCGATCAGCGTCACCTCGTTGGCAGCGGAGTCGAAGCCGATGTCCGCACGCCCGACGTCGTTGTAGACGAACAGGTCGGCGTTCTTGCGATCGAGCTTCGCCCGCGCGCGCGAGAGGCCGGGCACGCCTTCGTCGGCGGCGAAGCCGACGAGGATCTGGCCCGGACGCTTCGACGCGCCGAGCGTTGCCAGCACGTCGGTGGTCGGCTCGAGCTCGACGGTCCAAGCGGCAGTGTCCTTCGGCCGCTTCCCCGCGAGGGCGAGCGCCGGGCGGTAGTCGGCGACGGCTGCTGCCATGACGACGACGTCGGCGTCCATGCCGCGCGCGAGCGCCTCCCGTTCGAGGTCGGCTGCGGTCGGCGTCTCGACGAGCTCGACACCGAGGGGCGCCGGCACGGCGAGGTTGGCCCCGAGGAGCGCCACGTGCGCGCCGCGCCGCCGCGCTTCCGCCGCAAGCGCGACACCCATGCGTCCCGACGAGCGGTTCCCGACGAAGCGCACCGTGTCGATCGGCTCGCGCGTCCCGCCGGCGGAGACGAGCACGCGCTTTCCCTTCAGCTTGCTGTTGCCGGCGAGCAGCTCTTCGGCGGCGCGCACGATCTCGTCCGGCTCGACCATCCTCCCGACGCCGAGCTCGCCTTCGGCCGTCTCGCCCTCGTCGGGACCGATGAGCACGATGCCGCGGGCGCGCAATGTCTCCGCATTCGCGCGCGTCGCCGGGTGCGACCACATGCGCGGGTTCATCGCCGGAGCAACGAGAACAGGCCCGCGATGCGCGAGCGCCGCCTCGGTCAGGACGTTGTCCGCAATCCCGTGCGCGAGCTTGGCCAGCGTGTTGGCGGTGCACGGCGCCACGATGAGAAGGTCGGCGCGCGTCAGGTGCAGGTAGACGTCCTCTCCGGCCGGCCGGCGCGCGAGCGCGCGGAAGGTCTCGGCGGTGACGAAGCGCTCCGCCCCGGGCGTGACGAGCGGGACAACCTCGTGCCCGCCCTTCACGAAGAGGCGGCAGACCTCGCAGGCCTTGTAAGCCGCAATGCCGCCGGTAACGCCGAGCAGGATCCGAGCCATCAAGAAATGATGCCTACGCTGGGGGCAAAAGCTTCCGCGCGGCCTCGAGGTCCTCGTCGTTCACGACCACCTCGGTCGGCCCCGACATCGACAAGGCTCCGTACGAACCGCCGGCCGCGGCATCCGTCGGGCGGTGGAAGCATTCGATGCCGTTCGCGCGGAGGAGCCCGCACAGGGCGTCGGCCTCGATCTCGTTGCCGACGACCGTGAGGGTGGACTCGGGGATATCAGCCACGGAAAGTGCGCAGCACGTTCTGGGGACTTACGACTTGGGGTAGTCGTAGCTCAGAAGACCCTCGGCGATCTCTTCCATCGCCATGGTGAGGTAGTTCTTCGAGCGTGACTCGACGAGCGGCGGCGGATTGTCGTCGAAGGTGCCCTCGCCGAGCTGGTGATGGTAGTTGTTGATCTGCCGCGCGCGCTTCGCCGCCACGATCACGAGGGCGTAGCGCGAGTCCACGTTCTGCAGCAGGTCATCGACGCGAGGGTGAATCATGGTCGGGACATGGTACCGGCAGGTGCAAGCAGGCCGCTGACCAGCCTCGTGAGCTCCTCCACCGCCCGGTCGAGCTCGTCGTTCTCGACCGTGTAGTCGAACTCGTCGGCCTGCTCCAGCTGGTGGCGGGCGAGCGCGATCCGCTCGCCGATCTCGCCCGTGCTCTCGGTCGCGCGCTCGCGCAGACGCCGTTCGAGCTCCTCCACGCTCGCCGAGATGAAAATCGTCACCGCACCGGGAACCTCACCCTTGACCCGTAGCGCACCCTCGGTCTCGAGCTCGAGCAGCGGCACCTTGCCCTCGCTTCGAATCCGGTCGAGCTCGGAGCGCAGGGTGCCGTACCGGTGGCCCGACACGTAGGTCACGTACTCGAGCAGCTCCCCGCGTTCGACACGATGCAGGAAGTCCTCGGTGCTCAAGAAGGAGTACTCCTTGCCGTCCTGCTCCCCGGGGCGCCGGTCGCGGGTCGTCGCCGAAACGGTCGCACCGATGCCGGGGACGCGTTCGAGCACCTCCCGGATCAACGTCCCCTTGCCGGCTCCCGACGGGCCGGTGACGACGATGACGGAGGGGGCTCTACTTGTGGAAGAGGTCAATCAGCTCCGCGCGCTGACGATCGGAGAGACCACCGACGGTCTTCGACTGGCTGATGCGGCACGTGTTGAGGAAGCGCGCTGCTTTCACTCGTCCGAACTTCGGGACCGCCATGAGGATGTCGATGACCTTCGCCGTCGACACGTACTCGGGTGGGTTGACGAGGATCTGCTCGATGCGCACCCGGCCGTCCTTGAGGTCCTTCTTGAGCTTCGCGCGGCGGACGCGCACATCGTTCGCGCGCTTCAGTGCGTCCATGCGTTGATCGAGCGACCGGAGAGGTGCGTGCGCTTGCGTCTTCGCGGCCGTCGGCATGAGCGCCCGATACTACCAACGCTCCGGCGCGGATCAAGCGAGCACTTCACTCACTTTGTGCGCGGTCCCGAATACCTCGTCCAGGTCCACCGAGGCGATCTCGGCGCGCACGCGCGAGGGTGCATCCGGGTCCGAGAAGAGCGCGGTCCCGAGCGCGACGTCGCGCGCGCCGCAGGCGACGAGCTCCACGACGTCCTGCCCTGTAACAACTCCGCCCATCCCGACGATGGGCAATTTCGTCGCCGCATAGCAGGTGTGCACTGCGGCGAGCGCGACCGGTTTGAGGGACGGCCCGGAGAGCCCGCCTTGCCCGCGGGCGAGCACCGGCTCGAGCGTTCGCGGATGAAGCGCCATGCCACGCAGCGTGTTGATGAGCGAGAGACCGTCCGCCCCGGCGGCCGCGACCGCACGCGCGACCTCTCCCAGGTCGGGATGTGCCGCCGAGAGTTTCGCGTACAGCGGCAGCGCCGTGACCCGCCGGCACGCGGCGACGATCTCCGCGGCCGAGTCGGCCGCCTCGTCGACGTTCGGGCACGAGAGGTTCAGCTCGATCGCCTCGACGCCGGCGAGTGCGACGCAGGTCTCGGCGTAGTCGGCGGCACAGAAGCCGCCGACGGAGATCCAGAGCGGCAGCTTCAGCTCGTGCAGACGAGGGAGCGTCTCTGCCAGGAAGCGCTCGCGCCCGGGGTTCGCGAGGCCGATCGCGTTCAGCATCCCGTGCGCCGTCTCGGCGATGCGAGGCGGTGCGTTCCCTTCGCGCGGCAACGGGGTGATCGTCTTCGTGACGAAGCCGTCGAGCTGCCGCCCCACCTCCGGCGCCGTCAGCACGTCGAGGCAGCCCGAGGCGTTAAGCAGCCGCAAGAACGGGTCCCTCCACGCACAGCCGCTTCAGCTCGCCGTCGATCTCGAATGCGCACCCGTAACAGGCGCCGTACCCGCAGGCCATCGCCGCCTCCCACGCGAGCTGCGCACCCGGGCTCCGTTCGGCAACCGCGCGCAGCATCGGCTCCGGCCCGCACGCGAGCACGTCGAAGCCGGGCTCGATCAGCTCGGTGACGAGCACCGGGTCGACGACGACCTCGGCGCCGGGCATGAGTGCCGCGGCTTCGGCATGGCGATCCGATCGGAAGCCGAGCACGACCGGCGGGCGCCCGATCTTCTCGGCGAGATACGGCAGCGGCGCCATCCCGATGCCCCCGCCGACGAGGAGCGGCCGCTCGACGTCGAGCCGGAAGCCGTTTCCGAGCGGGCCGAAGACGTGGATGCGATCGCCGGGCTGCAGGGCGCAGAGCGCCTCCGTCCCGGGGCCGACCGCGTCGAGCAGGAACGCGAGCTCGTCGGGGGGTGCAAGACACAGCGACAGCGCGCGCGGCAGCAGGCGGCCCGGCGCCTCGAGCATGAAGAACTGTCCCGGCACTCCAGGGTCGAGCCCGCCGCGCTCGAGGCGAAGCAGCGTGTACGCGCCGACCGCTTCGAGGCCGCTGACGCTACGCCGTTCGCGTCTCGGCATCGATCCGCTCCTGCAGCGACAGCGCCTGCTCCGCGCGCGCGTTCGCGATCGCGTGCACCGCCGCCGCCGCACCGGAGATGGTTGTAATGCACGGGACGCGACGACTCAGCGCTGCCTCGCGGATCGCGTACCCGTCCGAGCGCGCATTCCGGCCCTCGGGCGTGTTGATGACGAGATCGCATCGCCCGCGGCGGATGAGATCGATGACCGTCAGCTCGTCGCCCTCGGCTTCGCTCAGCTTGCGCACAGCTTCGACGTCGAGGCCGGCGCCCGCGAGCGTGGCCGCCGTCCCTTCGGTTGCGTACAGCCGGAAGCCGAGACCGGCGAGCGTCGCCGCGATCGGAACGGCGGACTTCTGCTCCACCGGACGGATGGAGAGGAACACCGCGCCTTCGTGGGGCAGCGTGCGTCCCGCTGCCCGTTCCGCCTTCGCGAGCGCGGTGGGAAGGTCGGCTGCGCTCGCCATCACCTCTCCGGTGGAGCGCATCTCCGGACCGAGGACCGGGTCGCTGCCGACGAAGCGCGCGAACGGAAGCACAGCCGCCTTCACACTCCACTGCTTCGGCGGCCGCTCGCGCGGCAGACCGAGGTCGCCGACGCGCGCTCCTGCGGCGAGCCGGCACGCGGCGGGAACGAGCTGCACGCCGGTCGCCTTGCTCACGAACGGGACGGTGCGCGACGCGCGCGGATTCGCCTCCAGCACGTACAGGTCACCGGCGGGCGTGAGCGCGAGCTGCACATTGAGCAGCCCGACGACGCCGAGCGCGCGGCCGAGGGTGCGCACGGTCCGCTGGATCTCCTCCTGCTGCACCGGCGACAGGCCCGGCGCCGGCAGGACGCACGACGAGTCGCCGGAGTGAATGCCGGCCTCTTCCACGTGCTGCATGACCGCGGCCACGTACGTGTCGACGCCGTCGCAGAGTGCGTCCACGTCGATCTCCACCGAGTCCTCCAGGAAGCGATCGACGAGCACCCGTCCGAGCACGGGCACCTCGCGCACCTCTTCGTCGCTGAAGCACACGCGCATCGCGCGGCCGCCGAGGACGTACGACGGCCGGATCAGCACCGGGTAGCCGATGTCGTTCGCGACCTCCACCGCCTCGTCGCTCGACGACGCCATCCCCCACCCCGGCGAGCGAATGTCGTGCGCGCGCAACAGGCCGGCGAAGCGCTCGCGGTCTTCGGCGAGGTCGACGGCGTCGTACGGCGTGCCGAGGATCTTGTATCCCGCCTCCTCGATCGCGCGCGCGAGCTTGAGCGGCGTCTGGCCTCCAAACTGGATGACGACGCCCTCGGGCCGCTCGCGGTCGCAGATCGCGAGCACCGACTCGGCGTCGAGCGGCTCGAAGTACAGGCGGTCGGAGGTGTCGTAGTCGGTCGAGACCGTCTCCGGATTGCAGTTCACCATCACTGCCTCGTAGCCGAGCTCGCGGAACGTCCACACGGCATGCACGCAGCAGTAGTCGAACTCGATCCCCTGCCCGATCCGGTTCGGGCCCGAGCCGAGGATGAGGACGCGCGGCTTCGCCCCCGTCGGAGCAGCTTCCTCCGCTTCGCCCCAGGTGGAGTAGTAGTAGTTCGAGGCCGCCTCGACCTCGCCCGCGCACGAGTCGACGCGCCGGTACACCGGACGCACGCCGCAGTCGCGGCGTCGTGCGCGGACGACGGTCTCGGTCACGTCGGCGGCGGCGGCGATGTCGCTGTCGGAGATGCCGAGCCGCTTCAGCCGCAGCCAGTCGTCGGCGACGAACTGCTCCACGTCACTTCCGGCGATCTCGAGCAGCGCCTCCTGGATGCGCCAGATCTCCTCGACGAAGAACGGGTGCACGTCCTCGGGGACGTCGGCGAGCGTCTGCCACGGCGTCGCGGCGCCGGCGTCGAGCTCGCGGGAGCGCATCGCCTTCTGGAACGCCTCCGCGAACGTGCGGCCGATGCCCATCGTCTCGCCGACCGACTTCATCTGCGTCCCGAGCGTCCGGTCGGCGCCGGGGAACTTCTCGAAGGCGAACCGCGGGAACTTGACGACGACGTAGTCGAGCGTCGGCTCGAAGCTCGCCGGAGTGGTACCGGTCAAGTCGTTGGGAATCTCGTCCAGCGTGTAGCCGACGGCGAGCTTCGCGGCCACCTTCGCGATCGGGTAGCCCGTCGCCTTCGACGCGAGCGCGGACGAGCGGGACACACGCGGGTTCATCTCGATCACGCGCATGTCGCCGGTCTCGCGCGAGCGCGCGAACTGGATGTTCGACCCACCGGTGTCGACGCCGACTGCGCGGATCACAGCCGCGGCCGCGTCGCGCAGCTCCTGATACGCCTCGTCGGGGAGTGTCATCTGCGGCGCGACGGTGACCGAGTCGCCCGTATGCACCCCCATCGGGTCGAGGTTCTCGATCGAGCAGACGATGACGACGTTGTCGAGACGGTCGCGCACGACCTCGAGCTCGAACTCGTCCCAGCCGCGCACCGACTCCTCCACGAGAACCTGGCCGATCGGGCTCTCGCGCAGGCCGATGTCGACCTGCTTGCGCAGCTCCTCGCGCGTCGACGCGAACCCTCCGCCGTGCCCTCCCAGCGTGAACGCGGGCCTGACGACACACGGCGTCGTCAGCCCCTCGAGTTGCTCGAGCTCGGTGACGATCACCGAATCCGGGACGCGGAGCCCGACGCTCTCGACGGCCTGCTTGAACAACAGCCGGTCCTCCGCGCGATTGATGACGTCGAGCGGCGCGCCGATGAGCTCGATGCCGAGCTCTGCGAGGACGCCCGACTGGGCGAGCTCGCGCGCGAGGTTGAGCGCCGTCTGCCCACCCATCGTGGGCAAGAGCGCGTCCGGCCGCTCGCGGCGCAAGACGTCGGCAACGCTCTCGAGGTCGAGCGGCTCGAGATACGTGCGATCGGCGAAGCCCGGGTCGGTCATGATCGTCGCCGGATTCGAGTTGATGACGACCGTGCGGAAGCCGTCCTCGCGGAGCACCTTCAGCGCCTGGCAGCCCGCGTAGTCGAACTCGGCCGCCTGGCCGATCACGATCGGGCCGGAGCCGACGAGGCAGATCGTCTCGATGTCGGTGCGCCTAGGCATCGCTTGCGATGCCGCCCCTAGGCATTGGCCGCGACCTCGTCCACCCAGTGCTCGAGCAGCGGCCACGCGTCGTGCGGGCCGGGGCCGGCCTCGGGATGGAACTGCAGCGAGCGTGCGCGCAGCTCTGGGAACTCGAGGCCTTCGACGGTGCCGTCGTAGAGCGAGACGTGCGTCGCCACCTCGGTGTCGGTCGCGCGCACGGCGAAGCCGTGATTCTGGCTCGTGACGAGTACGCGCTGGTCAGCGCGTTGGAGGACTGGATGGTTCGCCCCGCGGTGGCCGAACGGGAGCTTGAACGTCTCGTGGCCGGTGGCGAGCGCGAGCACCTGGTGCCCGAGGCAGATGCCGAGCACCTGCGTGCGCCCGAGCAGGTCGCGCATCGTCGCCACTTCCGGCTGGAGCGGCCCCGGGTCGCCGGGCCCCGGCGAGAAGAGGACGCCGTCGTAGCCGGCCAGCTCGTCGGCGCCGACGTCGTGCGGATGCACGGTGATGCCCGCGCCCGCGGCGGCGAGCCGGCGGAGCACGGAGTTCTTCACGCCGTAGTCGACGACCGCGACGCGCGCGCGGCCCTCTTCGGCGAAGACGTATCGCCCGGCTGTCGAGACGGCTGCCGCAAGCGCGCGTCCCTCCATCGGCGGGAGTGCACGAGCCGCCTCGACCGCTTCCTCGATCGAGCCGCCGCCCGCGACGGCGACCGCGCGCATCGAGCCGAGAGCGCGGATCTTCAGCACGAGCGACCGCGTGTCGATGCCCGACAGCGCGACGATGCCTTGCTCGCGCAGCCAGTCCGTCCACTCCGGGCCGCGTGCCTCCCGCATCAGCACCGCCCTCGCATGCACGCGGCCCGACTCGGAGCGAGCGTCGGCGACGCCGTAGTTGCCGACCATCGGCGCGGTGAAGCAGACGATCTGCTCCGCGAAGCTCGGATCGGTGACGGCCTCCTGGTAGCCACTCATGCCGGTGGTGAAGACGGCCTCGCCCGCGGAGAAGCCTTCCGCGCCGACCGACTCACCGCGGAAGACGGTCCCGTCCTCGAGTGCGAGGAAGCCGGTCATGCCTCGAACGCCACCGCGCCGCCGGCGATCGTCATCGCGACCACTCCCGTGAGCCGCTCGCCGAGTAGCCAGCTGTTGCGCGAGCGCGACCTGAACGATTGCGCGTCCACGTCCCACTCGCGCTCGAGGTCGAGGAGCACGAGGTTGGCAGCCGCGCCGACGGCGACACGCGGCCGGTCGAGACCGAAAGCGCGTGCCGGTCCTGCCGTCATTCGCTCGACGAGGGTGGCCAGCGGCAGGAGCCCGGGCTGCACGAGCCGCGTGTACAGGACGGCGAACGCCGTCTCGAGGCCGGTGACGCCGAACGGCGCCGCCTCGAACGGAACGTCCTTCTCGTGCAATGCGTGCGGCGCGTGGTCGGTACCGATCGACTCGATCGTCCCGTCCCGGAGCGCGTCGAGCAGCGCTGCGCGATCGAGCTCTGCGCGCAGCGGCGGGTTCATCTTCACGTTCGGGTCGAGCGAGCGCACGACGTCATCCGTGAGCACGAGATGGTGCGGCGTCACTTCCGCCGTCACCGCGACACCGGCGGCCCGCGCACGGCGAAGCGCGGCCACCGATTCGACGGACGAGAGATGCAGCAGATGGATGGGCTGTCCTTCGTACGCGGCGAGCGCGAGGTCGCGCTCGACCATCACCGACTCCGCCACCGACGGATAGCCGGCGAAGCCGAGCTCGGCCGCGACTGCGCCTTCGTGCACGTGCCCGTCGTGCGAGAGCGACTGGTCCTCGCAGTGGAGCGCGAGCTTGCGCCCGGTGATGGACGAGTACTGCAGTGCCCGGCGCATCATCCCGGCCGACGCGACGGGAACGCCGTCGTCGGAGAACGCGACCGCGCCGGCGTCGGCGAGCTCCGCCATCTCGGTCAGCTCGTCCCCGCGCTGTCCACGCGTGATGGCGGCGAGGAAGCCGACGGCGATCTCGGCTTCACGACCCGCCGTCTCGACGAGCGCCCCGAGTGTCGCCGCGGAGTCGACGACCGGATCCGTGTTCGGCATGGCGAGGATTGCGCAGAAGCCGCCGGCCGCCGCCGCCTGCGTGCCGCTTGCGATCGTCTCCTCGTCTTCGCGTCCGGGCGTACGGAGGTGGACGTGCGGGTCGACGAACGCCGGCGTGAGCACGAGGCGGGCGCCGTCGACAACGCGATGCTCGTTCGTGTCGAGCTGTTCGCCGATCGCGGCGACGATGCCCGCGTCGATGCGCACGTCGACGACCGTGTCGATCCCTTCCGCCGGGTCGAGGACGCGTGCACCTCGCACGACGATGTTCGCTCCCGGGCGATCCTTCAGGTACAGCATCACGCCACCTCCGCGGCCGCGAGCGCGCGCACCCCGACGGGACCGCCGGTGAGCACGTCGTAGAGGACCGCCATCCGGATCACGAGGCCAGACCGCACCTGCGTCTCCACGAGCGCGTCGACCGAGTCCGCGACGCGCGGGTCGATCTCGACGCCGCGATTCATTGGTCCCGGGTGCATGACCTTCTGGCCCGGTCGTAGCCGATCGGGCGTCACACCCCACCTGGCTGCATACTCGCGCAGGCTCGGGACGTAGTTCGAGCCCGCTTCCATGCGCTCCTGTTGCATGCGCAGGACGTACACGACGTCCGCGTCGCGGATCACGCCGATGTCGGTCGTCATCTCCGCGTCCAGCCCACGCGGGAGCAGCGCCGGCGGGCCGACGAGCGTGCACCGGATCCCGACGAGCGCGAATGCCTGCAGTAGCGAGCGCGCGACCCGCGAGTGCAGGACATCTCCGACCACTGCGACGTGAAGGCCTTCGAGGCGGTCGAACTCCTGCTGCATCGTGTACAGGTCGAGCAGCGCCTGCGTCGGGTGCTGATGCTTCCCGTCCCCGGCGTTCACGACGTGCGCGTCGGTGACACGGGCGACGAGCTGCGGCGCTCCGATCTGCGGGTGCCGGATGACAATCACGTCCGGGTCGTACGCGCCGAGCGTCTGCGCGGTGTCCTTCAGCGATTCGCCCTTGTCCACCGACGAGCCCGCGGACTTGATCGTGAGCGTGTCGGCCGAGAGTCGCTTCGCGGCGAGCTCGAAGCTCGACGACGTGCGCGTCGACGATTCGTAGAAGAGATTCACGACGAGCCGGCCCTTCAGCGTCGGCAGCTTCTTCACCTCGCGGTCGAGCGCCGATTCGAACGTGCGCGCGGTGCCGAGCAGCCGCTGCACATCGTCGCGGTCGAGATCGGCGATGGAGAGCAGATGGCGGCGCGGCGGCGGCCCCGGAGGGCGAAGGTCGTCGCGCACGAGGCGGATGGACGTCATCGAGATTCCTCCTCGGGCACGGAGACGAGCAGGACGGAGTCGACCTCGTCGATCTCGACGAGCTGCACCTGAATGCGTTCGGTGCGGGAGGTGGGCAGGTTCTTGCCGACGTAGTCGGGACGGATCGGCAGCTCGCGGTGGCCTCGGTCGACGAGGACGGCGAGCTGGACGCGGGCGGGCCGGCCGTAGTCGAAGAGCGCCTCGATCGCGGCGCGGATCGTGCGGCCGGTGTAGAGGACGTCGTCGACGAGCACGACCGTCCGCCCCTCGAGGGGGAAGTCGAGCAATGTCTCGCGGACGATCGGCTGCGCATGCATCGGCGCTTCGCCTCCGCGTACGTGCACGTCGTCGCGGTAGAAGGTGATGTCGACGGCGCCGAGCTGCGGCGCGTCGCCTGCGCGCTCCTCGATCAATCGCGCCAGTCGTTGCGCCAGCGGCACGCCACGCGTCTGGATGCCGACGAGCGCGACGTCGTCGAGCTCCGGGTTCGCCTCGATGATCTCGTGGGCGATGCGCGAAAGCGTCCGCGACAGCGCTTCCGCGTCGAGCAGGACCTTCCCCGACGTTTCGGGGGCGTGCGTCGTCATTCGACTCCTTTCCGGCCTCGCTGAACCGGGTTAAAGGGTTCGTGCTGCCGCAACACTAGCGGCCCCGACGGATGGACGTAGGATGCCGCCGTGCGCGAGCTGCAACCCGGCATCTGGCACTGGACGTCGCGGCATCCCGACTGGGACGAGGAGCAATGGTGGCCGGAGCTCGTCTCGTCGTACGCGATCGAGCTCGGCGACGACTTCCTCCTGTTCGACCCGCTTTCAGTTCCCGATGAGCTGCGCCGGCGTGCGACCGCCGTCGTTCTGACCGCGCCGTACCACGAGCGCGACGCGCGTCACCTCGGCCTGCCGGTGCACACGCCGCCTGCCGACACCTGGCAGGACTGGGTCGAGAAGTTCGGCATCGACCCCGAGCGCGTGCGCGGCATGGAGAGCGACGACCTCACCTGGCTGCGTGCGGGAGAAGGCGAAGGGCACTTCCACGGTCCCGGAGCGTGGCCGTTCGGCATCCGCGCGTACGCAGGCCGCGAGGACAACGATCTCATCCTCTGGCTGCCGGCGATCAACGCGATCGTCTCGGGCGACTCGCTTTCCGACTTCGGCGACGGATTGGGCATCCAACTCGGCGGTCGCAAGCACGTCACGCGGGACGACGTCGCCCTCCAGCTTCGACCGTTGCTCGAGCTACCGGTTGAGCTCGTGCTGCCCGCGCACGGCGGTCCGACGGACCGCGCCGCGCTCGAGCACGCACTCGCCTAGTGGCCGAGGACTGGACGGGCGCGGTTTCGGACCCTCCGCGTGGACGACCCGCGCGGGCCGGATCTCTCCGCGATGATTTCTCCCGCTCCGCCGAGTCTGGTTGATTGAATCGAGAGAGGAGCAAATGGACGAATCGACTGAAGTGAAAGACGGAGCGTGGCCCGGCGCTATCGCCGCGATCACGCTCTTCGTCGAAGACCTTGGAGAGGCGAAGCGTTTTTACGGCGAGGTGTTCGGATTGCCGGTGGTGTTCGAGGACGAGAACTCAACGGTGTTCCGCTTCGGCGAAACGCTCATCAACCTGCTGAAGATCACGGAGGCACCCGGGCTGATCGAGCCGGCAATCGTTGCGTCTGCCGACGCCGGGGCTCGGTTCCAGTTCACGCTCGGCGTTCAGGATGTCGACGCGATGTGCGAGGAACTGAGGAGGCGCGGTGTCGACCTCCTGAACGGCCCGATGGATCGACCCTGGGGAATCCGTACCGCGAGCTTTCGCGATCCCGGTGGTCACATCTGGGAGATCGCGCGTTGAGCCTCCCGTTCTCCTCTCTGCGCGTCGCCGCGGCTTCGTGTTCCTCGCCGGCCAGGGCGGGTTCGACGCGGACCACAAGCTCGTCGACGGCGGCGTCGCGGCGGAGACCGCGCGGATCTTCCACAACGTCGCCGACCTGCTCGAGAGCGTCGGTGCATCGCTCGACGACGTCGCCTCGTGCCTCGTGCACCTGGCCGACCTCGACGACTACGGCGCGTTCAACGACGAGTACGCGAAACACTTCCCCGGCGAGAAGCCGGTGCGCACGACCGTGCGTGCCGACCTCGTCGCAGGCATGCACGTCGAGATCACGATCGTCGCGAAGAAGCCTTGAGCCAGAGCCGGCTCAAATCGCCTGCGACAGCCTAGGAAGATCTCTTGCTTTGGCAGGCCTTCTCGGCTGCCTGAAGATGGGCGAGTTGATCATCACCTTCGCCTGGCGCCCATATCGTGACCGCAATCGGCAGCCACGGCAGGTGCGGCGGCCCGCTGATAGGCCTTCGCAGCCGAGTCCTGATGCGTCATGTCATCAGGAGAGACTTGGATGCGCCAGTTCGGGAATGATGCTCCTATGACTTGTCAAGTCATTAGCGGCTCCTGTTGTTGCAGTAGTCGGTAGAGGTGGCGGGCGAGGTAGCGCTTGAGTAGACGGACGGCGTCGCGTCGTGTTTTGCCTTCGGCGATCCGGCGTGCGATGTAGTCCTTGGTCGCCGCGTCGTGTTGGCGGCGGTGGAGGATGACGGTGTGCAGGGCGCGGTTGAGTTGTCTGTCGCCGCCGCGGCTGAGCCGGTGACGGGTGGTTTGTCCGCTGGAGGCGGGGATTGGGGCGGCGCCGGCGAGTCGTGCGAATGCGGCTTCGGAGCGGACGCGTCCGTGGTGTGACCAGGAAACGATCAGCTGCGCGGCGACGATCGGGCCGACGCCGGGCTCGTCGAGCAGTTGCGCTGCGAGCGCGCGGACGTGGGCGAGGATCTCGCGTTCGAGCTCGGCCGCTTCGGCGGTTGCCGCTTCGATCCGGCGGGCGAGGCTGCGGAGCACCTGCTTGGTAGCGAGCTCGTCGGCTGGAGCTGAGCTCGTGCCGTGGAGGCGGCTGCAGCGGACGATCAGCCGCTGGACAGGCAGCGCGCGTAGCTCTTCGCGCAGAGAGTCGGGAGCAGTGACGATCACGCTGCGCAGCTGCACGAGCGCAAGCCGACGGACGTCGACGGCGCTGCGGCGAGCCAGCAAAAGCAGCCGCAACGCTTCGCGTCGCTGCCCCGATCGCGGCAACGCGAGCGTCTTGCTCGCCAGTGCTGTGCGGGCGGCACGGATCGCGTCGAGCGAGTCGTCCTTCCCTTGCAGCCGCCGCTCGTCACGTGGGCCGCGGCCGATCTCGAGCACCGTCTCGCCACGGCCACTCAGGTAGCGGGCAAGCCCGGCACCGTAGTGGCCAGCGCCTTCCACCGCCCAGACACGAGTACCGGCCTGCTGCTCTGCGAAACGCCGCGCCGCCGCATACCCACGTCCGCTCGCACATACCGAGCGTTGTGCAACAACGACACCGGTTGCCGCGACCACAACTGCGAGCGTGTGCTCGTCTCGGTGCGTGTCGACACCGACCACGTAGTCCACCTGATCTGCAAGCATCTCCTCTGATCCTCCGGCTTCACTCGTAGGGTCCGGTTGACGCCGGTCTGGGTGCAGGGAAACCGCGCGGCAAGACTGTGATGAGTCACGCCCCTCAGGGCGGACAAGCTCCTGATCAAGCCAACAGCGGGCACCAGGCCGGCGCCGCCGCGCACACACAGACAAATCATTCCGAAGGCACGCACAACGCGGCCGGTCCCCTGACGAGTCACATGCGGCACGACGACA
>DATKQT010000019.1:0-12679 GCA_035532535.1 Gaiellaceae bacterium
GCCGTCAACTACCAGTGCTGGGCGGCACGGCGCGCGAGCGCGCACATCGCCGCCGACGGGACAACCGACTTCGACAGAGAGGCCTGAGATGGCAAGCCACGAAGTCACGTTCCCGATCACCGACCCGCAGGAGATCCTCAAGCTGAAGGCGGGCGACGAGGTGACGGTCCAGGGCCACATCATCGGCATCCGCGACCGCACCCAGATCCGCATCTTCGACCAGGGCGTCGAGCCGCCGATGGATCTCAAGGGCGCGTTCCTGCTCCACACCGCGCCCGGCGTGCGCAAGCTCGACACCGGCAAGTACGAGAAGGTCTGCATCGGCACGACGACGAGCGCGCGCATGGTGCGCTTCTCCGAGCCACTCGGCGCGCAGTACGGCGTGCGCGCGATCTGCGGCAAGGGCGGCTTCCCCGACGAGGCGATCGCCCCGATGCAGAAGCTCGGGATGGTCTACTTCGCCATCGTCGGCGGCGCCGCCGCGCTCGAGACCACGCAGATCGAGGAGATCGAGGAAGTCGCGTGGGAGGAGCTCATGCCCGAGTGCCTGTGGAAGTTCCGCGTCAAGGACTTCGGGCCGCTCACCGTCGGCATCGACGCGCACGGCAACTCGCTCTACCACGACGTCCAAACGGCCGCGACGAAGAAGCTGGAGGAGCTCTATGCCCGTTTTTGATCTTGGCCTCACGCGCGACGGCGGCCTGACGCACGTGCTCGACAAGGGCCTCGGCCCGCGCGGGTGGGAAGACGTGCTCGAGGTCTCCGGCGACCACATCGACATCGTCAAGCTCGGCTGGGGCACCGCGTACGTCACGCAGAACCTCCGCCGCAAGCTCGACGTCCTGCGCGGCAAGCCCGTCGTCATCGGCGGCACGTTCTTCGAGGTCTGCTTCGTCCGCGACAAGCTGGACGAGTACAAGCAGTGGCTCCATGGCCTCGGCATCTCGCACGTCGAGATCTCCGACGGCACCGTCGACATCCCGCGCGACCGCAAGCTCGAATTGATCCAGTCCTTCGCGAAGGACTTCACCGTCCTCTCCGAGGTCGGCTCGAAGGACTCGGAGGTCGTGTTCGCGCCGTACCAGTGGGTCGAGTGGATCAAGGAAGAGAAGGACGCCGGCGCGTGGAAGGTGATCACGGAGGCGCGCGAGGGCGGGACGGCCGGCATCTTCCGCAAGGACGGCGACATGCGCACCGGCCTCATCGACGAGATCGCGCACGAGATCGACTTCCACGACCTCGTCTGGGAGGCGCCGACGAAGGCGTCGCAGGCGTGGTTCATCCGCCACTTCGGCCCGAGCGTCAACCTCGGGAACATCCCGCCGGAGGAAGTCATCCCGCTCGAGACGCTTCGCCTCGGGCTGCGCGGCGACACGCTCAAGGAGGTGCTCGGTGTCGAGCCTGCTCCAGCTTCCTGACGTCGAGGCGATGACGGCGGAGGACTGTCTCCTCTGGGCGTACGACCGCTTCGGCTCCAAGCTCTGCCTCACGTGCTCGTGGCAGAAGCAGTCGTCCGTGCTCGTGCACATGGTGAGCGAGCTCGGCATCGACATCTCCGTCATCGAGCTCGACACCGCGCTCTTCTTCCGCGAGACGTACGAGACGCGCGAACGGCTCATCGAGCGCTACGGGCTCGAGCTCATCCGGCCCGAGGTCATCTCCGTCGCCGAGCAGCACAAGCAGGAGGGGCCGAACCTGTGGGAGTCGAACCCCGATCGCTGCTGCCACGTGCGCAAGGTGGAACCGCTCGAGCGCGCGCTGAAGGACTACGACGCGTGGATCTCCGGCATCCGCCGCGAGCAGAGCCTCACGCGCAAGGACGCGCAGCGCGTCGAGTTCAGCGCGCGGTACGACGTGTGGAAGATCCAGCCGCTCGTCGACTGGGACGCGAAGCGCGTCGACGCGTACATCCACGTGAACGAGATCCCGTACAACCCGCTGCACGACGCGGGCTATCCGTCCATCGGCTGCATCCCGTGCACGCGGCCGGTGAGCCGGGACGAGGACGAGCGCGCGGGACGCTGGGCCGACTCGGACAAGATCGAGTGCGGGATTCACACGAAGTGATCGGATTCACGCTCTGGTTCACCGGCCTCTCCGGGTCGGGCAAGACGACGATCGCGGATCTCGTCGCGCCCGAGCTGGAGCGGCGGGGCCTGCTCGTGGAGCGCCTCGACGGCGACGTCGTGCGCACGCACCTCTCCCAGGGGCTCAGCTTCTCGAAGGAGGACCGCGACGCGAACGTCGAGCGGATCGGCTGGGTTGCCTCGCGGCTGACACGGCACGGCGCGGCCGTCGTCGTCTCCGCCATCTCGCCGTACGCTGAGGCGCGCCGGAAGGCGCGCGCGCTCGTCGAGGACGCCCGCGGCGTGTTCATCGAGATCCACGTCGCGACGCCGGTGGAGGAGTGCGAGCGGCGTGACGTGAAGGGCCTGTACGCGAAGGCGCGCGCGGGCGAGATCCCGGAGTTCACCGGGATCAGCGACCCGTACGAGGAGCCGGCGGCGCCGGAGCTGCGCATCGACACGACGGCGCTCTCACCGCAGGAGTCGGCGCAGCTCGTGATCGCGAAGCTCGAGGAGCTCGGCTGCCTCGGAGTGCCTGCGTGATCGACCGCGTGAAGCTCACGCACCTGCAGCGCCTCGAGACCGAGGCGATCGACGTGATGCGCGAGGTCGTCGCCGAGGCCGAGAGCCCGGTGATGCTGTACTCGATCGGCAAGGACAGCTCGGTGATGCTGCACCTCGCGCGCAAGGCCTTCCATCCCGCGCCGCCGCCGTTCCCGTTCCTGCATGTCGATACGACGTGGAAGTTTCAGGACATGTACCGCTTCCGCGAGCGGATGGCGGCCGAGCACGGCTTCGACCTGCTCGTGCACGTGAACGAGGACGGCCTCGCACGCGGCATCAACCCGTTCGACAGCGGGTCGGTCGTCCACACCGACGTGATGAAGACCGAGGGCCTGAAGCAGGCGCTGGACAAGTACGGCTTCGACGCCGCGTTCGGCGGCGCGCGCCGCGACGAGGAGCGCTCGCGCGCGAAGGAGCGCATCTTCTCGTTCCGCTCGGCGCAGCACCGGTGGGACCCGAAGAACCAGCGGCCCGAGCTGTGGCGCCTGTACAACGCGCGCCACCGGCGCGGCGAGTCGATGCGCGTCTTCCCGCTCTCCAACTGGACGGAGCTCGACGTCTGGCTCTACATCTATCTGGAGAGTATTCCGATCGTTCCGCTCTACTTTGCGGTCGAACGGCCGGTTGTCATGCGGGACGGGACGTTGATCATGGTCGACGACGAGCGCATGCCGCTCGAGGCGGGCGAGGTGCCGGAGCTGAAGCAGGTTCGCTTCCGCACGCTCGGCTGCTACCCGCTCACGGGCGCGATCGAGAGCAGCGCGGCGACGCTGCCCGAGATCATCCAGGAGATGTTGCTCGCGAAGACGTCCGAGCGGCAGGGGCGCGTCATCGACCACGACGCGAGTGCATCGATGGAGAAGAAGAAGGTCGAGGGGTACTTCTAGTGGTCTCGGACCTCATCTCCGAGGACATTCTCGCCTACCTCGACCAGCACGAGCACAAGAGCCTCCTGCGATTCATCACGTGCGGCAGCGTCGACGACGGCAAGAGCACGCTCATCGGCCGGTTGCTGTACGAGTCGCAGCTCCTGTTCGAGGACCAGCTCGCTGCCTTGGAAGTCGACTCGCGGCGCGTCGGCACGCAAGGCGACGAGCTCGACTTCGCGCTGCTTTTGGACGGCCTCGCCGCGGAGCGCGAGCAGGGCATCACCATCGACGTCGCGTACCGCTTCTTCTCGACCGACAGGCGCAAGTACATCGTCGCCGACACACCCGGTCACGAGCAGTACACGCGCAACATGGTCACCGGCGCGTCCACCGCCGATTGCGCGTTGATCCTCGTCGACGCACGCAAGGGTGTGCTGACGCAGACGCGGCGGCACAGCTATCTCGTCTGGCTGCTCGGCATCCGCCACGTCGCGGTCGCGGTGAACAAGATGGATCTCGTCGACTTCTCGGAGGAGCGCTTCGCGGAGATCGCGACCGAGTACGGCGAGTTTGCGGCGCAGCTCGGCCTCGAGGACGTGACGCTCATCCCCATGTCCGCGCTCCGCGGCGACAACATCGTCGACCCCTCCGGCTCGATGCCGTGGTACGGCGGCCCGACGCTCATGCAGTACCTGGAGGCGGTCGAGGTCGACCAGGAGCGCATGCAGGACGCGCCCTTCCGGCTCCCCGTGCAGTGGGTGAACCGGCCGAGCTCCGACTTCCGCGGCTTCACCGGCACGGTCGCCGGCGGCTCGGTCGCGCCCGGCGACCGCGTCGTCGTCCTGCCGCGCGGGCAGGAGACGACCGTCGACCGGGTCGTCACCTTCGACGGCGACCTCGAGCGCGCGGTCGCGGGCCAGGCGGTCACGCTCACGCTCGCGGACGAGGTCGACGTCAGCCGCGGCGACGTCATCGCTCCCTTGGAGGCGCCCGCACAGGTCGGCGACCAGTTCGAGGCGACGGTCGTGTGGATGGCGGACGAGCCGCTCCTACGCGGGCGCACCTACCTCATGCGTGTCGGGACGAAGACGGTCGCGGCCACGGTCGCGCCGATCAAGTACAAGCTCGACGTCGACACGCTCGACCGCATCGCCGCCAATCAGCTCGAGCTGAACGGCATCGGCGTCGTCGACGTCGAGCTGAGCGAGCCGATCGCATTCGACCCGTATCTCGAGAACCGCGACACGGGCGGCTTCATCCTCATCGACCGGATCACGAACGCAACCGTCGGCGCCGGGCTGCTGCAGTTCGCGCTGCGCCGCTCGCACAACGTTCCCTGGCAGTCGGTCGAAGTCGACCGCGCGGCCCGGGCGGCGGCAAAGGGACAGCAGCCGTTCGTCGTCTGGCTCACCGGTCTCCCCGGCGCGGGCAAGTCCTCGATCGCGAACGCGGTCGAGCGGCGCCTGCACGCGCTCGGCCGGCACACGTTCATGCTCGACGGCGACAACCTCCGTCATGGCCTCTCCAAAGATCTCGGCTTCAGCGACGCCGACCGCGCGGAGAACAACCGCCGCGCCGCCGAGGTGACGAAGATGCTCACCGACGCGGGGCTGATCGTCATCGCCGCGCTCGTCTCCCCGTTCAGTGCCGACCGCGCGACGACGCGCGCGCAGTTCGGTGAGGACGAGTTCCTCGAGGTCTTCGTCGACGTCCCGCCCGGAGTGGCCGCGGAGCGCGACACGAAGGGCCTGTACGCGAAGGCGCGCGAGGGTGGCCTCGCGAACCTCACCGGCATGGGCTCGACGTACGAGCCGCCGGAGAGCCCCGAGGTGCACCTGGAGATGGCATCGCTCGGGATCGAGGAGGCGGCCGATCGCATCGTCGCCGCACTCGAGGAACGCCGGCTCCTGTGACCTGGCAGTACATCGTGGCCGGAGTCGCGGTCGGCGTGCTCGTCGGCATGACGGGGATGGGCGCAGGCTCGCTCATGACGCCGATCCTCGTCTTCGTCTTCGGCTTCAACCCCGCGACGGCGATCGGGACGGACATCCTGCACGGCGCGATCTTCAAGTCGGTCGGCGGTCTGCGGCACCACCGCCTCGGAACGACGTCCGCGAAGCTCTCCGGCTGGATGTTCGTCGGTAGCGCGCCCGCATCGCTTCTCGGCGTCGCGACGTCGAGCTGGCTGAAGCACAACTACGGGGGCGGTGTCCAATCGACAGAGGGCTACGTCCTCGGCGGCGCGCTGCTCCTCGGCGGGCTCGGCATGCTGCTCAAGAGCGTCATGCGCGCGCGTGACGTCGGCGACGCCGTCTTCGTCCTGCGTCGGCGCGACAAGATCGCCGCCGTGCTGATCGGCCTCGTGGGCGGCTACATCGTCGGCCTCACGTCCGTCGGAAGCGGCGTCTTCTTCGGGCTGACGATGCTCATCGTCTTCCCGCTGCGCGCGCACAAGGTCGTCGGCACCGACATCCTCCATGCTGCCGGGCTGCTCTGGGTGGCCGGCATCGGCCACGTCATCGCCGGCAATGTCGACATGCACGCCGTCGCATGGCTGCTCATCGGCTCCATCCCAGGTGTCCTCGTCGGGAGCCAGTACATGGTCCGCGTCGCTGACCGGATGCTCCGGATCATGCTCTCGGTCGTGCTTTTCGCCTCGGGCATGAAGCTCGTCGACCCGAACGGCCACAGCTGGATCGCCGCCTCCGCGGGCTACCTCGTCGCCACCACCGTGATCGTCCTCGCCGTCCGCATGCGCGAAGGCGCGCGGGTCGCAGCCGCCGCACCTTTAGACTGACCCCGCTTTGCAGCGGATTCTCTCGACGGCCGTCATTGTCGGCCTGCTCGCGGCGACCGCCGCCGCCTTTGCGATCACCGAGCGGCTGAAGCTCACGAAGAGCCCGATCATCGGGATGAAGGTCGTTCGCGAGTACGTCTCGCCGATCGCGCATACGACGGCCGCCTTTGCGATTCGCTTCCGGCGCCTCGACCGCGTAACGGTGACGGTCCAGAACTCGCACGGCAACGAGGTGGACACGCTGGCGTACCGCGTCCTCGCTCCGCGCGGACGGCGCTCCTTCGTCTGGAACGGCCGCACCGACGCGGGCTCGGTCGCGCAGGACGGCACGTACCGGATGGAAGTGCACTTCGCGAACCAGCGCCGCACGATCCTGATCCCGAATGTGATCCTGCTCGAGACGAAGCCGCCCGCGGTGATAGATGCCGGCGCCGTGCGGCCTGTCTTCTCGCCCGACGGTGACCACCAGTCGGACACAGTGACGATCCACTACAAGCTGAGCGAGGGCGCGCGTGTGGCCGTGCTGTTCCGCGGCCGGCGAGTCGTCCTCAGCCGGTCGCACAAGCCGAAGAACAAGGTCACGTGGGGCGGGACGGTGGGCGGTCGCCTCCTTCCACCCGGGACGTATGTCCTCACCATCGGCGCGGTCGACCTCGCCGGCAACAAGGCGACGGCGGTGAAGCACGTCTCGGTGACGATCAGGTATATCGCGCTGCAGGCGAAGCGCGTCACCGTCCGCGCCGGCGCGCGGCTGAAGATCGCCGTCTCCACGGATGCGAAGCGTTACCACTGGACGCTCGGTGCGCGATCCGGGGCGGCGTCCGGACACGTCTTGAAGCTCCGCGCGCCTGCCGCCGCGGGCACGTACCGGCTGACGGTGAGCGAGCGGGGGCACGAGGCGGCAGCGACGGTGGTTGTGCCGTGATCGGCCTCGCACGACTCGCCGGCCCGGTCGCGTGCCTCGGCCTGACGCTGCTGCTGCTCGCGCGGACGCGACGCGACCGGCTCGCCGGCCTTGGTTTCGCGGCGCTCGGCGCGTGCATGCTCGCCGCGTCGCTCGCGCCGCACGACTACACCGAGGCAGTGGGCGGGACATTCGCGGCGCTCGCGATCGCCGCGCTCCTCGCGGCGGCGTTCCAGCGCGAGCCGTGGCTGCTGCCGCTGCTCGCGCTCGCGTCCATTCCCATTCGCATCGGCTGGCTCCACCATCAGCTGCTCGTCCCGCTGTACGTCGTCGTGCTCGCGGCCGCGATGCAGCTCGCGTGGCAGATCGCGCACCGGGACGTGCGCGCAAGAGAGCTGCGCGCGATCACGTGGCCGCTCGCGCTCTACCTGGCGTGGGTCGGGCTGTCGCTCGGCTGGACGCAGGACTCGCACGCGGGCGCAACCGAGGTGCTCGCCTTCTATGTGCCGTTCGCCATCCTCGCGCTCGCGATCGCAAGGCTGCCGTGGAGCCGAATCGGTCTGTGGGCGCTGTACGCAGAACTGACGGTCATGGCCCTCATCTTCTCGATCGTGGGCTTCTACCAGTACGAGACGCGCAACGTCTTCGAGAATCCGAAGGTCATCTATTCGAATGCATACGCGGCGTTCTTCCGCGTCAATTCGGTGTTTTGGGATCCCTCGGTATACGGGCGGTTCCTGGTCGTGGCGATGATCCCGAGCATCGTCTTCATCGTCCGGGGGCGATACAAGCGCGTCGCGTGGATCGCGACGGCCGCGCTGCTCGTCACATGGTTCGGGCTCCTCATCTCGTTCTCGCAGTCGAGCTTCGCAGCGCTCCTCATCTCCGTGATCTGCATTGCGTTCGTTGTCTGGCGCTGGCGCGCGCTGCTCGCCGTCGGGCTGGCGGTCGTCGTCCTCGGCGGGCTCGCCGTTGCGCAGCCGACCGTGCGGCGGTCGATCCAGCATCACACGACGAGCGGCCTGAACAGCGCATCGAGCGGCCGGTACAGCCTGGTCGCCAACGGGATCCGCATCGCCGTGGCGCATCCGGTGCGCGGCGTCGGCGTCGGCGGCTTCCAGCACGCGTACGCTAGACGCGTGCAAAGGCTCCACGGAAAGAAGAACCTCAAGACGGCGGCGTCGCACGACACGCCGGTGACCGTCGCGGCCGAGACCGGCGTCGTCGGCTTCGCGCTGTTCGTCTGGCTGCTCGTCGCATGTGGCTCCGACGTGGTGCGGACGCGGCGCCTCGTGCCGTTCGCGGCCGGGCTCTCGCTGGCCGCGATCCTCGTGCACTCGCTCTTCTACAACGACTTCTTCGAGGATCCGACCACCTGGCTGCTGCTCGGGCTCGTGGCGTTCGCGCTGCCGCCCGCTCAGGCCCCGGAGGAGGAGGCGCCCGCGGTGGAGAAGCGGGAGGCGGTGGCGGCGTGATCGAGCAGTGGAAGCGGGCGCTCGTCCTGGCGCCGCACACCGACGACGGCGAGTTCGGGTGCGGGGGCACGATGACGCGCCTGGTCGAGGCCGGGTGCGAGGTTCGGTATGTCGCGTTCTCGATCGCGACGCGCTCGTTGCCGGAGGGCTTCCCACCGGACACGCTGTCGCGCGAGGTGCGCGAGGCGACGACGGAGCTCGGCATCCCGGAGGAGCGGCTGACGGTGCACGACTTCGACGTGCGCACGTTCCCGGAGCGCCGCCAGGAGATCCTCGAGCTGCTCGTCGCAACGTGGGAGGACTGGAAGCCGGAGGTCGTCTTCCAGCCGAGCCTGCACGACATCCATCAGGATCACCAGACGATCGCGCAGGAGGGCCTGCGTGCGTTCAAGCGCACGACGATCCTGGGCTACGAGATCCCGTGGAACAACTTCGACTTCGCGTACCAGTGGTACGTCTCGCTCGACAAGCGACACATCGAGCGCAAGGTCGCGGCGCTGGAGAAGTACGCGTCGCAGCAGCATCGGAGGTACGCGAATCCGGAATACGTCTGGAACGTCGCGCGCACGCACGGGATCAACGTGAACCGCGAGTACGCCGAGGTATTCCAGGTGTACCGCGTCATCACCTGAGCAGCGCTTCAGAGGGCTGAGGAGCCGGAGACGCGCACCCGGAGTCTGAGTGAGGCCTGTTGTGCAAGCTCGAGCGCGGCCAGCGGATCGTCGGCCGTGGCGATGATGTAGCCGCGGCGGTCGGCGTCGACTTGCACCGGCCGGATGGTTTCGCCTGGCTGGATGTACAGACCCGCTTCGAGGACGCCGTTCGACTCGCAGACATGGTCGAGTCCAGCCACGGAGGTGACCGTGCCGGTGGGGAGGATGCCGGGGCTGGCCGTGAGGAAGCGGATGGCGATGGGCCGCTGGAAGCGAGGTTCGACCATCGCGTCGGTGATGGTCGCGCCATGTCCCTGCGCGAGGGCGATCTCGACCAGGTCGATGCCCGTTCCCAGCCGGACGAGGTCTGCCATCTGTCCTGCCGGGATGCGGGCGGCGACTTCGACGATGAATACCTCGCCTAGGTCTGTGACGAGCAATTGGGGGAAAGCGATGCCGTCTTGGAGGCCGAGCGCGCGCACGGCCCGGACGGCAACGTCTGCGGCCGCGTCGAGATGCGGCTTGGGAAGCTGGGAGGGATACAGGTGTATCCACCCGACTCCGAAGCCGATGCCGGGTGGACGGAGTCGGTCGGAGAGGGTGAGGAGGACCGGCTCGCCGCCTCGGGCGACGACGATCCCGTTCAATTCGTGTCCCTCGATGTAGCGTTCGAGGATCGCCCGTCTGGTGCGCGACTTGGCGAGCGCGTCGGGCAGATGTTCCGCCAGATCCGCGTGGCCGGAGATCCGGTACACGCCTCGCTGGCCGCCCGAGTCGACCGGCTTGAGGACAGCCGGGACACCGACGTTCTCGAGCTCCCAGGTGGGCTCGACCTTGCCGTTGAGGACGCTGAAGAGCGGCTGGGGGATTCCGCATTGTTCGAGCCGGCTGCGCATGGCGGCCTTATCGGTCATCAGACGCGCTGTTTCCGTCCCGATGGTCGGCAGGTCGAGACGTTCTGCGACCGCCGCCGCGATGGGGACGGCGCGGTCGGTCGAGATGGCGACGACCGCGTCGATCTTGTGGCGTCGTCCGATGTCGACGACCCGTTCGAGCTCGCTGAAGTCGACTACTTCGGCGACGTCCGCGGCGGCGAGGCCGACGGCATTTGGATCGCCGTCGACGGCGATCACCCGCCAACCCGCGGCCTTTGCTTGTTCGATGGCGGCGAGCTGGGAGACGCTCGCGCCCAGGACGAGGACAGTGGGCACTGAATGGCGATCGTAGGACGCTTCAGCGGCATCGTCGCCGAGTTTCATCGACCCTTAACGACACCTCAATGCTGCGTGCGCAGAAGCGTTCGGGGTGCTGCGCCGCAGTAGCTGCCGGGGCTGAGGGTCTTCCCTTGCTGGAACGTGAAGGTGGCGGCGGGAAGGCGGTGCGACGTCGTCGCAAGCCCGGCGAGGGCGAGCAGCTGCCGCCACCAGTCCCACAGCGCTCTCGCGTGACGCAGGCGTGTGACGTAGCCGGTGACCGGCCGGTGGACGAGGTGCGCGAGCCGGCGCAGCCAGAGTGCGTTTGCCAACCTCGAGCACATCGCGTTCCTGAACTCGTGCGCCGCCGCAACCCCGACGCTCCAGACGTCGACGAAACGTGTCCCGTGTTCGACCGCCGCCGCTAGACCGGCGAGGTGGGCGCTGGGCGAGCGGGTCGCATATGCCCGAGGCCGTTGCGCAGGTGTTCCTCCGAGGACGTGGATCATCTCGGTGCGGGTCGGCTGGCCGGGTGCGAGCGCGCGGAACCGGGCGCGAAGGTCGAGGAAGCTGTCGACGATGACGAGTGCGCGCGGATGGAGGCCGGGGTGTGTCGCAACGAGCTCGGCCGCGGCGTAGCCCGCATAGGAGGCGCCGACGAGGATGAGCTCGGACACCTTCAACCCCTTCCGCTCGAGCTGGTCCGGAATGCGCGCGACTGCGTCCAGATAGGCCGGGTTACCCCAGTCTTCGACCCGTCGTGCGCGGGAGGCGCCAGAGCGTTCGCCGTCGCGGCCATAGTCGGGGCACACGAGCGACGCGTGCAGGTAGTTGACGATGGCCGTCACCTGCCCGCAATAGACAGGCCCGCCGAGCGTGATGACGAGCGGCCGCGGTTGTATCCGAGCGGAGGACGTGAGCCGCAGGTCGACGCGAAGGAGCGGTCGGACTGACCCAGCCAGTGGCGCAGCGCCTGCGAGGGAGAAGAACGCGGCCGCGGCGAGGACGACGACTGCGCCTGCGGCGCACGCGCTCTTGCCGCGCTTCAGTCGGCGGTCAGGCACCGGCGGAAGCGGCCTCAGCGCTTGCTCCGGATGCTCGCACCGGCGGTGAACCCGGCGCAGTCGGGCGAGAACGCAAGCGTCGCCACGAGGGCGAATGTAGAGCCCGCCGGGCGATGAGAGAAGCTCCTCACGACCAGGCTTAACAAGACTTAACGGGAGCTACGCGAATCAGCGCTCCTGCGGCGGCCGCCGGAGTCTCATGATCAGAGAGTGCATGGGCGAGCACATCGGCGAAACGGGGGTCGCGGCCGCCGGCGGACATGGTTGACGGCCGCTCTGGTCTGCGCGAGTGCGTTGACCGCCGCGATCTGGGCTTTCGGTCTCGGGGCAGGCCACACGCCCGCCGTTGTCGCGCACCACGCCAAACCGGAGATCGATTCGAGCTCTCGCCCCCCGTCTCCTCCGGTGAAGGTGGCTCATCGTCGGACCATCGTCGCTGTGCCGATCCTCATGTACCACGTGATCGGCAGGCCATTCCCCGGCGCGCCCTTTCCCGGCTTGTACGTGGCGCCGGCCGTGTTCGCGGCGCAGATGCAGACGCTCGCTGTTGCCGGATACCACGGCGTAACGCTGAACCAGGTGCGAGGCGCCTGGCGCGGCGACGGAACGCTCCCGCCGCGGCCGATCGTCCTCACCTTCGACAACGGCTACCGCAGCCAGTACGCCCACGCCCTGCCCGTTCTGCGCGACCTGGGCTGGGTCGCAGACGAGAACCTCCAACTCGTCGGGCTTCCCCCACGGCAAGGCGGCCTCAGCGAGCGACAAGTACGCGCGCTCGTTGCGGCCGGGTGGGAGCTCGACACCCAGGGCTTCAGCCACGCGGACCTCGTCCGCCTCAGCCCGCGCCAACTCCGCTACCAGGTATCCGTCGCCCGGCGCGTGATCGAGCGCCGCTATCACGTCCCTGTCAATTGGTTCTGCTATCCATCGGGCGACTACAACCCGACCGTAGTCGCGGCCGTCAAAGCGGCGGGCTATGTCGGCTCGACGACCGTCGCGCCCGGCTGGGCGCGCCCGAGCGACAACCCGTACGAGCTCCCGCGCATCCGCGTCCTTCGAGACACGAGCCCACGTGCTCTGCTCGCGCTCGTCGC
>DATKQT010000020.1:0-15608 GCA_035532535.1 Gaiellaceae bacterium
CACGGCGGCGATCGGGTAGGCGAAGAACGGGATTGTCATCAGCACGAAGACGCGTTCGGCGATCTTGTAGGAGCCGCGTACGACGAGTAGCCAGACGAAGATCGCGGCGATCGGGACGGAGGCGTCGATCGGTACGTGCGCGAGTCCGAGTGCGGCGCCGATGCCGACGAACTCGCTGATGCAGATGCCGAGGTTCGCGACGAGGACCGACACCGTCGAGAACGACGACCAGCGCACCCCGTACTGCTCGCGGATCAGCTCGGCGAGGCCCTTGCCGGTGACGACACCCATCCGAGCGGCCATCTCCTGGACGACGATCAGCGAGACCGTGATCACGACCATCATCCAGAGCAGGTCGTAGCCGTACTTCGCGCCGACGGACGCGTACGTGGCAATGCCGCCCGCGTCGTTGCCGGCGTTGGCGGCGATGAGACCGGGGCCGAGGATTGCGAGGAAGATGAGGAGCCGCTGGCCGCGGCTCCGCATCACTCGCCGAAGAGCCCGAACTGGCGACGCCATCCGCGCGGGAGGACGAGCTCGAGGACATCGTCGACGGTGACGACGCCCAGCAGGCGTTCCTCCGCATCGACGACCGGGACGACGGTGAGGTCGAAGTCGGTCATCAGCCGAGCCACCTCTTCGAGCTCGGCGTCGGGGCGTATCCGCTGCGGCATGTCGGCGATGTCGCCGAGGACGGCATCAGGGCCGGCGCGGAGCAGATCGACGAGCGCGACCGCGCCCGCAAGCCGCTTGCTCGCATTCATGACATAGATCCACCCGAGCGCCTCGGCCGAAATGTGCGAGGTGCGGATGCGCTCGATCACCTCGCGCTGCGTCGCCTGCGTGAACACGCACAGAAACTCCGGGCTCATGAGCCCGCCCGCGGTGGCGGGGTCGTAGCCGAGCAGAGCGCGCACGCGCCGCCGCTGCACGAGCGGCAGCAGCCGAACGACCTCGTCGCGACGCTCCTCCGGGAGCTCGCTCACGAGGTCGGCCGCGTCGTCGGACTCCATCCGCGCGAGCACCTCTGCCACGTCTGCGTCGGAACGTTCCTCGATGAACTCCTGCTGATGATTCGGCTCGAGCTCCTCGAAGACGTCCGCCTCGAGCTCGGGGTCGCCCCCAACCGCGCCGAGGATCTCCTGTCCTTCGTGGTGCGACGCCTGCTCGACAAGGTCGGCGAGCTGGGCCGGATGAAGCCGCGCGAGCTTCGGATGGGGCACGCGCAGCCGCACGCTCGGCACGTGGCCGGTAAACGGTTCGACCGACGCCCAGTCGAGGAACTCGTTCGTCCCGACCGAGTGGGCGAGTGCGCGCGGGACGACCCGGCGCAACAGTCCGCGAAGCCCGGTGTCCACGCCGACCACCCGATACCAGCCGTCGAGCCGCGCGAGCTCGATCTCGTTCGAGCGCACGAGGCGGGCCCCGTCGACGTTGATCAGCTGCCGGTCGAGCACGTCCTTCTTCAGCAGCACCTCGTCGGATCGTCGCTCGAAGGGCTGCAGGTCGAGCCGGCGTGCGCGCATGCGAACGCGGCCATGCTCGATCTCGGCGATCGCGTCCGCGGGGACGAATACCTGCCGCCCGGCGAGGGTGGCGAGGAGGCCGGTCACGGGCGGATATTCGTCCTCGCCCAGCCGGACGATGAGGTCGTCGACGCGGCCGAGCTTCGCGCCCGCGGGGTCGAGCAGGTCGCCGCCCGTCACGAGCGCGAGGTGGAGGACGCGCGGAGTCGCGGAGGCCGGCGCTTCGATGCTGCCGACCTTACTTCGCCGGCTGTTCAGGCGGCGTTACGTGCCTCGAAGTCCGTCCCGGACGACCTGCGCCATGACGCTCGGGAGGTCGGCGACGAGCGCCGCGCGCTGCTTCGCGGTGAGGCCGCGCCGAAGCGGCGGGCCGAGGATCTTCGGCTCGCAGCGGCGCGCCTCGAAGTCGTCGAAGTCCTCGCGCAGGATCGAGTAGTAGAGATCCGCGGGATACGCCGCGCTCGTGCTCGAGTGGGCGAGGAGCAGGAGCCCGTCGCGCGTGAGCATCCGTGCGTCCTTCGCACACTCGGCCGGGCTCGGCGAGCCCGTGATCGTCTGCGCGGGATACGGGCCGTAGCCCGGCACGGTGAGCGTCGCACGCCGGCCGCCGCCGCACCCCGCGAGCAACGCGACTGCAAAGGGAAGAATCCATACGGGTTTCACACGACGGATCACCTTTCCGGGTGGCGGCCGGCCGCCCGTTTCCGACGAGACTTGTAGTGCATCATTGCGGCAAGGTAACTGCGGCGAAAGAGAAGAATCGATGTTCGATGCACTCGACACGGGCGGTCTCCGTGTGGCTGAACCTGAAGTCTCGACTCCTCCCCTCGGGAGGCTCCTCGTCGAACGCGGTCATCTGACCGACGAGCAGCTCCAGACCGCGCTCGACGAGCACGCCCGCACGGGTCTCCCGCTCGGGCAGGTCCTGATCAGCCTCAGCTACGTGACCGCAACGACGGTCGCGCAGGCACTGGCGACGCAACAGGGCGGCCTCGTCAAGACCGAGTACGGATTGTCCACCGGATTCGGCACGCCCGGCCTCGTCGCGTTCCCGCCCATCAGCCCGCCCGCGTCCGCGCCCCCCGCAGCGGCATGGATCGCACAGGCGCCGGAGGCAGCGGCCCCCGAGGCCGAGGCCGAGGCCGTCGTGGCCCAGGCCGTCGTGGCCCAGGCCGTCGAGGCCCAGGCCGTCGAGGCCGAGGTCGTCCAGGCCGAAACCGTCGTGGCCGAGGTCGTCGAGGTCGAGGTCGTGGCGCTCCCGGTGCCCGAGATCGAGCAGGTCGTCGTCGTTCAAGGCCCCGATCCGGAGCTCGTGGCGGCGCAGGCCCGCATCACGGACTTGGAGATGGAGCTCGCGGCCGTCGGGCTCGCCGAGGAGCGCATCCAGGCGCTCGAGACCGAGCTGGCGACGGCGCGCATGGACGCCGCCCGCATCCCGGCGCTCGAGGTCGACCTCGCCGCCGCCCGCCAAGCTGGGGCAGAGCGCGACGAACGTGAGCGTGAGCTCCAGCAGGCCCGGGCCGAGCTGGAGGCGACGCGCAACGAGCTCGCCGCCTACGCGGCCGACCGCGCGACGATAATCGAAACGCTGCGTGCAGCGCAGGAGCGCCTGCACGAGGTCGAGACCGCGGCGGTATTCCAGCAGCCGCGGACTGCATCGCCGTTCGCCTGGCAGAGCTGACGACTGCTCGGATGGAGCTAGGCGGGCTCGAACCGCCGACCTCCTGGGTGCGATCCAGGCGCTCTCCCAACTGAGCTATAGCCCCGAGTCCGCGCCAGTTTAGCCGGAGGCTGGAGCAGCCGAGCCGCGCGCCTTCTCCATCAGCTTGCCTTCGCGGATCGTGCGCGCCATGTCGGCGGACTCCGCGCGGTACCAGCTGCCATCCTCGAACTCGATGGCCGGATAGAGCGGCTGGCCCGTTCCTTCGAGCACCGCGGTCCTCGTCTTTCTGCTCGGCCACGGGCCGGGGACGATCTCGTACTCGATGCCCTGCGCGTCGAGCGCCTTCTGCACACGCCAGCAGGGGTGCGGCCCGAACTTCGCCCACAGATTGCTGCAGCGATGAAGCTTGACAGCCATTGACGGCCTCCCTTGTCCTAGGCCGCGAACAGTGTCAGGTCCGGTTCGCGCTCGCCACGAAGCACGGCCAGGTCGACCTCGACGCAGCGGATGCCGCGCGACTCGGCGAGCGCAACCGCCTGCGGCTTGATCGCCTGCGCAGCGAGGATGCCCCGGCAGTCCGCCTTCGCGGGGTCCTCGCGGATGAACGCGAGGTAGCGCGTCAGCTGCTCCACGGCGTCGATCGTGCCGATGCGCTTGATCTCGACCGCGACCCATTCCCCGGACGCGTCCTTGCACATGAGGTCGACAGGGCCGATCTCGGTCGGCCACTCGCGCTTGACGAGCGTGAGCTCCTCCCCGAGCGTGGCCGGCGCGGCGGCGAGCTCCAACTGCAGGTCACGCTCCACGCCGTCCTTCTGCAGCGCGGCCGACTCGCCCATGTCGTGGACGACGTCGCTCAGCACTTCGGCAAGGCGGATCTCGAGCACGTCGTCGGTCTTCGCCTTGCGGATGACGAGGCGGTCGCCCTCGTCCTCGACCACGGTCGGCGCAGTCATCCAGTTCAGCGGCTTGAAGCCGCCCGCGTCGTCGTGGACGAGCACGGAGCCGTCCGCCTTCAGGATGAGAAGCCGCACCGCCTCCGGCAGGACGGCGCTCAGGCGGCCGGAGTAACGGACCTCGCAACGGGCGACGAGCAGGCGCACACCGGGAAACTACTGGCAGTTCCGGACAGGTCCCGCAGCCTGGCTGCGGGACCTGTCGATCGTCAGATCGTGGCTACCACCAGGTGCCGCGCGTGCGCCCACCGGCTCCGCCGGCGAAGAGGCTGATGACCCACACGAGCGCAAGCACGACGGCGATGACGAACAGCCAGTGCACCGTGAAACCGACGCCGAAGGCGACGATCGCGAGCAATGCGAGCAAGACGAGGAACAGCATCGATTTCTCCCTTGGTCTCGGGTGTGAGTCGATACAACGGCCGAGCCGCCGCGAAGGTTTCGCTACCGCTGCACGCGCGACCCGCCGACGATGGCGTCGCTGCCGTCGTCGAACCGCACCCAGGCCTTGCCTTTACCGTCGTAGTCGGGCGACCAGACGAGGAGCGTCGCATCGCGGCCGCCGACCCGGACTCGCTCGGTGCCTTCCCGCGCGGCGCCTGACCACACGCGCACGAACGGGTTGTGCTCGCGCTCGCGGCCGATCGTCGTCTCGTCGGTGTGGCCGGGCAGCACACGCATCGAGTCGGGCAGTGCCATGAAGACATCCATCACCGACGAGCGGACGAGCGCCGGATTGCCGCCGCCGACCGCGTCCTTGAAGAGCGTGTCGCCGGTGAAGACAAGCTCGCCGCCGGCGACGAACGCCACCATGTCGTCCGAATGCCCGGGCGTCGCCACCCCGCGGACGTGGATCCCACCGAAGTCCCACTCCCCCGGCTCCGCGACGACGGGGACGCCATAGAGCTCGTGCAGCTCATCCTCCCAGGCCACGTGGTCGTGGTGGGCGTGCGTGCGCAGGATCGCCGCCGGGCTCGCATCCCAGCGCTCGAGCGCCGCAGCGAGCGGCGCCGGGTCGGCTCCGGCGTCGACGAAGACGGCCGTCCCGCCCTCGGCGTCGGCCACGACGTAGGCGTTCGAGAGCCAGTCGGGATGCATGTTCCGCAAGACGAGCAAGGCAGCTAGGCTAACGAACACATGGCCGGGCTTCTGTCACGCACGACGCTTATCATCAAGGCGAAGTACTCGAAGCTGCTCAACCGGGCGGAGAATCCGACCGAGACGCTCGACTACTCGTACGAGCAGATGCTCGAGCAGCTCCAGAACGTCAAGCGCGGCGTCGCGGACGTCGTCACGGCGAAGAAGCGCCTCGAGCTCCAGCAGCAGAAGCTGGAGCAGAACGTCGTCACGCTCGAGACCCAGGCGCGCCAGGCCGTCGCGGCGAATCGCGACGATCTCGCGAAGCAGGCGCTCGAGCGCAAGGCGGTCGCGCAGCAGCAGCTCCAGAGCATGGACGGGCAGGTGCAGGGACTCGCCGACCAGCAGGAGAAGCTCGTCGCGTCGCAGCAGCAGCTCGAGACGCGCATCGAGTCGTTCCGCTCGACGAAGGAAGTGCTCAAGGCGCAGTACTCGGCGGCCGAGGCGCAGGTGCGCGTCGGCGAAGCGGCCACCGGCATTGGCAAGGGCATGGCGGACACGGGCCTCGCAGTCCAGCGCGCCAAGGACAAGACCGAGGAGCTGCAGGCGCGCGCGTCCGCCATCGACGAGCTGACCAGCACGGGCGCGCTCGAGGATCTGACCGCGGGCGACCAGACGCAGCTCGACCGCGAGCTCGCGCAAATCTCGGCGTCGTCGCAGGTCGATACCGAGCTGGCGAAGCTGAAGGCAGAGGTCGGCTCGGGCGACGGCGCGAAGAAAGAGATCGCAGCCGGCGACGCCGAGCCTGCGCCCGACCCGGCGCAGCAGTAGCGGCTTGGGCCTGGGCGACGTCCTCTTCGGCCGCAAGAAGCTGAAGGCCCCTGCCGCGGAGCGGCTGTTCGCGATCAGCACCGCGGCGGTCACGCTCGACACCGACTGCTCGCTCACGACCGCAGGCGTCGGCGCGGTCATCTTCAAGCCGCTGTCCGCCGGCGAGTTCGTGGCCGCCGAGCAGGAGATCGAGCAGCTCCTACAGGCCGTCGCGTCGTCGAGCGGTTCGACGCTCGATCGCAAGACCGACTCGTTCGGCTACGAGTGGGTGATCGTCAAGGATCCCGACCTCGAGGATCAGGTCGCCGGCGTACACACGGTCGCGTCCGAGCTCGAGGCGAAGGGGTTCGGCGCGCAACTGCTCGCGGCCGCCTTCAAGTTCCAGGGCGGGAAGAACCCGGTGTACTGGATCTACGGCTTCAAGACGGGGACGTTCTGGCCGTTCGTCCCGACGGGTGCAAAGAACGAGCGCGACAACGCGGAGGAGATGCAGTTGAAGGCGAAGCTCGAGCCGGAATTGCCGGTCGAGCAGGACCTGAGCCGCTGGCTCGCCCTGTTCGACGCCCCGATCTAGGCGACCGGCCGGCCCATCTCGCGCGCGATGGCGGAGAGGGCGGCGAGGCGCTTCTCGAGCGGCGGGTGGTCCATGAAAATCTCGCTCATCTGCTGCCGCCAGTTGGTCGGCATGATGAAGAATGCGTTCATGCCCGCGACCTCGCGGAGGTCGCGCTGCGGGATCTGGGTGATACCGCTCGAGATCTTCTGCAGCGCGCTCATGAGGTTCTCCGGCGCGCCGGTGATGAGCGCCGACCCGCGGTCGGCCGCGTACTCGCGGTAGCGCGAGAGCGTCCGGATCAGGACGTAGCTGATCGCGTAGGTCACGATGGAGACGGCCAGCACGATGAGCCAGATCGGGACCCCGCCCTGGTTGTTGTTGTTGCTTCGGCCGCCGCCTCCTCCGCCGCCGAAGCCGCCGAACATGCCGAAGTAAAGGCCGAAGCGAGTTATGAGCGCGGCCAACATGGCGAAGAAGCTCGCCACCGTCATCACAAGGACGTCGCGGTTGGCTACGTGCGACAGCTCGTGCGCGAGCACGGCCTCGATCTCCTGCGGCTCCAGGCGACGCCACAGCCCCGTCGTCACGGCGATGACGGCGTGATCCGGGTTGCGCCCCGTCGCGAAGGCGTTCGGCACGTCGGTGTCGACGACCGCCACGCGCGGCTTCGGCAGCCCGGCCATGGCGCAAAGCCGCCCGACCATCGCATGCAGCTCCGGCGCGTCCTGCTCGGAGACGATCTTCGCGCCCGACGCAGCGAGAGCGAGCTTGTCCGAGGTGTAGTACTGGACGACCGCGAGGCCGATGACGATCACGAGCATCGGGACGAGCCCGACCTTCAGCGCCGAGAAGAGCACGACGGCGAAGACGACGTACAGCAGGCCGAGGAGCCCGCCCGTGGCGAGCATCCGCAACGTCAGCCCCCGATCACGCCCGAAGTTCTTGCGCTTCACGATTCACATGGTAGTCCCGGCCGGTAGAGTCTCGCGTCGTGCGCCGGGCGGTTCTCATCGTTCTCTCATGCGGGGTGCTTGCCGGGTGCGGCGCGGAGGGGGTCGTCAGCCCAACGCCGGTCACCGTCATCGGCAAGGCGCCCGCGGCGCCCACGTTCCCGATCACTCCCGCGTTCAAGCTCAAGGGCGACCCGACGGCGGGCGCCAAGGTCTTCGGCAGCGGCGGGTGCGCGAGCTGTCACACGCTCGCCGCGGCGCACGCGACCGGCACGGTGGGGCCGAACCTCGACCAGCTGAAGCCGAACTACCGCGCCGTGACGGCGCAGGTGACGAACGGCGGCGCGGCGATGCCGTCGTTCAAGAAGAGCCTTTCGACGCAGCAGATCGCCGACGTGGCCGCCTACGTCGTGAAGTCGACCGGCGGCGCGGTTCCGTAGACCTCCCGCCCGGCTTCCCTCGTCCTCTCGCGGCGTTCGCCGTCGACCTCGACCGGACGCTGATCGCCGAGGACGCCGTCCTCCGTCCGCGCACGAAGGCCGCGATCGCCGCGACGCGGGCCGCAGGCGTGCACGTGATCGTGGTCACGGGCCGGATGTTCCGCGCAGTGCTTCCGTACGTCGTCGAGGCCGGCATCGACGATCCGGTCATCTGTTATCAGGGCGCCGTCGTCGCCGATCCGGTGACCGGCGAGTTCATCCGGCACCTCCCCATCCCGCGCCCCGTCGCGCTCGAGGCGATCGACGCCGTCGTCGCGGCCGGCTTCCATCTCAATTGCTACGTCGACGACCTCCTCTATGTCGCCGAGGTGACGCCGGAGGCGCGGCGCTACGCCGACTTCCAGGGACTCGAGATCCACGCGGTCGGGCCGTTGCGCGCCTGGCTCCACGACGATCCGACGAAGCTCGTCGCCGTCGGCGATCCGGACGCGCTCGACGCGCTCGAAGCCGAGCTCGAGCCGCGCTTCGCCGGCCGGCTCTTCATCTCCAAGTCCCTCCCGTACTTCCTCGAGTTCGCGCACCCGGACGTGAGCAAGGGCGCCGGGCTGCAGGTCGTGGCCGACCTGCTCGGCTTCACGCCCGCGCAGACGGTCGCGTGCGGCGACGGCGAGAACGACCGCGAGCTACTCGACTGGGCCGGCTTCAGCGTCGCGGTCGCGAATGCGCAGCCGGACATCCTCGCTCGCGCCGACCTGGTCGTCCCGCCCGTGCAGGAGGAGGGAGTCGCCGTCCTGCTCGAGGCCTTCGTAGACTCACTCCGGTGATCGATCTTCGCGCCGCCAGGAACGACCCCGACGACTTCCGGCGCCGGCTCGCGCGCAAAGGTGCGGCGGAGGCCTTCGACCAGCTGCTCGCGGCCGACGAGCGGTGGAGGTCGCTCGTGCCGCGGGTCGACGAGCTGCGCGCGCGAACGAAGGTGAAGGGCAAGCCGACGCCCGAGCAGCTCGAAGAGCTGCGTGGCGTCAAGGAGGAACTGCAGCGCACCGAGCACGAGCTGGCAGAAGCGGAAAGGTCGCGCGACGAGGCGCTCGCGCTCGTTCCGAACCCGCCGGACGACAGCGCCCCGGACGGCGACACAGAGGAGGACGCGGTCGAGGTGCGGCGCGTCGGCCAGCCGACGCAGCTTGCCGACCCGAAGGAGCACGCAGAGATCGGGCGCTTCGACATGGAACGAGCGGCGCGTCTCTCCGGTTCACGTTTCGGCTACCTCATCGGTGACACGGCGCTTCTCGCGCTTGCGCTGTACCGGTTTGCGCTCGACCGAGCGGCGGCGCACAGGCATGTGCCGATGCTGCCGCCGGTGCTGGTCCGCGAAGAGGCGATGTACGGCACGGGCTTCTTCCCCACCGATCGCACGAACATCTACGCGGTCGAGAGCGACGGTCTCTACCTCACCGGTACGTCCGAGGTCGCGCTCGCGGGGTTGCACATGACCGAGACGCTCGAGGAGCTGCCCCTCCGCTACAGCGCGTTCTCGACGAACTTCCGGCGCGAGGCCGGCGCGGCGGGGAAGGACACGCGCGGGATGTTCCGCGTGCACCAGTTCAACAAGGTCGAGCTGTTCACGTTCTGCGAGCCGAGCGTCTCGGGCGAGGAGCACGAGCGGCTGCTCGCGATCGAGGAAGAGATCCTGCAGGCGCTCGGCGTCCCGTACCGCGTCGTCAACGTCGCCGCCGGCGACCTCGGCGCACCCGCGGCGAAGAAGTACGACTGCGAAGGCTGGTTCCCGAGCCAGGAGCGCTACCGCGAGCTCACGTCGACGTCGAATACGACCGACTTCCAGGCGCGCCGGCTCGGGATCCGCTACCGAGCCGGCAAAAGCCTCGAGCCGGTGCACACGTTGAACGGCACGGCCACGACTGACCGCACGGTGCTCGCGATCCTCGAGAACTTCCAGGGCGACGTGCCCGACGTTCTGCGTGAGTACGGCGCGCCGGAGCGCGTCCACCACTAACGGGTCCGAAAGACCGTCTCGCCCGGTGCGCGTGCTTGCCGCGATCGTGGCGAGATGGACGAAACGCTGATCTCGCGCTGAACTGCGGGCGTTGGTCACGCGCGGGCGGGGGCGAGAGCGTCGCGAGTCCCAGGCGTAGCGCCTGCAACAATGCGACCGCGCGGCGGGGTGCCGGAGCGGTCGAACGGGACGGCCTTGAAAGCCGTTGAGTCCTTCGGGGCCCGTGGGTTCGAATCCCACCCCCGCCGCTCTCATCTCGAGGCCGTCCTTATGATCGGACGCATGGTCGCCCCCGAAGAGCTCCGCGGACTGATGCGGCACTGGCCGCACGGCGTCTCCGTCCTGACGATCGACTACGAGGGCGACCGCATGGGCGTGACCGTGTCCTCCCTCGTCTCGCTCTCGCTCGACCCGCCGCTCGTCGGCGTCTCGATCGGCAAGGAGGCCTCCTGCTACGAGCTTCTGCGCCGCGCGGGCACCTGGGCCGTCAGCCTCCTCGGCGGCGAGCAGCGCGAGCTGGCGCAGCGCTTCGCCTCCGGCCGGCCCCCGATCGTGCACTGGGACGGCGTCGCCGTCCACGAGGGCCAGCTCGCGCCCCTCATCGACGGCGCCGTCGGCTGGATCGAGGCGCGCACGCGCGCCGAGCACGACGCCGGCGACCACACCTTCTTCATCGGCGACGTCGTCGCCATCGAGCACGGGCCGGCGAAGAGCGCGCTCATGTACCGAGAGAGCACGTACCACCGCTTGTGACCGACGCCGTCGTCTTCGACATGGACGGGGTGCTGATCCAGTCGGAAGAAGTGTGGGACGAGGTGCGAGAGGCGTACGTCCGGGAGCGCGGCGGGCGGTACGACGCCGAGATCCAGCGCATGATGATGGGCATGAGCTCGACCGAGTGGTCCGGCTATCTCCATGGGCACGCCGGCGTCCCGGACGAGCCGGCCGCGATCAACGCCGAGGTGGTACGGCGCATGCTCGCCGCCTACCGCGACCATCTTCCCCTCATCCCCGGCGCGGCCGACGCGGTGCAACGCCTCGCCGCGCGCTTCCGGCTCGGCCTCGCGTCGTCGTCGAACCGCGAGCTGATCGACACGGTGCTCGACGTCGCCGGCCTCGCCTCGTTCTTCACCGCCACCGTCTCCTCCGAGGAGGTCGCGCACGGCAAGCCGGCGCCGGATGTCTACCTCGAGGCCGCCCGCCGGATGAGCGTTGCGCCCGAGCATTGCGCCGCGGTCGAGGACTCCCACGGCGGCATCCGTTCGGCGAAGAGCGCCGGCATGCGCGTCGTCGCGATTCCGAACCCGAGCTATCCGCCGGGCGAAGAGGCGCTCACGCTCGCCGACGTCACGATCGGCTCGCTCGACGAGCTCACGGTCGACGTCGTATCAGCGTGACGCCGTCCCGGATCGGTACGAGGATGCATTCGACACGCTGGTCGGCCATGACGTGCTCGTTGAAGTTCGCGATCCCCTCGTTCCCCGCGAGGGCGGAGAGCGTGTTGTCGGCAAGGATCACGGCGTCGTCCGCGAGCTTCGGCAGCACGGCTTCGTAGTAGTCGACGTAATCCGGCTTCCACGCATCGATGAAGACGAGGTCGAACGGGCCCTCGAGGCTCTCGAGCGTCTCGAACGCGTTGCCGACGCGGTAGTCGATGCGGTCGGCGACGCCTTCCTCCTCCGCGTAGCGGCGCGCGATCGCCGTCGTGTCGGCGTTGACGTCGCACGCGATGATCTTCCCGCCCGGCGGCAGTGCCTTCGCCATCTCGATCGACGACCAGCCGGTGAACACCCCGAGCTCGAGCACGAGCTGCGGCCGCTTCAGTGCGACAAGGAAGCGCAGGAACGCGCCCCCGAGCGCGCCGACCGACATCTGCGGCGCGTCCGTCTCCGCCTCGGTCTCCTCGCCGAGGCGCCGCAGCACGTCGGTCGCCGGCGTCGAGTGCGCCGCCGCGTACTCGTCCGCTTCCTCGAAGGAAAAGCTCACTCCACCCTCCCCACGAGCACGCAGCCGTTGTGTCCGCCCAGTCCCATCGCGTTGGACAATGCCACGTCCACGCGAGCGGCGCGTGCCTCGTTGGACACGTAGTCGAGATCGCACTCCGGATCGGGCTGCTCGTAGTTCGCGGTCGGCGGGAGCACGCCCTCGTGCACCGCGAGCACGCACATCATCGCCTCGATCGCGCCGGCGGCTCCGAAGCAGTGCCCCGTGACCGATTTCGTCGAGGAGACCGCCAGCTCGTACGCGTGGTCGCCGAAGACCTCCTTGATCGCCTTCGTCTCGGCGAGGTCGCCGAGCGGCGTCGACGTCCCGTGCGCGTTGATGTACCCGACACGCGACGGCTCGACGCCACTGCGCTCGAGCGCGCTGCGCATCATCTCCGCGACGCCGACCGAGTCGGGATCGGGCTGCGCCATGTGGTGCGCGTCGTTCGAGGCGCCGTACCCGAGGATCTCGGCGTAGACGGTCGCACCGCGCGCTCGCGCGGCCTCGAGCTCCTCGAGCACGAGCACGCCGGCGCCCTCCCCCATGACGAAGCCGGCGCGGGTCGCGTCGAACGGGCGCGACGCGCGCGCCGGATGCTCTTCCTCTGCGACGAGGCCGCGCATGGCGCAGAAGCCGGCGAGGATCAGCGGGTGGATGCACGCCTCGGTGCCGCCGGCGAGCACGGCGTCGGCCGCGCCGCGGCGAATCATCTCCGCCGCCTCGCCCACTGCGTGCGAGCCGGTCGCGCAGGCGGAGACGGGCGCGTAGTTCGGCCCGCGGTACCCGAGCGAGATGGCGAGCTGGCCGCTGGCCGCGTCGACGAGCACGCTGGGGATGAACGTCGGCAGCACGCGGTCGGCCCCGCGCTCGCGGAGCACGTCGGCCTGTTCCACGATCCCGATGAGCCCGCCGATGGCGGAGCCGAAGAGAATGCCGACCCGTGCCGGGTCGTAGGCGTCGTCCAGCGCCGCGTCGGCGACGGCTTCGCGCGCGGCGCCGAGCGCGAGCAGGACGTTGCGCTCGAGCCTGCGCACCTCCTTCGGCGAGGCGACGGACGTCGCGTCGAAGTCCTTCACCTCGGCCGCGATCCGCACCGGGAAGCCGCTCGGGTCGAAAGCGCGGATGAAGTCGACGCCGCTCTCGCCGGCGACGGCCGCGCGCCACGTCGACGCCACGTCGTTGCCGATCGGCGTCACCGCGCCGAGCCCTGTCACCACGACCCTCCGCATCTTCCGAGCTTAGACGTGGACTACGCTCGCGAGGATGCAGAGCGAGCCCGGCCCGAACGTCCCCTTCCCTCCCATGGAGGCCGAGCTCGTCTCCGAGCTCCCCGAGCGCGGCGGCTGGCGGTACGAGCCCAAGTGGGACGGGTTCCGCGGCGTGCTCGAGAACGACGGCGGCGAGCTCGCACTCTGGTCCCGCAACGGCCGGCCGCTCTTGCGCTATTTCCCGGACCTCCGTCCGCTCGGTGAGCTGCTGCCGCCGCACTCGGCGCTCGACGGCGAGATCGTCATCTCCCGCAACGGTGCGCTCGACTTCGATGCCATGCAAATGCGGCTGCATCCAGCGGAAAGCCGCGTGCGCAAGCTCTCGGCGGAGATCCCGGCGACGTTCGTCGCGTTCGACCTCCTGCTCTGGAACACGAAGAAGATTCACGCAAAGCCGATCGAGGAGCGGCGCTCCGAGTTGGAGAAGGTCGCAGGCGGCATCTCGCTCTCGCCCGTGTCCGACGACGTCGCACAGGGCCGCGAATGGCTGCAGACGCTGCAGGCGGCCGGCTTCGACGGCGTCGTCGCGAAGAAGCTCGGGCTGGCATACCTCCCCGGCTCGCGCGACGGCGTCGTGAAGGTGAAACCGCACAAAACCGCCGACTGCGTCGTCGCCGGCCTGCGCTGGAAGGCGGGAGGCCGCGAGACGATCGCGACCCTGCTACTCGGCCTCTATCGCGACGACGGGCACCTCGACTACGTCGGCTCGTGCGCCGTCGGCGCGAAGAACCAGGCGGAGATCGCCGCCAAGGTGCTCCCGCTCCTCGACACGAAGAGCGAGCGCCGCTTCTCGGAGCCGAACCGCTGGGGAACCAACGGGCTCGAGGAAGCGGCGCTGAAGCCGAAGCTCGTCGTCGAGGTGCGCTTCGACAAGCTCGAGAAGAGCCGCTTCCGTCACGGCACGAAGCTCATCCGCTTCCGCCCGGACAAGGATCCGGACCAGTGCACCTGGCGCGAGGTGCGTCCCGCCCGCCGGCCGGACGACCTCGCGGTCGAGGACCTGCTGAGCAAGTAACAACGTGTTACTTGCGCTTCGCGCGCGACGGCTGGACGCGCTTCGGCTTGCCCGGCATCTTCGGGAAGTTGGGCGGATACGGCGCCTCGCCCTCCCCCTGTGCCTCCTCGCGCTCGACCCACTCGAGCAGGACGCGCAGATCGCAGACGGCCTCGTCGATCCCCTTGTGCAGGTCGCCGACCTGCGCGAAGCGCGGCGGCATGGTGGCGATGGTGAAGTCCTCCATCTCGACGTCGGGCAGCTCGTCCCACCGCACGGGCGCCGACACGGTCGCGTCCGGACGGCCGCGCACGGAGTAGGCGGAGAGGATCGTCCGGTCGCGCGCGTTCTGGTTGTAGTCGACGAACACCTTCTCGCCGCGCTCCTCCTTCCACCACGCCGTCGTGACGAGGTCGGGTGCGCGTCGCTCGATCTCGCGTGCGAACGCGAGTGCACAGCGACGAACGACGCGGAACTCCCAGTTCGGCTCGATGCGGCAGTACACGTGCACCCCGCGGTTGCCGCTCGTCTTCGGCCAGCCGATGTAGCCGATCTCGTCCAGCACCTCGTGCACGACGGCCGCGACCTGCTTTGCCTCCGCGAAGCCGGTACCGGGCTGCGGGTCGATGTCGATGCGCAGCTCGTCCGGCTTCTCCGGGTCGCGGCGACGCGACGGCCATGCGCCGAACTCGAGCGTGGCGAGGTTCGCCGCCCACGCGACGTGCGCGACCTCGGTGACGCACAGCTCGTCCGCGTGCCGTCCGGACGGGAACGTGACGCGCGCCGTCTCGATCCAGTCGGGCCGCTTCTCGGGCACGCGCTTCTGCCAGATCACCTCGCCGCCGACACCCTCGGGCTGGCGCTTCAGCTGGCACGGTCGCTCGTACAGCGCGCGGACGATCCCGTCGCCCATCGCGACGAAGTAGTTCACGAGGTCGAGCTTCGTCTCGCCGCGCGCCGGGAAGTACACCTTGTCCGGGTTCGTCACCTTGACGGTGCGGCCCCCGAGCTCGAGCTCGACGAACGGCGACGGCATGGCCGCAGTATCGTGAATGCATGCTCGAGGACACGCGCCCGATCCGCCTGACGCTGGAGCCCCTGGACGACTTCGTCGTCATCGAGCAGAGCGACGAGGAGGCGGAGACGCGCGGCGGGTTGATCATCCCCGCGAGCGCCGAGACCCAGTGCCGGAGCGGGATCGTCACCGCCGTCGGCGCCGAGGCGGACGGCGTCGCGCCCGGAGACAAGGTGCTCTTCCCGGCGGACGGAGGCTACGAGGTGCGCCTCGCCGGCTCGGCGATGCGGGTCATGCGGCGGCGCGAGCTGATCGCCCGCATCCACGACTAG
>DATKQT010000021.1:0-92363 GCA_035532535.1 Gaiellaceae bacterium
GGCGGACTCGTCCTCGGGGCAGCCACACTGCCCGTGCAACGGCATTGGCTCCATCTGCCGTCGAGGCACCACCGTGACGGCTCCGCTCCGACGGAAGGCACGCAGCTGGTCGAGAAGACGACGAGTCCGTCGAGGATCTAGCTCACAGCGTTTCTTTATCTCGCCTTGGTGCACTGGTTGGGTGCCCGAAGAGTCGGACCTCGCTACGCGGCGACACGTTCGCGATCATGGCCTGCAACGGCTGAAGGCGATGACCGCCCTCCTCGGGGTGGCGATGGTCGTCCTCGCCGGGGCCGTCACCGCGCTCGCAGCCGCGACGGCGCCTGGGCGGAAGCTGGTTCGTCTCCTGCCACGCCGTGGGACTGCGACGGCGTCGCATCACCGATCGCGGGCAGCGGTACCGCCCCCTCCGCCACTTGCGGCGATCAGTCCCGGGTCGACCTCTGCCCCTACGCCGACACAGTCGCCGGCACCGACACCAACTCCTGTCACGCCCGTGGCGGTATCCGGAGGATCATGACGGCTGCCTTGTTGCCGCTCGCCGTAGCGAGCAGCAACGGAAAGCTGCTGTGGTACGTCACACGCGGGACAGGTGTCGTAGCGCTCGTGCTTCTGAGCGCCGGTGTCCTTCTCGGCGTGATGAGCTCGACGCGCTGGCATCCGGCTCGAACACCCAGGTTCCTCGTCCTCGGCCTCCATCGAAACGTCAGCCTGCTCGGCCTCGCCTTCGTCGTGGTCCACGTCGTAACCACAGTGGTCGATCACTTCGCGCCGATCGGCTATCAGGACGCTGTGCTGCCGTTCCTTTCGCCGTACCGACCGGTGTGGCTCGGGTTGGGCGCCGTTGCTTTCGACCTCCTCCTCGCGCTGATCGTGACAAGCCTGCTGCGCGCGCGGATCGGTCTACAGACCTGGAGGGCAGTCCACTGGCTTGCCTATGCGGCGTGGCCGGTCGCGCTCATGCATTCGTTCGGAACCGGCAGCGATGCCCGGTCCGGCTGGCTGGCTGCACTCGCCATGGTCTGCACGGGCGCCGTTGGGCTCGCGGTGCTGTGGAGGGTCGCGGCTGCAACTCGGGCGCCGGTACAGATTCGAGGCGCCGCGGCGTTCGCAGCGTTTGCCGTTCCGCTGGGAATGTTGGTCTGGGCGAATTCAGGGCCTTTGCGGAAGGGTTGGGCGTCGCGCGCAGGCACCCCCGCTTCGCTTTTGGCCGCGTTCCGAGGTGGTGCGAGTGCCCCGGCCTCCCAACCGAGCTCCGCGGTGGTGCCGCCGTCTAGACCGGCGTTGCCAGATGGGTCGTTCACTGCAACGTTTCGCGGTCGCGTGAACGAGAGTCCGGCCGCCAACGGCCTCGTCACGGTCACGATCGACGGCGTGGCGAGCGGCGGCTTCAACGGGCGGGTCCACGTTGCGCTGCGTGGTGTGCCGCTCTCGGGTGGGGGGGTCGAGATGCTCGAGAGCAGCGTGGCGTTGCTCCCTCGCGGCGGCGGAGCATGGGATCCAGGGCACGTCGTCGCGCTCGAGGGACAACACGTGACGGCGGACGTGGTCGGGGCCGGAACCCAGCGGGTCCGAGTTCTGTTCACATTGCAGATCGATCCAGCCTCGGGGCGCGTCAGCGGATCGATACACGGCGGTCATCGGCCCGGGCCGTCCGCGTGATGACCCGCGAGGACGCTGCTCGCCGTGTCGCCGTGCCCGCGCCGGAGGCGCTGCCACGGCTGCTCGCCGGCGTCCGCGATGATGGTCGGCCGGTCTCGCTCGCCGAGCATCTCGACCGTGAAGGCAGTCTCCCCGTCAGTCGCGGTGGCGGCGCCCACGCCGAGCTGATCGAGCTCGTCACCGCCTCTGGGTTGTTGGGGCGGGGCGGAGGTGCATTCCCAACAGGCCAGAAGCTCCGGGCCGTTGCAGAGCGTGGACGGAATCCGATTGTGTTGGTCAACGGCGTCGAGGGGGAGCTGATCAGCAGCAAGGATCACGTGCTGCTCGCGCAGGTCCCCCATCTCGTTCTCGACGGAGTGGCCGTGGCGGCGGCTGCAATCGGCGCGCGCGAGGCGATCGTCGCGGTCGGCGCCGGCTTGAGCCGCGGCTTCGCGGCCATCGAAACGGCGATCGCCGAGCGCGAGCACCGTCGCGTCGACCGCGTGTCGTTCCGACTCGTCCGGGTGCCCGACCGGTTCGTCGCGGGCGAAGAGACTGCGCTCGTCAACTTCGTCAACGGCGGTCCGGCGAAGCCGACCTTCACCCCGCCTCGTCCGTACGAGCGCGGTGTCCGCGGGGTAGCGACACTGGTCCAGAATGTCGAAACGGTCGCGAATCTTGCCCTGCTTGCACGGTACGGGCCGCACTGGTTCCGCGCCCTCGGCACGTCCAAGGAACCAGGCACCACGCTCGTCACTCTCGGCGGCGCCGTTCGTCGGCCCGGCATCTACGAGATTCCGTTCGGGCTGCCCATGCACGAGCTCGTCGCCTGGGCGGGTGGCCCCTCTGTGCCGATTCGGGCCTATCTGATCGGAGGCTACTTCGGCACCTGGGTCGCCGCCCGCGAGGCCGACGCGCTCGCGCTGGCCGACTCCGACCTCCGCAGCGTAGGAGCATCGCTCGGCGCACGCGCCATCGTCGCGCTTCCCGAAGCCTCATGTGGCATCGTCGAGACAGCGCGCGTGGCCCGATATCTCGCCGACGAGAGCGCGGGACAGTGCGGCCCATGCGTGCGCGGCCTCGAAGCCGTCGCCGTCGCGCTCGCACAACTGACGGCTGGCGAGCAGTCCGAGCCACGGCTCCAGCGGTGGCTCGAGCACGTCTCGGGTCGGGGCGCATGCCGGCATCCCGACGGCGCCGCACGCTTCATCGCGAGCGCATTGAACGTCTTCGCCGACGAGGTCGCACGACACACAGCCGGATCTTGCACCGGCAGCGACCGACCGATCCTCCCCGTCGCACGCAAGCGGAGGCGCGCCTAGTGAGCGTTCGGCTTCGCGTGAACCCGATCGTCTGCGACGGGCACGGGCTCTGCGCAGAGCTCTTTCCGGAGCGGATCGCTCTCGACGACTGGGGCTACCCAATCATCGACGAGAGACCCATCGGCTCCAAGGACGAAAGCCACGCGCGCCGCGCTGTCGACGCCTGCCCCACGCTCGCCCTCGCACTGATTCCCGCGGATGTGCACGGGCCGTCGGTCCGCGGCCGGGGCGGCGAGAAGTTCCATCAACACACTGCTGACGCGACCGACACGCTGGTGCCCCGGGGCCGGATCGAACGGCCGCACACGGTTTAGGAAGCCGGTCGATCGGTGCGCATCGGGGCCGGCTGAGTTCGCGGGCTCCGTTCCGACTCCGTCGCGTTCGCCTGTCAGGTTGCGCGTTCGGCGACGGATCCTGCGAGCAGTGTCTCTGCCGCCTGCGGTGTTCCGCGGACGACGAGGACACCACAGGGTGCATGGTGGAGGACGCCTGTGGAGACGCTGCCGAAGACGAGCCGTTTGAGCGCACCCCAGCCGTGCGCTCCGAGCACGATCAGCGCTGCGCCGGCGTCGCCTGCCGCGGCGCAGATCTCCTCGACCGGGTCGCCGTGTCTGACCTCCGCCGTTGCGTCGATTCCGAGCGCCCGTGCGCGATTGACCGCGGCGGCAGCCGCGTCCGCGGCACGCTCGCGCTCGACATCGAGCAGCTCGGGCGAGTACGCCTCCGGAATGGCATACCCGTAGTAGCTGCCCACGATGGTCGGTGTCTGCCAGGCCGATACGACCCGCAGCGGCCAGCCGGTCGCCTGCGCGAGCTCGATCGCCTTCTCGGTCGCATGGTGCGCCGAAGGCGAGCCATCGGTGGCGAGAATCAGCGTGTCCATGGTCGCTCCTCTCGACGAGTGTTACGACTAGCGTCGCTTGGATGCAGACGCGTCGCATCGGTGGACTGCGGATCGGCGCTCTCGTGACCTCGAGCGCTCAAGGTCACGTCCGAGTTCTGAGGGCCTCGCGGTCGATCTCGCGGCGAAGAATCTTGCCGGTCGCGCTGCGGGGGAAGTCGTCCACCAGCACGACGCGTCGCGGATAGGCGTAGGCGGCGACGCGTTCGCGTGCATACGCCTGCAGCTCAACGGGATCGCAGGCCGGGTCGGCCGGGACGACGAGCGCGACCACCTCTTCGCCGAGGCGCTCGTCGGGCACGCCGACTACGACCGCCTCGTACACGTGTGGGTGCGCGAACAGCACTTCCTCGATCTCGCGCGGGTAGACCGAGTAGCCGCCGCGGAGGATGACGTCCTTCTTGCGATCGACGAGGTGCAAGTAGCCGTCGTCGTCGACGTAGCCGACGTCGCCGGTCGCCAGCCACCCGTCGTGCCCGCGCATGATCGTCGGGCTCAGGAGGAGAACCTCGCCCGTGCCGTCGCTCTCGATGCGCACTTCTCCGCCGGCGGCGGGCGTTCCCACCGTGCCGGGCTTGCGCTCGCGGCCGGCGTGGTTGGACGTTGCCATGCCTCCGACCTCCGTCATGCCGTAGCCCTCGAGCACCGTCGTGCCGAAGCGCTCCTCGAAGGCGTGCAGCGTCTCGACCGCCAACGGTGCGCCGCCGATGTGCGCCAGGCGGAGCGGCGCGCCGCGGCCGGTCGCGAGGAGTGCGACGCACATCGCCGGGACTCCCATGAACACCGTCACATGCCCGTGCTCGATCAGGTCGAGGGCGGCGTGCGGTTCGAAGCGCTCCACGAGCGCGAGGCATGCGCGTGCGGCGAGCGCGGCATTCATGCAGCCGGTCATCGCAAACACGTGCGCGAGCGGTGCCGAACCGAACAGGACATCGTCCTTGCGCAGCTGGAGGGCGTCGTACGCGACGTACTCCGCGTTGAGACGCAGGCCTGCGTGCGTGAGCTCGATCCGCTTCGGCGAGCCGGTCGTGCCCGAGGAGTAGAGGACGACGGCGACGTCGTCGCCGGTGATCCCGGCGACGCCGTCGACCGGTGCGCCGTCGAGCGGGCCGCTGACGACGACGCGCGCACCGGCGTCCGCGATCCGCTCGTGCTGCTCGCGCTCGCTCAGCAACGGGTTGATCGGCACGACGATCGCCCCGAGGCGGAGGGCGCCGTGGTAGGCGGCGACGAAGTCCGGGCGGTTGGGGAGAGCGAGCGCGACGCGGTCGCCGGGCCCGACGCCGCGGTCGCGCAGGGCGCCCGCCGAACGCGCCGCAAGCGTGTCGAGCTCGGCGTAGACGATCCGCTGTCCGTCGTGCAGGAGCGCGGGCCGGCCGGGTGCGTCCGCGGCCGCCTCCGCGAGCAGCGTCGCCAGGTTACCCCCAGACGTCGTGTGCGACCTCGACGATGAGGCGCAGCTTCGCGAGCTCCTGCTCGATCGTGAGGTCGTTGCCCTCGACCGTCGACGAAAAGCCGCACTGTGGCGAGAGACAGAGCTGGTCGACGTCGACGAAGGTTGCGGCCTCCTCGATCCGGCGTTTGATCGCGTCCTTCTCCTCGAGCTCCCCGCGCTTGGTCGTGACGAGCCCGAGCACCACCTGCTTCCCCTTCGGGACGAAGCGCAGTGGCGCGAACCCGCCGGAACGCTCGTCGTCCCACTCCATGAAGAACCCGTCCACGTCGAGCTCGTTGAACAGCGCTTCGGCGACGAAGTCGTAGCTCCCCTCCGCGGCCCACGACGAGCGGAAGTTGCCGCGGCACATGTGCGTTGTCACCGACATCCCCGCGGGCCGCGCCGCGAGCGCCTCGTTGATGTGATGGATGTACTCCACGTGCTGCCGCTCGGGGTCGCCGCCGATCGAGCCGACATACTCGCGCTGGTGGGGGTCGTTGAGGTACGCGAGGCTCGTGTCGTCGAACTGGAGGTATGTGCAGCCCATCTCGCCGAGCCGTCGCACCTGCTCGGCGTACGCCTTTGTCAGATCGGCCCAGAACGAGTCGAGGTCGGGATACACGTCGCGGTCGACGGCGGCCTTCCCGCCGCGGTAGTGGACCATGCTCGGTGATGGGATCGTCAGCTTCGGGACGGCGCTCGTCACCGACTGCTGCACGAAGCCGAAGTCGTCGCCGAAGATCGTGCGCGAGACGCCGAGCCGTCCATTGACGTGGAGCGCAGCCGGCGTGAACTCGATGTCGCCCGTCGGGTTGTGGAACTTCACCGAGATGTGGCCGGCCTCCTTGGTAACGCCGTCCAGCTGGTAGATGAAGTCCATGTGCCACGAGGCGCGGCGGAACTCGCCGTCTGTCGCCGACTGCAGGCCGACGTCCTCCTGTATGCGGACGACCTCGCGGATCGCATCGTCCTCGATCGCGCGCAGCTCGGCTGCGTCGATCCTTCCGGCTGCATGGTCGTCCCGCGCCTGCAGCAGGCGTCGTGGACGCAACAGGCTGCCGACATGGTCGGCGCGGAAGGGAGGCGACATTCGGCGCGCCATCGGTGGTGTATATCGCACTCGTGCAGGAGCTCGCGGACCTGGGCGGGTACGGTGTCGCCGTGATCGACGTGCACGTTCATGTGGAGCGCTCGCGCGCGGGGCACGATCCGATGCCGTCCGAGCTCCGCGCCGCGGCCGCGCGCTACTTCCACGGCGACGGGCTGCTGCCGACGATCGACGACGTCGTCGCGTACTACCGCGAGCGCAACATGCGTGCGGTCGTGTTCACGGTCGACTGGGAGCTCAGCAGCGGCATCCCGCCGATCCCCGACGAGGAGATCCTCTCGGCCGATCCCGACGTCGTCATCCCGTTCGCGACTGTCGACCCGGCCCGTCCTGACGCGCTCGAGCGCGTGCGGGCGAAGATCGCGGCGGGGGCGCGCGGCTTCAAGTTCCATCCAAACCTGCAGGCGTTCTTCCCGAACGACCGCGTCGCGTACCCGCTCTACGAGGCGATCGCGGCGGCCGGCCTGCCCGCGATCTTCCATACCGGTCACAGTGGCATTGGCACGGGAGTGCGCGGCGGCGGCGGGCTGCGCCTCAAGTACTCGAACCCGATCTGCCTCGACGATGTCGCCGCCAATTTCCCCGAGCTGAAGATCGTCATGGCGCACCCGTCGTTTCCGTGGCAGGACGAGGCGATCTCGGTCTGTCTGCACAAGGAGAACGTCTGGATCGACTTGTCCGGCTGGTCGCCGAAGTACTTCCCGCCCCAGCTCGTGCAGTACGCAAACACACAGCTGCGCGACAGAGTGCTGTTCGGCTCCGACTTCCCGCTGATCACGCCCGACCGCTGGCTCGCCGACTTCGAGCAGGCGCCGTTCCGCGACGAGGTGCGCCCGCTCATCCTCGAGGAGAACGCGGTGCGGTTGTTGGGCCTCTAGCGGTAGCCCAGCCGCGCGGAGATGTCAGCGGCCGTTCGCATGAGCACCGGACCGAAGCGGGCGCCCATGTCGGCGCTCGACACCATCGAGCTGTGCACCGCGAGGTTGATCGCGGCGGCGGCCGCGCCGTCGTGCGTCAGAACGGGCGCAGCGATCGACCGCAGGCCGTAGGCCAGCTCCTCGTTGTTGATCGCGTAGCCCTCCCGCCGCACGCGCTCGAGCTCGACCTCGAGCGCCGTGCGTGACGTCAGGGTGTTCGGTCCGCGCCGCGCGAAGTCGATGCGCCGCAGCCGCTCGTCGCGCTCCTCCGCCGGCAGCTGCGCGAGCAGCACTTTGCCGAGGGACGTGCAGTACGCCGGCAGCCGCGCGCCGACGTGGAGGTTGAGGTCGATCTCCCGCTGGCCCGGCTGTGCGCTGCGTACGCGGTCGACGTAGACGATGTCGAGGTCGTCGAGGATCGCCATGTTCACGGTGTAGCCCGTCTCGTCCGAAAGCTCACGCAGGTGCGGAGCTGCGATCTCGCGCAGCTCCATCGAGTTGATGGCCGAGAAGCCGAGGTCGATCACGCGCGGGCCGAGGCGGTACTTCTTCGTCGCCGGATCCTGCTGGAGATAGCCGAGTACGGCGAGGGTCGCGACGTACCGGTGCGTCGTCGATCGGCTCAGACCGACGTCGCGGCCGAGCTCGCTGACGCCGAGCAGGGGGCGCCCGGAGCGGAACGCGGACAGGATTGCGAGCCCGCGCTTGAGCGACTGCGAGAAGCCGGCGTCCGTGGTCATCGACCGTGTTCTAATAAATGGAACGGTGTCTTGACAAGTGGACGGACACAGGCGTAGCGTCCGCAGCCATTCCGGCATCTCTTGGTGGAGGAGGTCGAATGACTGAGGAAGCGCGAACGGGCGGCGGAGGCATCTCCCGCCGGGAGTTGCTCAAGCGCGGCGCCGTGGGCGCGGGCGGCCTCGTCGTCTCGGGCGCGCTCGCCGACCCGATCTGGGCGCGGCCGATCACGTGGGACGCGTCGAACACGATCACAATCGGGTTCGTCAGCCCACTCACCGGTCCGGCAGGGGGCTTTGGCGAGGGCGATCCGTACATCATCTCCCTCGCGAAGAAGGGCTTTGCGAAGGGGCTGACGGTCGGCGGCAAGAAGTACGCGGTGAACATCGTCAACAAGGACAGCCAGTCGAGCCCCGCAACGGCTGCGCAGGTCGCGAACACGCTGATCCACAGCAACAACGTCGACCTCATGCTCGCGACGTCGACCCCCGAGGTCGTCAACCCGGTCGCCGACGCGTGCGAGGCGGCGGGCGTGCCGTGCGTCGGCACGGTGGATCCGTGGGAGGCGTGGTACTTCGGCCGCGGCGCGAAGCCGGGTGGCCCGAACCCGTTCCACTACTCGTACCTCTTCAGCTTCGGCACGCAGCAGTTCGCCGACGCGTACGAGGACTTGTGGCCCCAGGTGAAGACGAACAAGGTCGTCGGCGTCATGTACCCGAACGACACCGACGGCAACGCCTTCCGCTCGGGCCTCATCCCGTTGCTCGAGAAGGCGGGCTACAAGGTCTTCGATCCGGGCGGATACCAGGACGGGCAGACCGACTACACGTCGCTCATCACCGGCTACAAGAAGCACAACTGCGAGATCTTCCACTGCGCCCCGATCCCGCCCGATTTCACGACCTTGTGGAAGCAGGCGGCGCAGCAGGGCTATACGAGGATGTGCAAGATCGCGCAGCTCGCGAAGACCGGCCTGTTCCCGTCGCAGATCGCCGCGTCCGGCAAGCTCGGCCCGTACCTGGCGAGTGGCGCGTACTGGACGCCGCACTTCCCGTACTCGTCGCCTCTGACTGGCCTGTCGTCGAAGCACATCGGCGATGGGTACACGGCGAAGACTGGCCGCCAGTGGAACCAACAGCTCGGCGCTTCAATGTCGCTGTTCGACGTCGCGCAGGCGGTGCTCGAGAAGAGCGGCAACCCGAAGGACAAGACGGCGGTCGCGAACGCGATGAAGACGCTCAGCGTCATGACGCCGTCCGGCCGGCTCCACTGGGGCGCCGGGGGCAAGAGGAACCCGGTGCCGAACGTCGTCACGACGCCGATCATCGGTGGGCAGTGGGTGCCGTCGAAGGGGAAGTTCCCGCTCGACTTCGTCCTTTGCGAGCACTCGGACGACCACAACGTGCCCATCCAGGCGAGGCTCAAGCCCTATCCCGGTTGATGCCAGGTGTTGACGGCACGGCGCTGCTCGCCGCGGCCGGGCTGAAGAAGCGGTTCGGCGCGCTCGTCGTGCTGGACGGCGTCAACTTCTCCGTGAGGGCCGACGAGGCAGTTGGGATCGTCGGCCCCAACGGGGCCGGGAAGACGACGCTCCTGAGCCTGTTCGCGGGGTCGCAGCGGCCCGACGGCGGGAGGGTGCTGTTCCGCGGGGCCGATGTCACCTCGTCGGGTGCCGCGGCGCGGTGCCGGCTCGGGATCGCGCGCGCGCACCAGGTGCCCAAGCCGTTCGGCGGCATGACCGTGTTCGAGAACGTCCTCGTCGGCGCATCGACGGGCGGCGGCCACCGCCGCCGTGACGCGTACCGGAGGGTGACCGAGGTCCTCGACTTGTGCGGGCTGACCCCGCTCGCGAACCGGTCGGCGGACTCGCTCGGGCTGCTGCACCGCAAGCGGCTCGAGGTCGCGCGGGCGCTCGCGACCGGTCCAGAGGTGCTCCTCCTCGACGAGATCGGCGCCGGTCTCACGGACGAAGAGGCGGTGGAGCTCGTCGAGACGATCCGCGAGCTGCGGCGGCAGGGGGTCGCGATCGTCTGGATCGAGCACATCGTCCATGTGCTCGTGCAGGTCGTGGAGCGCCTGGTGGCGATGGACAGCGGCCGGATCATCGCCGAGGGCGACCCCGAGTCGGTCATGAAGGACGCCGCCGTCATCGACGCGTACCTCGGGACGGCGGCCGTATGAGCACGCTGCTTGCCGTGGAGGAGCTCGACGTCCGCCACGGGCTGCTCCAGGCCGTTCGGCAGGTGTCGCTCGAGGTTGCCGAGGGCGAGACGCTCGCGCTCGTCGGCGCGAACGGCGCGGGCAAGACGACGCTTCTGCGTGCGATCGCCGGCGCGCACCGGCCCGCCGGCGGGCGCATCTCCTTCGATGGGCGTGACATCACTTCGCTCGCCGCGCACCGGCGCGTGAAACGCGGTATTGCGCTCGTCCCTGAGAGGCGCCGCCTGTTCCCGAACCTCACGGTGGAGGAGAACCTCCGCGTGGCGAGCGCGGCGAGGCGGAGCGGGCCGTGGACGGTCGACGCGGTACTCGAGGCCTTTCCGTTGCTCCAGCCGAGGCGCCACAAGCGCGCCGCGAGCCTCTCCGGCGGGGAGCAGCAGGCGACCGCGATCGGCCGCGCGCTCATGACGAACCCGAGGCTTCTGCTCCTCGACGAGGTCTCGCTCGGTCTCGCGCCGGTGGTCGTGGAAGGCGTCTACCGCTCGCTCGCCGCACTCCTCGAGGGCGGAGCGACGATCGTGCTCGTCGAGCAGGACCTCGCGCGCGCGATGGGCGTCGCGGACCGGGTCGTCTGCATGCTCGAGGGACGGATCGTGCTCGAAGGCCCGCGCGGTGGGCTGACGCGGGAGCAGGTGACCGAGGCGTACTTCGGCCTCCGGAAGGGAGCGACGGCATGACCTGGGTGAACGTCGTCGTCCACGGCGTCCTGCTCGGCGGTGTGTACGCGCTGCTCGCGAGCGGGCTCGCGCTGATGTTCGGCGTTATGCGGATCATCAACCTCGCGCACGGCTCGCTCGCACTCGTCGGCGCATACATGGTGTTCCTGTTCACCGAGCACGTGCACGTCTCCACATATCTCGCGCTCGCGCCCGTGCTGCCGGGCGCACTCGTCGTCGGGTATCTCCTCCAGCGGACCATGCTCGAGCGGAGCCTACGCGCGGGGCAGCTCGTGCCGTTGCTGACGACGTTCGGCTTGCTGATCGTGATCGCGAACCTCCTGCAGTACTTCTTCTCGCCGGACGTCCACTCGCTCGACGAGGGCAACATCGGGACCGCGAGCTGGCAGGTGTCGAGCAGCCTCACGATCGCGTGGTTCGACGTGCTGACCTTCGGCGTCGCCGTCGTCGTGCTCGGCGGCCTGCAGCTCGTGCTTCGCTTCACGCAGCTCGGGCGCGAGCTGCGCGCGACCGCCGAGGACGCGGACACCGCCGAGCTCGTTGGGATCAACGCGCGCGCCGTCTACGCACGGGCGACTGCGATCGCCGTAGCTACGGCGGCTCTCGCCGGCGTCTTCTACGGGATGCGCTCGTCGTTCGACCCGAACGCGGGTGCTGCGCAGCTCCTCTACGCATTCGAAGCGGTCGTCATCGGCGGCATCGGCTCGCTCTGGGGCACGCTCGGAGGCGGCATCGTGCTCGGCGTCGCGCAGTCGGTTGGGGCGCAGATCAATCCTGAGTACTTCGCGCTCTCGGGGCACCTTGTCTTCCTCGCCGTGATCGTCGCGCGCACCGCCGTGCAGGCTCGCGGGCTCCCGTTCGCCCTGCGGAGGGCGGCATGACGAGTGTGGCTGCCGAGGCGCCGGCCGTGCGCGTCCAGCGGTGGACGCCGCTCTCGGTCGCATTCACCGGCGGCCTTGCCGGCCTCGTCGTGCTGCTCGCGTTCGCGCCGGTCGCTCTCGGCGAGAACACGCAGAACAATCTCATCCAACTCTACTTCCTCGTGATCATGGCGATGATGTGGAATGCGCTCGCCGGCTACGGCGGGCTCGTGTCCGTCGGCCAGCAGGGCTTCATCGGCATTGGCGCCTACGCGGCCGTCTTCCTCTCGGTGCAGCACTCGCTCAACCCGTACCTCTCGATGCTGCTCGCGACGCTCATCGGCGGTGCGATCGCGATTCCCGTCGCAGCCGTGGTGCTGTGGCTGCGACACGGCGCGTTCGCGATCGCGACGTGGGTCGTGGCGGAGGCGTTCGCGATCCTCGTCTCCCTCGACCCCAACCCGGCCATCGGCGGCGGCACCGGCACATCTGCGCTGCTGCCGTTCAACCTCCGCTACACGCCGACGCAGCGCCTGCACGACACGTACTGGGCCGCACTCGCCGCCGTGGCCATCCTGCTGCTCCTGCTCTTCGTCCTCCTCCGCAGCCGCCTCGGCGGGTCACTCCAGGCGATCCGTGACGACGAGGAGGCGGCCGCCTCCGTCGGCGTGCGCGTGCTGCTCGGCAAGGGGATCCTGTTCGTCGTCGCGGGCGCGGGCTGCGCCGCGGCGGGGACGATCATTCTCGCCTGGCAGCTCTCGGTGCTGCCGCTCGGGCCCGACTCGGTCTTCGGCATCAACTGGACGGCGAAGATGATCTTCATGGTCATCGTCGGGGGACTCGGCACGTTCGAGGGGCCGATCATCGGCGCGGTCGCCCTCTACGTCCTGCAGACGTACGGGCCGAACGGCAGCGTCTGGTACTTCATCCTCCTCGGAGGGATCGCCATAGGCTTCGCCCTCATCCTGCCGCGGGGCATCTGGGGGACGGTCCAGGAGCGCTTCAACGTCCAGCTTCTGCCGGTCGGGTACCGGCTCCGCAACGTCACTACGGGAAGGGGTACACCATGATCGCCACGCAGGCGTACCAGCAGTTCATCGGCGGCGCGTGGACGCCCGCCGCGGGCGGCCGGACGTACGAGGACCGCGACCCCTACACCGGCGACGTGGTCGCCACCGCGCCGGCCGGCGGCCCGGAGGACATGACCGCCGCGATCGAGGCGGCCGCGGCAGCGTTCGAGGCCTGGTCGGCGACGCCGCCGGCCGAGCGGCAGCGGATATTCCTCCAGGCGGCCGATCTGCTCGAGGGCCGGCGCGAGGAGGTCGTCTCGATGCTCGCGCGTGAGACGGGATCCACCTTCGGCTTCGGGATGTTCCAGTCGTTCTTCGTCCCGAACCTGTTCCGGCAGGCGGCCGCCCTCGCGTACGCGCCGATGGGGCAGATCATCCCGTCGGACACCGGCGCGTTCGCGATGGGGATCCGCCGCCCGGTCGGCGTCGTCGGCGCGTTCGCGCCGTGGAACGCGGCGCTCATCCTCTCCGCGCGGTCGATCGCCGCGCCGCTCGCGCTCGGGAACACGGTCGTGCTGAAGCCGTCCGAGTGGTCGCCGTGGAGCGGCGGTCTGCTGTGGGGCGAGATCTTCGCCGCGGCGGGCATGCCCGCCGGCGTGCTGAACGTCGTCACGCACGCGCCCGGCGACGCCGGCCCGATCGGCTCCGCGCTCATCGAGCACCCGGCGGTGCGCCGCCTGAACTTCACCGGCTCGAGCGCGGTCGGGCGGATCATCGCCGAGGATGCCGGCCGGCATCTCAAGCGCGTCGTGCTCGAGCTCGGCGGCTCCAACCCGCTCATCGTCCTCGCGGATGCGGACCTCGAGTACGCGGTGAACGCGAGCGCGTTCGGCTCGTTCCTCCACCAGGGGCAGATCTGCATGTCGACGCGTCGCATCATCGTCGAGCGCGCCGTCGCGGACGAGTTCGTCGTACGGCTCGTCGAGAAGACGAAGGGCCTGAAGACGGGCGACCCGAAGGAGCCGGACACGATCATCGGGCCGCTCATCAACGCGGACGCGCTCGCGATGGTGCAAGGGCGCGTTCGGCAAGCGGTCGATGCAGGCGCGAGGATCCTCGTCGGTGGCGAGGCCGTCGGTCCGTGCTTCCAGGCGACCCTCCTCGCCGACGTCCCGCCGGACTCCGAGTTCGCGAGGCAAGAGACGTTCGGCCCCGTCGCGTCGATCGAGATCGTCGACGGCGCGGACGAGGCCGTCGCCCGCGCGAACGCGACCTCGTACGGCCTCAGCGCCGGGATCATCACGTCGAACCGGGAGCGCGGCTTCGCACTGGCGCAGCGCATCGAGTCGGGGATCGTGCACGTCAACGACCAGACCGTCGCCGACGAGCCGCAGATGCCGTTCGGCGGTGTCAAGGACAGCGGCTTCGGTCGGTTCGGCGGCCAGGCGGTCGTGGACGAGTTCACCGAGCTGCGCTGGGTGACGGTGCGCGGCGAGGGCCATCCCTTCCCGTTCTAGTGCCGATCGTCCCCCTCAGCGACGCGATCCGCGAGCTCGTCCACGACGGCGACACCGTCGCGCTCGAGGGCTTCACGCACCTCATCCCGCACGCGGCCGGGCACGAGATCATCCGCCAGGGACGGCGGGACCTCACGCTGATCCGGATGACTCCCGACGTCGTGTACGACCAGATGATCGGGATGGGATGCGCGCGGAAACTCGTCTTCTCGTGGGGTGGGAACCCCGGCGTGGGCTCGCTTCACCGTCTACGCGACGCGGTGGAGAACGGCTGGCCCGGCCCGCTCGAGCTCGAGGAGCACTCGCACGCGGGCATGGCTGCGGCGTGGTCGGCGGGCGCGTCGAACCTCCCGTTCGGCGTCCTCCGCGGCTACCAGGGCGGGGACCTGCCGGCGCGAACGCGCGTCGGGCGGATCACGTGCCCGTTCACGGGCGAGGAGCTCGCCGCCGTGCCGTCGCACCGGCCCGACGTCGGGATCGTGCACGCGCAGCGCGCCGACCGGCACGGGAACGTCCAGCTCTGGGGGATCCTCGGGGTGCAGAAAGAGTGCTTGCTCGCGTCCGCGCGCTCGATGGTCACCGTCGAAGAGATCGTCGACGAGCTCGCGCCGTTGGCCGGCGGGATCGTGCTGCCGGCGTGGGTCGTGGGCGCGGTGTGCGTGGTGCCGCGCGGCGCGCACCCGTCGTACGCCCACGGCTACTACGACCGCGACAACGACTTCTACCTGGCGTGGGACGCGATCAGCCGCGATCGCGATGCCTTCCGCGCCTGGATGGACGAGCACGTGCTCGCGGCGGTGCCCGCGTGACCTACACGGCGGACGAGATGATGGCGGTCGAGGCCGCGCGCCGGATCGGCGACGGCGCGGTCTGCTTCGTCGGCATCGGGCTGCCGAGCCTGGCGGCGAATCTTGCGCGGCGCACGCATGCCCCGAACAGCGTGCTCGTGTACGAGAGCGGGACGATCGGCGCGAAGCCGTACGAGCTGCCGCTCTCGATCGGCGACGGCGAGCTCGCGGAGACCGCTGACGCGGTCGTCACGGTCCCGGAGATGTTCGCGTACTGGCTCCAGGGCGGCCGCATCGACGTCGGCTTCCTCGGCGCCGCGCAGATCGACCGGCACGGCAACCTCAACAGCACCGTGATCGGCGACTACGACCGGCCGGCCGTGCGCCTTCCCGGTGGGGGCGGCGCGCCGGAGATCGCGCTGGGCGTCCGCGACGTCTTCGTCATGCTGCGCCACTCGCTCCGTGCGTTCGTCGAGAAGCTCGACTTCACGACGAGCCTCGGCGACCGTGTGCGCGTCGTCGTGACCGACCTCGGTGTGCTCGAGCCGCGCGACGGCGAGCTCGCGCTCACGCAGCTGCACCCGGGCGTCGACCCCGAGCAGGCGCGTGAGGCGACGGGCTGGGACCTTCGCCTCGCCTCGGACGTCCGCGAGACCGACCCACCCTCCGACGAAGAGCTGAGCACGCTGCGCTCGCTGCGCACGAAGGGAGATGCGTGAGCGCCGACCCGTACGAAGGACCGGTCGTCCTCCCCGGCGACGAGAGCCTCGGCCCGGAGGTGCAGGTCGACTACCCCGGCTACCGGTCGACGCAATGGCGTGCGCCGAAGCATCCGCTCGTGACGCTTCCGGAGGAGCTCCACGCTCTCGAGGGCCCGGTGTTCGGCGAGGGCGACGTGGACGCGAACGACGCTGACCTCACGCGCCAGCACGACGGCGAGCCGCTCGGCGAGCGCATTGTCGTCCAGGGGCGCGTCCTCGACGAGGACGGCCGGCCCGTCCATGGCGCCCTGGTGGAGGTGTGGCAGGCAAACGCAGCCGGCCGCTACCGCCACGACGTCGATCAGCATCCGGCGCCGCTCGACCCGAACTTCTCCGGCGCGGGCCGCTGCCTCACCGACGCCGAGGGTCGCTACCGCTTCGTCACCGTCAAGCCTGGCGCCTACCCGTGGCGGAACCACCCCAACGCGTGGCGGCCGGCGCACATCCACTTCTCGCTCTTCGGCCGCCTGTTCACGCAGCGGCTCGTCACGCAGATGTACTTCCCCGGCGACCCGCTCTTCCCGTACGACCCGATCTTCAACTCTGTTCGCGACCCGCGCTCGCGCCAACTCCTCGTTGCGCGCTTCGACCTCGCCGAGACGCAGCCCGAGTGGGCGCTCGCGTACGAGTGGGACGTCGTCCTCGGCCGCGGCGGGAGCGGCGCGACTCCGCTGGAGGACCGGTGAGGACGCCGTCGCAGACGGTCGGCCCGTATTACGCCATCGGCCTCTGCCGGCGGGCGGAGAGCGAGCTCGACCCGGACGGCGTCGAGCTGCGCGGGCGGCTCCTCGACGGCCGCGGAGACGGGATCGAGGACGGCCTCGTCGAGCTCTGGGACCCCGCCGGCCGCCGCTGGGGCCGGTCGGGGACGGGCGCGGACGGTGGCTTCGCGTTCCGGATCCCGCGCCACGTGCCGCATCTCGAGGTGACCGTGTTCGCGCGCGGGCTCCTTCGCCACCAGCTCACGCGCGTGTACCTGAAGGGCGACGGCGCGCCCGCCGGCCACGAGATGCTCGTCGCTGAGCACGAGGGGGACGGATTGCGGTTCGATATCCGCATGCAGGGCGAGAACGCCACCGTCTTCTTCGCGCATTGACGACCTTCGCCGCCCTCTTCGTGCCGGCGGCCTTCTGCGACGCGGTCGCGGACGAGGCGTGGCTCGGCGCGATGCTCGACGCCGAGCTCGCGTTCGCCCGCGCCTCCGGCGCCCTCGTCGACGAGACCGCGTTCGACGCCGCGCTGTACGACATCGACGCTCTCGCTGCCGAAGGGCGCGCCGTCGGCAATCCCGTGGTGCCGCTCGTCCGCGCGCTCCGCGCACGGGCAGGAGAGGCCGCTCACCGCGGGGCGACAAGCCAGGACGTCCTCGATACGGCGGCGATGCTCGTCGCGCAGCGGTCGCTCCGGCTCCTCGACGCCGAGCTCGCCGGGCTCGCAGCCGGCTGCGCGGCACTTGCCGACGCGCACCGCGCGACGCCGATGGCGGGCCGGACGCTCCTCCAGCAGGCGGTGCCGGTGACGTTCGGGCTCGTCGCGGCTGGCTGGCTCGTCGCCGTGCTCGACGCGCGGGATCGACTCGGCGCGCTCGTCCTGCCTGCACAGCTCGGTGGTGCCGCCGGCACCCTTGCCGCGCTCGGGGCGAGCGGGCCCGAGGTGCTGCGGCTGTACGCGGCCGAGCTCGGCCTCGCCGAGCCGACGCTGCCCTGGCATGCGCACCGCGGCCCGGTGGCCGCCCTTGCAGGCGCGCTCGACGCTGCCGGGCAGGCGGCCGCGAAGATCGGCCTCGACGTCGTTCTTCTCGCGCAGACGGAGGTCGCCGAGGTGTCGGAGCGGGACGGCGGAGAGTCCTCGACGATGCCGCACAAGAGCAACACCATCCGCGCGACCCTCGCACGCGCGTGCGCGCGCACGGTGCACGCGCAGGCGACGCTTCTCACGAGCGGCGAGCACGAGCTCCAGCGCGCAGCGGGCGCGTGGCATGCGGAGTGGAACGCGCTCTCGGAAGCCCTCGCTTTCACGGGCGGTGCGGTGGCGGCCGCGCGCCAATGCGTCGAGGCGCTCGATGTCCATCCTGAGCGCATGCGCGTGAACATGACCGACGATCTGCGCTCCGAGCAGCGCGCGTTCGGCATCGAGGGCGACTACCTCGGCGCAGCCGACGCGTTCGTCGAGCGGGCGCTCGGGCGGCATCGCGCGTGAGCATGCTCGCGCTCCTCGGCGGCCTCGGGACGACGACGGCGATCTGGCGGCGGCAGCTGGACGCGGTCGATGGTGCGGTTGCGTTCGACCTCCCCGGCCACGGGGCCGAGCCGCTTCCGGACGGCGAGGTGACGATCGCAGTCATCGGCGCCTCGCTCCTCGAGCGGCTGCCGGAGCGATTCTCCTTCTGCGGCATTTCCCTCGGCGGCATGGTCGGGATGTGGATTGCGGCCATTGCGCCCGACCGCGTCGAGCGGCTGGTCCTTGCGTGCACCGGGGCGAAGCTCGGCGAGCGGGCGGACTACGAGGCGCGAGCGGAGCTCGTCCGCAGCGAGGGCATCGGCGTCGTCGTCGAGGGCGCGCGCGATCGCTGGTTCACGCCCGCGTTCCGCGAGTCGCCCGAGGCGCGGATGGTGCTCGACGCGCTCGCGACGATGGATCCCGAGGGCTACGCCGCGTGCTGCGAGGCCGTCGGCAGGTTCGACTTCCGCGGCGAGCTGGGCAGCGTACGCGCTCCGACGCTCGCGCTCTTCGGCGACCGGGACCCGGTGACGCCGCCGGAGGTGCGCGAGACGCTGCTGCGCGGCATCCCCGGCGTGCGCACGGCCGAGATCCGAGAGGCCGCCCATCTCGCGAACGTCCAGCAGCCAGAGGCCTTCACCGACCACCTGAGGAGCGCCGCATGAGCGACGATACGTACGAGCGCGGAATGCGCGTCCGCCGCGAGGTGCTCGGCGACGAGCACGTCGACGCTGCGATCGAGGGCACGACCGAGCACACCGCCGACTTCCAGGACTTCATCACCCGCTACGCCTGGGGCGAGATCTGGTCGCGGCCGGGGCTCGACCGCCGGACGCGAAGCGCGGCCACCCTCGCCGTGTTGACGGCGCTCGGCCGCCACGACGAGCTCGCGCTCCACGTGCGCGCCGCGCGCCGAAACGGGTTGACGCCTGAGGAGATCGCGGAGGTGCTCCTTCAGTGCGCCGTCTACTGCGGCGTGCCGGCGGCGAACAGCGCGTTCCAGGTCTTCCGGCGCGTGATGGAGGAGTGAGGACCCAGGTCGGCATCGTCGGCGCCGGGCCTGCGGGCCTCACGCTGGCGCGCATGCTCGAGCGCGCCGGGATCGAGACCGTCGTGCTCGAGAACCGCACGCGCGAGTATTGCGAGCGCCGGATCCGCGCCGGCGTGCTTGAGCAGCGCACTGCCGACCTGCTGCGGGAGCTCGGCGTGGGGGAGCGGATGGACCGCGAGGGGATCGTCCACCACGGCATCCACCTCCAGTTCGACGGCGAGCGTCACCACGTCCCGCTGAGCGAGCTCGCCGACGGGCGCACGATCGTCATCTACGGGCAGACGGAGGTCGTGAAGGACCTCATCGCGGCACGGATCGAGAGCGGGCTGCCGCTGCACTTCGAGTGCGACGTCGAGAGCGTCGATCCCGAGCGCGGCATCATCCGGCACGCGGGCGGCGAGCTCGAGTGCGACGTGATCGCGGGCTGCGACGGCTCCCATGGCGTCTGCCGCGGCTCGATCCCGGCACGCGTGCTGCGCACGTTTGAGCGCGAGTACCCGTTCGGGTGGCTCGGCATCCTCGCGGAAGTCGCGCCCTCGATGGATGAGCTCGTCTACGCGCATCACGAGCGCGGCTTCGCCCTCCTCTCGCTGCGGTCGCCGGAGCGTTCGCGCTACTACATCCAGGTCGCCCACGACGAGGACGTCGGCGAGTGGCCGGACGGGCGGATCTGGGACGAGCTCCAGACCCGGACCGCACTCGAGGGGTGGACGTTGCACGAGGGCCCCGTTCTCGAGAAGGGCGTGACGGGGATGCGGAGCTTCGTGGCCGAGCCGATGCAGTACGGACGCATCTTCCTCGCGGGCGACGCGGCCCACATCGTCCCGCCGACCGGCGCGAAGGGGCTGAACCTCGCGATCGCGGACGTGCGCGTGCTCGCGGAGGCGATCGTCGGCGGCGGGCTCGAGCACTACTCGCAGCACTGCCTGCGCCGCGTCTGGCGCGCGGAGCACTTCTCATACTGGATGACGACGATGCTGCACCGGCTGCCGGGCGACGATCCCTTCGACCTGCAGCTGCAGTTGTCGCAGCTCCGGTACACGACCTCGTCGCGGGCAGCGGCGCGCAGCCTCGCCGAGAACTACGTCGGGCTCGAGGCCGTCTAGACCCCGGCCGGAATCGAACCGGCACACACGGTTTAGGAAGCCGGTCGATAGGTGCATTGAGGACGGCTGAGTTCGTAGGGTCCGTTCCGTACGGCGACGGCGGTGCATTGAGTGCTCTCGAGTACGTACCCGTCCGGGGCGTGTGCGTCCGTCCCGGGCCTAGTTGTATGGATCGGCAGCCATTCGTAGGAGGAACGAACAAACCTTCGAATCGGCTCCAGAGGATCCGCTACGGATTCGCTGTGAATCGGGTGAGCCCTGGATCGCGCGCGGCAGAACGGAGCGCCGCCACCGTCCCGTGCCCGAGGTAGCGGTCGAGGAAGGCGATCGTGACCCGTTCGACGATGCTGAGCTGGGGCTCCTGGTCGGTGAACGGGGGAAGATGGGACGCGCCGAGCAGTCGTAAAAGGAACTTCGGCGCCGGAGCGGCCCGGAAGAACTCATAGGTGTCTCCCGGCGGGTTGATCGGGTCGGCGGTCCCCTGGACTGCGAGCAGCGGCGGGCTCCCGTGTGGGAATGGCCCCATGTGCGGAAGCTCCGCCCCGGCGAGGATGATCGCCGCGTGCACGCGCCGATCCCGGTAGCGGGGGTCATAGGCGACGGCGAACGCCGTTTCGGCGCCGTCGGAATGGCCTGCAACGGCGATGCGCGCGGCGTCGATCGCGCCCTCGAGCACGCTCCCAGGGCGGGTGTTCAATGCGAGGAGCCGCGTGATGACCAGCCGCATATCCGCCGGCTGGTTCACGAGGTCCGACTCATTTGGCCCGCCAGGCGCGTTTGCGTTCTCCAGCGGAAACACCGGCGCCGCGACGACGTAACCTGCAAGCGCCCACGCGCGTAATAGCCGTGCGTATCGGGCCGGGGTAAGGGTGTAGCCGTGACCGAACACGACGAGGGGGTGCGGGCCACCGCCCTTCGGATAGCGGACGATGGTCTCGATCGTCCGTGGCACCCGCGTCCCATTCGGCAGTCGGATGGTGCGCATATGGTCGACGAAGCGGAAGACCCGAACGTCAAAGCCCGGAGCGCGCTTGATAGCGGTCGATCCGAAGGACGACGGCGCACCAGCGGCAATCGCACAGACCGTGAGCGCGCATGCCCAACGCGTCACCACCCCATAGCCCCGCGCGCTTCGGTCCGCTTCCACATCCGGCTCCCTACCCACGCCAGAGGCGAATCTACACCGCGAATGCGGCGCGCAGAGCGCGCATCCGCGGATCGCCGGCGTCGACTTCGCGCGGCCGCCCGACGCCGGGCGTCCGATCATGTGCGTGAACCCGCATCCCCCGATAGGCGGCCCAGCTCGCAACTCAGATGGGCGGCGCATTCGATCGTGGCGGAGACTGTCGATCACGATCTCCTTCGCACCCCAGTACCTGTGGGTTTGTGCTGATCGGGATCGGTCCATGCGCTGATGGAACCAGGCAGCGCCAGCGCGACGCTTAACCAGATGCGCGGGCCGACGACAGTTGGGCTTCACAGCCGTGAACGCAGCCGGGCCGGCGTGACCGCCGCCTTGCCGGACGCGGCCCTGGCGCAGCCAATCGCCACGCCGCAGGCCCGACTTGCGGCGCGGCGCCAGCAACGGCGGGTGGCTGCAATGCAGCGCAAGCGGCAGCGGCGCAGGCGGGCGGTCCTGCTGATCTTCGTCGTCCTACTCGCCCCCGCCCTCTACTCGTACATGACGACGATGCTCGAACCCTCGAGCTTGCCTGTAGGCGTGCGCAGCGTCGAGTGGCTCCGAACACACCACGCGAACTGGCTGGTCGACGAGGCCGAGCACGTCTACTACACCTGGAACGCACCGAAGAAGGGCGGCCTGCAACTGACGGCACTTCCGGCGGTAGGCCTGCGTCCAGCTTCGACGCACGCACGAACGGCAGCTTGGCCGCCACGCATCAGGCCGGTCTTCGCTCGCCCTCTGCCTGGCGAGGGAATCTGGAAGCCGACAGGGCCGCCAGTCGACGGAAGCCCGCCGGTCCTGGTAACGACATTTCGCACCGAGCTCGACTATCCGCGCATCGTCGCCTACGTCGCCTGGTTCGATCACATGCGAACGGCGCTCGCCTTCTACCCCGGCCGGTACGAGCCCCCGCACGCTGCGGTGCGGGGGCCGATGATGGTCCCGTACGGCCAGCGCTGGCGCCTACTCGCCACCTTCAACGGCGGCTTCACCTACATCGACGGCCACAACGGCTCGGCGATCAACGGCCGCAGCAACGAGCCGCTCAAGCAGGGCCTAGCAACTCTGATCGGCTACCGGGATGGTCGCGTCGCCATCGAAACCTGGCGCGGCGCCCCCAACGCGCCGGCTGACGTCGCCTTCGCTCGGCAGAGCCTGCCGCTCATCATCCACGACGGACGACTCAACCCGGCGCTGAACGAGAGTTCGTTGTGGGGCGCCACCCTTGGGAACGCCGTCCGCGTGTGGCGCACGGGCGTCGGTGTCGACCGGCGCGGCAACTTGATCTACGTCGCAGCAAACGATCAGACCGTGATCACGCTGGCGCGCATCCTTAAACGGGCCGGCGCCGTCCAGGCGATGCAGTTCGACATCAACCCGGAGTGGCCGAGCCTTATCAGCTACCGCCACCACTCCGGCCTCAGGCCGACCAAAGTCGTCCCCAACGTCATGCAGCCCACGACGCGGTACCTCGTCCCGGACGACCGCGACTTCTTCGCCGTATACCGGCGTCTGGCCGGCCCGATCACGGTGCCGTTCAAATAACGCCGTGCTTGGCTGCGGGCGCCTGGTCTCAGGCTTACCCACATCGCGGTCAGTGGGCGGTCTCGGGGTTTCTCCGCAGCCGATCTGGGGGTTTGGCCTTGCGATGAGGGACGAAAGCTCCGGCGACAGACGGAGAGGTCCGATGTGCCAAATTCGGCATGCCCCCGCCAAGAATCGAACTTGGGCACACGGTTTAGGAAACCGTTGCTCTATCCACTGAGCTACGGGGGCGCGCGGGGAGTGTAGAACGCGCTACGCGGCGGATTCGGACCGGCGCGTGCGGTGCAGGTCGAGGCCCGTGACCTCGCCGCCGCACGCAGCGCACGTGTGCTGCAGGTCGAGCTCGGCGCCGCATTCGTGCAGCCACGTCGCGTGCGTTACCTCGTCCGTCCAGCGCGCACCCCACTCCGCGAGGGAGAGAAGGATCGGCCGCAACTCGTTGCCCGCCTTCGTCAGCCGGTACTCGTACCGCGGCGGGTGGAGCTGGTACAGCTGCTTCTCGACGACGCCCTCCGACTCGAGGCGGCGCAACCGGCTCGTGAGGATGTCGCGGGGCGCGCCGGTGTTCCGTTGGATCGCGTCGAAGCGGTGGATGCCGAGGGAGAGCTCGCGGATGACGAGCAGCGACCACTTCTCGCCGATCACCGCCAGGGAGGCGGCGATCGTGCACGCGCGGGGGCCGGTCTGCTCGCTCATGCACCCATTCTGCCACAGAGGGTTGACTTTTCCAACCCTCTAGGGTAGGTTTTTCCAACTGACCATGGAAAGCCGGGCTCTCGATCTCTCGCACGGCCTCACGATCGTCGTTCGGCCGCTGGCGAACGGGGACGTCCAGACCGTGGCGGCAGTGTTCGACCGGCTCGGCCCTGAGTCGCGCCGGCGGCGGTTCAATGCCGGCAAGCCGTGCCTCACGGCCGCCGACCTCGAGCAGCTGGCCCGAATCGACGGCCGCCATCACGCACTCGTCGCCCACGTCGCCGGCGATCCGCACCCGGCGGCGATCGCTCAACTCGTCCGCACCGGGCGCGACACCGCCGAGATCGCGTTCGCCGTCGCAGACGAGCACCAGCACCGCGGTATTGGATCCGCGCTCACGACCATGCTGCTCGACGACGCGCGCGCCGCGGGCATCACAGAGATCAGCGCGCTCGCGACCGGCGACAACCCCGCCGCACTCGCGTTGATCCAGCGCACGGCCTGCATCCTCGAGGTCCGCCTCGAGGGGCCCGAGCAGGCGATCCGCGCAGCCATCGCCTGACGCTCGATACATTCACCGCATGGACGTCCGGTCCCTGCTCGACGGTGCAAGCGAGAGCGACCTCGACCTCTGGGCGCGCACGATCAACCCGCAGTTCGTGCGCGTGCTGCGCACGATCGGCTTCGACCGCCACTGGGCGCGCGGCGAAGGCGCCTACTTGTACGACACGGACGGCGCGCGCTACCTCGACCTGCTCGGCGGCTTCGGGATGTACAACGTCGGCCGCAACAACCGCGGCGTGCGCGCGGCGCTGATCGAAGCGCTCGAGCTGGACACGCCCGGCATGCTCGCGATGGGCGTGACCGCGCTTCCGGGACTGCTCGCCGATGCGCTGCTCCAGCGGACGCCGCCGCGCATCGAGCGCTGCCTCTTCACGAACTCCGGCACGGAGGCGAACGAGGCCGCGTTCAAGCTCGGACGCGCCGCGACGGAGCGGTCGCGCGTCATCTCGACCGACCACGGCTTCCACGGGCTGACACTCGGCGCGCTCAGCGCAAACGGCAACCCCGAGTTCGCCGCGCGCTTCCAGCCGCTGCTGCCGGGCTTCGACCGTGTGCCCTTCGGCGACCTCGACGCACTCGAGGCGCAATTGAAGCAGGAGGACGTCGCCGTCTTCATCGTCGAAGCCGTCCAGGGAAAGGGGATCAACCTCCCGCCGGCCGGCTACCTCGAAGGAGCGCAGGAGCTCTGCCGCCGCTACGGGACGCTCTTCTGCGTCGACGAGGTCATGACCGGCTTCGGCCGCACCGGGACGATGTTCGCGTTCGAGCACTGGGGCCTCGAGCCCGATCTCGTCACCGTCGCCAAATCGCTCTCCGGCGGCTACGTGCCGGTCGGCGCGCTCCTGATGTCTCGCGCCGTGCACGAGTCCGTGTTCGACTCGATGCCGCATGCGATGTCGCACGGGTCGACGTTCGCGCCGAACGAGCTCGCGATGGTGGCAGGCCTCGCCATGTTGCACGAGCTCGAGGAGCACAGCCTCGTCGAGCGCTCCGCGCAGCTCGGAGATCGTTTGCTCGAGCGCACGCGCCCGCTCATGGACGAGTTCGACGTCGTGCGCGACGTGCGCGGCATCGGCCTCATGTGGGCGATCGAGTTCGAGGGCGACGGCTTCGCCTACCGGATGCTCGAGCGCGCACAGCGCGGCCTGTTCGCGCAGCTCGTCGTCGTGCCGCTCTTCACCGACCATCGCATCCTGACGCAGGTCGCCGGCCACGACATGGCGGTCGTGCGCATCCTGCCGCCGTTCGTGCTCACCGACGAGGACGTCGACGACTTCGCCGACGCCCTGCACGAGACGGTGAAGCGCGCCCGGCGCATGCCGAGCTCGCTCACGAAGTTCGCGCTGACGGCGGCTGGAATCCGTTAGAGGTCGAGGTGGCGCGCCTCGAAGCAGGCGCGCGCCCACCGGTCGGCTGCGCCGACGACGTCCATCGCCACGCTGTCGTCGACGGCTGTCATCTCGATCACGACCTGGTGCAGCGATGCCTCGACGTCGTTCCCGAACTCGTGCCGCTGCTCCGACACGATCTGGAACGACGGGGCGAACCCGCGTAGAGCGCGCGCGAGATCGTCGATCTCGGCGCGCGTCGCCTCCCGGCCGGTGAGCATCCCGAAGTTCACCCGCACCTCGAGTGCGGGAGCCCGGTCGTGCTCGCGGACGCGGAAAGCGACCATCGGCTCCATCAGGTTTCCCTTGGCTCCCATCGGAACTTGAACGCCGCAACGGCCACTCCGGCTACGCCCCAGGCTGCGAGGACGCCGATCGACGTCCCTTGCGACCAGAATGACTGCTTGTGCAGATAGACGGCGTTCGACAGATCGACAAGGTACTTGAGCGGAAGCACGTCGCCGATTGCGCGGAGGAAGCGCGGATAGTGATGAGTCGGCCCGAACGCCCCGGTCAGGAACGACATCGGGAGCACGATGAGGTTCACGACCGCGGAGGATCCCTCGCCCGACCGGATTAGGCCGCTCAGCCCGACGCCCATTGCCGCAAAGCAGACCGCGCCGAGCACGACGAGCAGGATGACCGAGCCGACCCGCGTCGGGAACGGCGTCCCGAACACGACGCGGCCGAGCAGGAACAGCGCCACCGTCTCCGCCGCGAAGACGAGCAGCGTCGATGTGAGGACGGAGCCGATGTAGACGACGGGCGACAGCGGGGTCGCGCGCAGCCGCTTGAGGATCGCCTGCTCCCGTCTGAGCGTGAGCGTGATCGCGAGGCCGGCGAACGCCACCATCGCGCAGCCGTAGGCGAGGAGTGCGGCCAGCAAAGCCTGTGAGGCCGGCACGCCGTAGATGTGACCGGAGTACACCGATCCGAGGAGCACGAAGAGCAGCAGCGGAAAGATGAAGGTGAAGACGGCCGCCTCGCGCGAGCGCCAGTACACGAGCTGCTCGACGTGCAGCTGATGGAGGTACAGCTTCATTCGGACTGCTCCTCCATGAGCGCGAGGTAGACCTCTTCGAGCGTCGGCCTCCGCACCTCGAGCCGGTCGAGCTCCTCGCCGCGCGCGAGCGCCTCTGACGTCAGCCGGTGCAGGTCGCGCGTCGGCTCGCTCGTCCGGAGAAGAACCTCCTCGCCGTCGAGGCGATAGCGGATCTCGACCTCCGACCCTCCGGTCGTCAGCTCGCGCGGCGTCCCGATGCGGACGATGCGACCCTCGCGCAGCACGGCCACACGGTCGGCGAGTTGCTCTGCTTCGTCGAGGTAGTGCGTCGTCAGCAGGACGGTCTTCCCGAGCGAGCGCAACGAGCGGATCATCTCCCACGCCGCGCGCCGCGCCGCCGGATCGAAGCCGGTGGTCGGCTCGTCGAGAAAGACGAGATCGGGATCGCCGACGAGCGCAACTCCGAGGTCGAGCCGCCGCTTCTGTCCTCCGGACAGCGTCTTCACGCGCGCATCGCGCTTCTCCGTGAGCCCGACGAGCTCGATCACGTCCTCCACGTCACGCGGCCGCGCGTAGTAGCCCGCGAACGCGGCGTGTGTCTCCCGGACGGTCAGATTCGGCCACAGCTGTGCCTGTTGCAGCACGACGCCGATCCGCTCGCGAAAATCGCGCCCGGGCCGTTGCGGGTCGTGCCCGAGCACCGACACCTCGCCCGCATCGCGGCTGCGGTAGCCCTCGAGAATCTCAACCGTGGTCGTTTTGCCGGCGCCGTTCGGCCCGAGCAGGCCGAAGACCTCTCCCTCCTCGATGTCGAAGTCGACGCCCCGCACGGCCTCGAGCGGCCCGTACGCCTTGTGGAGCCCGCGTACGGAGATGGCCGTCACAGCGCGAGCTCGAACGATCCGGCGGGGGGGAACCGGACTTCGACTCCCGCCAGCTCGAGCACCGCTTGGCCGCAGTCGGGTTGGTGGCCGACGACGACGACGGTGTCGCCGCGGCCGGACGCGGCATCGCGCACATCATCGGGCGATGCACCGGGTGCGAGCCGCTCGTCGACCTTCGGCTCGCCGAGGCCGAGCGCGGCCGCGGTCTCGCGCGCACGCAGGAGCGGGCTCGTCACGACGGCGTCGGCAGCGAATCCCTCGCTGCGGAGCCGCCCCCCGAGCTCGCGCGCGTGCGCGCGTCCCTCGGCGGTCAACGGGCGCAGATCGTCCGGCTCTCCGGGCGCGGCTTCCGCGTGACGGACGATCAGGAGTCGCATGCCGAGGCAACGATAGTCTGGCTCCGTGGGCCGCTACCGGTACGTCGTCTGCGACGTCTTCACGGACGTCCCGCTCGCCGGGAACCAGCTCGCGGTCTTCACTGACGCGCGCGAGATCCCCGAGGCTCAGCTCCAGAAGCTCGCGAAGGAGATGAACTTCTCCGAGACCGTCTTCGTGTACCCGCCGGAAGCCGATGGACACGTGAAGCTGCGCATCTTCACGCCGGCCGCCGAGCTTCCGTTTGCCGGCCACCCGATTCTCGGGACGGCGTTCGTGCTCGCCGGCCCACTGCAGCTCGTCGAGATCCGCCTCGAGACCGGAGCGGGCGTCGTGCCCGTGCGACTCGACCGCGAAGGCCCGCGCATCGTCTTCGGTTGGATGACGCAACCGACGCCGTCGTTCGAATCGTTCCCGGAGCGGAACGCACTGCTCGCCGTCCTCGGCGCCGAGGCGACGGATCTCCCGATCGAGCTCTACCGGCAGGGACCGGGGCACGTCATGGTCGAGCTCGACTCGCCGGAGGCCGTGGCCGAGCTGCGCCCCAATATGGGCGTGCTCGCGGAGCTGCTGAGCGAAGGGACGGACTGCTTCGCGCGAGACGGAAAGCGGTGGAAGTCGCGCGTGTTCGTCCCCGGCGCCGGCGTCGACGAGGATCCCGCGACCGGCTCTGCGGCAGGGCCGCTCGCGCTCCATCTCGCCCGGCACGGACGCATCGCGTTCGGCGAGGAGATCGAGATCTCGCAGGGCGCGGAGATCCGGCGCCCGTCGACCCTCTACGCCGTTGCGCACTCGCCCGAGCGCATCGAGGTCGGCGGCTCCGCCGTCATCGTCGCGCGCGGCGAGTTCCAGATCTAGTCGATCCAGGCGACGCCGACAACGTCGGGCAGCTCGAACGCGAGCGATCGCCAGAACACGCCCCCGTTCGTCGAGACGTAGAGGCGGTTCCGTCCCGCGTAGAGCATCCGGTCGGGGTCATCTTCGGCAATCGCGATCGCGAAGCCCGAGGGCAGTCCGCCGCCGGCCTCGCGCCACGTCGCCCCGGCGTCGTTCGAGATGGCGAGTGGCGGCCGGCGGTCGACGACGGCGACCACCGTCGCGCCGGCGCCGGCGGTCGCGACGACGCGCGGAAGGTCCACACGGGGCGCCTCGACGACGGGGAGCTCCGTCCCGGGACCGAGCACGGTCTCCTCGTCGATGTCGACGAGGAGCATGCCGTCGACCGTCTCGACCGCGGCGATCACCGCAGCAGCTCCGAGACGAGCGCTGTCGCGCGGCGCGCGGCGTCCACCGGCTCCGCGCCCTCGGAACGCGCGACGAGATACGCGGCCCCGAACATGTCGCCTGCTCCGGTCGGGTCGCGGTCGACCGGCTCGGCTTCGACATACACGCCGTTCACGGTCGCGCCGCGCGCGCCGTGGGTGACGATCACCTCGGGCACGTCGACCGTGCCGGCAGCCGCAGCCTCCTCGTCTGCGAGCTTCAGCATCTCGACGTGTCGCAGCTGCGCGCGGTCGAAGTCGGCGTCGAGCCGCAGCGGGCCCGGCTTCGGGACGCGCACCAGCCCGTGCCCGTCGAGCAGCACGTGCCGGCCCTCCGCCGCCCAGGCCACGTCGATCTCGCCGCGGAGGAGCGGTGCGACGTACACCCATTCGACTCCGTCGAGGCGGAGCTCGTCCTCGTGCCACGGATCGCCGACCACGTCGATCGCCATCGTGCGCACACCATCCTCGTCGTACGAGAACGAGAACGCGGTCGTCTCCTTGCCCACGACGAGATCGAACGGCAGGTCGAGCGTCTCCAGGATGCGCGTGTATTCGATCGCGTCTCGCTCGCCGCACTTGGCGACGAGGCGCGCGTCGACGCCGAGCGCGCGCAACGCTCGCGCTCCGTGCCAGGGCGGGCCGCCGATGCGCGGCGGCGCCCCGGCGATCACGTCACGCGAGAGCTGTCCGACGACGGCGAGCGACACCGGAGACCGATTTGAGGAGGAGCGTCAGGGTGAACGCTGCGGCGAAGCTCGGCAGCGAGGCGGTGAAGCTGACGCTCTGCGGATGCGTATGCGCGACGAGGCGCGTCCACCACGCCGGGCCGACGGGCGAGAGCCACTGGTAGAGGCCGAAGCCGACGAGCCACGACGTGAGCGCAGCCGGGCGCCACTCGGTGTGGTTGAACACGTGCTCCGGCGTGTAGTGCGCCCGCTCGGTGAGCCAGTCGGCGACGAGCACGCCGAACAGGGGAACGAAGAAGGAGCCGAGGAGGTAGAGGAAGTTCTGGTAGTTGCCGAGGTTCAGCGCGAGCGCGAGCCCGGTCGCGAGCGCGGACACGAGCGTGATGAGCAGCCGCTGCGACATGCGCGGCAGGAAGTTCTGCAGCGAGACAGCGGTGGAGTAGATGTCGGCGAACGCCTTCTCGCTCTCGTCGATCGTGATCGCGGCGAGCGCGACGAACGCGACGCCGCCTGCAGCCGCCACCGCGGCCGGCAGGGCCTGCGCGTCGGACACGCCGCGCGCGAGCACGATGAGGACTCCGAGGCCGATGCACCAGACGGTCGGAACGAGATAGCCGAAGCCCGCGCCGAAGGCCGCGCCCCGGCGCGTGCGCGCGAACCGCGTGTAGTCGGCGGCGAGCGGCGTCCACGACACGACGCTGCCGATGACAAGGTCGACCGCCTGTCCGAACGAGGGGAATCCGCCCTTGCCCGGTGCCGCCCAGAACGCATGCAGGTGCGACTTCGCGATCGCCCAGTACGTGAGGTACGCCATCGAGATGAGCAGCGCCCACGACGCGAACTTCCGCAGATAGCGGCGGACGAAGCCGATCGGGCCGAGCATGCCGAGGCCCCAGCTCAGCACGCCGAACACGAGCGTCCAGAACCAGCGCCCCTGCCAGTGGAACAGGTGCTGCGAGAGCGCGCCCGCGGCGGTCGCGATGATGATCAGCTCGAACGTCGACCAACCGACGTTCTGCGCGACGTTGAGCCCCGTCGGCAGGTACGAGCCCCTGCGGCCGAGGGGTGCCCGCAGCAGAACCATCCCCGGCACGCGCGCGTCGGCGCCGATGAGTGCCGCAACGCCGAGAAGGAGGTTGCCGACGATCGCTCCGACGAGGATGGCGAGGAGCGCGTCGCGCAGCGAGAGCGCCGGCACGAGCAGCGCTCCGATGACGATGACGAGCAGCGAGACGGACAGATTGCCCCAGAGGAGCGTCGAGTCGAGCCCGCTGAGCACGTGCAGCCGCTCCGGCACCGGTTCGACGCCCCAGCTCGGTGTCGTGTCGCGCATCGGCGGAAGGCTACGCGTAGCCCTCGTCGAAGAACCGGCCCTCGTGCGCGATCGCCTGCTCGCGCGTCAGGCCGGCTTTCGAATGCGCCGTCGCGCCGATCGCGTCGGCGAAGCGCGTGATCAACTCGAACCCGGCCTGAACGTCGGCGGCATCGCGGAGCGCCTGCCGTGAGACGCCGACCGCGAGCGCGGGCACGGGATCGAGCGCCGCGAGGAAGTGGAGCGTGCCGCGCAGACGCTCGTCGATCGGCGCGGTCTCGTAGTCGTCGAGGATCGCGTCGACGAGGGCCAAGTCACCGAACGCGTACGACGCGACCGCGCCGTGGGCCTCGAGTCAGAAGGGACACTGATTCAGCTTCGAGACGAACGCGGCGAACAGCTCGCGTTCCGCTTCGCTCCAGTCGGACGGGCCCTTCATCACCTCCTGGAAGTACGCCGAGATCGGCTCCCCGAAGAGCTCGGGCCGGTAGCGCAGCGCGAGCGAGATGTCCGAGACGTAGCCGTCGCGCGCCTGCAGCTCCTCGATGCGCGCCGTCATCTCCGGCGAGTGGTGCAGCTCAATCCGCATCGATCGCCTCGTATGCGCGTCGCCGCTTCTCGTCCGCGACCGCGAACGCGGTGGGGAGCACCGCCTCGTACAGCCCGTCCGCGTCGAGCCCGGCGACGTCCGCGTCCGTGATCCGCCAGGCGTGCTCGCGCACCTTCTCGAGCAGCGGCGTCGGCTCACCGGCCGGCCCGACGGCCTCGCCGACGCGACGCCAGAGCTCGTCAGCCCGCGAGGAGCCTGCGGAGGACGAACTGGAGGATGCCGCCATGTCGCAAGTATTCACGCTCGCGCGGCGTGTCGAGCCGGACGCGCGCGCGGAACTCCTTGTCGTCAGCGCGCACTGTGACCTCGTCGGCTTCCGCATCGTCGATGCCGACGATGGAGAACTCCTCGCGGCCGGTGAGGCCGAGCGACTCCCTGTTTTCTCCGTCCATGAACTGCAGCGGGAGGACGCCCATCATCAGGAGGTTCGAGCGATGGATGCGTTCGTACGACTCGGCGATCGCGGCCCGCACGCCGAGCAGGTTCGGCCCTTTCGCAGCCCAGTCGCGCGACGAGCCGGAGCCGTACTCCTTGCCAGCGAGCACGATCGTCGGGACGCCCTCGCTGCGATACCGCATCGCCGCGTCGTAGATCGTCATCTCCTCCCCGTCCGGCAGGTGCGCGGTCCACGTTCCTTCACTGCCCTCGACGAGCTGATTGCGGAGCCGGACGTTCGCGAACGTCCCGCGCACCATCACCTCGTGGTTGCCGCGCCGTGAGCCGTACGAGTTGAAGTCGCGCCGCTCGACGCCGTGCTCCGTCAGGTACGCGCCGGCGGGAGAGTCGGGACGGATCGCGCCGGCCGGGGAGATGTGGTCGGTCGTGACCGAGTCGCCGAGCATGACGAGGCACCGCGCGCCGTGCACGTCCTCGACGGGTGCCGGGCCCGCGGACATCCCGTCGAAATACGGCGGCAGGCGAACGTAGGTCGACTCGGGGTCCCACTCGTAGAGATCTCCGTCGGGAATCTCGAGCGCCCGCCAGCGATCGTCGCCCGTGTAGACGTCTGCGTACGTGCGCGTGAACATCTCGCCGTCGACCGAGCCGGCGATGGCTGCGTCGATCTCCGCCCGGCTCGGCCAGAGGTCGCGCAGGTAGACGTCGCCCTCGATCGGCTCGTTGACGAGATCGATGTCCATGCGGCCGGCAAGGGCGTACGCGACGACGAGCGGTGGGGACGCGAGGTAGTTCGCCTTCACCTCTCCGTGGATCCGCGCCTCGAAGTTGCGGTTCCCGGACAGCACCGCGCAGACGACGAGGTCGCCCTCGCTCACGGCCGCTGAGATCTCATCCGGCAGCGGGCCCGAGTTGCCGATGCACGTCGTGCAGCCGTAGCCGACGGTGTTGAAGCCGAGCTCGTCCAGGTACTTGTCGAGGCCGGCGCGCTCGTAGTACTCGGTGACCACCTTCGACCCTGGGGCGAGCGATGACTTCACCCAGGGCTTGCGCGTCAGCCCGCGCTCGACCGCCTTCTTCGCGAGCAGCCCGGCGGCGAGCATGACGGACGGGTTCGACGTGTTCGTGCACGACGTGATGGCGGCGATCACGACCGACCCGTGCTCGAGCGCGTAGTCCTCGCCCGCGACCGGCACGCGCTTCTTCTCCAGCGTCGCCGTCGCCGCCGGGACGCGATCGGTCGCGTCGGCGCCGTCGTAGGTCGGCGGGTCGCTCGCCGGGAACGAGTCCGCCATCTCCTTATCGTACGAGCCGTTCGTGTAGTCGACGCCGAAGGTGCCGAGCGACTCGATGAAGGCCTCCTTCGCGTTCGCGAGCGGCACGCGGTCCTGCGGCCGCCGCGGGCCTGCGAGCGAGGGCTCGACATCGTCGAGGTCGAGCTCGACCACCTGCGAATACTCGGGATGCTCGTGCGGCTCGTGCCAGAGCATGTTCTCCTTGCAGTACGCCTCGACGAGCGCGACGCGCCATTCCGGGCGCCCGGTGAGGCGCATGTACTCGAGCGTCACGTCGTCGACGGGGAAGAAGCCGCACGTCGCGCCGTACTCCGGGCTCATGTTCCCGAGCGTTGCGCGGTCGGCGAGCGCGAGTGACGGCACTCCCGGGCCGAAGTACTCGACGAGCTTCCCGACGACGCCGGTGCTGCGCAGCATCTGCGTCACGGTCAGGACGAGGTCTGTTGCCGTCGCGCCGTCGCGGAGCGCGCCGTCGAGCTTGAAGCCGACCACCTGGGGGACGAGCATCGACAGCTCCTCGCCGAGCATCGCCGCCTCCGCCTCGATTCCGCCGACGCCCCAGCCGAGCACGCCGAGCCCGTTGACCATCGTCGTGTGCGAGTCCGTCCCGACGAGCGTGTCGGGAAACGCAACGCCGTCCCGCGTCTCCACGACGCGGGCGAGGTACTCGAGGTTGACCTGATGGCAGATGCCCGTGTTCGGTGGAACGACTTTGAGGGTGTCGAATGCCTGCTGGCCCCAGCGCAGGAATGCGTACCGCTCGCGGTTGCGCTCGAACTCGAGCTCGACGTTGCGTCCCATCGCCAACCGGGACGCAAACGCGTCCACCTGTACCGAATGGTCGATGACGAGCTCGGCCGGGATGAGCGGATTGATCCTCGCCGGATCGCCCCCCTGCGCGCGCATGGCGTCGCGCATCGCGGCGAGGTCGACGATCGCAGGAACGCCGGTGAAGTCCTGCAAGAGCACGCGCGCCGGCATGAACGAGATCTCGTGCGCGGGCTCGGCGTCGGCGACCCAGTCGAGGATCGGCCCGGGATCGCCGCCGGTTCGCAGCACGTTCTCGAGCAGGATCCGGAGGGTGTAGGGAAGGCGGGCGGCGTTCGTGTCGAGGCGGTGGAACTCGTAGGTGCGGTCGCCGACGCTGAGCGTTGCCATACCCCGATTCAAGCAGAGGGCGGCCGCCGACCGGCGGCCGCCCTCCGGATGGGTCTAGCCGAAGACCGCCACGTAGAACGAATGGTCGGTCAGCGCCGTGTTGGCGCCGTTGTAGGTCTGGACGACGACGTGGCTCGTGTCGTTGCCGGTCGCGCACGTCTGGCCGGTGGAGGTCCCGCCGCACGGCCCGGCGACGACGTCGCCGCGAGGGCCGCCGTCATTCGCGACGCCGGGGCTCGCCAGGATGAGCTTCGAGTCCACCGCGCCCCCGAAGTCGACGATGTACGTGCCGGTCGTGTGCGTCGTGATCGAGATCCCGCCCGACTGCGCGGCGATCGACCCGTTCGGGTTGACGAGCACCCACTTGGAGCCCGCGGCCGAGCCTGCGGGGCCTGCAGGACCGGCGGGACCTGCGGGGCCGGCTGCACCGGCCGGCCCGGCGGGGCCGCGCGGAATCTGTCCTTGCTTGAAGTCGAGCGCCAGGAGGGAGTGGGCCTTTACCTGCCGCGCCGTGATGCTGTGCGGCGGGATGACGGTCGTCGCGGCGTAACCGACGCCGCCGAGGGCGAGGAACAGTGCGGCCGCAGCGAGCACCGTCCCGGGCCTGATTCGGACGTTCCGTAGATGTCTCATGGACGACCCGTACCCGACGATCGGCCTTCCGAAAACGGCCCAGGACCGCGTACCCTGTAGGCATGCCGGTCGTCGTGCTCGCACTCGCCGCCGCCGCCCTCGCCTCGCAGCCGAATCCGGCCAAGCTCATCCTCAAGCCGAGTGCGGTCGGTCCCGGCTACCAGATAGCGCTCGGTCCGGGTGGACTCGGGGCGAAAGAGCGCACGCTCGACCTCTGCGGCACGACGAACTATCCGAGCGAAGCACTGCGCACCGCGCGGATCCAGGTCGACTACGGGAAGCCGCACGGGACGCTCGCGCTCTCCAACGAGGTGGTCGTCTACAAGGACTCCGGCGCCGCGCAGGCGATGCGCGAGGTCGCGCAACATGCGAAGACTTGCCCCGCCAAGCCGATTGCGTTCGAGGGCCAGCCGCCGCTCCGCTACAAGATCACACAGATCATCGATTCGAGCCTGCTCAGTGGGTCCCTCGCCTTCCGGATAGACGTGTCCGGAAAGGTCAACGGGAAGCCGGTCCACGTCATTCGCTTCGCCATCTACCAGCGGGCCGGCAACGTCCTTTCAGGCGTCTACAGCTACGCGGTGAGCACGGTCTCGATTGCAACGCAGCAGCGGTTCGCGCTCCACGCCGCGGAGGCGAGCGCGAAGGTGCTGCGCCCGTCGAGCGGCCTTCCCGCTTAACGCAGCCTTAACGCCCCACAACCGGCACGCAACGCGCGCCTTGGTAGACAGGGTGCGTGCGGAATCGCGTGCGCACGCTCGGGATGCTGGCCGCGGCAGGCGCCGTCGGAGCTGCCGTCACGCTCGGCGCTGCGGCCGCCTCGGGAGCGCTCGGCCACTCGACGACGACCGTCCGCGAAATAGCCGCGCCGGCGGTCGCATCCGAGCCGGAGGCCGCCTCGTTCGCGCACACGACGTCGCCGCTGACGATCCACGACATCTACGTTCGCGACGCGCCGGGCGTCGTGCAGGTAACGGCGACGAGCCGCGTCACCACGCAGCCGAATCCATTCCTCGATCCATTCGGATTCGGTGGCGCGACGACGCAGACGGAACAGGCACTCGGTTCCGGCTTCGTCCTCGACAAGGCCGGTCACATCGTCACCAACTACCACGTCGTGCAGGGAGCGAGCCGCGTCGAGGTGAGCTTCTCCAACCAGGAGCGGCTGCCTGCGCGCGTCATCGGCCGTGACCCCTCTACCGATCTGGCCGTCTTGCAGGTGCACATGAGCTCGCGCGCGCTGACGCCGCTGGCACTCGGCGACTCCGACCTCGTCCGTGTAGGCGACTCCGTGGTCGCCATCGGCAATCCGCTCGGTGAGGACCGGTCGATCACATCGGGCATCGTCAGCGCGCTCGAGCGGCGCATCTACGCGCCGAACGGAGCTCCGATCGACCACGCCATCCAGACCGACGCCGCGCTCAATCACGGCAACTCCGGCGGGCCGCTCCTGGACGCGAACGGCCACGTGATCGGCGTCACCTCGCAGATCCAGACCTCCGCTTCGAGCGACGGCAACATCGGTATCGGCTTCGCCATCCCCGTGAATACCGTCCAGTCCGTCGTGGCGCAGCTGATCGCAAGCGGCCACGTCGTGCATCCGTTCGTCGGTGTGCAGGCGCGGGCGATCACGCCGGCGATCGCGAAGCTCTTCCGCCTGCCGGTCAGCCACGGGCTGCTCGTCAGCAGCGTGTGCAGGGACACCGGCGCGTCGAAAGCCGGCCTGCACGGCGCGACGCAGCAGGTGACCGTCGCCGGTGACACGTGGCCTTTGGGCGGCGACATCATCGTCAAGGCCGACGGCTCCGCCGTCGGATCCGTCGACATGCTGCGGCAGATCGTCTCGCAGAAGAAGCCCGGCGAGTCGGTGCAGCTCGAGGTCCTCCGCGGCGACAAGCACATGACCTTGAACGTGAAGCTCGGGCGGCAGCCGCTCACCCCGCGATGCTGACCGCCCTTCAGTCCGGCCCCGCACCCCTGGGGGCCGGCTCCCGCAACGGTCGCAGGCCAGCGCGACCGACGGGAGCATGAGACGGGGGCCCCGACCGCCTGCCCGGGGCCCCCGACTCAACCTCACAAACCGGCGCTACCCTTCTTCGCCGTGGAGCGGGAGGAGATGCGGCACGGCCGCATTCACATTGCGGACGAGATCGAACCGCTTCAGGACGAGGAGCTCTGGAACGGCGAGGAGGACGGCGACCATGCGGGGTGGTACTGCGTGCGCACGAATCCGTTCCCGTGTCCTGCGCCCGGTTGCTCGTACGTCGCAGAGTTCATGACCGCCGCGCACCTCGTGCTCGTCTGGCAGGAGCGCGACGATCCGAATCTGCTGCGCCACGCGGGCCGCGCCAAGGAAGTCGGGCGCAACCCGCGCGTCGTCACCTACGAGTCGACGTTTGGACCGAGCGCCTCGTACTACGCGTGGGAAGCAGCAGGTCGCCCGGTGCACGGCATCCGCAAGTAGCCGCGCATGATCGAATCGCACTTCGGCGAGTCGGCGCCGCAGAGCGTCGGCATCGAGGAGGAGCTCATGATCCTCGACGCCGAGACGCTTCTCCCCACCGCCGCTGTGGACGTGCTCGTCCGCGAATCGTGTGATCTCGGCCTGCCGGGCCGCCTGAAGACAGAGCTGCACGCATCGGTGGTCGAGCTCAACACCGGTGTCTGTCCGGACGTGGCGACCGCGGTCGAGAGCCTGCGTGCGCTGCGCGCCGCGGCGACGCGGATCGCCGCCGCGAACGGGCTTGCCATCGCAGGCGCCGGTGCCCATCCGACGGCGACGTACGACTCGCTGCCGGTCGTCCAGGAGGAGCGCTACCTCGCGATGATGCGCGACGTCGGTTACGCCGCGCGACGCCAGGGCGTGAACGGCTTGCACGTGCACGTCGGCATCGAGAGCGCGGACGGATGCCACGAGCGCCTCGAGGCCGTGCTGCCGTGGCTGCCCGTCGTGCTCGCCCTCTCGGTCAACTCGCCGTTCGCGGAAGGCATCGACACGGGCATGCTCTCGAACCGGGCTTCCGTGCTCGCCGAGCTTCCACGCTCCGGAGCTCCACCGGCGTTCGGATCGTACGTCGCGTGGGAGGCTTGGGTGGAGCGCCTCATCCGGCTTGGCGTCTTCTCCGAGTACACGCAGATCTGGTGGGACATTCGTCCGCATCCGCGTTTCGGGACGCTCGAGATCCGTATCGCCGACCAGCCGACCGCGCTCGACCGGACGGCGCTCCTCGCGCAGCTCATGGTCGCGCTCGTCGCGCGCGCGCCCGGCCGCGGTGCGGGCGCCGCGGACCGCGGCGACTATCTGCAGAACCGATGGGCGGCGGCGCGGCTCGGGCTCGAGGCCGAGCTCATCCATCCGGACGGCGACCGCCTCGTTTCCGCCCGGTCGTTGGCCCTGGAGCTGCTCGGCGGCGAGCCACCCGAGCCGGAGGCGCTGCGTCAGCTCGAGATCGCCGCTGCGGCACGGATCGAGTCGGTCGCCGCGGACCTCGTAGGCCGGTCGATAGGCTGATCGCATGGCGACGCAGACCGAGACACTCCAGGTGACGGGCATCCGCTGCGAGCGCTGCGTCGCGCGCCTCGCTGCCGCACTCACCGGACACACCGGGCTCGAGGCGGCGAACGCGAATCTCATGGGCCAGGTCACACTCTCGTGGGACGACGAACAGACGAGCCGCGAGGATCTCCTCTCGGCGCTCGGCAAGGCCGGTTTCCGGGAATCGGCCGCCGCCGCCGCTCGTTAGCCACTGCATGAGCACTGGTAGGGTGGCCGCGATGGCTGAGGCACCTCCCGACGCGACGCGGCTCGCCGCGGAGGCGCGTGACCGGGTCCGTTTCGAAGAAGAAGCGCTCGCGCTCTCGGATCAGGTGTACCGCGTTGCGCGGCACCTCGCAGGATCGCGTGAGGAGGCGGACGATCTCGTTCAGGAGACGTACGCGCGCGCGTTCCGGAGCTGGCGTTCGTACCAGTCCGGCACGAACTTGCGCGCGTGGCTGCTGCGCATCCTCACGAACTTGAACATCGATCGGGGCCGCCGCGCGCAGCGCACGCCTCCGACGCAGGGCCTCGAGGCGAACGACTACTACCTCTACGACCGGCTCACCGAGTCCGACGGCGGGCCGAGCGACGAAGAGCGCGTGGTCGAAAGGCTATCGCAAGACGACATCGTCGAAGCGCTCGCGTCGGTACCCCACGACTTCCGCGACGTGATCGTGCTGGTCGACATCGGCGACTTCAGCTACCAGGACGCGGCGCAGATCCTCGACATCCCGATCGGGACCGTGATGTCGCGGCTGCACCGAGGACGCCGCATCCTGAAGCGCGAGCTGGCCGAATATGTGCAGGAGGAGGGTTCATGATGGGCCACAACGACGACCCGTGTGCGCACTGCGAAGAGATGATGCAGCCGTACCTCGATCACACCCTCAGTGACGAGGAGATGCACGAGGCGGAGCATCACCTCGACGAGTGCGAGTGGTGTCGCAAGCGCTATCGCTTCGAGCAGAGCCTCCGCGTCTACGTGCGCACGGCCGTGACCGAGCCGATGCCGGCGGAGCTCAAGCAGAAGCTCGCAGCGCTCCGCATTCCGCTGAATTAGTTCACGATCTGCTTCGCGTTTCGCGGCTGCGGCCTTTCTCCGCGCGCGAGTTGTCCTTCGACGGAGGCGAGCACCTGTCCGCGCCGGTCCGGCGTGGTCGACCAGCGGTGCGTGATCGGGTACGGCGCCCAGCTCGAGGCCTCGATCATCCAGTCGCCCGAGCGCCGGGCGAACAGCCGCCGGATCCAGCGGAGTCTGCCCGGCGCCGACGGGGCGCGGTTCCGGTACGCGTAGATCTCCCACTTGCGCCCGTCCGGGCTCGTGGTTCGCGCTTTCGGCCTAAAGCTGCTCATCGACGTCGCCGGGCGGCGTCAGGTCGTCGCAGGCGACGAGCCGTGCGGGAAGCGACCGTGCACCTTCGTCGGGCACGAGCGGCCAGGCTGCGCGCGCGAGCACGACGGGGTGGAGCCGCACACCGCCGTACGAGGCGGCGACCACGTCACCGCCTTCCATTCGCCACGACTCGACCACGCGGTCGACTGCGCGCGAATCGAGCTCCGGCCCGTCCGCGAGGACGACGACGGCGGCCTCGACGTCTGCGGGAAGCGATGCGAGCCCGCAGCGCAGCGACGCACCCTGTCCCAGCTCCCAGTCGGGGCACCGAACCGTGGGCGCATCCGTCTCGAGCTCGTGCGCGCCGGTCACGACGATGACATCGTCGGTCGCAGCGCTCGCCCGGAGGGCCGCGAGCACGCGTGGAAGCAGGACTTGCTGCTTCGGCGGCGCGGAACCGTAGCGCGCCGACGCGCCGGCCGCGAGGACGACCGCGTCGATCAGTTGCAGCCGGCGAGGGCCGACCAGCGGGCCTCGACGTTGGCGACGTAGCGCATGCTGATGGGGCCGAGGACGTCGTTGTTCGCGTCGATCCTCGTCGGCCCGGCGTTGTAGGCGGCGAGCGCGAGATCCGTCCGGTTGTAGCGGTCGAGCAGCAGCCGCAGGTAGCGCGCACCGGCGAGGACGTTCGAGGTCGGGTCGTTCACGTTGAGGTTCAGCGATGCGCCGGTGGCGGGCATCACCTGGAGCAGCCCGCGCGCGTCCTGCGTCGAGACCGCGGTGGAGACGAAGCGCGACTCGACCTGCGCCACCGCGACGAGCATGGAGAGCTGGAAGCCGGTGTCGTTCGCCGCGCTCGTGAACGCGGTCCGGAACTGCGATGGGATCGGGCAGCGGTTCGAGGCGAGCCGCCCGGTTGTCGGGAGTGCCGGAAGATGCGGCACGATCATGGCCGCGGCCCGGTCGCTGCGTGCGCCGGCGGCCACCGCAACCGAGCAGGCCGCCGCAGCCACGCCGAGCAGAATCACCAGTCTCGTCCGCATCGTGGGCCGTGGACCCTACAGCAGGTCAGGCGATGTCTGCGAGCGCCCGCCGAACGAGCGCCCGGGCGACGTCGACCTTCCACGCCGTCCGTGGAAGGGGGGTCGCCCCGTCCACGTCCTCCGGGCCGGTCAGGAGCCAGGGAATGGGCGCGACGCCGGCGAGCGCGACGCGTGTCCCGCCGCCCGAGCGGACTGCGGCGACCCCGACCTGCGGGAAGGCCCATCGCTTGCGGTCCATCGCCTTGAGATAGATGCTCGCCGCCGACGGAGGGAGCTCGATCTCGAGGATCACCTCGCCCGGCTCGAGCGTCGTCGTCCGCCGGTCGGCCTCGTCGGGCAGCCGGTACAGCTCCGCGATCCCGAGCTCGCGGCGGCTCGTCCGCACGCGCGCGTCGAGCGCGAGCAGCGCGGCCGCAACGTCGGACGGATGTGCCGAGGCGCAGAAGTCGTTCGCGAAGATCGCGTGCTCGCGGTGCTCGCCCTCGGCCGCGTGGCAGCGGTCGCCGCCGTGTAACCGGCAGGGGTACTTCAGCCGCCAGTACCAGCAGCGCGTGGACTGGAGGAGGTTCCCGCCGAGCGAGCCCATGTTGCGGAGCTGCGGCGAGGCGGCCAGCCGGCACGCCTCGCGGAGCGCGCCCGGGATGTGCGGGCTCGCCTCCAGCTCGGCGAGCGTCGTCCCTGCACCGATGCGGCCTCCGTCGATCCCACTCGGGACGATTTCGCGGATGTCGACGAGCGTCTCCGCGTGCAGGATCCCGTCCCGCAGCAGCGGCACCACCTCGGTGCCGCCGTGGACGAAGAGCCCGCCGTCGAGCTCGGCGAGGTTAGACGGCCGCAGGAGCTCCACGGCGCTCTTTCGCTTCACGTAGAGCTCTCAGCATCTCCTCGCGGGAGATGGGCAGCTCGTGCACGTCAGCGCCGGTCGCGTCGCGGATCGCGTTCGCAATCGCCGCGGCGATCGGCACGATCGGCGGCTCGCCGAGCCCCTTCGATCCGAGGTTCGTCAGGTGCTCGTCCGGCGCGTCGATGAACTCGCACACGATCTCGGGCACGTCGGCGATCGTCGGCATGCGATAGGCGTCGAGCGTCGTCGTCAAGATGCGTCCCGTTTCCTGATCCATCAGCCGCGCCTCGGAGAGCGTGTGGCCGATGCCCTGGATGACCCCGCCCTCCACCTGACTCTCTGCGCCGAGCGGGTTGATGATGCGCCCGACGTCGTGGATCGCGGCGACGCGCTCGACCCGCACCTCGCCCGTCTCGACGTCCACCGCTGCCTCGACGACGTGCACGCCGAACGTGAGCACGCTCATTCCGGTCGGGTTCGGCCCGCGTGCCCCCTTGCCGAGGATCTGCGCGTTCCCGAGCATCTCGAGGAACTCGTCCAACGCGACCGACAAATTGCCGTCCGCCGAAACGATCCGGCCGTCGCGGATGTCGAGGATGCGCTCCTCGAGGTCGTACCGTTGCGCCGCGATCTCCAGCACTTGCCGCTTCGCGTCCGCGGCGGCAGCGCGAACGGCCGGCCCCATCGACGGCGTCGTGGACGAGCCCGCCGACAGCGTCGCGTACGGGCCGCGCGAGGTGTCGCCGACCATCACCTCGACAAGCTCGAGCGGAACGCCGAACTCCTCCGCGGCGATCTGCGCCATCGCAGTCCGCGTGCCGGTGCCGATGTCCTGCATCGCCGTGACGACGGCGATGCTCCCGTCCGAGCCGACGCGCGTCCACGCATACGACGGTGGGCCGCCACCGCCGTACCAGATCTGGCTCGCCATGCCGACGCCGCGCTTCCACGTCGCATCCGAGCGCGCGCGTACCTCGTCGCGCCGGTCCCAGTGGCTCTGCGCGCGCTGGTAGCACTCGCTCAGGTTCTTCGAGGAGAACGGCGTGCCGTCGTTCGACGACGCGTAGTTCTTCCGCCGCAGCTCGAGTGGGTCGAGGTCGAGCGCGCGGGCCAGCTGGTCGATCAGGCATTCGAGCCCGAACGTGCCTTCGACGAAGCCGGGCGCGCGGAAGGCCTTCATCGGCGGCGTGTTGATCTTCGCCGTGTGCCGCACGGTGCGCACGTTGTCGCAGGCGTACAGCATCTTCATCGGCCCCTCCGTGCCCGCCGACCAGCCGCCCCAGCCGAGCGCATTCACGAAGTCGCCGCCGAGCGCCGTGATGGTCCCGTCGCTCCGTGCGGCAGCCGTGAGCTTCTGGATGGTGGCGTTGCGGTTTCCGGCAGCGACGTTCTCCTCGCGGCGCGTGAGCGCACAGCGGACGGGCCGGCCGGTCCGGCGTGCGAGCTCGGCTGCTGCGAACGTGAACTCGCCCGCGGAATTCTTGGAGCCGAAGCCGCCGCCCATGTACTCGCAGACGACGCGCACCCGGTCGGGCGCGAGCCCGAGCTCCCGAGCCACCTCGTTGCGCACGCCCCAGACGTACTGCGTCGACGTGTAGATGTCGAGCCGGTCGCCGACCCATTCGCATACGGACTGGTGCGTCTCCATCGAGTTGTGCAGCACCACCTGCGTGCGGTACGTCCCCTCGACGACGACGTCGGCCTCCGCCACGCCGCGCTCGAAGTCGCCCCGCTCGTACCGCTCCGCCTCGCCGTGCACGGCGCCGCGCTCGACCGCCTCCTCCGGGTCGAGGACGGCGTCCAGCAGCTCCCACTCGATCGCGATCGCGTCGAGCGCGGTGCGCGCCTGGCCGAAGGTCTCGGCCGCGACGGCGGCGACCGGCGCGCCGGCGTAGCCCGCCTCTTGCTCGAGCCCCGGCGCCTCGCCCGGTCCGACCGCGCCGCGCACGCCCGGAAGCCCGAGCGCAGGCGCGAGATCGATCGACTTCACGCGCGCGTGCGCGTACGGCGATCGCAGGACCGCGGCGTGCAACATCCCCGGAAGCCGGATGTCGGCCGTAAAGCGCGCCTCGCCGCGCACCCGCTCGCGCGCGTCCTTGCGGACGGCCGGCCGTCCGACGACATCGAGCGGTCCCGCAGGCCACTGCTGCAGGGGATCCTCCTCGACGACGAGCCACACCTCCTCGAAGTTGCCTTCGACCTCCTTTTCCGTGCGGATCAGTCGCGCCAATGCAGGATCGCCTCCTCGATCTTCGGATACGTGCCGCAGCGACAGATGTTCCCGGCCATCGCGTGGCGTATCTCCTCCGTCGTCGGCTCCGGGGTCGCCGCGACGAGCGCGGCTGCGGAAACGACCTGGCCGGGGGTGCAAAAGCCGCACTGAACCGCATCGGCGCGGACGAACGCCTCGACGAGCGGATGATCCCGCAGGCCCTCGATCGTCGTCACCTCGCCGTCGACCACGTGTGCGAGCGTGATGCACGAGAGCACCGGCACGCCGTCGACCTGAACCGTGCATGCGCCGCAATGGCCCTCGTTGCACGCGATCTTCGTCCCGATCAGTCCGAGCTCCTCGCGCAGGACGTGGGCGAGGCTCGTGCCGATGGGAGCGTCGAGCCGATGCTCGTCCCCGTTGACGGTGAGTTGCAGCTCAGGCATTCGACGTCAAGGCGAGGATGTCTGCGAGATGGATGAGACGCGAGGTCGTGCGCGCGACGTGCCGCGCGTCCGCCTCGTCCTCCGCCTCGGGCAGCGTGCGCCAGAGCTCGCGCGCGGTGAGAAGCAGCTCGCGGATCTGGATGAGGTCTCCGGCGTGCCCGTTGCTCTCGTACGTCGCGTTCAATGCGAGGCCGAGCGCGCCGAACGAGTCCTGCTGGCGGATGAAGAGCAGCGGGAGCGCCATGGACAGGTACTGGTGGATGCGCGCCAGCGGCATCGGCTGCGACAGGGTCGGCGAACCTTGCGGAGTCGACGGCTCGAGCGGCGGTGCGCCGTCGGCGATGCGCATCGCGTTTCCCGACAGCATGTCCGCGATCTGTGGCTCGGTCAGTCCCGAGGCGCGCGCGGTGCGCAGCGAGATGAGCAGCGAGTTCGGCTGCGAGCCGTACGGATAGTCGGACGCGTAGACGACTTGCTCCGGCGGCACGAGGTGGAAGAAGCCGAGCAGGTCGATCGCGCTCCACACCGAGGTGTCGAAGAAGACGCCCGCCTTGCCGGCGAAGTGCCCTGCGAGGCCGGAAAGGTCGGCGATGCCGGCGTGCGCGATGATCAGCTGCGCCTCGGGATAGGCGTCCACGAGCCGGAGCAGGTTGTCCGCGATCGGCGGCAGGCCGCGGCCGCCGTGAATGAGGATCGGCACACGCCGCTCCGCCGCGATGGCGAATACGGGCGCGAGACGCTCGTCGTCGAGGAGGAACTTCTGCGCGCGCGGGTGGAGCTTGATCCCACGCGCCCCGCGGTCGAGGCAGCGCTCCGCCTCTGCGATCGGTTCCTCGCTCAGGTCGAGCCGGACGAACGGGATCATGCGGCCCTCCGACCGCTCGGCGAAGGCGAGCGTACGGTCGTTCCCGGCGCGGAACGCCGGGATCCGGTCGCGCTCGTCGAGGCAGAACACGAAGCAGCGCGAGATCCCATACCGGTCGAGCATCGCTTCGAGCTCCTCGTAGCGGCCGACCATGCCGTCGATGTCGTTGCCCAGATGGGTATGCGCGTCGAAGACGTCCGCCCCGGCGGGCATCTCCGAGCGCAACTGCGCCTCGAACGCGCCGAAGAGCTCGCGTGCGCGATCCAGCGGCTCCACGACCTGACTCTACCCACGTAGGATGCGCGTCCGTGGCAGACGTTGTGATCCACGCCGACACCTCCCGGTCTCCGGCGATGCGGCACGAGGTGCCGCTCAGCATCCCGGATCCGTTCCTGTACGTCGAGCACGACGGGCGCCGCTCCGTCGTGATCACGGCGTTCGAGCGGGAACGCGTTTCCGCTGTTGCGCCGGACATCGAGCTCCTGCCGCCCGAGCAGTTCGGGATCGACGAGCTTCTCCGCGGCGGCACCCCACCGGTCGAGGCCATGCTCGAGGTCTACACGCGGGCGCTGCGCGAGATCGGCGTCACGGAGGCCGCCGTGCCACCGCAGTTCCCCGTCGAGCTCGCCGACCACCTGCGCGCGAACGGTGTCACCCTCCGCGTCGAGCGCGAGATGTTCGAGGACCGACGGCGCCGGAAGACCGCGACCGAGATCGCCGGGCTCCGACGGGCCCAGCGCGCGTGCGAGGAGGCGCTCGACGTGGCGCGCGAGATGTTCCGCGATTCCCAGCCTGGCGCCGGCGGCGTGCTCCAACACGGGGGCCAACCGCTGACGTGCGAGCGGATCAAGGCGGCGATGCAACAGGTCTTCGTCGAGCGCGGTGCCCTGGCCGACGAGTTCATCGTTGCGCACGGCGCGCAGGGAGCCGTCGGCCACGACATGGGCTCCGGCCCGATCTCGGCCGGCGAGGCGGTCGTCTTCGACCTCTGGCCGCGCGACACGGAGACCGCGGTCTACACCGACATGACGCGCACGTACGTCGTCGGCGACGTCCCGGACGAGATCCGCGAGTACCACCGCCTGTGCAAGGAGGCGCTCGACCGCACGACCGCGGCCGCCAAGCCCGGTGTGAACGGCCGCGCCCTCATGCAGATCGCGTGCGACCTCTTCGCGGAGCACGGCTACCCGACGCAGCTGACGAAGAAGCCGGGCGAAGTGCTCGACAGCGGGTTCTTCCACGGGCTCGGCCACGGTGTCGGCCTCGAGGTGCACGAGCGGCCGCGGCTCTCGGTCGTCGGCGACGACCTCGTCCCTGGCGACGTGATCACGCTCGAGCCCGGCCTGTACCGCGCCGGCTACGGCGGCGTCCGCCTCGAGGACATCCTCCTCGTCACCGAGGACGGCGCCGAGACGGTCACGCAGTACCCGTACGACCTCGAGCCGTAGTTCATCGCGCTCCGCTTGACGGCCGTCCGACGGATGCGCAAAAGTGCCGCATGTCACTTCGGCGCCGACGGCGACCTATGGGGTCGCAGAGCCGACGCCGAGCTACAGGGAGGGCTGCATGAGCGCTATGACCTCTGAGCGGTCCGGTGTCACGGTGGTGGAGAGCACGCTTGCCGCCAACCCGGCGCCGCTCGGACTGGCGGGGTTCGCTCTCACCACGTTCCTGCTGAGCGGGCACAACGCGTCCTGGATCCCCGACCTTATCTGGGTCGGCCCGGCGATCTTCTACGGCGGGTTGGCGCAACTCCTCGCCGGCATGTGGGAGTTTCGCAACCGGAACGTCTTCGGTGCAACGGCGTTCTCGACGTACGGCGCCTTTTGGATGGGGCTCGGGATCTTCATCATCCTCGGCGTCGGCAACCATTCGTGGTTTGCCGGCTACAAGGGCGGCGACTTGACGAACGCCCTGGCCTGGTATCTGTTCGCGTTCGCCGTCTTCAACACGTACATGCTCATCGCGAGCATGCGGGTGAACAAGGCGGTGTTTCTCGTCTTCCTGACGCTGGAGGTCACGGAGATCCTGCTCGTGATCGGCTTCTTCAACCTCTCCCACGGCGGCACTCAATGGTGGTTGCACGCAGGCGGTTGGATCGGCATCCTCACGGCGGCGGTCGCCTGGTACACCTCCGCGGCTGGCGTCATGAACGATACGGCGGGCAGGACCGTGCTCCCGGTCGGCAAGCCGATCATGAGCTGACCTAGGATCACGAGCAGACCCGCGGAAGGAGGACCCACTTGGCGACCGAGACGAATCATGCGATCGACACGATGCTCCTGGAGGAACGGCGGTATCCGCCGCCTCCGGAGTTCGCGAAGCAGGCGAACGCGCAAGCGGACATCTACGACCAGGACTTCGAGACGTTCTGGGAACGCGAGGGCCGCGAGCGCGTCACGTGGTTCGAGCCCTTCTCCAAGCTGTACGAGTGGGAGCCTCCGTACGCGAAGTTCTTCCTCGGTGGGAAGATCAACGTCTGCTTCAACTGCGTCGACCGCCACGTCGAGGCAGGCAAGGGCTCGAAGGTCGCCTACTACTGGGAAGGCGAGCCGGACGGCGATCGTCGCGAGATCACGTACGCGGATCTCCAGAAGGACGTCGTCCGGTTCGCCAACGCGCTGAAGAAGCTCGGTGTGAAGAAGGGGACGCCCGTCGCCATCTACATGGGCATGGTCCCGGAGCTGGCCGTCGCGATGCTCGCGTGCACCCGGCTCGGGGCCCCGCACACGGTCGTCTTCGGCGGCTTCTCGGCCGACTCGCTGTCCGGGCGGATGAACGACATGAAGTGCGAGGTCGTCATCACGCAGGACGAGGCCTGGCGGCGCGGCTCGACCGTGCCGTTGAAGAAGACCGTCGACGAGGCGATGGCGGCTGCGCCGGGTGCGAAGCACAGCGTGGTCCTTCGCCGCACCGGAAACGACGTTCCAATGCAGGAAGGACGCGATCACTGGTTGCACGAGCTCGAGGAGGGGGTCTCGGACGATCCCTCCTCGTGCCCGTGCGAGCCGATGGACAGCGAGGATCTGCTGTTCCTCATGTACACGAGCGGGACGACCGCGAAGCCGAAGGGGATCATCCACACCACCGCCGGCTACCTCGTGGGGGCGGCGACGACGCATCACTACATCTTCGATCTGAAGCGGGACGAGGATGTGTACTGGTGCGCGGCGGACATCGGCTGGATCACCGGCCACAGCTACATCGTGTACGGGCCGCTCTGCAATCAGACGACTTCCATCATGTACGAGGGGACGCCGGACTTCCCCGACAAGGACCGGTGGTGGTCGATTGTCGAGCGGTACAAAGCGACGATCCTGTACACGGCGCCGACGGCGATCCGTTCGCACATGAAGTGGGGCCCGCAGTACGCCAAGCAGCACGACCTGTCCTCGCTGCGCCTGCTCGGGTCGGTGGGGGAGCCGATCAACCCGGAGGCGTGGATCTGGTACCGCGAGCACATCGGCGCCGACCGGACGCCGATCGTGGACACGTGGTGGCAGACCGAGACCGGAATGATCCTCATCACCCCGCTGCCCGGCGTGACGACGCTGAAGCCCGGCTCGGCCACGAGGCCGTTCCCCGGCGTGGATGCGGCGGTCTTCGACGAACAGGGCAAGGAGGTCGGCCCGGGCGGCGGCGGCTACCTCGTCCTCAAGCGGCCGTGGCCGGCGATGCTACGCGGCATCTTCGGCGACGACCAGCGCTACCGGGAGACGTACTGGTCGAAGTACGACAACGTGTACTTCGCCGGCGACGGAGCCCGGATCGACGCTGACGGGGACTTCTGGCTCCTGGGCCGCGTCGACGACGTGATGAACGTGTCGGGGCACCGCATCTCGACGATCGAGGTGGAGTCGGCGCTCGTCGACCATCACGACGTCGCCGAGGCGGCGGTGACGTCCCGCGCGGACTCCATCACCGGAGAGGCGATCGTCGCCTATGTCACGCTCAAATCCGGCATCGAGACGTCGGTCGAGAAGCTCGAGGAGCTGCGCAACCACGTCGCGCAGAAGATCGGGGCGATCGCGAAGCCGGCGAACATCGTGTTCACACCGGAACTGCCGAAGACCCGCAGCGGCAAGATCATGCGCCGTCTGCTCCGGGATGTCGCGAACAACCGGAAGCTCGGCGACACGACGACGCTCGCGGATCCAGCGGTCGTCGAGGAGATCAAGAGCCGCGCCGAAGCGGAGACGAGTGGGGACGACGGATAGGGAGCTCGGGGTCGAGCTCTTCAACAGGACCTGGGCTCTCCTCGAGAGCCCAGGTCCTGATCCCGACGAGCTTCTGCACTGCGCCCACGCGTCCGCGTACCACTGGATGCAGGCAGGCACGGTGGCGAACCGCGCACGCAGCGAGTGGCAGTGCTCGCGCGTCTACGCGGTGCTCGGTCGCGCCGAGCCGGCGCTCCACCATGCACGCCGCTGCCTCGCGCTGTGCGAGTCGGCGCCGGACGAGATCGAGGAGTTCGACCTCCCGTTCGCCTGCGAGGCGGTGGCGCGCGCGTCCACGGTCGCCGGCGACGCGCCTGCAACGCGCGAATGGCTCGACCGCGCCCGCGCGTCGGGCGAGAAGATCGTCGACGAGGACGACCGCGTCCTCCTCGAGGCGGATCTCGGAAATATCACCCTGTAGGGAATCGCTTCCCGTCCGAGAACTGTTGTAGAAGAAACCTCGACACGTTTCCCGGCCAGGTTGAAAGCACTCTGACGGGCGGCTCCGGGCTCAGGTGCTGACTGGACCGCCGACCGAGGCCGACTTCACCCCTTCGCAACAACTGTGCGCCACGATTGCGCCGTGCGCGGAGCTCTCGTCGCATCGCTCGCCCTTCTGGTACTCGCCGTTCCCGCCGCGAGCGCCGCGCCGCCGCAGCGCTTCCTTCTGACGCTCTCGCGCGACACCGGCGGCCATCAGCCGCCGCGTCTTGTCCTCGTCGACCGCAGCGGCGCGCTTGTCCGGCAGATCGGCACCGCCGGCTACGTCCTCGTCAACGGGGAGTGGTCACCCAACGGCCAGTCGATCGCGTGGTCGGACCCGGCCGGCGTCCACGTCGAGAACGCGGATGGGACGAACGAGCGGCTGCTCGTAGCCCACGTTGCCGGTTGCGACACCGCGTGCGCGCAGCCTGAGTTCATCTGGACACCGGACGGGACGGCGCTCGACGTCGGCGGCGTCGGGCAGCAGACAGACGAGTTCCTCTACGTCCCGATCGACGGCGCGCCGCCGTCGCCGCTCGCGCCGGCGAAGCTCTGGACGATCAACGTGCCGGTGGAGTGGACGACCGGTGGACGCTCGCTCATCTGGTCGAGCGGCGGCGGCAAGCCCGGCACGAGCAGCTGCTGCCGCGCCTCCGTCTTCGAGACGGTCGCCGCGACGCACACGACGCGGACGATCTTCACGACCCCGAACGGGCAAGGGCAGCAGGGGACGGTCGTCTCGCCCGACGGACGCCGCCGAATCGTGTTCTTCGAGGCGCCGAACCCCAAGGACGAGTACGGCCTTCGCATCGTCGACGTCGCAACCGGGAAGTCCCGCTTCCTCATCGCCGCCAAGGCGACGTCCCTTGCGCGCTGGTCGCCCGACGGAAGGACGATCGCCGTGCTCCTGGCGGGCGAGCGCGTGGTCACGATCCCCGCCGACGGCGGCTCGCCGCACACGATCGGCCGCGGCCTTGGCCTCTTCTGGGGCCGCGACGGCACGCTGTACGTGCTCCGCAACACGTGGACCGAGGTCTGGACGAGCCGGAACGGCGCGCCGGAGCAGTTCCTCTTCCGGACGCCGGGCCGGCTCGAGATCTACAGCCTCGACGCGGACTAGAGCAGCTTCTCGAACCTTTCCGCGTCGTCGAACGGGCCGATCACTGCCAGCCGCAGCTTGTCGTCCGCGAGCAGATCCTGGGCGACGCGCTGCACATCCTCGGCCGTGACTGCCGAGATACCGGCCAGCACCTCCTCGGGGTCGGGCGCGCGTCCCTCGAGCACTTCCTTGCGCAGCCCGAAGCTGATCAGGCCCTGCGGGTTCTCGAGCTGGAGGACGAAGCGGCCCTTCGAGAAGCTGCGCGCCTTCTCCAGCTCGTCGGCGGGGACTGGCGCACTGGCCATCCCCTTCAGCTCGGTCGCGATCGTCGTCAGCGCCTCGTCGATGCGCGTGATGTCCACGCCCGCCTGGGAGTACAGCGATCCCGCGTCGGTGTAGCTGTGGTTCACGCCGTACACGTAGTAGGCGAGCCCGCGACGCTCGCGCACCTCGGTGAAGAGCCGCGAGGACATCCCGCCGCCGAGCACGGTGGCCAGCATCTGCAGCACATAGCGGTCCGGATGCTCGAGCGGATAGCTCGGAACGCCGACGACGACGTGCGCCTGGTCGGACGCCTTCGTGAAGACCCTCACGCGTCCGTTCGTGTAGCCCTGTACAGGCGAGGGCGCATCCGTCTGCGCGGCCGGCAGGTCGCCGAGCAGCGCGCTGACCCGCTCGACCGCGTCGTCGCCGATCCGGCCGGCGATGCCGACGACCATGCGCTCCGGGTGGTACCACCGGTCGAGATACCCCATGAACGTCTCGCGTGTCGCCGCGCGCACGGTCTCCTTCTTGCCGATGATGTCCCAGCCGAGCGGTTGGTCGCCGTACAGCAGCTCGTCGTACACACCGCCGATGTAGTCGCGCGGCGTGTCGAAGTACATGTTCATCTCCTCGACGATGACGCCCTTCTCGCGGTCGATCTCCCCGCTGTCGAAGCGCGAGTTGCGCAGCATGTCGACCAGCACGTCCAATGCGACGTCGCGATGATCCGCGGCGCACCTGACGAAGTACGCGGTCGACTCCTTGCTCGTGAACGCGTTGAACTCGCCGCCGATCGAGTCGATCTCGCCGGCGATCGCGCGCGCATCCGGCCGTCGCTCCGTCCCCTTGAAGAACATGTGCTCGGAGAAGTGCGCGATGCCGTTCGTCTCCGGCGTCTCGTAGCGCGAGCCGGCGGCGATCATGATCATGCACGTCACCGATTGCGCGTGCGGGAGGTTCGCGGTCAGGATCCGCAGGCCGTTGTCCAGGACGTGCCGCTCGAACGTGCTCATGCGCTCAGTCTCCTCTTCCAGCGGTCGGGCACGGGAATGCTCTCGCCCCGCGCATAGTCGTAGCCGACGAGGACGCTCTTCGCTTCCGCGACGACGCGCCCGTCGGACTGCAATTCGTACTCCAGCTCGAAGCTCTTCGTCCCGACCCGCACGAGGCGCACGCCGATGTCGACCACCTCTCCGGCCCCGACCTGAGCGCGGAAGTCGATCTCGGTCCGGGCGAGGATGACGTCGCGCAGCGGCATCTCCTCGTCCTTGCCGAACCAGGCCAGGCGGGCCTGCTCGAGGTACGTCGAGAAGACCGCGTTGTTCACGTGGCCCATGCCGTCGAGATCGCGAAAACGCACCGTCTCGCGGTGCACGAACCGATACCCCTCCACCCGTTCGATGGTATAGACGCCCTGTGGCCGGAGAGATGACCAAGGCGGCGATCGCCTCGCAGCCGGAATGGCTGGCGCAGGTGCCGGCCGATCGCCGCTTGCCCGACGGCGCCCGTATCCTCTTCACGGGCTGCGGCACTTCCTTCCACGCCGCGATGACGGGTGGAGACGCGGTGCAGGCGCTCGAGCTCGTGCTCGCGCCCGACCGCGAGGCCGACCTGCTCGTGCTCGTGTCGCACGAGGGTGAGACGGAGCAGACGCTCGAAGCGGCGCGTGCCTGGGCGGGTCCGAAGTGGCTCGTCACCGGCAAGCCGGACGGGCCGATCGCCGAACTGTGCGACGAGGTGATCGTGTGTACGCCCGCGATCGAGGAGAGCTGGTGCCACACGGCGAGCTATACGTGCGCGGTCGCCGCGATCGCGGCGTTGCGCGGCACGGACATCGCCTGGCTGCCGGCAGCGGTTGCCGAGGCGCTCGATGCCGACCTTCCCGGCTTCGGCGCGCAGGAGCGCTTCCTCGTCGCCGGGGCCGGGCCGAATCTGCCGACGGCGCACGAGGCGGTGCTGAAGCTGCGCGAGGGTGCCTGGGTCGCGGCCGAGGCGTACGAGACCGAGCAGCTGCTGCACGGCTACTTCGCAGCCGTCGACGAGTTCGTGCGCGCCTTCGTTCTCGACGGCGCGCGTGCCGAGGACGCTGTCGCCGGGTTGCAGGCGCTCGGCTGCGACGTCACGCTCGTCCCGACCCGCCATCCGGTCGTCGACATCGTCATGTTCCAGCGACTCACGGTCGGGATCGCGGACGCTCGCGGTCGCAACCCGGATCGCATCCGTCGCGACGATCCGCGCTGGGCGGACGCGGCTCAGCGGTCGCGTAGCCGATAGACGAACCGCAGCGCTCGCCAGCCCTCGCTCTCAGGCACCGGCGAGGATCGCGCGCTCCTTGTCGCGTGAAAGCGTCGGGCGCTGCTCCCCGGCCGCGAGGCTCCACTCGAGCGTGTCGCGCGCTGTCTCCTCGAGCGGCCTGAACGCGATCCCCGCCGCGAGCGCGCGCGAGATGTCGGCCAGGCAGAGCCCCGCGTACTCGGTGCCGGGCAGCCAGAGCGGCAGCTCCATCCAGGGCTGCACCCCGGCGTCGAGGATCGGCTGGTCGTCCATCCACACGAGATGAGCGCCGCCCGCTATGCGCTCGAGCGCCTCACCGATCGTGAGCGGCTCGGCCGGCCCGGTGGCGTTGTAGACACCGCTCGTACGATCGGCCGCGAGTCGCACGAGGAACACGCCGAGGTCGCGCGCGTCGACGAATTGAACGGGCTGCGACGGCGATCCGGGCGCGAGCACGTCGCCGCCCTCGGCGAGCCGTCGCGGCCAGTACGTGAAGCGGTCGGTGGGATCGTGCGGGCCGACGATGAGGCCGGCCCGTGCAATCGCGACCCTGTCGCCGAACACATCGCGCAGCGTGCGCTCCGAGCCGACCTTGAGGTTGCCGTACAGCTCGGGGTCGAACGCCTCCGGCTCCTGCTCCGGCGGCTCGTACAGCGGGGACTCCTCGGTGATCGGCTGCGAGGCGTCGGAGTACACGGAGATGGTGGAGACGAAGACGTAATGGTCGACCGCGCCCGCGACCCTCTCGGCGCGGCGGCGCGTGTGGCGCGGCAGCTGCGTCGGGTCGAGGTCGATCGCCGCGTCCCAGGAGCGGCCCTCGAGTGCGTCCAGGTCGCCGGTGAGGTCGACCGTGATCGTCTCGACTTCGGGAAAGAGGCCGGGGTTCGTCGTGCCGCGGTTGACGAGCGTGACCTCGTGCCCGTCGGCGAGCGCGGCGTCGACCGCCGCCCGGCCGAGGAACTTCGTCCCGCCGAAGACAAGGATCTTCACCCGGCGTAGCGCTCGAGCACGCGGCCGACCGCCTCGGCGCCGAAGCGAATCGAGTCTGCCGGCACGCGCTCGTCCGCCGCATGGATGAGCTTCGTGAACTCGAAGCCGTCGGGCAGGTCGAGCGGCAGGAAGCCGTACGTCTGGATGCCGATCTTCGCGAAGAACCTTCCGTCGGTGACGCCGACCTGCAGCATCGGTGTCGGCACGCAGCCGGGATCCAGCTCCTGCAGGACCGACGAGAGGAGCGGCAGCTGCGACAGGTCGGGCTCCGCCGGATACGGATCGTGCCGCAGCACCTCGAGCTCGAGGTCGGTGCCAACGAGCGTCTGGATCTCGCGGATGACATCGCCCGGGCCGTAGCCGGGGAGCGAGCGCGCATCGAGCTCGAGTTCGATCTCCGAGGGCACGACGTTGATCTTCACGCCGCCATGCACGATCGTCGCGGTCACCGTGTTGCGCAGCGCGCGATCGAGGATGCGCAGCTCCGGCACCGGCGCGCGCAGGGTCAGCTCGGCGAGCCGTGGGTCGAGCAGCGACCGGAGCACGAGCGACTGCGGACGCGGCAGCGCGTCCGCCATCGCCTCGATCCACGCGCGCGCCACCGGCGTCACGTGCACCGGCAGGCGGCCGGAGTCGAGCCGCGCCAGGATCCGCCCCGCCTTGCCCATCGCCGCGCCCTTCACGCCCATGGCGGCGTGGCCGCCCGGCCCGCGCACGCGTCCGCGCAGCCAACAGATCTGCTTCTCCGCCACCTGGATGGGGTAGAAGCGCTTGCCCGAGATCGTCTGCTTCGCGCCGCCGAACTCTCCGAGCGAGTGGCGTACGCCCTCGAACAGCTCGGCGTGTTCGTCAGCAAGGTACTTCGCGCCGAACTCGCCGCCGTTCTCTTCGTCGCTCAGCACCGCGAGGATGAGGTCGCCCCGCGGCTTCAGCTCGCCGCGCGCCGCGCGGAGGAACGCGTCCACGAGCATCGCCACGCCGCCCTTCATGTCGAGCGCGCCGCGCCCCCAGACCCAGCCGTCGACGAGCTCACCCCCGAACGGAGGCTGCGCCCAGTCCTGGTTCAGGGTGGTGACGACGTCGACGTGGCCGTACAGCAGAAGCGGAGGCGCCTCGCCCGCGCCCCGCACGCGCGCGATGAGATTCGGCCGCCCCTCGTCCTTCGCGACGATGCGCGTCTCCACGCCCGCCTCTTCGACGAGCCGCTGCACGTGCGCGATGCACGCTGTCTCGTTCCCAGGCGGATTGGTCGTGTCGAAGCGGATGAGGTCGCGCAGCAGCTCGACGACGTCCGTCACGCCATCGCCTCCAGCGCCCGGACGAGCCGGTCGACCTCGGCGATCGTGTTGTAGTGCACGAAGCCGGCGCGCACGGCGCCGTCTTCTCCGAGGCCGAGGCGGTCCATCACCTCGACCGCGTAGTAGTTCCCGTCCCAGACGGCGATGTCGAGCTGACCGAGCCGCTCGGCGACGGTGCGCGGCGGAACGCCGTGGACGTTGAATGCGAACGTCGGCACGCGCCCGTCCATCGTTCGGAGCCCGTACAGCGTGCAGTTGTCGGGAAGGCAGGCGAGGAAGCGGGTGCCGAGCGCGCGTTCATGCGCCCGGATCGCGTCCCAGCCGATCGAGTCGACGTACTCGACCGCGGCGGCGAAGCCTGCGAGCAGCTCGTGCGCGAGCGTTCCCGTCTCGAAGCGGTGGTGCGCGGGTCGCACCTTGTACGTGCGCCATGACTCCGCGAGCTCGGCACGGACGAACGCGACCCCCAGGTGCGGGCCGAAGTACTTGTACGGGGAACAGAGAAGGACGTCGACGCCGAGTGCCGTCACGTCGATCGGCCCGTGCGGGGCGTAGTGCACGGCGTCGGCCCAAGCAAGCGCACCCGCTTCGTGCGCGAGCTCGGCGATGCGGCGGGCGTCGACCGTCGTGCCGACGGCGTTGGAGGCGAGCGGGAACGCGACCACGCGCGTGCGATCGGTCAGCTGCCGTTCCAGGTCGGAAAGGTCGAGCGTCGTGTCGTCGTGGATGTCCGCGAAGCGGACGGTGAGGTCGAGGTCGTGCGCGAGCTCGAGCCACGGGGAGACGTTGCCGTCGTGGTCGAGGCGCGTGACGACGATCTCGTCCCCGGCCTTCAGCGTCCGGCCGACGGTGCGCGACAGCGCGAAGTTGAGCGTCGTCATGTTCGCGCCGAAGATCGTCTCGTCCGGCTCGCACCAGAGGAACTGCGCGGCAGCGACGCGCGCCTGCGCGACGAGGGCGTCGCTGCGGCGGCTGTTGGCGAAGTGGCCGCCGAGATTCGCGTTCGACTCGCGCAGATAGGTGGCGACCGCGTCGATGACCGAGTCCGGGCATTGCGTGCCGCCCGGCCCGTCGAAGAAGGCGATGGGACTGCTCAGAGCCGAAAAGCGCGCGCGGACGGCGTCGATGTCGAACGAATGTGGTCCGGGGACAGGATTCATCCTGTCCCCAGCGTTCGATTCCACCGCCACGGCCGGACACTACCCTGTCGCCCATGAGCACCCTCGCACCTCCGAAGGAGCGTCTCGACCGCGGCGACCGCAGCGGGCTCGGCCGCGCCTGGCGCGTGATCGTGCTCAACGACGACCACAACACGTTCGACGGCGTCGCGTTCGCGCTTTCGTCCGTCCTCCCCGGCGTCGACTTCGACGCGGGCATGCGCCTCGCCACCCGGATCGACCGCTCGGGACAGGCGATCGTGTGGTCGGGCGAGCGCGAGCAGGCGGAGTTGTACTGGGAACAGCTCGCCGGACATGGGCTGACGATGGCGCCGCTGGAAGACTGATGCCGTCCGGACCCGGACCTAGGCTTCGTGGTCGTGCGACGCCTGCGGTCGCTGTCGGAGGACGAGTGCTACGCCCGCTGCTACCGGGGCTGGGAGCCGACGGTCACCGTCGTCAAGCTCGAGCCGCGCCGCCCGCGCTACCCGCTGCCCGTCTCCGGGGAGATGCTCCGCCAGATCTTCGAGGAGCGGATCGACGCACGGGTGGTGGACGAAGAGCTCGACGCTGCGTAAGGCCGCGCGAAGTGCTCCGCACTTGGAAGTTCGCCTCCGCGTAAGCCGGCTCTGCCCGGCTTAGGCTGCGGCCTTCAGGAATGCGCGAGTGCCAGCATCGCAAGCTCGCGGAACCAAAACAGCCGCTCATCCCACGGGACTGCCGCGTTCGCCGGTGATGTGGACGGGAGTACGAACAGCTTCGTCCCCACGAGCCTGCGGGTTTGCGCGCCGAGCTTCGGCCGCTCGCCGTACGCGCCGCGATAGGCCTCCTTGCCGACGAACGCGATCCAGCCGGGATGGAGCTCGCTCGCGATTCCTTCCAGCCGTTCGGCCGCCCCGGCGAAGTCGGCGCGCCGCAAGTCGCCTGAGCCCGGCGTCGTGCGCGGCGCCGCGTTCGTGACGCCGATCCGCTCCGTCAGCAGCCCGAACTGCTCGCTCGGCTCAAGCAGGCGCGACGTGAAGCCCGCCGCATGCAGGAGCCGCCAGAAGTCGTTGCGCGGATTGGCGAAGTGCGCATGCGCGGCCGCCGACACGCGACCCGGGTTGATCCCGCAGAAGACGACCCGGAGGCCGGGCGCCAGGACATCCGGTATGGCGCTTAGCTCCTCCAAAGGTTCGTGATCGGCGTCCGCCGATCGCGCCCGAATGCCTTCGGGCGCAGTCGTACGCCGGGAGGCGCCTGGCGGCGCTTGTACTCGGCGCGATCGATCATCGCCACCGCGCGCTCGACGACGTCGGGGTCGAAGCCGTCCGCCGACAGCTCCTCGAGCGTGCGGTCCTCCTCGACGTACGCCTCCAGCACCCGGTCGAGTGCCGGGTAGGGCGGGAGGGAGTCCTCGTCCAGTTGGTCGTCGCGCAGCTCGGCACTCGGCGCTCGGTCGATGATCGACTGCGGAATCGTCCCGAGATGCCTCGCGAGCCGGAAGACGTCGGTCTTGTACACGTCCTTCAGCAGTGCGAAGCCGCCGGCCATGTCGCCGTACAGCGTCGCGTAGCCGACGGAGAGCTCCGACTTGTTGCCGGTGGCGACGAGCAGCCAGCCGAACTTGTTCGAGAGCGCCATGAGCAGCGTGCCGCGGATCCTCGCCTGGAGGTTCTCCTCCGTCAGATCGGGCTCACGGCCGGCGAAGAACGGCCCGAGCACCGAGAGGTAGGTCTCGAACACGGACTCGATCTCGATCTCCTGGAACCCTGCGTCGAGATCCTTCGCGAGCCGGCGCGCGTCGGTGCGCGTCGCCTCGGAGGAGAAGCGCGACGGCATCGACACGCAGTGCACCGACTGCGGGCCGAGCGCCTCGACCGCGAGCGCCGCGACGACCGCCGAGTCGATGCCGCCCGAGACGCCGACGAGCACCTGCGAGAAGCCGTTCTTGCGCACGTAGTCCTGCAGGCCGAGCACGAGCGCCTGGCGCATCTGCTCGAGCTCGTCCGCGAAGGCCGCGATCGGCCCTGGGGCGTCGAGATCGACGACGAGCAGCGCTTCCACGAACCCGGGTGCGCGCGCGATCACCTCGCCGCGTTCGTCGATCACGCAGGAGTGCCCGTCGAAGAGCAGCTCGTCCTGGCCGCCGACGGTGTTGCAGAACGCGACGTATGCGTTGTTGTCGCGCGCGCGTGTGCGGAACATCTCCTCGCGGGAGCGGTCCTTGCCGATGTGGAACGGCGACGCCGAGATGTTGACGAGCAGCCGCGCGCCCAGCTGCGCCAGCTTCGACGCCGGCGGCCCTGGCCGCCACATGTCCTCGCAGACGGTGACGCCGACCTTCGTCTCTCCGACCTCGATCGGCGCGGCGTTCGTGCCCGGCGTGAAATACCGCACCTCGTCGAAGACGCCGTAGTTGGGGAGGAGCTGCTTGCGCGCACGCTCCTTCACCTCGCCGTCGGCGCAGACGGCGGCGACGTTGTAGAGGTGGCCACCGTCGGCGTGCGGCGCCCCGACGATCGCGACGATGCCGTGGACGGCAGCCGCGATCTGCTCGAGCGACTCCTCGGCGGCACGGACGAAGCCCGGCCGGAGGAGCAGGTCCTCCGGCGGATATCCGGTCACCGCGAGCTCGGGAAACACCGCGAGATCCGCGCCTGCGGCCTTCGCCCGTTCGAGCCGGTCGAGGATGAGCGCCCGGTTCCCGGCCAGGTCTCCGACAGTGGGGTCGATCTGGGCGAGGGCGAGTCTCACAGGTTTGAGACTATCAGGCGAAAACCGCTAGCGGCGGAGCCGGATCGCGTTCAGGTCGTCCTCGAGGATCGCGTCGACCCGCTGACGGAGCTCCTCCGGCGGGTCATGTTCCGCATGGAGATATCGCCCGGCGAGCGCATCGAACTCGCCCGTCGCGAGCGCGTGCACGAGCCGCGGCGCGCATTCCGGCGGCGTCCACGGTGCGTCGTCGCCGAGCCAGGATGTCATCGAGGTCTGTACGAGCCCGGGCGAGATCGAAAACACGACCACGTTCTGCGGCGTCAGCGAGGCAGCGAGCACCTCGGAGAAGCGATGGACGGCCGCCTTGCTCGCCGGGTACGCGGTGCTGCTCGGGCCGCCCCGCGGCGGCAGGTACGCGGAGCCGGACGCGACGTTGACGATGCGGCCGCCGCCGCGCTCGATCATCAGGGGCGCGAACGCGCGGCAGCACATGTACGTGCCGAGGACGTTCACCTCGAACGTGTGCCACCACGCGTCGAGGTCGCCGAGCGGATCCTCCGGCCCGGAGATGCCGGCGTTGTTCACGAGCAGGTCGACCGCGCCGACGTCGCCGCACCAGCGTGCAACGTCTTCGCGCTTCGAGACGTCGCCGACGAGCGCGCGCCCGCCGATCTCCTCCGCGACCGCGCGGACCTCCTCGGCGGTGCGGCCTGTGACAACGACGTGCATGCCGGCACGAGCGAGCTCCCGCGCGATGTTCGCGCCGATGCCGCGACCGCCGCCGGTCACGAGGGCCGTTCCGCGCAGTTCAGCTGACAGCATCGTCGATCTCCTCCAGCGACTCGGGGTTCTCGAGCGTCGACAGGTCGCCCGGATCTTCGCCGAGGGCGCGTGCACGAACCGCGCGACGCACGATCTTCGCGGAACGCGTCTTCGGCAGCGCGCTCACCCACACGATCCGGTCGGGCTTGAACGCCTTGCCGAGCGCGTCCGTCACCGCGCTCGCCACCTGCGAGTCGTCACGGACATCGCCGCTCGGCACGCAGAAGATCCACGCCACCTCGCCCTTCACTTCGTGCGGGACGCCAACGGCGGCCGCCTCGGCGACGATGCCGCTCGCGATCGCGGCCGACTCGAGCTCGGAGGGGCCGATGCGCTTGCCCGCGATGTTCAGCGTGTCGTCGCTGCGCCCGTGCAGGAACCAGTAGCCGTCCGCGTCTACCGACGCCCAGTCGCCATGCGTCCAGATACCCGGGAAACGACGCCAGTACGTGTCGAGGTAGCGCTCGTCGTCGCCCCAGATGCCCCGCGTCATCCCCGGCCACGGGCGGCGGCAGACGAGCTCGCCCACCTCGCCGCGGACGGCGTTGCCCGCGGCATCGACGACGTCCATGTCCTCCCCGAGTGCGGGGAAGCCGACCGACACCGCCTTGATCGGCTCGGTGACGATCGTCGTGAGGAAGCACGCGCCCACCTCCGTGCCGCCCGAGCAGTTGACGATCGGGACGCGCGAGCCGCCGACCCTTTCAGAGAGCCAGCGGTACGGGTCGGGGTTCCACGGCTCGCCCGTCGTGCAGATCGCGCGCAGCGAGGAGAGATCCGTCTGCGGCTCGCCCTTCGGGATGAGCGCCCGCACGAGCGTGGGCGAGACGCCGAGCATCGAGATGCGCTCCGATTCGACGAGGCGCCACAGCCGGTCGTCCGGCCAGTCCGGCGCGCCCTCGGCAAACACGATCGTCGCGCCGGCCGCACCGCCGCCGACGACGGTCCACGGCCCCATGATCCAGCCCATGTCGGTGGCGAAGTGGATGCGGTCGCCCGCGCTCACGTTGGTCTGATACGCCGTCTCGCGCGCGATCGAGACGAGGAAGCCGCCCTGCACGTGCAGTGCGCCCTTGGGCTTGCCGGTCGTGCCGGACGTGTAGGCGAGCAGATACGGCGTCTCGCTCTCGACCTCCAGCGGCGAGAGCGTTCCGGACTGCTTCGTCACGAGCTCCGGCCACGCACGCGACCTGCGCTTCCATTCGATCACGTGCTCCACGGCGAAGCGTCCGGCATCGTCGAGCGTCGCACGCATGTCCATCCGCTTGCCGCGCCGCAGCGACCAGTCGGCGCAGATGACGACCTTCGCCTGCGAGTCCTCGAGCCGCGTTGCGATCGCAGGCCCGGCGAAGCCGGAGAAGATCGGTACTTGGACGGCGCCGACGTGCGCGCACGCGTGCGACGCGATCGCGACCGCGGGGCACATCGGCATGAAGATGGCCACGCGATCGCCCTGCTCGACGCCGAGCTCGACGAGCGCCTCCGCCAGCTGCGTCACCTGCCGCGACGCCTCCGCCCAGGTGAGCGAGTCCCGCTCGCCGTCCTCGTACAGCCCGACGAGCGCCTCCGCGTCGGACGCTGCGCGGCGGTGGACGCACACGCGCGCGACGTTCAGCCGGCCCCCGACGAACCACCGCGTCCACTCGGGGCCGCGCGAATCGTCGAGGACGGCATCCCACGGTCGCGAGAACTCGATCCCGAGATCCTCGATGAGCACGGGCCAGAAGCGGTCCGGCTCCTCGATGGAGATGCGGTGCAACTCCGGGTAGCCGTCGGCGCCGAGGCGGCCGGCGAGGCGCGTCAGGTTGGCGCGCCCGACGTACTCGGGAGTCGGCTCCCAGACGAAGTCGCTCATGCTAGTCTGCACTAACTTAGTAGTCGCTAACAGGGGAAGGTGAGGGCTTGAAGGCTCGCATATTCGCGGAGGAGAACAAGAAGTGGTGGACGCTGGCGGCCGTCTCGTTCGGCCTGTTCATGATCATGCTCGACAACACGATCGTGAACGTGGCGCTGCCGACGCTACAGAAGTCGCTGCACCTCAAGGTTTCCGAGCTCGAGTGGGTCGTCACCGGGTACGCGCTGACCTTCGGGGCGCTCATGCTCACGGGCGGCAAGCTCGCCGATCTGTACGGCCGGCGCCTGATCTTCGTCGTGGGGCTCATCATTTTCACGCTGTCGTCGCTCGGCTGCGGTCTCGCCGGTAGCGCGACCGTCCTCATCGGCGCGCGTGTCGTGCAGGGTGTGGGCGCGGCGTTGATGAACCCGTCGACGCTCTCGATCATCACGGTCACGTTCCCCCCGCGCCAGCGCGGGACTGCGATCGGGATCTGGGCGGGCGTCTCCGCTCTCGCGCTCGCGATCGGGCCGCTCGCGGGCGGCGTGATCACGGAGCACATCAACTGGAACTGGATCTTCTTCATCAACGTCCCGATCGGCGCGATCGCGATCGTCGCGGCGTTCGCCTTCATCGAGGAGTCGCGCGACACCTCGCTCGTGCAGCGGCCTGACGTGCCGGGGCTCTTCACGTCCGCGCTCGGTCTGTTCGCGCTGAGCTACGCGCTCATCGAGGCGAACACCTACGGATGGACGTCGGCCCGCATTCTCGGCGCCTTCGCCGTCGCGGTCGTGTCGCTCGTCTCGTTCATCCTGCTCGAGCATCGCCAGCGGCTTCCGATGCTCGACCTGAGCCTGTTCCGCAACCGCGGCTTCTCCGGCGCGAACGGCGTCATGCTGCTCGTCGGGCTGGCGATGTTCGGCGTGTTCTTCTACGTCTCGCTCTACCTCCAGCAGATCCTGGGCTATTCGCCGATCCAGGCGGGCGCATCGTTCCTGCCGTGGACGCTGCTGATCATCCTGCTCGCGCCGCAGGCCGGGCGGCTGTCGGACCGCTTCGGCCCGCGGCCGTTCGTCGCGAGCGGGATGGCGATCGTCGCCGTGTCGCTCTTCCTGTTCTCGCGCATGAACGCGCACACGACGTGGTGGGGCCTGCTCCCGGCGATGATCCTCGGCGGCGCAGGCATGGCCGCCGCAATGGCGCCGACGACCGCGGCGGCGATGGCCTCCGTGCGGCCGGACAAGGCCGGCGTCGGCTCCGCGGTGCTGAACAGCATGCGCCAGGTCGGCGGCTCGCTCGGCATTGCGATCATGGGGGCGATCGTCGCGTCCGGGATCTCGACGTCGCTCGCGGCCGGCCATTCGAGGACCGACGCGTTCGTCTCCGGCTTCCAGCACGCGACGACGGTTGCCGCGTTCATCGCCCTCGCCGGCGCGGTCATCGCCGCGACGACGCTGCAGCACGCGCGGCACCGCGAGCCCGCAGCGGAGTCCAAGCCCACGTTCACGGAGGCAGCGTGAGCGTCGCCCCCGTGCGGCTGCCGGCGGCCGAGCGCCGCCGGCTCCTGATCGAGACCGCGATCCGCGTCTTCTCGGACGGGAGCTACCGCGGCACGACGACGGCGGAGATCGCGCGGGCGGCGGGCATCTCGGAGCCCATCCTGTACCGCCATTTCGCCTCGAAGCGCGAGCTGTACCTCGCGGCGCTCGATCACGTGTGGAGCACGGCGCGGGCGCGATGGACCGAGGTTCTCGAGGGCGCACCCGACATCGCCGAGGGATTCAAGGAGATGGGCCGGGGCCATTTCTCCGTCAAGGACTGCAAGTTCCAGCTCGCGGAGCTGTGGGTGCAGGCGCTCGGCGAGGCGGCGGAGGACGCAGAGCTGCGGAAGCACCTGCGCAAGCACATGCGCGAGGTGCACGACTTCGTCGCGGATGCGATCCGCCGCGGCCAGGCCGAGGGCTCGCTCCACGCCGACCGCGACCCGGAGGCCGAGGCGTGGGTCTTCCTCGCCGGGGGCGTCTTCGGCATGGTCGGCCGCCGAGTGGGCCTCCTCGGAGACGACGAGGTCGACCGCATCCGGAAAGCCCGCCTCGACTGGATGCGCGCGTAGAAAAGAAGAAGGCCCCGGCTGCGGCTCCGGGGCCTTTTCTTGTTAGAGGCGCGTACTCCCTGCGTATCGGAGCCCCGGCTCTGCGGCTCAGGCGGGATTTCCGGTGTCGCTGGGCTGCGGCGACGCGCCCCCTGCAAACCCGCCTGGCGTCCGGCTCGGTTGCAAGGTGAGCCGCACTATACGTCCGGTCCCGGGGCGAGTCAAGTACCCTGGTCAAGTGATTTTGAAAACCCGCTGGTTCACCGTCTTTGCCGCTTGCTTATGCCCTTTTAGGGGGATGGCCGAGTCGGCCATCTTGCGTTTTTGTGAAGCGTAGGGTTCACTACCGCTAGCCGCATGGCAAAAGAGACCGCACCTCGCAGCCAAGCCACGACGTCCGCCCTCCGCCTCGGAGAGCGGCTTCGTCAGCTTCGCGTCGCCTCCGGGCTCACGCAGAGCGAGCTGGCGGGCGAGCGCTTCTCGAAGGAGTACGTCTCCCAGATCGAGCGCGGCAAGACACGCCCGACGACGGAGACCATCGGCTGGCTCGCCGTGCGCCTCGGCTGCGACGCAGGGTTCCTCGCGAACGGCGTCACGACCGACGAGCGCGGCCGGCTCGAAGCGGCTCTCGCGCGCGCCGAGACGCTGATCGAGGCGCACCGCAACGAGGACGCCGCCTCCGAGTTCGAGACGCTCGTCCCCGCTGCGCGCGCGACCGGCGTCTCCGAGCTGGAGGTTCGAGCGCTCATCGGCGCCGGCCGCACACAGATGCGCCTCGGTGCGCTCCGCCCTGCGCTCGAGCTGCTGAACACCGCGAGGGGCATCGTCGAGTCCGGGAACTTCTCCGATCTCGAGCGCGCGGAGGTCTTCTACGCGCTCGGCATCTGCCGCTACCAGCTGAACAGCGTGCAGACGTCGCTCGGGCTGCTGAACGAGGCTCTCGGTCTTGCCGAGCGCTCGGGCATGCCGTCCGACTCGCTTCGCTCGAACATCCTGTCCTGGCGCTCCCGTTGCTGGCGCCGGATGCGCGACTACGAGGCCGCGCGCGAGGACATCGAGCGCGCGCTTCAGCTCGCCGAGGACGCGGGCGATCCGCGCACGATCGGCGACGCGTTCTTCCAGGCTTCGCTCGTCGCAGACCGCGAGGGGCACTGGATCCTCGCGCGCACGTACGCCGAGCGGGCGCGCGGCGCGTACGAGGCGCTCGCCGACCGGGTGCACGTCGGTCAGCTGACGAACAACCTCGGTGGTCTCAACTTCCTGCTCGGCAAGACCGACGAAGCGGTCTCGCTGCTGAAGGAGGCCTTCGGGATTGCGCTCGACATCGGCCACGAGGGAGATGCCGGCCGCGCCATTTCGTCTCTCGCGCAGGTTCATCTGCGCAGCGGTGACATCGGGCAGGCCGAAGAGCAGGCCCGTCACGCGCTGAAGCTGCTCGAGGGCCGGGAGGACTATCTCGACGAGATCGGCAGTGCGCAGCTCGTGCTCGGACGCGCGCTGCTGTCGCAGGACCGCCTCGACGAGGCGGAGGCGGCGTTCGCAGCCGCCGAGGAAAGCCTCGGCCGGCTCGGATCCGCCAGCCATCGCGCAGCTGCCTGGGTCGCCCGGGGCGACCTTGCGGCGCGGCGCGGCGATGACAGGCTCGCAGCCCACCTCTACCGCACCGCGGCAGAGGCGCTGCAGGACGTCCGGTTCTAACGAGGAAGGAGGTGACAAGGTGACGAAAGCACGGCTCATCACGCTTCTCATCGCTGCTGTGATGCTGGCTGCACTCCTCGCGGGGGCGAAGCACGGCACGGGCATGAGCGACGGGGGTTACTGGTAGATCGTAGATTCGGGACCGCGCCGTTCGATGGGCGCGGATCCCGGGAGCTCTGCGGCTTCTCAGCTCACTTTCTCCTTCGGCCTGACGGCAGCCGAACCGAATGTTCCTTGCCGGTGAACGCGGTGAAGGCAGGTGTGCGCGTTTCCGGACCAGCGGAGGGAGGCGCCCTGCTCGGCGCCGCCTTCGCTTGACCCTTGGCGCGCTGTAAGCTACGGCGGCATTACTTCAAAAGAGATAGTGAGGGAAGGAGCCGCACATGGGACTGCACATCGGTGACACCGCGCCGGACTTCGAGGCTGAGACGACCGAGGGCACGATCGGCTTCCACGACTGGATCGGTGACTCGTGGGCCGTGCTCTTCTCGCACCCGAAGGACTTCACCCCGGTCTGCACGACCGAGCTCGGGTACATGGCGAAGATCAAGCCGGAGTTCGACCGCCGGGGCGTGAAGGTCATCGGGCTGTCCGTCGACCCGGTCGACCGCCACGGCGACTGGGCCAAGGACATCGAGGAGACGCAGGGATACGCGCCCAACTACCCGATCATCAGCGACGCCGACTTCAACGTGTCGAAGCTGTACGGGATGTTGCCGGCGAGCACGTCGGGCGATCCGCTCGAGCGCACGCCGGCCGACAACCAGACGGTGCGAAACGTCTTCGTCATCGGCCCGGACAAAAAGGTGAAGCTGGTCCTCGTCTACCCGATGACGACCGGGCGCAACTTCGACGAGGTGCTGCGCGTGATCGACTCGCTCCAGCTGACCGCGAAGCACAAGGTCGCGACGCCGGCGCAGTGGCAGCAGGGCGACGACGTGATCATCGCCGGGTCGGTCTCGAACGACGACGCGAAGGAGATCTTCGGCGAGTGGGAAGAGCCGAAGCCGTACATCCGCATCGTCCCTCAGCCGGGCGTGAAGACCCCCGCATAGGCGTTCAACGCTGGCTGACCGCCGAGGTGCGCATAGAGGACGCGTGAGCCCGGTTCGATGCGGCCCTTGCTGACGAGGTCCATGAGGGCGGCCATCGACTTGCCCTCGTAGACCGGATCCGTGAGGACGCCCTCGAGCCGGGCGCACAACCTGATCGCCTCGATCGTCTTCGCGTCCGGGATGCCGTAGGTGCCTGCGTTCCACTCGTCGAGCAGGACGACGTCGAGTTCGCGCGTGGCGCCGATCGCCGCCGCTGTCGCGTGCGCGATGCGCGTCACCTGGTCGAGCGTCTGCTCGACCTTTGCGGAGCCGTCAATGCCGAGCACGCGCCGCTCTCGTTCCTGGAGGGCGAAGCCGGCCACCATCCCCGCCTGCGTCGACCCGGTCACCGAGCAGACGACGACGGTGTCGAAGAAGACGTCGAGCGCCGCTTCCTGCTCCGCGACCTCCTCTGCCCAGCGCGCGAACCCGAGGCCGCCGAGCGGGTGGTCGGACGCGCCGGCCGGAATCGGATACGGCTTCCCGCCGGCGGCTTCGACCGAGTCGAGCGCTTCCTGCCAGCTCGGGCGGAACGCGATGTCGAAGCCGGCGTCGACGATCCGGACGTCTGCGCCCATGATCCGTGAGAGCAGGATGTTCCCGACCTTGTCGTAGACGACGTCGGGCCAGTCGACCCAGTGCTCCTGGACGAGCACGCACTTGAGTCCGAGCCGCGCGGCGACGGCCGCGACCTGGCGCGTGTGGTTGGACTGCACGCCGCCGATCGACACGAGGGTGTCGCAGTCCTGCGCGAGCGCGTCGGCCGCGAGGTACTCGAGCTTCCGCACCTTGTTGCCACCGTACGCGAGGCCGGAGTTGCAGTCCTCGCGCTTCGCCCAGATGTCGACGAGGCCGCCGAGGCGCTCGCTCAGCCGCTTGAGCGGATGGACGGGAGACGGTCCGAAGAGGAGCTCGACCCGCGGGAAATCCGCAAGCACTATGGGACGTCGCCGTTCGTCGAGCCCATGCGCTCGACGACGACCTGCGGGATACGCGCGTACGGCGAGAGCCGCAGCGCCATCCGCACGACCTCGGCGCAGTCCTCGGGCCGGATCATCTCGTCCGGCTCGATCCCGGACCACTGTGCCATCGGCGTGTCGACGAACCCGGGGCAGAGCGCGATCGCGCGCACGCCGTCGGCGTCCAGCTCGGCGTTGAGCGAGCGCGTGAGCGAGATCACCGCCGCTTTCGTCGCGCCGTAGACGGAAAGACCCGGCGTCGGCATGGTGCCTGCGATCGACGCCAGGTTGACGATCCAGCCGCGCGACTCGCGCAGCAGCGGGATCGCTGCCTGCGTGACGAGGAAGAGCCCGCGCAGATTGACGCCGAGTTGCAAGTCGAGGTGCTTGACGGGAAGGTCCTCGACACGCCCGCCGATGCCGATTCCGGCCGAGTTGACGAGCACGTCCAGCCGGCCGAAGCGCTCGCGGTGCTCCGCGACGAGCCGTGCGCAGTCGTCTGTGTCCCCGACGTCCGCCGCGACGGCGACTGCCCCGAGCTCCGCCGCCGCGGCCTCGACCTTCTCCTTGCGCCGCGACGCGAGCGTCAGGCCATAGCCCTCGTCGCGCAACATGCGCGCGATCGCGAGACCGATCCCGGACGACCCACCGGTGACGAGCGCTGCCCTCTCCACCGCGCGTACAGTAAACCGCGTGGAAGCACCCGCGCTCACCGGTCTCACCGTGGGTGGTGGGTGCGCCGCGAAGTACGCGGCGTCCCGGCTCGAAGAGCTGCTCCGCGGATTCGTCCCGGCGGAGGCCGAGAACCTCCTCGTCGGCCTCGACCCCGCGGACGACGCGGCCGTCTACAAGCTCGACGACGAGCGTGCGCTCGTCTTCACCGTCGACTTCTTCCCGCCGCTCGTCGATGACCCGGCAACCTTCGGGCGCATCGCTGCGACGAACGCGCTCAACGACGTCTTCGCCATGGGCGGGACGCCGCTGCTGGCGCTCTCCATCGCCGCCTTTCCGGAGGAGCTTCCGAACGAGGTCCCCGCCGCCGTCTTCGCCGGCGCGGACGAGACGGTGCGCGCCGCGGGCGCGGTGCTCGCCGGCGGTCACACCATCCGCGACGCCGAGCCGAAGTACGGGCTCGCTGTTGTCGGCACCGTGCATCCCGACGGCATCTGGACGAAGGCAGGCGCACAACCTGGTGACGCCCTCTTCCTGACGAAGCCGCTCGGCACCGGCCTCGTGCTCGCGGCGAAGGTGGATGCGGGCGAGGCCGTGCGTTGGATGACGACGCTCAACGCCGACGCCGCCGAGGCGCTGCGGCCGTTCTCCCCGAACGCGGTCACGGACGTCACCGGCTTCGGCCTCTTTGGCCACGCGCACGAGATGGCCACACGGAGCGGCGTGCGCATCCGGCTCGACGCGGCCGAGCTGCCTGCGCTCGACGGCGCGCTCGAGGCGGCCCTCGCCGGTGTGCGCACGGGCGGGGACCCGCGCAACCGCGAATACGCGCCGGTCGACGCGGTCGGCGTCGGCGAAGAAGTGCTCGCCCTCGGCTACGACGCGCAGACCGCAGGCGGACTGCTGATCTCGCTTCCCGCCGACAAGGCGCTGTCGCTCGAGAGCGAGTTCCGCGTGCGCGACCTTTTCCTCCGCCGCGTCGGCACAGTCGAGGAAGGAACGGGAGTCTTCGTCAGGTAGCGAGCTCGCGCTTGCGCGCGAGGATCGACTTCCGCTTCTCGACAAGCTCTGCTTCGAGCCGCTTGAGCTCCTCCATCCGGCGGCGGACGAGCCCGATCTGCGTCTCGACGTGCGGGAGCGCCAGGTCGAGCAGCTGCAGCCGCTCGGCGTCGGAGTCGCTCTCGCGGAATTGCTTGCGGATCGCGGCGCGCGCCTCCTCGGCTTCGACGAGCTGCTTCAGCTCCTCGAGCGACAGGTTGAGCAGGTCGCGCAGGCGTGTGAGCTCGCTGAGCCGCTCGACGTCGTCGTCGTCGTAGGCGCGGTGCTCACCCTTGCGCCGTTCCGACGGGCCGGGAAGCAAGCCGATCTCCTCGTAGTAGCGGATCGTGCGTGGTGTCAGCCCCGTCCGCTCGGCGACCTCGCCGATGCGAATCATGCGGCCTCCGCCTCGAAGATCTCGTCGAGCGTGACGTCGCCGACGACGTGCGCCGGGCGCATGAGCGACACGGCGGCGCCGAGCAACGAGATGCCGGTGAGCACCCACAGCGCCACGTGCATGTTCGCGATAAACGGGTCGAGCTGCTTCGTGGACAGGCCGGACGCGACGCCGGAGAAGATCTTGAACAGCACCGTCGTCGGGATCGCAGAGGTGATGACCGCCATCACGAACGCGATCGAGATGACGGCGCCGGTGTTCTGCAGCATCACGCGCGCGCCCGCGGCGATGCCGCGCCTGTGCACCGGGACGACGCCCATCATCGCCGCTGTGTTCGGGCTGTTGAACATGCCCGAGCCGATGCCGACGAGCAGGAGCCAGAGCGCGCTCCAGATGTAGGAGGTGTGCGCCTGCAGCGTCGTCATTCCGGCAAGGCCCGCCGCGGAGACGAGCATGCCGAGCGCGGCGAGGCCGCGTGACCCGTGGCGGTCGGCGGCGATGCCGGCGAGCGGCGAGGCGATGAGCATGCCGACCGCCAGCGGCGCGAGCTCGAGGCCGGCGACGATCGGGGACTTCCCCTGCGGGCCCTGGAAGTAGAAGACGAACAGGAACATGAGCGCGAAGCGGGACAGACCGTTGATGAACGCTGCGCCGGACGCTGCTGCGAAAAGCTTGTTCCGGAAGAGCGAGAGGTCGAGCATCGGCGCGCGCCCGTGTCGCTCGATGAGCACGAAGATCGGCAGGAACACGATCGCGGCGACGAAGCCGGCGATGACGAGCGAGTTGTTCCAGCCCGACAGTCCGCCCTTCGACAGGGCAAGGACGAGGCCGGTCAGTCCGACGACGAACGTCGACGTCCCGACCAGGTCGATCCCGCGTTCCTCGTCGCGGCCGGAGATCTCGTGCAGCACGAGATATGCCCAGGCAGAGCCGGCGAGGCCGATCGGAACGTTGAACCAGAAGACCCACGGCCAGTTGATCGCGACGAGCGCGCCGCCGAGCACGGGGCCGATGACGAGCCCGACCGCAGCCACCATCGTGTTCGTGCCCATGGCGAGGCCGAGCTCCTCCTTCGGGAACGCGTCCGTGACGAGTGCGGCCGCGTTCGCAAAGAGGAACGCGCCGCCGACGCCCTGGAGGACGCGCCACAGGATGAGCTGCGTCCCGCTACCGGAGAAGCCGGCGCCGAGCGACGCGGCCGAGAAGACGAGGAAGCCGAGCACGTAGGCGTGCTTGCGCCCGAACAGGTCGGACAACCGACCCGCCGTCAGGACGAGCACGGTGGAGACGATCATGTAGACGAGAATGACCCAGACGAGCTGGAGCAACGTCGTGTGCAGGCTGCGCTCGAGGTCCGGGAGCGCGATGATGAGGGTGCCCGAGTTGACGGTGGCCAGGAGCATCCCCAGGCTGGTGCAGGAGAGTACCCACCACTTGAACTGACGACTATGTCTGCGACTCCGAAGAAACTTCATTCTTACGTCAACGTCAGTTTAGCAGCTCGACGAGAGCTGAGCCCGGCCGGCTTCCGCCGGGTCGCCTGGTGGGCTGTGGGCTGCCTCATCGTCATCGTCGGCACCGGCGCGACCGTACGCCTCACCGGCTCCGGCCTCGGGTGCCCGCACTGGCCGACGTGCAACGCAACGCACGCGCTGCCGAAGGGCTACCACTCCGACATCGAGTTCTCGAACCGCGTCGTGTCGGCGCTGACGGTCTTCTCGACGCTCGGGCTCGCCCTCGCGGCGTGGCGCACACCCGCGCTCGGTCGCCGCGGGCGCTGGCTCGCGACCGCGGTGTTCGTCGGAACGCTCGCGCAGGCGCCCCTCGGCGCGATCACCGTCTACTACGACCTCAACCCGTACCTCGTCATCTCGCATCTGCTGTTGTCGCTGACGGTGCTCGGACTCGGTGTTCTCACGCTGCTCTCTGCGTATCCGGGCGGCCCGCCTCTTCCGGCGATCGCACGTGCCGGCGGCGCGGCCCTTCTCGTCGCAATCAGCGTGCTCGTCGTCACCGGGACGCTCTCGACGGGTGCCGGCCGTTTCCCGGGGAGCAACGGGGCGAAGGTTGTGGAGCGGATCGGGAACTTTCACGACGCCGTGTGGCTGCACGTGCGCGCGGTGGCGGCGTTCGGGATCGTCTTTCTCGTGCTCGGCGCGTGGGCGTGGACCCGCCGCGCGCAATGGCCGTGGCTTCTCCGAGGTTGCGCTGCGCTACTCGTCATCCTGCTTGTTCAGATGGGAATCGGGGAATGGCAGTACCGCACGTACGGCACCGTGCCGTGGTGGGTGGTGGTCGCGCACGTCGTCGCGGCGGCGGTTCTCTTTGCCTGGACGGTCGGCCTGGTCGCGAGGCTGTGGCGTCCAGTGCGTCACTAAACTCCGTGAATGCCCGAGCTGAACGTCTCGTTCACGCCGAGCCTGAAGCGGCCCGTGCTGATCGCCGCGTTCCGCGGCTGGAACGATGGAGGCCAGGGGGCATCGCTCGGCGCCGCCTATCTCGCCAAGCAGTGGAACGCAGCGCGCTTCGCGGAGATCGAGCCGGAGTCGTTCTTCGACTTCCAGTCGGTGCGGCCGCACGTGTCGCTCGTCGACGGTGAAACGCGAAAGGTCGACTGGCCCGACAACGCCTTCTTCCACGCGTCCATCCCGGGAGCGGGTCGGGACGCGGTGCTCCTCCTCGGCATCGAGCCGAACCTGCGCTGGCGCACGTTCTCGGGCCTCGTGCTCGAGCTCGCGCAGGATCTCGACGTGGAGATGGTGGTCACGTTCGGGTCGCTCCTGGCCGACGTGCCGCACACGCGGCCGGCGCCGGTGACGGCGGCGGCGACCGATTCCGAGCTCGTCGCGGAGCTCGGCCTCGAGGCGTCCCGCTACGAGGGCCCAACCGGAATCGTGGGGATCCTGCACGACCAGTGCCGCGAAGCCGGAATCGCATCGGTGAGCCTGTGGGCTGCGGTGCCGCACTACGTGTCGCTCGCACCGAGCCCGCGCGCGGCGCTCGCGCTCGTGCGGCGCTTCGGCGAGTTGATGCACGTCGACGTCGACCTCGACGAGCTCGAGCACGCAGCGGAGGAGTACGCCGAGCAGGTCAGCGAGGCCGTCTCGACCGACGCGGAGACGCAGGCGTATGTCGAAGAGCTCGAGCAGCGCGTCGATGCGCTCGCGTCGGAGGGAGAGCTGCCGTCGGGCGAGTCGCTCGCGGCCGAGCTGTCCCGCTTCCTCCGCGAGCGCGAAGAGCAGGACGAAGGCCCGGAAGGGCCTGCCGTCTAGGAGTGCTCGTCCTTCGCGCCGTTGCGGGCGCCGCCGGCCTCGTGCTCATCCTGGCCGGAGTGGTGTTCTTCTTTCAAGGCATCGGTGTGATCGGCGGGTCCTTCATGACCGGCAGCGCGAAGTGGGCCGTCATCGGAGCCGTGCTCGTTGCCGCCGGCGGCGGCCTGCTCGCCGCCGCCCGCTTCCGCGGCGGCCGCTGACGGCTTGCGGCGACGTCGCCGCCGCTTCGGCGCACCAGACGGGGCTTGTTGCTGGTCTCCCTGCTCCGTCGTCGCGGTCGCAGCCGTCGCTTCAGGGCCGGTGCCGGGCTTCTTGCGGCGCCGCCTGCGGCGGCGCGAGCTCGACGGCTGCTTCGGCGCGGGCAGGTTCTCGGAGAGCGCGAGCGCGACCTCGGTGACCGAGCCGAGCTTCTCGCGCGCGTCGTCGAGCAGCTTCGTCGCGCGCGGGGTGTAGCCCTCCGCGGACGCAAGGAGCGCAGCGCCCACCTGGACCGGCTGCTCGAGCGCGGTCTGGACGAGCTTCGCAGCGTTCTCCTCGTGGCGATGGCCGCGCGAGTTCGCGAGTGCGCCGAGGAGGCGCTTCGCCTCCGGATACTCGGTCGATGCGCGCCGGTCCTGCACCTTGCGCGTCGCGCGCGCGAGCCGCCACGTCCAGCGCTCGAGGATCTGATCGGGTGCGTCGGGCTTGCCGTCGGCGATCGCCCGCAGGAGCACGCGGATTCCGGCCAGGCGCTCCTTCTCCCACGTCGGCGCCTGCGTCACGAGCGTGACGAGATCGTCGAAATCTGCACGCTCGACACGCATCGAGACTCGGTCCTGCAACGCCATGAGCCGCAGGCGCCGGTTCGGGTTCTCAGCCGCGGCGGTGGAGAGGAACTGCTCCATTGCGCCCTTGCTCGCCCGGCCCTCCGTGAGCTTCTGCACGAACGACGAGCGCTCGTCGAAACGGATCTGCCGGCCCGCGATCGTCGCCCAGTAGCGCTGCTCGTCCTCGTCGAGGTAGCGCGGGTCGACGCGCTGCCACTCCCGCAGGATGACTGCGATGCGGCGGCGGACGTCCGGTGTCACCGGCACGAGCCACGGCGCCGGCGTCAGGCGGCGGCGTGCCCTGCGTTGCGCGCGGCGGCGCGGCGCGGGGGTGACGCGCGCGCCTTCACGGTAGAAGTCGGCGTCGAGCAGCGAGTGGAGCGAGACGACACGTTCGTTGTGCGTCGCCCCCTTCGGGACGAAGTCGACGACGATGCCTGCTTCCTTGCGCGGGTGCATGCGCATGATTCGCCCGATGCGCTGCTGGTAGACGCGCTTCGACGCCGTCGGTGCGAGGTGCATGCACACCGTGGCGCGCGGCGAGTTCCAGCCCTCCGCGAGCAGCTGCGCATTGATCAGGACGTTGATCTCGCCGCGCTCGTATGCGGCGAGCGTCTCCGCGAGTTTCACCGGCGGCGTCCGTCCGGACACCGCTTCGGCCTTGATTCCGGCGGCGCGGAACTCCTGCGCGAGGTTGTACGCGTGGTCGACGCCGGCGGCGTAGACGATGCCCGGTGTGTTGTCGAAGCGGTCGCGGTACAGGCTCGCCGCCGCCTGGTTCAGGGCCTGGTGGTCGAGTGTCTTGGCGAGGATCTCCTGGTCGAAGTCGCCGCCGACGATCGGCACCGAGTTGATCGCGGCCACCGGTGGGACGCGCAGGCAGCGGAGCGGGGCGATCAGGCCGCGGCGTGCGGCGTCCTGCAACGGAAGGTCGTCGACCGATGCCGGGAAGACGTCGGAGACCTGCTTCGCGATCAGCTGCTCGGTCGCCGTCATGCCGATGTAGATGGGCTCCGGGAACGAGCGGATCGCGGCTGAAGTCTTCTCGCCCAGCGCGGTGTGCGCCTCGTCGCAAATGACGAGCTGATATGCGTTGCGGCTGAGCGTGTCCACGTGCCGCGCGAACCACGCGTACGTCTGGATGGTGAGCGGGTTCGTGTGGGCCGGCTCCTTGCCGCTCTCGATCGCCTCCGTGAAGCGGTCGCCGTAGCCCTCGTCGGTCAGGTCGCGCGTGAACTGCGAGACGAGCAGGCGGCGGTGGGTGAGGATGAGGACGCCGAGCGTGCGCGCCGCATCGACGAAGCCCGCTGCGGCGATCGTCTTGCCGGAGGCGGTGGGATGGCGGAAGCGATAGCGCCGGATCGCGCCCGGGTCCTGCTCGGGCGTCAGTTGCTCGGGCTCGTCTTCGTCTTCGTCGTCGACGACGATCACGTCGTCTTCGTCGTCCTCCTCGTCCACCTCGGCGACCGCGTGGCCGTTCCCGTTGCCGTTCTCCTTCTCCTCCGCGCGCTGCGCGGCGGAGATCAGCTCGGTGAGCATTCCGGCCAGCGCGTCCACCTGATGGCGCCGGAGCGCCGTGCCGCTCTTCGTGCGCGGCTCGGGCTCGGCGAGAATGCGCTCGAGGCCGAGCATGAGGCCGAACCGGACCTTCCAATGCGTGCTCGGCGCATGATTGCCGGCCTCGATCTCCGCGACCGCCTCGTCCAGCGCCCGGCGCCTGGCGGTGCCGGGAGCGAGGGCCTGCGCCGGATCCTCGCCGTCACGCAGGAACGGCTCACCGGCCCACGTCTCTGCGCGGTATGCCGCGGCGGCGAGCGGATCGTTCGCCTCCGCAAAGGTCGTGTGCTGAATGGCTTCTTGCATATGCGCAGCACGAGCGGTGCTGCAGGCCTTCCAAAGGTGGCGCCGCTCGATGAGTCCCCTGGACCGAGCCGCGCTCTACGAAGCATACCCGGCGTTCCCGGAGCGTCAACCTGTCCGGGCTAGCTCCCCAGGCCTCCGAAGACGGCGAACGGGTTCTGTGGAGTTGCCTCCCAGACCACCTCGCCGCCCGGCTCGACCTGCCCGTGCAGGCGGGCGGCCAGCGCGTCGGCGTCCTCCTTCGACGCGGTGCCGACGATGAGGTAGTGGAAGTGGCGCACCGGGTTGTACCCCTCGCCTTCGAGGGTCTCCGCGAGGGACTTCGCCTCGTCCCGCGAGGCGCACTGGACGCGCACCTCCCACGGCGCGTAGCCGCGGTCGAGTTCCTCCTCTTCCCACGTCTCGCCGGCCGGCTCGTCGTCCCAGCGCTCTTCGTCCTCGAGCCAGTGCTCGACCTTGCTTGCCCGCGCCTCGCCGCCGAGGCTGTGCAACTGGGCGTCGATCACGCCGTGGGCGCGCTCGGCCTCGGCGCGCGATGAGGCATAGACGAAGATCTCATCGCCGTCGCGCGAGACGGCGAGCCGCCTTTGCTCGAGGGCCTGCGCGAGCTCGCGCGCCTCCTCGCCGAGATCCGCGCCGAGCCGGTCGAGCAGACCGCCGGCGTGCGTCTCCTCGACCTCGATGCGAATGCGCCAGTCGTCGGCCACGGGCGGCGAGCTTACCGTTCGGCGCTAGTGCAGGGAGATCCGGTCCGGCGGCCAGTAGGTGAGGAGCACCGGGCCGATGAGGCTCCTCCGCGGCACCGAGCCCCAGACGCGCGAGTCGCACGAGTGGACGCGATCGTCGCCGAGGAAGAAGTAGCGGCCGGCGGGAACGTGCCAGGTGCCCGATTCGTGGTCGCGGAGCGCCGGGTCGACGTACGGCTCGGCCAGCGGCTTTCCGTTGATGGAGATGAAGCCGTTCCGTTCGGAGACGGTGTCGCCCGGAAGCCCGATCAGGCGCTTGACGAAGGTGGAGCCGCTGTCGCCGGGACCGCATTTCGCCGTCGTCGGCGGTGCGGTGAAGACGACGATCTGCCCGCGCTTGGGGCTCTCCAGGTCGTACGCGAGCCGGTTGACGAGAATGCGGTCGTTGGAGGCGGCGAGACACCAGGCGCCCGGCCGTGCGCAGTGCAGCGTCGGCTCCATCGAGGAGGACGGAATCCGATAGGGCTTGGCGACCTCGGTCTCGAAGACGAGCACGAACCCGACCGCGAGCGCGATGCTCACGATCCAGTCGGCGAGCCGGCGCCACGGCTGCGGGATCCTCACGCTCCTACGATAGAGCGGCTGCGCGGGTGACGACGCCGCCGAGAAAGAGCGGCCAGCCGGCGCCGAGGATCAGGCAGGCGTCCACGTCCGCCGGGTCGCCGACCACGCCCTCGGCGAGCAGATGCTGCACTTCGTCTGCGACTGCTGCCAGCGCCTCCTCGCGGATCTCCTCGAGTGTTCGCCGCTCGCCGCCGGAGGGCGCCGTGAGCGGGAAACGATCCGGCCAGGAGGCGTGCATCGTCTCGAGCACGTGCTGGGCGACCGCCGGGCCGACCATCTCCCGCAGCACCGACGGCGCCATCGGCATGCCGAGAGAGAGGATGGCCTCGTCCGCCTCTTCGACGGTGTTGCCGTTCGCGAGCGCCTCCATCAAGACGGTGGTCATGCGCGTGAGGAGCCGGTTGACGACGAAGCCGGGCGCGTCGCCGACGAGCACGCCGCGCTTGCGCAGCTTCTTGACGATGTCCCACGCGGTCGCGAGCTGCTCGTCCGTCGTCGCCGGCGTGCGGGCGATCTCGACGAGCGGCATCACCGCCACCGGGTTGAAGAAGTGGAGGCCGACGTCCGCCCCCATCGCCTCGACTGACAGCGACGAGGTGTTCGTGGCGAGGATCGCGCTGGGCGCGATCCTCCGCACCTGGCCGAGCACCTCGCGCTTCACGTCCAACTCCTCGAACACCGCTTCGAGGACGAGATCGCAGCCTTCGAATTGCTCCCACCCGGTTCCGCCGTCAACGATCGTCCCGAGGAAGGGCTTCACGTCGCTGCGAATCGATACGAGCGCGTCGTCCACGCGGGACTGCTCGAGGTCGCGCAGCACGACGGGCACTTCGAGGCGGCGCAGGAAGAGCGTTGCCAGCTGCGTCGCCATGAGCCCTGCGCCGACGATGCCGACCTTCTGCACCGCGCGCGGCTTCGCCTCCGGGAGGTTCGGCGGGCGCTTCGAGCGGCGCTCCACGACGGTGAACGCATACGCCGAGGCCCGCGCCTCCGGGCTGGGCAGCAGCTCGGCCATCGCCTGCTCCTCGGCCGCATAGCCCTCCTCGACCGTCCAGTCGCGCGCGCCGGCGATGAGGTCGAGCGCGGCGTACGGCGCGAGCGTGGCGCCGTGCACGGCATCGTCGACACGCGCGCGCGTCTTGCGCAGGACGGTCTCCAGCTCCGACCAGTCCGGCTCCCCCCGCGCAAGTAACAACTTGTTACTTGCGAGCTCGCGTGCGAACGCGAGCGACTCGTCGACAAACTCGACTGGTTCGATCAGGCGGTCGGCGATGCCGAGCTCGACCGCCTCCGTCGCCGTCAGCAGCCTGTTCTGGCGGAGCGGGTTGAGGACGATCACCCGCGCGGCGGTCTCCGGGCCGACGAGCCGCGGGAGCAGCTGCGTCCCGCCCCAGCCGGGGATGATCGACAGTGCGACCTCGGGGAAGCCGACATGGCGGACGTTCGACGCGATCGTCCGTGCGTCACAGTGGAGCGCGAGCTCGAGGCCGCCGCCGAGGCATGCGCCGTTGATCGCCGCCACCGTCGGGAACGGCAGTGCGCCGATGCGCGCGAACAGGCTGTGACCGGCGCGGATGCCTTCGCGCGGATCATCGATGTGCCCGAACTCGTCGATGTCGGCGCCGACGCAGAAGATGAACGGCTTGCCCGTGAACACGGCTGCGCTCCAGTCGCCGCGCTCGAGCTCGTCGATGACCTCGACGGCCGACTCGAACGCGGAGCGCCCCAGTGTCGTCGGCACGCGGTAGTCCTCGCCGTTGTCGATCGTGACGAGCGCGATCGAGCCCGCGCGGTTCAGTTTGAAGACAGTGTCCGCCACTACTGCACGTTCTCCCACAAGATGGCCGCGCCCATGCCCATGCCGATGCAGAGCGCCGTCAGCCCGTAGCGGCCGCCGCGCTCGCGCAGGCCATAGGCGAGTTGCGCGACGAGGCGCACACCAGTGGCGGCGAGCGGATGGCCGCACGCGATGGCGCCGCCGTAGGGGTTGAGGCGCGGATCGTCAGAGGAGATGCCGAGCTCGTCGCACCACGTCAGCACCTGCACGGCGAACGGCTCGTTCAGCTCGAAGAGATCGACGTCGTCGAGCGAGATGCCTGCTTGCTCGAGCACGCGCTTCGTCGCGGGCACCGGCCCGATGCCCATCAGGTGCGGCTCCACGCCCGCGTACGCGTAGCCGACGAGGCGCAGCTTCGGCGCGAGACCGAGCTCGCCGACGGTCTCCTCGGCTGCGAGGAACGCAGCCGTTGCGCCGTCCGTCAATCCGGCGGAGTTGCCGGCAGTGACGCGGCCGCCCGCGCGGAACGCGGGCTTCAGCGCAGCGAGCCCGTCGAGGCTCGTGTCGTCGCGCAGGAACTCGTCGCGCTCGGCGACCTTCCACCCGTCGTCGGTGAAGACGGCCAGCGGTACGACCGTCTCGCGCATGACGCCGTTCGCCCACGCCGCGGCGGCCCGCTGCTGCGACGTGAGCGCAAACGCGTCCGCGCGCTCGCGCGTGATCGCCGGAAAGAGGTCGTGCAGGTTCTCCGCGGTTCGTCCCATCACCGCGGCCGACTCGTCGATCAGGCGCTCGGAGGCGAAGCGCGGGTTGAAGTCGACGTCCTCGCCCATGGGATGGTGGCCCATGTGCTCGACGCCGCCCGCGAGCGCGACGTCGGCCGCGCCGAGTGCGATCTCTCCTGCAGCGGCGGTCACCGCGGTGAGCGCGCCGGCGCACATCCGGTCGACCGCGAAGCCGGGAACAGTGTGGGGAATGCCGGCGAGGAGCGCGACGTCGCGGCCAAGGGTCAGCCCCTGGTCTCCGACCTGCGCCGTGGCGGCGAGGACGACGTCGCCGATTCGCTCGGGCGGGATCGCGGGGTTCCGGCGCAGGAGCTCGCGCACCGCCTTGACGGCCATGTCGTCTGCCCGGGTGCGCCAGAACTGGCCCTTCGGGCCGGCCTTGCCGAACGGCGTGCGCACCCCGTCGACGAAGAAGACCTCCCGTAGCTCCCGCATGACTGAATAGTCAATCAGACGTTCGTAGACTCCCGGCATGACGTGGAACGAGCAGGCGGCTGCAGCGGTCACGCGCTACGAGAGTGGCGAGGGGCGAGACCTCGACCAGCGGCAGTTGACCCAGCTCGGGAACGCCGCCTGGGCGGCCGGCCTGTGCCTGCTGATGGACGGGCGCCGGGAGGAGTCGGCGGCGTGGTTACGGCGCGCGGCCGAGCGCTATCGCGAGAGCTGGAACGGTGCGCCACCGGACTCGTGGGGGAGACCGATCGCGGCGATGAAGGCGCTCCTCCTTGCGGGCGACGACGCCTCCGAGGCCGCTCGGTGGGCGCTCGACGCCGGCGCCGCCCAGGCCGAGTCGCCGATCGGCCGGTACGCGGCGACGCTCGCATTGCTCGTCCTCCATCGCGACGTGGAAGCCCGCGTGCTCGCCGAGACGCTCGTCGGCCGCAACGACTTCCCCCGCGACATCGCCGACGCCGTGTGGATGATCGCCGGTCTCGATCGGATGGAATACGCCGTCGCGCTCGAGAACATCCTCGGGGACTTCGAGCAACGCAAAGACTTCCTCGAGGATGTGCCCGTCGCCGACACCGTGCTCGTGCTCCAGGTCCTCGCCGCGGCGCGCGGCATGGCGGTCGACCTGCCGCCGTCGAGGATGCTCCCCTAGAGCTGTGCCGCAGCGGCGGGATCCAGCACCGCGGTCGTCGTCCCGCTGACCGCGCGGACGAGGCTTCCGGGCGTCGCGCGCGAGGGCTCGCTCGCAAACGCGCGCGCGGACGCCTCCGCCTTGTCGGCGCCCGCGACGAGGAAGACGATCGCACGTGCAGCGCGGAGCATCGGCAGCGTCAGCGTGATGCGGTCGACGTAAGGCTCGAGCTTCGCCTCCGCTCCGAGCACGCGCCGCTCGCTCTCGTCCAGCGTCGGCTGGTCGGGATAGAGCGACGCCACGTGCCCGTCGGGCCCGAGGCCGAGCAGCACGAGGTCGAAGCGCGCCAGGTCGCCGAGCTCCCGGTCGTAGTCCTCTGCGCCGGCGTCCCGGCCGAGCTCGCCGCGCATACGGTGCACCGCCGACGGCTGCACGTCGAGGTTGTCGAGCAGCGTGCGCTTCGCCATCCCGTAGTTCGAGCGCTCGTCCTCCGGAGGGACGCAGCGCTCGTCGCCCCACCACAGCTCGGTCCGGCTCCAGTCGCGCTGGCGCTGGGCGGCGATCTCGTACGCGTCGGCGGGAGTCGAGCCGCCGGTGAGGACGACGTGGCCGCCCTCGCGCGCGGCAGCCGCGAGCAGGTCGGCGACGACAGCCGCCGGATCGTCGTCGACGACGATCTCGACCAGGCTGCTCATTCGTGCGCGCTCGCGAGCTCGCCGGCGCGCGTCATCGCCGCCTGCACCGCGTTGAGCAGGGCGGCGCGAACGCCCGCTTGTTCGAGCTCGCGGATGGCGGCGATGGTCGTGCCTCCGGGCGAGGTCACCGACTCGCGCAACTCGACCGGGTGCATGCCGAGATCGCGCAGCTGCTTCGCGGTGCCGAGCATCGTCTGCACGACGAGCGTCGTCGAGATCTCGCGCGAGACGCCGAGGAGGATCCCCGCCTCGATCATCGCCTCGGCGAGCAATGCGAAGTACGCCGGCCCTGAGCCGGACAACGCGGTCACAGCGTCCATCGCGGACTCCGGAACACGCACCACTCGGCCGAGATGCGCGAGGGCGTCCTCCGCGAGCGCGAGATTCGCCTCTCCCGCATGTGCGCCGGCGCAGATGCCGGCCATGCCCTCGTGCACGACGGACGGCGCGTTCGGCATCGCGCGCACGACCGGAACGCCGGGCGCGATGCGCGCCTCGATCTGCGCGGTCGGGATGGCGGCGGCGATGGACAGCACGGTCTGCTGATTCGTGAGGAGCTGTCCGACCTCCGCGAGCAGGACGTCGATGTCCTGCGGTTTCACCGCGACGACGACGAGCTCTGCTTTCGCGACGGCGCCGGCGTTGTCGGTCGTCGCCTCGACCCCGTGCCGGTCGCGGAGCTCCGTCGCGCGGACTTCGGTGCGGCTCGTGACGACGATGTCGGTCCAGCCGGCGCCGAGCAGGCCACCGAGCAGCGCTTCGCCGATGCGTCCGCATCCGAGGATCGCGATCATGGGGCTCAGTCTGCCTAGGCCGCTTCGGCGGCGTCGAACGACAGCAGGCCGCGTCCGAAGCCGGCGAGGAGATACACGCTCGCGATCCCGGCCCACTCTCGATACGGCTCGAGCAGCTCCGCCGTCTCCCACCCCTCGACCTCGCGGCCGCGCATCGCACGCACGAGCTTGATGAGGCCGAGGTCGCCGACGAGCCCGTGGTCGTAGCGGCCGAGCCCCTCGAGGCAGACGACGCCGACCGACCAGGGTCCGAGGCCGCGCTCGCGGCCGAGCCGGCGAACGATCGCCTCCGTCGGCTGGTCGTGGAGCCGCTCGAGATCGAGCGAGCGACAGATCCGGACGAGTGCGGCGCCGCGGCGCGCGTGCAGCCCCAGCTTCCGCAGCTGCGACGGTGCGAGCGCGCCCAGGTCCTCCTCGGTCGGGGAGGTGCGCAGCCCCTCCGGCCCCTCGGCGCACAGGGTGCGCACGATGGTTCGCTCCAGCTGCCGTGCGCGCTTCGCCTCGATCAGCTGCCCGCAGAACGCGCGCAGCAGCGCGTGCGCGACGGTAGGCACGCGCACGGGACGCAGTCCGCGCAGCTCGCGCGACGCGCGCCCGAGGAGCGGGTCGTCGCGCACTGCAGCGAGGAAGCCGGAGTGGTCGTCGTCGAGCGCGAGGAGCCAGCGCAGCCGCTCGGCCGACGCGGCCGAATCGGCGCGGATCGTGACGGAGCCGCCGGGCGACTGCCATGCACGCGCGGTCTCGACGCGGCCCTCGACTGCGAGCGCCTGCGTGAGCAGTCCGTCCCGGAACGTGCGCGTCGCGTCGCTCGCAGTCCGCGTCGAAAGCGCGAGCGAGTACGGGCCTCGGGGCGTGACCGCGAGCTCGAAGCTCACCGCTCGGCGCGCGCGTGCTGCGGCGTTGCGCGCAGTCCGAGCTCGGCGGCGCGATCGAGCACGTCGAGCGCGTCCGCCTCCCGTCCGCTTTGGCGGAGCATCTGACTCCAAGCGCGGCACGTGTTCGCTGCGGGACGCCAGCGGCCGTGGTCCTCGAGAATCTGCACACTCTCGCGGTACGCCTCTTCCGCCGCTTTCCGCTCTTCAGCGAGAGCCAGCCCGTCGGCGAGCGCGGAGAGCGCCTCTCCTCTGTCGGCGGGATGCGACTCGATCGCGAGCGCGTCGCGCGCAAGGACGACGGCCCCGTCGGCGTCGGCCTGTAGCAACGCGATCCGCGACCGCTGGACCTTCACTTCGATGAGGTCCTGCGCTGCCGGCGCCATGCCGAGGAGGCGCTCCGCCTGGTCGAGGTGTTCGATCGCCGCCTCGGCGTTCTCGCGGGCAAGGAGGATCCGACCGGCGAGGATGTGTGCGCGCGCGAGATTGACTGCGTCTTCGGTCGATTCGAGCAGCGCTATCGCTTTGCGCACGTTGCTGAGTGCGACGAATCCGCGGCCTTCCGCCTCGGCGAGGCGCGCCACCGACCAGTAGAGCCGGACACGCATGTATGGGTCCTCGGTGTCGCGCATGCGCTCGAGCGCGGTGCGCACGACCTCCTCGGCGCGGGCGATCTCCCCCAGATCGGTCAAGGCGTAGCTCAGGAGTGCGGCGTACCGCGCTTCGGCGGATGGAGCGTCGCTCGAGCCTGCGAGGCATCTCTCCAGGAGCTGAACGGCGTCCGCGGGGCGACCGGCAGCGCCATATGTGCGCGCCAGATGGGCGTAGACCTCCGGACGCTCGGCAGGCTGGAACGGCTCGTCCGCGATGGCGGCCTCGATCAGCTGGATCGCTCCGAGCTGGTCGTCGCGGGCTTCGAGGACCGCTGCGAGCGCAATGCGCGCTCGGAAGGCGCTCGGGCCGTCGGCCGCGGCGATCGACTCGGCGACAAGCATGCGGAGGGTTTCTTCGCTTCCGTTCGGGTCGCCGAGCCGCACGGCGAGCTCGAGATCGGAAAGCCGCAGCTCGCGCGCCGCGGCCGGATCGAGCTCTGAGCCCGTTTCCAGATAGTCAGCCGACACAGCGAGCTTTCCGGCGAGCTTCCGGAGAGCCTTAACCGAGGGCTGTCGCGTTCCGGCCTCGATGCGCGAGATATAGGCGTACGAGACGCCGGGAGCGGCAAGCTCGCGCTGGGACAGCCCTCGTTCCAACCGCAGTCGCTTGAGCCGTTGCCCGATCGTCTCGCCCGTGGGCGACTGGGATCCAGGCGGCACCCCCCGATTCTCACTGCTCGGAGGCCGGTCGTCAACGGGCCGCTCCGTCTTGCCACCGGATCATGCTTTCCGTTGTCCCCTGTCAGATGAGAGGAGGGAACATGCTGCGCACGACATTCGCGCTCAGGCTCGCCCTGATCCTTGCGGTCCTCGCTGCGCTGGCGATCATCGCCGGCGGGGCTCCTTGGGGCCCGGGCTAGGCCGACCGGTTGTACCGTTGCCGCCGTGACGGCCCTCGAGCTCGTGGTCTACGCGCTGCTCCTGGCCGTCGCGGCGGCAGCCGTCTGGCGGCGGCCGGTCGCGGCGCTCTATCTCTTCGTCGTCGGCCTCGCGCTCCACAACGCCGTCATGGCCGCGCTCTACGCGTCGGGCATCCACGGGTCGACGCTCACGGCGATCGCCGCCTGGAAGGAGATCCTTCTGGCAGTCGCTCTCGCGCGTGTCATCCGAGATGCGCGGCAGGAACGGGCGCTTCCGTTCCGCCCGATGCTCGTCGACTGGCTCGCGCTCGCCTACGGCGCGCTCGTCGTTCTGTATGCGGTCATTCCCCAGTCCGCGCTCGACGGCGTCGCGGGGAAGCACGCGGTCGCGCTCGCCCTGAAGCACGACATCGTCCCCGTCGGCGCCTTCTTCCTCGGCCGTTCGCTCCAGCTCGGCCGCGACCAGCTCCGCCGCCTCGCATGGACGCTGCTCGGGACGGCCGGCTTCGTCGCTCTGCTCGGGCTCATCGACGTGTACGCGGTGCCGATCGGGTGGTGGCGGACGAACGGCGTCGTCGACTACTTCCGCAAGCAACTCGGCTACCACTACAACGGGACCGGGCACCTTCCCGAGAACTTCATCTACAACACCGGCTCCGAGCAGCACTTCCTGCGGCGCCTCGTCTCGACCTTCCTCAGTCCGCTCGCGGCCGGTTACCTCATGGTCGTCGCGATGCTGCTCCTGCCGCGCCGCCGCATCGCGATCCCGCTCGCCGCGCTCGCGTTCGCCGGCCTGCTCTTCACCTTCTCCCGCTCGTCCCTCCTCGCGCTCGCGGGTGGGCTCGTCGTGCTCGCGCTCGCGTCGCGCGACTGGCGCCCCGTCGTCCTCGCCGCGGCCGTCGCCGCCGTCACCGTCGGGTGGGCGCACGTCTTCCCCAAGATCGGGCCGACCGGAACGTGGACGAAGGCCGACCTCGTCTACCAGCAGAAGCAGGCCCACGCGGCGACGGGTCCCACGAGCGGCAACGCGCTCTCCGAGAACGAGCCGTCGCTGCACGAGCACTTGACGGAGCTGAAGGACGGCATCCACACCGTCATCCATCACCTGCAAGGCTTCGGCCTCGGCAACGTCGGCCAGACGGCATCGCGCACCGGCACGCCGATCAAGGCGGGGGAGTCGAACTACACGGAGATGGGCGCCGAGCTCGGCATCCTCGGCTCGCTCCTCTGGACCGCGTGGGGGCTTGCCGTGCTCGTCGGGCTGTGGCGTGCGGGCGCCATGCGCATGACGGCGGCGTTCGCTGCGATTCTCGCGCTCGCGATCCAGACGGACGTCATCGGCGACCCGTGGGTGGCGTACGTCGTGTGGGCGCTCGCCGGTGCATTGCTCTTGAAGACGCGTCCGCAAGAGCGTCTTGCGGACGCCGCCGCGCCCGCCTAGCGTCGCGCGGGTGACGGCCCGGCGGGGATTCGTGATCGCGGCGTCGGCACTGCTCGTCCTCGCGTTCGCCCTGAGCGTGCATCGCCGAACCGCGTCGTCCGCCGCCGTTCGGCCGCGGGTCCCGGGCGTTCTCAACTCCGACGTCACGCAGGCGACGATCGGTTCCACCATCTGCGTGCACGGCTGGACGGCGACGATCCGTCCGCCCGTCGAGTACACGAACGACCTGAAGGTGAAGCAGATGCGCGAGTACGGCGAGACCGGGAGCCCGTCGGATTACCAGGAGGACCACCTCATCAGCCTCGAGCTCGGCGGCGACCCGACGGATCCGCGCAACCTGTGGCCGGAGCCGTACCCGCGGGCCGCCGACGTCGACCGCATCGAGAACGAGCTGAATGCGAAGGTCTGCAGCGGCAAGCTGTCCCTGCCGGAAGGGCAGCAGCAGGAGTCGGAGTTGAAGCACACCCAGGGGTAACCTTGGGCGCATGGCGATCGACCCCCGCGTCGATATCGGGCACGTCCACCTGAAGGTGGCCGACCTCGACCGCGCGCTCGGCTTCTACGTCGGCGTCCTCGGCTTCGACGTCTTCGCCCGGCATGGCGACCAGGCGGCGTTCATCTCCGCCGGCGGCTACCACCACCACATCGGCCTGAATACCTGGGAGTCGCGCGGCGGAAGCCCGCCCCCGCGCAACGCGACCGGCCTCTACCACACCGCCATCCGCTATCCCGACCGCAAGGCGCTCGCCGATGCGCTCCGCCGCGTGCTCGACGCCGGGATCCGGCTCGACGGGGCGAGCGACCACGGCGTTTCCGTCGCGCTCTATCTCCGGGATCCCGATGAGAACGGCGTCGAGCTGTACTACGACCGGCCCCGGGACGATTGGCCGCAGGACGCCGAGGGGAAGCCGACGATGTTCACCAAGCCGGTCGACCTCGATGCCCTTCTGGCGGAGGCCTGACACAGTGCTATACCTGTGATCGAGGGTCTTGGCCAAGCCGGTTGAGCAGCTGTCCCAGGTGATCGTCCGCTTCGCGGGCGACTCCGGCGACGGCATGCAGCTGACGGGCTCGCAGTTCACCTCCGAGACCGCGCTCCTCGGCAACGACATCTCGACGCTGCCTGACTTCCCGGCCGAGATTCGGGCGCCGGCGGGCTCGCTCCCGGGCGTTTCCGGCTTCCAGGTCCACTTCGCCGACTTCGACATCCTCACGCCCGGCGACGCGCCGAACGTGCTCGTCGCCATGAACCCGGCAGCGCTGAAGACGAACATCAAGGACTTGCCGAAGGGTGGCACGCTGATCGTCAACTCGGACGCGTTCAACGAGCGCAACCTGCAAAAAGCCGGATACACGAAGAATCCGCTCGAGGACGAATCGCTGGGCGAGTTCCAGGTGCACTCGGTACCGCTCACCTCGCTGACGGTCGGCGCCCTGAAGGGGATCGAAGGCGTCACGCCGCGCGAGGCAGAGCGCTCGAAGAACATGTTCGCGCTCGGGCTGATGTCGTGGCTGTACGGCCGGCCGATCGAGCCGACCGTCGAGTTTCTCGAGGAGAAGTTCGCGAAGCGGCCCGAGATCGCCGCCGCGAACGTGAAGGCCCTCCAGGCCGGCTATGCGTTCGGCGAGACGACCGAGTCGTTCGCCGTTACCTACGAGATCAAGCCGGCGAAGCTGACGCCCGGCACGTACCGCAACATCACCGGCAACCAGGCGCTGTCGCTCGGCCTCGTCGCCGCGTCGCGCCTCTCGAAGCTGCCGCTCTTCCTCGGCGCCTATCCGATCACGCCGGCGAGCGCGATCCTCGAGGAGCTCGCCGGGTACAAGAACTTCGGCGTGCGCACCTTCCAGGCGGAGGACGAGATCGCCGCTGCGGGCGCCGCCGTCGGCGCCGCGTTCGGCGGCTCGCTCGGTATCACGACGTCGGCGGGGCCGGGCGTCGTGCTCAAGGCGGAGACGATCGGGCTCGCGATCATGCTCGAGCTGCCGCTCGTCATCTGCGACATCCAGCGCGCGGGGCCGTCGACCGGGATGCCGACGAAGCCGGAGCAGGGCGACCTGCTCATGGTGCTGTTCGGGCGGAACTCGGAGTCGCCGGTGCCGGTCGTGGCGCCTCGCTCGCCGTCGGACTGCTTCGACGCGGCCATCGAGGCGTGCCGCATCGCGCTCAAATACCGCACCCCGGTCTATCTCCTCTCGGACGCGTATCTCGCGAACGGCTCCGAGCCGTGGCTTCTGCCCGACGTGGAGTCACTGCCCGACATCTCGACGACCTTCGCAACCGAACCGAACGACGGCGACGAGTTCCTGCCGTATCTGCGCGACGAGCAGACGCTCGCGCGGCCGTGGGCCGTGCCGGGAACGCCCGGGCTCGAGCACCGCATCGGCGGCCTCGAGAAGGCGGACCGCACGGGCAACATCTCCTACGACCCCGACAACCACGACCTGATGACGCGGCTGCGCGCGCAGAAGGTCGCGGGTATCGCGAGCGACATCCCCGAGCTCGAGGTGGACGATCCGGACGGCGACGCGCGCGTGCTCGTGCTCGGCTGGGGCGGGACCTACGGGCCGATCGCGGCCGCGTGCCGGCGCGTCCGAACCGGCGGTCGCGCGGTCGCGCACGCGCACCTCCGCCATCTCAATCCGTTCCCGCGCAACACGGGCGAGGTGCTGCGCCGCTACGACAAGGTGCTCGTGCCGGAGATGAACCTCGGCCAGTTGCTGAAGCTCGTGCGCGCAGAGTTCCTCGTCGACGCGGTCGGCTACAACCGCGTCAGCGGCCTCCCGCTGCGGGCGGCCGAGGTCGCAGACGCCATCGAGGCCATGGTCGACCAATGAGCACGAACGGACACTTGACGGCGAAGGACTACCGCACCGATCAGGAGGTGCGCTGGTGCCCGGGCTGCGGCGACTACGCCATCCTCGCCGCAATGCAGGCGTTCATGCCCGAGCTCGGGATCGCACGCGAGAACACCGTGTTCGTCTCCGGGATCGGCTGTGCCGCCCGCTTCCCGTACTACATGAACACGTACGGGATGCACTCGATCCACGGGCGTGCGCCGGCGATCGCGACCGGCCTCGCGACGACGCGGCCGGATCTCTCCGTCTGGGTTGCGACCGGCGACGGCGACGCGCTCTCGATCGGCGGCAACCACTTGATTCACGCGCTGCGCCGCAACGTCAATTTCAAGATCCTCCTCTTCAACAACAGGATCTACGGCCTGACGAAGGGGCAGTACTCGCCGACGAGCGAGCTCGGCAAGGTGACGAAGTCGACGCCGATGGGATCGCTCGACTGGCCCTTCAACCCGCTCTCGCTCGCCATCGGCGCCGAAGCGACGTTCGTCGCGCGCGCCATCGACACGGACAAGGCGGGAATGACCGCCGTGCTGCGCGCCGCAGCCGAGCATCGTGGCAGCGCGTTCGTCGAGATCTTCCAGAATTGCCCGATCTTCAACGACGACGCGTTCGCGTTCGTCCGCGACGACAAGGAAGGCGTGAACCGGATCCCGCTGCGCGACGGCGAGCCGATCACGTGGGGCGCCGGTGGGGAGAAGGCGCTCAGGCAGCGCTCGGACGGCTCGATCGAGATCTGCCGCGCGGACGACGAGGGCGTGCTCGTGCACGACGCACACCACGAAGGGGCAGCCCTGGCCTTCGCATTGTCACGGGTGACGCAGGACTCGCACGGCGGCACCCCGGTCGGCGTCTTCCGCGACGTCGAGCGCCCGGTCTACGACGATCTCATGGCCGGCCAGCTCGCGGCGGCAACAGAGAAGTTCGGCGAGGGCGACCTCGGCGCGCTGCTGCATAGCGGCGAGACCTGGGACATCGCTTGAAAGTGCTGCGCACTTTCAACCGGTGAAGGGTCCCGCTTCGCGGTAACGCTCGTGGGCGAAGCCCGCGAGCTCTCATTCGTGTCGGCGAAGGGTTGTTCTGCGGTCGAGATCGGCGCCTCGCTCAAGGCAGTAGACGCTCCGGCGAAGCAACGAAAAGGCCGGGGCGTAAGCCGCGCGAAGCCGGCTTACGCGCAGGCGGACCAGCGCGTGGGGACGGCGAAGCCGCCACCGCGCGCGCAGAACATCCCAGCGCCCAAAGACCTAAGAGCTAGCGGGCTTTGCCCGCGAGCGCTCCCGCGGAGCGGGACTCTCTCCCGCCTGAAAGTGCGCGGCACTTTCAGGCGTTCACCGGGCGCGCGGGGGAACGCGCCCGGTCTACGCCGTGAGCGGAGACGTCTGAATCGACGTCTCCTCGTCACTCGACGTCGCAAGTGACGCAGTAGGCCGATCCTCGTGGCCATTTCGCGCCTGGATCAGAGCCCGCTCGAGCGCATGCTCGAGGGTCGACCGGCGGAATGGCTTCATCACGTAATCGACTGCCGCGAGGCTGGACGTTTCCTCGCTGGGCGGTTCGATGCTGACGCAGAGGATCGGCAGCCGCAGGAGCCGCTGCCGCAGACGGTGTGCAAGCCGCAGACCCGGCCCGGACGCCGGCTCGAGCAGCATCAAATCGGGCTCCTCGCCCTCGGCCAGCTCGCGCTGGCCGATCGGTTTGTGACCGAGCCGCAGGACGAGGAGCTCAAGAAGCGACCGGTTGGCCGGATCAGGATCCACGATCAGGATGGTCGCCACGAGCCAAGAGTGCTCCTTCGGCGAGGGAAGACCGCCTGAGCGTGGTATGGATTCGGTATGAGCGCTGCCCGCGTGCTGGTCGTCGACGACGACGATGACATCCGGTCCCTCGTCCGGACCTTGCTCGAGCGGGCCGGCGCCATCGTTTTCGAGGCTCCAGACGGCCGCGAGGGACTGCGCGAGTTCCACGCGCAGCGCCCCGATCTCGTCATTCTCGACGTCTCGATGCCGGAGCTCGACGGCTGGCAGATGCTCGACCGCATTCGCGACATGTCGGATGTGCCGGTGCTCATGCTCACGGCGCGCGCCGACGAGCTGGAACGGGTGCGCGGGCTGCACGCAGGCGCCGACGACTACGTCGTCAAGCCGTTCGGCAAGCAGGAGCTGATCGCACGCGTGCAGGCGCTCCTGCGCCGCGCGGCACGCGGCGGGCGTACGCACGAGGCCGACTCATACGGCGACGGCTACCTCACGATCGACTGGGGCCAGCACCGCGTGACCGTCGGCGAGCGTGAGATACAGCTCACGCCGCTCGAGTTCCGGCTCCTGTCCACGTTCGTGCGCAACCCCCGCCAGGTGCTCAGCCGCGAGCAGCTGCTCGAGCTCGTGTGGGGTGACTCGTACGGCGTCGGCGGCGACCAGGTGAAGCTCTACATCGGGTACCTGCGGCGCAAGCTCGATCCCGACATGCCTGACGCCGTACCGATCGAGACCGTGCGCGGTTTCGGCTACCGCTACACCGCTCCTTCTGCTTAGAGGCTCTCACACAATGAACGATTGTGTCGCCCGGCCACACTCGGCGGCGCGCTGCCGCGTCCTCAGTCGGCCCGATAGTGCAACTATCGGGCCTCCCTGCGTCCTTGCATCGCACTCGCCGATTGCGCCCGGATCGACG
>DATKQT010000022.1:0-4375 GCA_035532535.1 Gaiellaceae bacterium
TGCCACAGTCCGGTCATCCCCGGCAGGACGAGATAGCGCTTGCGGTGCCAGTCCTCGAGCTGGACGTAGTCGCGCAGCGGGAGGGGACGCGGGCCGACGAGCGACATCTCGCCCCGCAGCACGTTCAGCACCTGCGGCAGCTCGTCGAGCGAGTAGCGGCGCAGGAATCCGCCGACCTTCGTGACCCGCGGATCGTCCTTGATCTTGAAGAGCGGGCCCGATGCTTCGTTGGACGCCTCGAGCGCGGCCTGCCGGAGATTCGAGTCGACGTACATCGACCTGAACTTGAACATCCCGAACTCCTGTTGTCCAAGCCCGATACGGCGATCGCGATAGAAGATCGGGCCGGGAGAGTCGAGCTTGACGGCAAGCGCGATCAGCGCCCAGAACGGCGATGCGAGCACGATCAGTCCGGTGCTCACGGCGATGTCGAACGCGCGCTTCACCGCCCAGTCGAGGCCGGCGAACACCGGCGGCCGGAGCTCGAACAGGGGAACGCCCTGACCGGGCACGTACTCGGCGCGCTGCGTCAGCAGCTCGGCCGTCGTCGGCGCGATCCGCACCTTGACGCCGAAGCGGTGCGCCTCGTCCACGAGGTCGAGCAGAGCCTCCTCATGGATGTCGGCGCTCGAGACGATGAGCTCGTCCGGTTTGTGCTCACGCAAGACTGTGCCAAGGTCGCGTAGCTCGCCCTGCGAGAGGACGCCGACGAAGTCGTAGTCGATGCCGCTGCGTCCGCGCCCGATCGTGCGGCGGAGCGACTCGAGTCGTTCACCCTCGCCGACGAGGAGCGCACGCCTGCGCACGCCTGCGACACGCCAGAGGTCAGCGGTCACGACCTCGTAGCTCGAGCGCAGGAGAACGATCGCGATCGCGGAGAGAACGAACGCGGTGATGTAGAGACCGAACGTGGAGTGCTGGTACCCGGTGCCGACCGAGAAGATCACGGTGATGACGGTGATGAGAAGCAGCGAGGACACGATGCGCCCGGCACCGGCGCGGCGCTCGCGCGGCGCGTACAGCCCTGCCTGCCAGAACACGAGGATCGTGACGAGCGTCAGGAACGCCAGCCAATTCTCCTCCGTGCTCCAGAGCAGCCCCCACAGGAGCGGTTTCGTTCCGCGGTAGAGCTCGCGGAGCACGAGCGCGAGATAGAGCGCGCCCGAGAGACCGGCGAGGTCGAGCACGACGAGCGCGGCGACACTGACGGAGCGCCGCCCGAGAGCGCGGACCTGAATTCCGGAAGGGAGAACGGGCGCGGAGCGGATGTCGGAAGCGGGGAGCTCCACCCCGGCACCGTCGCCCGACTCGGTGCCGACAACAGGCTTGGTCGCCACGAATCGAGAGTGTAGCTCCGACGCTTCTCAGAATCTCTCCGCGCGGCGTCCCAGGACCGCCAGGGACACGAGCAACGCGGTGCGGCGACGAGCGTCGAGCAGGTCGTAGTCGTGGAAGTACGCGTGCACGTAGTGCGGGAGCGGCCGGATAACCGCACGGGCGAGCGAGCCCAGTGAATGTGTCGTCGGCAGGACGCCCGGCGCCGGCTCACCGTGTCGGGGGGTGCAATCGACGAGCCCGAGCTCCGCGACGGTCGCGCGCACGGCCTCGTCGGTGTACCAGCCGCCGCCGCAGAAGTAGCGCGGCTCGAGGCCGCGTGCGCGCATCCATTCGGCGTCGCTCCGGACGCGCGTAGCCGGATCGCCTCCGGTTGGACGCGCGTGCGTGGGGCTCGTCCAGTGCGTGTGCAATCCGAAGGGCGCGCGTGCGGCGACGATGCGGGCGCGCTCGAGCCAGGGCTCCTCCGCCTCCCCGTGCTCCGCATCGGGCGGGCGCATGAGCGCGATCACGTCAAAGCCTCCCGGGCGCCGGCGCTGGAGCCGGTCGAAGCGGTCCCAGGTGGCGTCGTCCAGCGGGCGCTCGACGTGGCACGACGCCACGGCGGCAGTCCCGGCTGACGGTGAAGGCACACTGTTGCCGATGTGCGGGATTTGCGGACTCTATTCGCCGTCCGGCGCCCCGCCACCCGCCGTCGTCGACGCGATGCGCGCGCGCATCCGCCATCGCGGCCCCGACCAGGGGTCGACGGACGCATTCGGCCCATGCGTGCTCGGCCACCAGCGCCTGCAGGTGCTCGACCCCGAGCTCGGCTACCAGCCCGTCGCGAACGAGCGCGGCGACGTCGTCGCGGTCTTCAACGGCGAGCTGTACAACTTCCCCGAACTGCGCCGTGACCTGGCCGCGCGCCGGCACGAGGTTCGCGGGCGCGGAGACACGCCGGTCATACCCCACCTGTACGAGGAGTACGGCCCCGCGTTCGTCGAGCGCCTCGAGGGGATGTTCGCGATCGCGCTCTGGGACGCCGCCGAGCAGCGCCTCCTGCTCGCGCGCGACCGGCTCGGGAAGAAGCCGCTCGTCTGGACACGCCTCGACGACGGCACGTTCGCGTTCGCGTCCGAAGTGAAGGCGCTGCTCACCGTGCCCGGCGTGCACCGCGAGCCCGACTTCGCAGCACTCGACTCGTACCTCGCATTGCAATACGTCCCGGGCGCGCGCACCGGCTTCCGCGACATCCATCGTCTCTCGCCCGCATCCGTGCTGATCGTCGACAGCGCCGGCGAGCGCGAGGAGCGCTACTGGCACCCGCAGGCGCACGTGGAGCAGATCTCGGACGAGGCGTGGCTCGAGCGTGTTCGAGATGAGGTGACCGCGGCCGTCCGCGCGCGTCTCGCGTCGGACGTGCCGCTCGGCGCGCTCCTCTCGGGCGGGATCGACTCGGCGGTCGTCGTCGCGCTGATGGCCGCCGCCTCGTCGCAGCCGGTGCGCACGTTCACGGTCGGCTTCGCCGACGCGCGCTACGACGAGCGCGCGTTTGCACGCGCGGTCGCGCAGCGGTACGCGACCCAGCACGAGGAGATCGTCCTCGAGCCCGACGCGGCGGCAACGTTGCCGCGGCTCGCCGAGGCGTTCGACGAGCCGCTCGGCGACGAGGCGGCGCTGCCCTTGTTCCTCATCTGTGAGGCGGCGCGGAACGAGGTCACCGTCGGGCTCGTCGGCGACGGAGGCGACGAGTCGTTCGCCGGCTACGAGCGCTATGCGGCGGCGGCGCTCGCCGAGCACGTGCCGAGACCGGTGGCGAGCGCAGGCGCGAGCATGTTGCGCCGGCTTCCCGCCGGCCGCCGGGAACGCCGATCGCCGGTCTTCCGCGCCGCGCGCTTCCTCGAGGCGGCGGCCGTCCCGCGGGCCGAGCGCTACGGCCGGCTCATGCAGGTCTTCACGCTGCAGGAGCGTGCGGAGCTCTGGAGCGACGCGGCGAAGGCGGAGATCGGCACGCTCACCTCGGCCGGCTTCCTCCTCGGCGCGCCGCCGGACGAGGGCACCACGGGCCTCCAGCTACTCGACCTGAACACGTACCTCCCCGGCGACCTGCTTCCCAAGTCGGACATCGCCTCCATGGCGCACTCGCTCGAGCTGCGCTCGCCACTGCTCGACCGTCGCGTCGTCGAGCTCGGTCTCTCCCTGCCGGACGGGCTGAAGCAGGAGGGCCGCACGGGGAAGATCGCGTTGCGGCGCGCGTTCGCCGAGGAGCTCCCGCCGGAGGTCGCGGCCCGCGGCAAGAGCGGCTTCGGCCTCCCCCTCGCGGAGTGGTTCCGAGCCGACCTGCAGCCGCTGGCGCGGGAGCTGCTGCTCGACGAGCGTGCGCGCGCACGCGGCTGGTTCCGGCCCGAGTCGGTGGAACGTCTCCTCTCCGAGCACACAGCGGGCCGAGCGGACAACGGGCACCGCCTGTGGACGCTGACGATGCTCGAACTCTGGCAGCGCACGCACGTCGACGTGGGCGCCGGAGCAACCCTCGCGTGAGGGTCGCGCACGTCCATCGCATGCGAGGCATCGGCGGCTCGGAGCGCCACCTGCTGACGCTGCTCCCTGCGCTCGCCGACCGCGGCATCGAGCCCGTCTTCATCGGGCTCGACGATCCAGCGTGGAACCCCTCCGACTTCTACGACGCGCTGACCGTGCCGGCCGTCCGCATTCCTGCCCCGCGGGATCTCGACCCGTTGCTCCTCGCACGCCTCGTGCGCGACGCGCGTGCCGACGTCGTGCACACACATCTCGTGCACGCAGATCTGTACGGCGGCCTCGCGGCGAAGCTGCGTGGGACGACCCTCGTCTCGACGAAGCACAACGACGATCCGTTCCGCACCGGTGCGTTCCGCTTCGTCGAGCGGGGCCTTGCCCGCCTCGCCGACCGGGTCGTCACCATCTCCGACTCGTTGCACCGCTTCACCGTCGAGCGCGTCGGAGTCCCCGCGGCGAAGGTGGAGACCATCCACTACGGGCTCGACGAGCCTCCGCGCGCGTGGGGGACGAACCCGCC
>DATKQT010000023.1:0-78135 GCA_035532535.1 Gaiellaceae bacterium
CACACTGATCATCGCCGAGCTCGTGTACACGCTCCGCTTCGTCCTCCGCACGCACGAGATCGCCGTCGAGCCATTCCTGATCATCGGACTCATCGCAGTGGTGAGGCGCATCCTCATCGTCACCGCGCAATTCGAACGGCCCCCCGCAGCCGGGCGCGCACTCACCAACCTCCTGCTCGAACTCGGCCTCCTCGGCTTCCTCGCTCTCGCGCTTGCCATCGCGCTCGCACTCGTCCGCCGATACCGCGCGACCCTCGCCTAGCAGCCCAAGCCCCAGCCGGCCCGCGTGCGGACTGTCCCTGAGTGTGTGTCGGCCTACCGGCGGCCCGGCGGATCACGCTTCGTCGACGGCGAGCGACGAGGACAGGTCACGGTAGGCGTCGACCTGCGCAAGGAGTTCATGCGCTTTCTGTTCGACGGTTGCGACCGCGTCAGCGCCTGCAACCCAGCGAACGCGGGCATCAGCAGCCGCGCTGATCGAGCTGCGGACAATCCGTATGCGGCTCCGCACCGGCCCCGATGCCCGCCGAGGGCACGAAGACGAAGCTCTGACACATGAGCCTGTCTGCGACAGCCCGCTCGGTCCCCGGAACGCTCCGGCAGGAGGTGGTGATCGACGGCAAGCACCGGCTGATCACTGACGAGCCGGAGCGGCTCGGCGGCGAGGGCAGCGGGCCGGCGCCGCACGAGCTCTTCCCCGCCGCGCTCGCCGCATGTGTTTCAACGACCCTCGCGATGTACGCGCGGACTAAAGGCTGGGAGCTCGGCGAGCTGACGGTCGCCGTCGGTTACGACAATGATGCGACCCCGCGCCGGTTCGAGATCGCCATCGAGCTCGGCGGCGATCTCTCAACAGAGCAGCTCCGGCGGCTGGAGAAGGTTGCGAAGTCGTGCCCGCTTCGCCGATCGATCGACGCCGGATTCGCGTTCAGCGAATCGATCGCGCCGGGCCCCCGCCTTCTCGAGCGTGTGTCGTGAGCAAGAAACGGATCGTCATCCTGGGCGGCGGCACCGGCGGCACGTTGATCGCGAACCGGCTGGGCCGTCGCTTCGACGCGGACGAGGCCGAGATTCACGTGGTCGATCGCGACAACCGCCACGTGTACCAGCCCGGCCTGCTCTTCGTTCCGTTCGGGCTCACGCGGGTCGACGAGATCGTGAGACCGCGCCGGCGACAGCTCCGAAGCGGCATCGTCTTCCACGAGGCGGAGATCGACTCGGTTTCACTCGACCTCGACAGGGTCTCGCTCGACGACGGGGTCACGCTTCCGTACGACGTGCTCGTCGTCGCGAGCGGCGTCAGGCTGCAGCCGGAGGAGACCGAGGGAATGACCGGCCCCGGATGGAACGAGCGCGTCTTCACCTTCTACGACCCGGCGGGCGCGGCCGCGCTCGCGGACGCCCTGGCGCGATTCGACGGCGGACGGCTGGTCGTGAACATCGCCGACATGCCGATCAAGTGCCCGGTCGCGCCGATCGAGTTCACGTTCCTAGCCGATTGGTACTTGCGCCAACGCGGCATCCGCTCGCGCACCGAGCTGCTGCTCTCGACCCCGCTCGATGGCTGCTTCACCAAGCCGGTCGCGTCCGAGCATCTCACCCACCTGCTCGCCGAAAAGAAGATCGAGCTCGTGAGCGAATTCACCGTCGGCGAGATCGACGGTGTCGGCGGCAAGCTCAGCTCCTACGACGGGCGCGAGATCTCCTTCGACCTGCTCGTCACCATCCCGCTGCACGGCGGCGCTGCCTACGTCGAGCGCTCGACCGGCCTCGGTGACGCGCTCGGCTTCGTCCCGACCGATCCGCGCACCCTCCAGTCGATGTTCAAGCCGAACGTCTTCGTGCTCGGCGACGCGAGCGACATCCCCGCGTCGAAAGCGGGTTCGGTCACCCACTTCGAAGGTGAGCTCCTCGAGCGGAACGTCGCTCGCTTCCTCCGTGGCGACCCACTCGAAACCACCTTCGATGGCCACACGAACTGCTTCATCGAGACCGGCTTCCACAAGGCGCTGCTGATCGACTTCAACTACGAGACGGAGCCGCTGCCCGGCCACTTCCCGACCGCCTTCGGCCCGCTTCCCCTGCTGCGCGAGTCGCGCCTCAACCACCTGGGCAAGCTCGCCTTCCAGTGGGTCTACTGGCACGCCCTACTGCCGGGCCGCGACATACCCGGCATTGGGTCGGCAATGCCCACCGCGGGCAAGAAGCGGATGCCCGTTCACGCCTGACAGAGGAGCACGAGATGACCATGACCCTAATCGCCGACGCGCCGGTCGACCTCGACGCCGAAGGATTTCTCACCGACGTCGCGCAGTGGAACGAGCAGATCGCTGGAGCGATTGCCGCCGACAACGGCATCCCGCAACTGAGCGAGCGCCATTGGCTCGTCGTCCGCTTCATGCGCGAGCGTTACCTCTCGACCGGCAACGCACCCTCGATCCGCTCGCTCGGCAAGGAATCCGGCGTCCCCGTCAAGGAGCTCTACCAGCTCTTCCCCAAGGGGCCGGCCAAGCTCGCCGCCAAGATCGGCGGCATCCCCAAGCCCAAAGGCTGCATCTAAGGAGCACACGATGACCGAGCTGCTCGAACATCCACGGACCAAGCCCGCAGAGCCGAAGACGATCGAGAAGGTTGCGATCGTCATCTCGAAGGGCTCGCTCGAGGGCATCTACCCCGGCGTGATCATGGCCAACGGCGCCCGCATGGAAGGAATCGACGCCGACCTCTTCTTCACCTTCTTCGGCCTCGACGCAATCCGCAGAGACCGCTACGAGAACGTCAAGGTCGCGACGGTCGGCAACCCCGGCATGCACATGCCCACGCTGCTCGGCGCGCTGCCCGGCTTCTCCGCACTTGCTACTCGGATGATGCAGAGGCAGATGGAGAAGATCGACATCCCACCCATCCCCGAGTTCATCGAGCTCGTCGCCGACTCCGGCGCCCACCTCTACGCCTGCAGGGCGACCGTCGACATGTTCGGCCTCACCATCGACGACTTCGTCCCGCAAGTCGACGAGATCATCTCCGTCGGCGAGTTCTACGCGAAGGCAGCCGGCAGCCAGATCATCTTCACCTAAGGAGCATCCAATGCCGACTTGGCTCCAGATCATCCTCGCGGTCTACCTCGTCGCCGGCACGCTCTACTTCCTGCGCGGCACGGGCAGCCCCGACACGAAGTAGCCCATCAAAGGCCGCAGCATCTTCGCGTTCTAGATTTCAAAACGAGCGATGATGCCTTCGTCGCCGCCGGCCGGCACCGGTCGCTCGGGGTGCCGCGTCGCGACCCACGCCACTCCACGCTCGGGGTAGGCGACGACGTCCGGGAAGCGCTTGCTGGAGATACCGATCATCCGGGCCGGTTCGTCCGTCGGGTTCGAGAACGTGTGTAAGCCGTCTGGGCCTTCGGGGAAGTAGACGACGTCTCCCGCTGAGAGCTGCTCCTCGCCCTCCGTCGTACGCACCGTGGGGGAGCCGCTGAGGACGAAGAACATCTCTTCGACGCCGTAGTGCAGGTGGAGCGAGCCCCCGGGTGAGCCGGGAAGAAGCTCGATGAGCGAGGCACCGAGGACGTCAGCGCCAAACGGATGTCCGAACCAGCGGACGCGCCGACGGTCGTTCTCGTCGACCTCATCCCAGGGCTCGTCTTGCACGAAGTTCAGCCGGCGCATGTGGTCCTCCTTGGCGTGTCGGGTTCATGCAAGCTATAGCGGCGTGCTTGGGTCACGCTCGCATGGAATGACAGGTGCTGCGCTCGCCGTGCTCGTGTGCGGCCTTGTCGCCGCGGGCACGGCCCGCGCGGATGGCGGGGGCGGAACGTACGTCACCACCGGGCACGACTACGACTTTGCCCTCGTGAATTCGGGGACTGTCGCGTGGCACTCGTTCTATCTCGTCGCACCTTCCGGAATGACTCTCGTCGGTGGGACGACCGGGAACGAGGCGTCCGACACGTGTGTCGTAGGACCGCCGAACGAGATCCGGTGCGGGTCGCTGTCGCAGAGCGCGGCTCCGGCCTCGGGGAGCATCCCGTTCGTCGTCACGACGACTTCAGCAGCGATCTGCGGTCCGGCGTTCGCGCTGTTCGTCTCGACGGACGGGAGCACGTATGTGTCTGCCGGCGATCTGGTTGCCGCCCCTGCGTGCGGGCCGCAAGCGCCCCGAGCGCTCACCGCACCGTCTCTCCACGGCGCGCCGAAGGTCGGGGCCACATTGCGAGTGGCACCGCCGCAGTGGAGCGCGCGGCCCTCCCAAGTCGCGTATCGCTGGGAACGCTGCACGAGCAAAAGCTGCGTCACGATCGCCGGTGCGGCGAGGTCCTCGCTCCGGCTCACCCGAGCCGACGGGGGCCACACCATCCGAGTAGTCGTGACGGCCACGATCGCGGGACTGCAAGTTCATGTGCCGTCGCACGGCCTGTTCGTCCGAGCTGCGCACTAGGGAGCGCCCTTACGCCGGTGCGCTGAGCGACCGCGCCGGCGTATCGCCGACCATCTCCCGCACGCGCGGGATCACACGCTGCGCGAACAACTCCTGCGCCTTGATCGCCTTCCAGTGCTCGACGCCGCCGGGGTTCGTCGTGATCGCTATCTCGGTGAGCCCCTCGCAGACGTCGATGGTCTCGCGGATCCGTTCCAGGACGTCGTCAGGCGTGCCGACCCAGACGATGTCGCCCGCGATCATGTCGTCGTACGGCGTCGCGGCGAGCTTCTCCATGATCCCCGCCGCGTAGAACCCATATCCGGCCGCGTTCAACGCGTCGGCGGGCGGCGGCGTGTACTCGGTCAGCGGCGACGCGTTCCCTTCGAGGAACCCGCGCATGTGTGTCTCCGCCTCGCGCTTCGCGAGCTCGCGGTCGTCGTCGATGTAACACGCGTGGATCCAGATGATGTCCGGCGTCGTGCCGTACTCCGCGCACTTCGCGCGATAGAGGTCGAGCTGCTCCTTCAACGCCGCGTACGGCAACAGCGGCGGGACGGCGACCGCCCAGCCGTTCTTTGCCGCCAGGTCGTACGTGCGATCGGAGGTCCCGCCGAGCACGACCCGGAAGCGATGGCCGCTGAACGGGATGACGTGGCTGTCGTCGACATTCCAGTACTCGCCGTGGAACGAGACCGTGTCGTTGTGCAGCGCCTCGATGAAGAGATCGAGCGCCTCTTCGTAGCGCGGCCGCGACGTCTCGTCGAGCGGCGTGCCGGCGGCGAGCGGGATCCATCCGTGCCCGCGGCCGACGCCGAACTCGTACCGGCCGTCCGTCAGCAGCGAGAACTCGTGGATCATCGCGGCGAGGACGAGCGGGTTGTGGTACGGGAGGATGTGCAGCATCGTGCGGAACTTGATGTTCCGCGTACGCGCCGCGGCCATCCCGAAGAGGCCGAAGACGTTCGCCGACGCGGAGAACTTCGGGAAGAACAGATGCTCGATCGCCGCGTACGCGTCGTAGCCGAGCCGGTCGGCGTTCTCGATCTGCTCGAGCACCTCGCCGTACAGCTGCGAGTACGACTTGCCGGGCCAGCTCTGAAGCTCGCTGTAGATGCTGAATCTCACGGGAGGAATCTACGCAATCGCCGCGCAAGTGGTGGCGCGAGGAGCTTCGTCGCCACGAGCGTGCCCGAGCCGGCGCCGAGCCCCGGGCCGGGCCACGTGCTCGCGCCGATGTGCCACAGGCGCTCGACGGGCGTCGTGTGCCCGGTGCTCCCGGCAAACGGCCGCCACAGGAAGTTCTGGTCGAGCGTGAGCGCGCCGCCGTACGGGTCGCCGTGCAGGAGATTGACGTTCATGCGCTCGAGGTCGTGCGGGCCGAGCGCGACGCGCTCGACGATGGACGACTCGAGGTTCGGGATGTGTTGCGCGAGCCGCGCCTGGATGCGGTCGGCGTAGCGCTCGCGCTCGTCGTCGTTCCAGTCGTATCGCGACGGAAGCTCCTGCAGCTGAATCCACAGCAGCCCTTTCCCGTGCGGCGCGCGCGACGGGTCCATCGTCAACGGCTGTCCGACCACGATCGTCGCCTCTTCAGGGATCAAGCCGCGTTCCGCTTCGTTCACGGCACGCGAGACGCCGTCGAGCCCCGGCGTGACGTGGACGATCGCCGTGCCGTTCAGGCGCTCGTCGCCGTTCCAGCGCGCAGGCTCGGAAAGCGCGAAGTGGATCTGCATCTCCGCGCGCCCGTACCGGAAGCGGCGGGCGCCCTCCGGTGCAGGACCTTCGAGCAACCGCTCGTACAGCTGCGTCGGCGTGACGTTTGCGATCACCGCGCGCTCGGCCTCGACCGTTTCGCCCCCGGCGACCCGAACGCCCGCCGCGCGACCGTTCCGCACGACGACCCGCTCGACATCATTGCCGGTCTCGCACGCGCCGCCGTGGTCGCGGATGAGCTGCACGAGCGCGTCGGCAAGCTTCGCACCGCCGCCGCGTGGAATGGGCATTCCGCCCTCCTGCACCGCGACGGCGATCACCTGCGTCATGAACCCCGATGAGGCGGCATCCGGGCCGAGACCCGTGTGCAGCACCCACGGAGCGAGCACGCTGTGCGCGCTCTCCGACTCGAACGTCTGCCGCAGCCAGTCGCGGCTCGACTGCAGGAGCTCACCCGTGAACGCGGCGACGCCGCGGCGCCCGAGCCGCCGGTACGCCTTCGCGGCGAGCGCGAGCCCCGAGCCACTCCACAACTCGGTGCCGAGAAGGCCGAACGCGATGTCGGCGTTCGGGAAGAAGCGCTCGAGCACGCCCGGCCATTCCGGACCAAGCTCGCGCGTATTCCCCTCCGCGTTCCGCAGCAGAAACGCGGCTGAGCCGTCCGGGAGCGCTGTCGCCGTCGGCAGTTCCGTGTTCAGGTACTCGAGCCCGCGCGCAGCAAGATCGTCGCCGAGCTGGGCGTGCGCTGCACCGCCGACCCAGAGGGGATGCCACGCGCTGAACACGTCGTGGTGGTAACCGGGCTTCGTCAGTTCCGCCGTGTGGATCGCGCCGCCGAGCCAGTCGTTGCGCTCGAGCACGCATACCCGCCAGCCCGCCTTCGCGAGCAGCGCGCCGCACGCAAGCGAGTTGACGCCGCTGCCGACGATGACGGCGTCGTACTCAGCCATCGACGAGCGCTCGGAACTCCTCGTCGGTGACGAGCCCACGCTTGCGCATCCCGAGCTCCTTCACGCGGGCGAGGAGCTCCGCGCAGCGCTCCTCCGGCACGTCGAGCCCGAGCTCCTCCGCCTTGATCCGGATCGAGTCGAGCCCGCTCTTCTTGCCGAGCACGAGGCCGCGCTCGGCGCCGACAAGGGCGGACGAATACGGCTCGATCGACGGTGGATCGTGGAACTGCGACGCGACCGCGCCCGACTCGCGCCGGAAGAGCGTCCAGCCGGTGACCGGCTTCCACGGCTCGAGCGCATAGCCGGACAGTTCCTGCACGCGGGCCGAGACGTCACGGATGCGCGCGAGGTCGAGGTTGGACTCCACGCCGTAGAGCGCGCGCAGCGTGAGCGCGACCTCGCCGAGGTTCGCGTTGCCCGCGCGTTCGCCCATGCCGTTGATCGTGCCGTGCACCCACGTCGCACCCGCGCGGACGGCCGCAACAGCCGATGCAGTTGCGAGACCGAAGTCGTTGTGGCCGTGGAAGTGGACGGGCACGTCTCCGACGAGCTCGACCGTCCGGCCGACGAGATCCGCGACCGCCTCCGGCGACGCGATGCCGAGCGTGTCGACGACGACGACCTCGCGTGCGCCTGCCTCGACGGCCGCGGAGTAGACGCGATCGTAGAAGTCGGGCTGCGCGCGTGTCGAGTCGACGCCGAAGAACGCTGCGTGGATGTCGTGCTCGGCGGCGAAGCGCATCGCCTTCGTGATGCGGCCGAGCATCGAGTCGCGGTCGACACCGATGGCGTCGAGCTTCAGGTCGGAGATCGGAGACTCGATCACCGAGGCGCGGACGCCGAGCTCGACGAGCGCTTCGAGGTCGGCCGCGACGGCGCGGGAGAAGCCCCACACCTCGGCGCGCAGGCCGGCGCCGGCGACGAGCTTGACCGCGTCCCAGTCGTCCTGCGACACGCGCGGGAATCCCGCCTCGATGCGATCGACGCCGAGCTCGTCGAGCAGGCGTGCGATTTCGAGCTTCTGCTCCGGGTCGAGGACGACGCCGACGGTCTGCTCGCCGTCGCGCAGCGTCGTGTCGTACAGGCCGACATGCCCGCCGATGACATGGCCGTCGTTGAGGCCCCCTGTCCATATGAGATCGCTCAACAGCGCACGACTCCGTCGGGAAAGGCTGACAGCTTTTCCACGCCGTCGGCCGTGACGAGGAAGTTGTCCTCGACGCGGAGACCTCCGCCCCCGTCCCAGTAGATCCCCGGCTCGACGGCGAGCACCATTCCCTCCTCGAACGTCCCGGCGGCAGCCTGGTGCGGGTACGGCGGCTCGTGCGCACGCGCGCCGACGCCGTGACAGATGGGATGCGAGACCTCGAAGGCAAGCCCCTCGCGCACGAGGATGTCGAGCTCCGGCATCGACGCACCCGGCCGGATGAACGCCAGCGCGTTCTCGTACACGCCCATGAGCCGCTCCTCCAGCTCCGCGTATGCGGGCGTGAGGTCGCCGACGACGAGGTTCTTCGTGTGATCGGCCCAGTACCCGTCCGCACACACCCAGATCTCGAACAACACCGGCTCACCCTCGACCACCGGCAGGTCGCCGGTCGCCGTGAACGTCTTGATCCCCTTTCCGGCCCAGACGAGGGAGAACGGGAGCGCGAGCTCCACATCGGCGCGCGCCGTCCCCTGCCCATGCACGTGCCCCTGCCAGATCGCCGCCGCCTCGGACTCCTTCATGCCCGGCTCGAGCCGGCGTCGCACGTGCTCCATCGCGTCGGCCGCGATCTCATTCGCGATCCGCATCCGCGCGGCCTCCTGGTCGGTCTTGATCGAGCGCGCACGTGCCAGCAGCCCTGTCGCATCGACTGCGTCGGGGAACGCGTCGAACCACCCACGCGTGAACGTCGTCGGCTCGCCGACCATCCGGTCGGACGCCTGCGTGCCGAGCGACAGCTCGAGCCCGACGCGGCGGAACCCGCGGGCCGCGTCGGTCACCGCGTCGAGCGTCCGCGCAAGCGGCGGCCGAGGATCGCCCTCGTCGTACCCGCGCACGAATCGCACCCGCGACGTCCAGGCCGTGCGCTCCGCATCCTCCGCCGACGCCTCGAGGCAGATGAGCACCGGGTCACCCTCGCGCGGGAACACGCACGCGTCGTAGCCCTTCATGCCCCAGAAGTTCGTGAGATAGAGGACGTTGTCCGGCGCGCGGACGACGAGCGCGTCGAGACCGTCCTCCTCCATGAGCGCACGCACGCGCTCGAGCTTGGCGGAGTCGAGCGGGCGGCTCACGTCAGACGTAGTGCTCTTCGGTCCGCTCGAGCTCGCGGTCGTGGTCGACCATCATCCGCACGAGCTCCGGAAAGCGCACCGTCGGCTCCCAGCCGAGCTTCTCCTTCGCCTTCGACGAGTCGCCGATGAGGAGATCGACCTCAGCAGGGCGGAAGTAGCGCGGATCGATCTGCACGTACTCGCTCCACACGAGGCCGGCATAGCCGAAGGCCTCGTCGAGGAACTCGCGCACGGAGTGCGTCTCGCCCGTGGCGAGCACGTAGTCCTCGGCCTCGTCCTCCTGCAGCATCCGCCAGGCCCCGTCCATGTAATCGCGCGCGAAGCCCCAGTCGCGCTGCGCGTCGAGATTGCCGAGGCGAAGCACGTCCTGCTCGCCGCGCAGGATCGCGCCGACCGCGCGCGTGATCTTGCGCGTCACGAACGTCGGCCCACGCCGCGGAGACTCGTGGTTGAAGAGGATCCCGTTCACCGCGTACATGCCGTACGCCTCGCGGTAGTTCCGCGTGATCCAGTAGCTGAAGACCTTGCTCACGCCGTACGGGCTGCGCGGATGGAACGGCGTGTTCTCGGTCTGCGGGACGTGCTCTTTGCGCACCTGCCCGAACATCTCACTCGAGGACGCCTGATAGAAGCGGCACTTGACGTCCTCCTCGCGGATCGCGTCGAGCAGGCGGAGCGTCCCCATCGCGTCGGTGTCGGCGGTGTACTCCGGAACGTCGAAGCTCACGCGCACGTGGCTCTGCGCGCCGAGGTTGTACACCTCGTCCGGGCGAATGGTGCGCATCAGCTGATTGAGCGACGAACCGTCGGTCAGGTCACCGAACACGAGCTCGATGTCGCCGAAGATGTGGTCGACGCGCGCGGTGTTGAACGAGCTCGAGCGCCGGATCATCCCGAAGACCTCGTAGCCCTTCTCGAGCAGGATCTCGGCGAGATAGGAGCCGTCCTGGCCGGTGATGCCGGTGATGAACGCCTTGCGGCTCACCTCGGATGTCCTTCCGCCCACGAGATGACCGGGTTCCGCAGCACCCCGATCCGTTCGATCTCGGCCTCCATCACGTCGCCCGGCCGCAGGTAGAGCGACGCCGCATCCTCGCTGAACCCGGCCACGCCGCTCACCGTACCCGTCGAGAGAACGTCGCCTGCCGAGTAACCGAGCGGCGAGTAGTGGCTGATGATCTCCGGGATCGTCGTCGACATGCGGCCGGAGTGCGACGTCTGCCGTGTCTCACCGTTCACACGCAGCGTCATGGCGAGATCGTGCGGGTCGGGAATCTCGTCGGGCGTGACGATCCAGGGGCCGAGCGGGCAGAATGTGTCGATCGCCTTGCAGAACGAGAACACGCCGCTCTTCATCTCCTGGCGCTGGATGTCGCGCGCCGTGATGTCGTTGAAGATGACGTAGCCGGCGACATAGTCCATCGCCTCCTCCGGCCCGAACCACTTGCCGGACTTGCCGATGATCACGGCCAGCTCGAGCTCGTAGTCCAGCTCGTTCGTCAAATGCTCCGGATAGATGACCGGCTCGTCGGGGCCGACGATCGCATCGACGTTCTGGAAGAACATGATCCACGGCGCGATCTCGTGCGACCAGTTGACGCGCTTCGACTCCTCCTCGTGCTCACGGAAGTTGCCGGCGGTGTGGAAGAACTTCTTCGGGACGATCGGCGCGTGCAGGCGGGCATGGGCGAGCGGCGTGCGCTCGCCGACATCGTCGGCGCCGCCGCGCTCGAAGTACGCGCGCATGTCGGGCACGTCGAGCCGGACGATCTCCTCGCCCTCGATCCGCCCGACCTTCCCGTCGTCGTACGTGATGAGCTTCATCGGGACGTGAGCCAGGCGAGCACGTCGCCGGCGTTCGCGTCGGGCGGGAAGACGGGGTAGAAGACCTTCACGATCCGGGCATCCTCGGCGACGAGCGTGATGCGCTTGTAAAGGGTGAGCCCGGCGATCTCGAAGGTCGGGAGGCCGAGGGAGGCGCCGAGCTTTCGCTCCGGGTCGGCGATCACCGGGAACGGCATGCGGTTCCGCTCCGCGAACTCGAGCTGGTCGTCGAGCGTCTGCGCGGACAGGCCGGCGACGGGAACGCCGAGCTCCGGGTACAGATCGCGGAACGCGCACGACTGCGGCGTGCATCCGCGCGCACCCGGCGTCTCGTCCCAGCCCGGAAGTAGCGGGACGTCGGGGCGCCCACTGCGCGGATAGACATAGATGACGCCGAAGTCGCGGACATTGACGTCGCCCTGCGACGACGCCAGCATCAGCTCGGGCAGCTCGAGCCCGAGCAGGTGATCCGCGCCGCCGTCGTCCTCGGGCACCGGTAGCCCCGGCGGGAGCGTGTACACGTCATGCGACACCGCAGACCTCCATCGCGACGCGCGCGTACACCTCGGCCGTCTTGACGAGGCCGTCGATCTCGAGGTTCTCGCCCAGCTCGACGTCCATCAGCCCGGTGGACGTGCCGTAGTTCAGCGTCGGCACACCGTACCGCGTGAGCGCGGACGCGTCGCTGAACCAGCGCGTCACGTCGCGCTCCGGCTTCGCGCCGAAGACCTGCTCGTGCGCCGCGTCGACCGCGCGGACGAGCTCGTGCCCCTCGTCGATCTCCGCGCCGGGAGCGGTGACGTAGATCTCCGCCTCGGCATCGTGGGGAAGGCCGCGCACCATCTCGAGCACCTCGGCCCGCGCGACGGCCATCGGCTTCGTCGGCGGCACGCGCACGTCGAGGAAGAGATCAGTGTGGTGCGGCGTCCGCGAGACGCGCCAGCCGAAGCCGCCCTGGATCGCGCCGACGTTCACGATCGCCTTGGCGCCGCGATAGCTGTTCGACGGATCGTCCTCCCACGTCGGCAGCCACTTCTGCACGGCGGCGACGACCTCGTGCATGCGCAGGATCGAGTTCTCCCCGCGCCGGCCCTCGCTGAACGCCGTATGGATGAAGCCGCCGTGCACGCGGATGCGCACCCACAGCGAGCCGAAGTGGCCGAGCACGACCTTGCCCTCGGTCGGCTCGCCGAGGAGGCACATGTCGGCGACGCCGCCGTGCGTCACGAGGTAGCGCGAGCCGGCGGCGTAGCCGCGGTACTCCGCGCCTTGCGCGTCGCCCTGCTGGGCCTTCTCGATCTCGCCGCACACCGCTGCAACGAGCACGTCGCCACGCAGACGGACTCCCTCGTCCGCGAGCGCCCGCAGCGCCTCGACGTAACACGCGAGCGCGCCTTTCATGTTCGAGATGCCGAGCCCGTACAGCCGCCCGTCGCGCTCGAATGGCTGCGGCTGGAAGCCCGGGACCGACCGTAGCCAGGGCTCGCGGCCGGAGTACGACGTGTCCATGTGGCCGTTGAACATCAGGCTCTTCCCACCGCCGGCGCCGGTCTGCGTCGCGAGCACGTTCGCGCGGCCTTCCTCGACCTGCTGCCACTGCACGTGCAGGCCCATCGCGTCGAGCGTCTGCGCGATGAGCTCCGCCATCGCCTGCTCGTCGCCGGTGAAGCTCGGCGTGCCGATCGCCGTGCTCGCCCACTCGACGAGCCGCTCGCGGTCGACCTTCATCGCGGCCGGACGTGCGGCAGTACCTTCGACCCGAACAGACGGATCTGCTCGTGCCGGTTCGCGCCCCACAGCTCCAGCATCACGTGGCTGCACCCGGCGTCACGGTACTCCTCGATCGCCGCGATGCAGTCGGCAGGCGTCCCGGCGATCGGCCGGCACTTGTCCAGCAGCGCGTCGGAGACCTTCGCCTTCGCCGCGAGGCGGCCGCCCTGCTCCATCGCCTCGGCGACGGGGCGGATCTCGTCCTGCTCGATGCCGGCGAGATCGAGGAGCGTGTCGGCAGAGCCCTGAATGTTCTGCACCTTGTTGGCGAGGTACATGCCGGCGATCTCCCGTGCGCCGTCGCGGCCGGCGTCGCGGTCGTGCTCGTCGATGGAGGCGACGACCGTGCATCCGATGTCGATGTCCGCAGCGACGTTCTCGCGCGTGTAACGCACGAACGCAGGGGTCGTGATCGACGGAGTGAGGCAGCCGTCGGCGATCTCGCCGGCGAGCGCCTGCATCTTCGGCGCCGTCGCGGCGACGTAGACGGGCGGGACGTCGCGGGGCGTCTCCGCCTCCTGCTGCAGCGCCGGGACGGACGCGCTCCACGTGTCGCCCGAGTACTCGAACGCTGTCCCGCCGAGCACGCCGCGCACGATGGTGACGGCGTCGCGCATCGGCCCGAGCGTCTTCGTCGTCTGCATCCGCGCGTTGTTGAGGAAGATCTTCGACGTCCCGAAGCCGAGGATGAACCGGTTCGGCCCGGCCGCCTCCTGCACGACGCGGGCATCCATCGCGACCTGCACCGGATGCCGCGTGAACGGCGAGATGATCCCCCAGCCCACGGTGAGCTGCGACGTCTCGCGCGCGATGAGCGCCGACACCACTGTGGAGGAGCGCGCTTCCATCCCGTGCTTGCGCCACCAGGGATACGCCTCCGCAAGCCAGATCGTGTCCATCCCCGCTTCGTCCATCGCGCGCGCGGACGCGAGCATCTCCTCGAGCGGCTCCATCGTCAGCTGCATGACGCCGATGCAGAAGGGCGGACTCACTCGGCGCGAAGTGCTTCCTGCACCTGAACTTCGAGCGCCGACAGCACGTTCTCGACCTGCTGGTTCACGATCGGCTGCAGCACGCGCTGGCCCATCGACCCGACCGGGCCGGCGATCTTGACCTCTGCCGACCACGCCATCGCGCACGCGCCGTCCGTCTCGCGCAGGTCGAACGACGTCACCATGTTCAGCATCGCCCCGACGCCCGTGCCTTTGATCGCCATCTTGGCGAACTCGGGCTCGCGCTCCTCGGTCTTCTCCATGTCGACCTTCATGCGCAGGCCGCCGAGACCGAGCGGGATCTTCACGTTCGCAGTCCAGCGCCCGCTGTCGTGGATGTCGAACCCTTCGACGCCCGGCATGACCTTCGCCATCGAGGCAGGGTCGTTCAGCACGCGCCAGACGGTTGCGCGCGGCGCGGCGAAGGTGCGCTCGCCGGAGACGTTCATCGCATGAGCTCCCACACTCGGTGATACGGGTTGTGGCTGTCGGTCACGATCTTCCCCGTCGCGTCCTGGATCGCGGCGCATACGGCGTGGATGCCTGCGCCTCCGCCCTCGCCCATGCCCTTCGTGCCGAGCGGCGTGAACGGCGACGGGCTCTCGATCGCGCCGGTGTGCAGCGGCGGCATGTCGAGCGCGTGCGGCACGTGGTAGTCGTAGAAGTTGGGCGTGAGCAGGTTCCCATCCTCGTCGTACTCGAAGGTCTCGTGCATGACGGCGCCGATCGCCTGCGCGGTCGCGCCCATCACCTGCCCTTCGACGATCTGCGGGTTGATCCGCTTGCCGCAGTCGTCGACAGCCGCGTAGTCGACGATGTCGTAGTAGCCGGTCTCCGGGTCGACCTCGACGACGGCGACGTGGATCTGCGCCGCGTACGTGAGCGTGAGGTTGCCGAACTTGCGCTCGATGTCGGGCACCTGGAACGGCGGCCGGTACACGTAGCGGCAGTTGAGCGTCACGCCCAGGTCCTCCGGGAGGCCGGCGTTGTTCGCGTTGATGATCGCGCCGCAGGCCATGAACGGCAGGAACGCCTCCGGGTTGTCCTTGATGCGGACGCCGCCCTCGGCGAGCTCGAGCGCCTCGACCGGGACGCCGCCGAAGATCACGGACGCGAGCTTCTTGATCTCCTCCCGCAGCATCTCGGTCGCGCCCTTGACCGCGGACAGCCCGGTGACGGCGAACTGGCTCGCGTACGTCCCTGAGAAGCCGGCATGCGAGTTCCAGTAGCTGTCATGACCTGCGCGCACGTGCACGTCGTCGACGGAGCAGTTGAGGATCTCGGCCACGACCTGCGACGCGGTCGTCTCGTGGCCCTGGCCCTGCGGCGTCGTTCCGAGTGTGACGACGATCTCGCCGAAGATGTCGAGCTTCACCGTCGCGACCTCGTTGTTCCCGGAGAACTGCAGCTCGGGGTTGATCATGCGCGACTGGCCGAAGTTGTTCGTGCCGGAGTCGAGCGTCGATCCGATGCCGACGCCGAGGCGCTTGCCACGCGACTCGGCATCGCGGCGCTTCTCTCCCATCGAATCCCAGCCGATCAGGTCGAGCGCGATGTCGAGCATGCGGGCGTAATCGCCGGAGTCGTAGATGCAGCCGTTCGGCGTCTCGTACGGCATGTCCTCGGCGCGGATGTAGTTGCGCTTGCGCACCTCGACGGGGTCGAGGCCGAGCTCGCGGGCGACGATGTCGATCACGCGCTCGGTGAACCACAGGTGCTGCATGCGCGAGTAGCCGCGGTTCGGCGAGACCGGCGCCTTGTTCGTGGCGACCTGGGTGAACTCGACGCGGATGTGCCGCCAGCGGTACATGCCGGGTGTGACCTGCGCCCAGATGACGCCGCCGAGTGGCTCGTAGCGAAGCCAGGCGCCGGCGTCGTCGAGCGCCTTCGTCCGGAACCCGAGCAGCGTGCCGTCATCCTTGACCGCCACCTCGGTGTCGCGGAACCAGCGCTCGTTCCCGTGCGACATCGACATGTGGAAGTCGGTCCGCCATTCCGTCCACTGGATGGGACGGTTCAGCTTGCGCGAGAGCAGGCAGCATGTGACGAGCTGCGGGTGCGAGGTGATCTTGTTGCCGAAGCCGCCGCCGATGTCCTGCGTGACGAAGCGCAGCTTGTCGAGCCCGCAGCGCATCGCCGGCCCCATCATGATCGCGGCGAAGCCCGGGAACTGGTTGTTCGTGTGGATCGTCCACTGCCCGGTTCCACGGTTGTACTCGACGAGCGCGCCGTCGCATTCGAGCGGCGTCGAGTTGAAGCGGTGGAAGTGGAGCTCGTCGATCTTGATGACCTGGTCAGCGTCGGCAAACGCCTGGTCGAGGTCGCCCCACTCGTACACGCCCTCCCACATCAGATTGCCGCCGGCGTCGTCGTGCAGAACCGGCGCCTCGGACCCGAGCGCCACGCGTGCGTCGACGAGCGCGTCCAGCGGCTCGTATTCGACCTCGACGAGCTCGGAGGCGTCGCGCGCGAGCTCGCGCGTCTCCGCGACGACCGCGACGACGGGCTCGCCGACGAAGCGCACCTTGCCGACCGCGAGCGAGAAGTCCTTGATCTTGCCGCCGGGCTCGCTGGCGATCTGGAAGAACGGATCGGTGAGCGCGGCAACCTCTTCGCCGGTGAGCGTCCCGTACACGCCCTTGATCTCCTCCGCTTTCGAGACGTCGATGGAGGCGATGTGCGCGTGCGCATACGGCGAGCGGACGAAGTGGAGGTAGCCCATGCCGTGCCGCTTGATGTCGTCGACGAAGACGCCCTGCCCTTGCGTCAGCCGCCGGTCCTCCTTGCGGGGGACGCTCTCGCCGAGCAGGCTCTTGCCGACTTCGATCTTCTCGGGCGCGATCGTCGTCATCGCGCCACCGACTTGACCGCTTCGAAGATGTTCCAGTATCCGGTGCAGCGGCAGATGTTCCCCTGCAGCGCCTTGCGGATGTCCTCGTCGCTCGGGCTCGGGTTCGAGCGCAGCAGCGACGTCGCGCTCATGAGCATGCCCGGCGTGCAGTAGCCGCACTGGAGCGCGTGATGGTCGGTGAACGCCCGCTGGAGCGCGGTCAACTGCTCTCCGTCCGCGAGCCCTTCGACCGTCTCGATCTCGCTGCCGTTCGCCTGGACGGCGAGCACCATGCAGCTCTTCACGAGCGTGCCATCGAGGATCACGGAGCACGCCCCGCAGTTGCCGGTGTCGCAGCCGATGTGGCTGCCGGTCAAGTCGAGGTCGTCGCGCAGGAAGTGGATGAGCAGCTTGCGCGCTTCGACGTCGCGCTCGTAGAGCGTGCCGTTGACGGTGACCGCGACGTTCACGACCCCACCGCCTGCCGCGCGGCGCGCTCCGCGAGCACCTCGGCGAGGTGGGCGCGGTACTCGCTCGAGGCGTGCACGTCGTCCGGCGGATGCAGGGCAGCGGCGCGCACCGCTGCGCGCACGGTGTCGGGCGACTCCGCCTCGACGAGCACCGGCACGGCGTCGACGCAGCCGATGGCGATGCGGAGAGAGCCGTTCATACTCGCGGCCGCGTTGACGATGCAGGTGCCGTCGACGCCGAGGGTCACCGCCGCGAAGCCGTCGTGTTTGCCGGCGGGGATCGTGATCTTCGTCAAGAGCTCGGTCTGGCCGACGGCGGTCATGTACACGCCGAGGAAGAAGTCGGAGGCCGGGACGGTGCGCTCGCCGTCCGTTCCGGTGATGGTCAGCTCCGCGCCGATCGCGGCCATGAGCGGCGGCAGGTGGTTCGTCGGGTCGTTCGAGCAGAGGTTGCCGCCGATCGTGCCGCGGTTGCGCACCTGCACGTCCGCGATCGTGGAGCAAACCTCGCCGAGAATCGGACGCGCCCGCGCCTCTGCGGAGCCCATCAGCTCGGTGTAGGTGGTCATCGGCCCGATCGAGAGGGTGCCGTCGCCGGAGAGCTCGATCCCCTTCAGCTCCTCGAGCCCGCTCAGGTCGACGAGGACGTCGGGGGAGGCGGCCCGCGCCTTCATGACGTTGATCAGCGTCTGGCCACCGGCGAGCGCCCGGGCGCCGTCGTTCGCCGCGAGGTTCGTCAGCGCCTCTGCGACCGAGGACGGCTTCGTGTATTCGACCTCCCGCAAGAGCACGAGGGCGATCCTATGGGCCGCTAGAAGCGCTTTGCAAGCGGCATTTTATTTTTTGTCTGCAAGCACGTGCTCGCCGTGGATGCGATGCGTGGCCTCGCGGAGCCGCCCGCCGCTCCGGCCGGCACGCACGGCGAGGATCTCGGCGAGGATCGAAACGGCTGTCTCCGCAGGTGCGTGCGCCCCGACGTCGAGCCCGCTCGGGCCGGAGATGCGGTCGAGCTCGTCCTCGGAGACGCCCGCCTCGACGAGGAGCCCGCGCCGGCGCTCCTGGTTGCGCCGGGAGCCGAGCCAGCCGACGTAGAACGCGTCGGTCGCGAGCGCCCCCTCGACCATCGGAAGATCGAACTTGTCGTCGTGGGTGAGGACGACGATCGCGGTGGCAGCGTCGGGCGCAACCTGCGCGAGCGCCTCCTCAGGCCACAGGAGAAGCAGCTCGTCCGCGCTCCGGATCCGCTCCGCCGTGGCGAAACGCGGTCGCGCGTCGGCGACGATGGTCCTCCAGCCGAGCAGCTTTGCGGCGGCGCACAGCGCCTCGGCCGTGTCGACCGCGCCGTACACGAAGAGCCGCGGCGGATCCGCGAAGACATCGGCGAACACGGTGCGATCCTCCAGCTCGATCACATGGCTGCTGCCACGCCGCAGCGCCGCGTGCTCGAGACCGGAGTCGTGGAGCTTCACGCCCACGCCCTCGCCGGCGACGACGGTCAACACCACGCCGGAGTCGACGACGTCGCCGAGCGGCTCGATGAAGACGTCGATCTCGCCGCCGCACGGAAGCCCGACGTCGATCGCCATGTCATCGGTGATGCCGTACGTGACAAGACGGGGGACGCCGCTCTCCCGCACCTCCTGGGCCGCGACGACGACGTCGTTCTCCACGCATCCGCCCGAGACCGAGCCCTCGAGGCTCCCGTCCTCCCGGACGATCAGCTTCGAGCCGATCGGCCGCGGCGCCGAGCTTCTCGTCGCCACAACGGTTGCGACCACGTCAGTCATCGACCCAAATATGCCTTACGGAGGTCCTCGTCCTCGCGCAGCGACGCGGCGGCGCCCTCGAGCACGAGGCGGCCGGTGGAAAGGACGTACCCGCGGTCGGCGATCGAGAGCGACACGTTCGCGTTCTGCTCGACGATGAGCATCGCCACCCCGGACTCGTGCACCTGCTTGATGATCTCGAAGCTGCGCTCGACGAGGATCGGCGCGAGGCCCATCGACGGCTCGTCCATCAGCAGCAGCTTCGGCTTCGACATGAGGGCGCGACCCATCGCGACCATCTGCTGCTCGCCGCCCGACAGGGTGCCCGCAAGCTGGCTCCGCCGCTCGTACAGCAGCGGGAACAGCTCGTACACGCGGTCGAAGTCCTCCTTCTTCCCGCCACCGTGCAGATAGGCGCCCATCTCGAGGTTCTCGAGAACGGTCATCGGAGCGAAAAGCCGGCGGTTCTCCGGCACGATCGCCATGCCCTTGCCGATGCGGTAGCTCGTCGAGCGGCGCGTCACGTCCTCGCCGTCGAAGACGACCGCGCCGGTGCGCGGCGTGACGATGCCGAGCACGGTCTTGAGCGTCGTCGACTTCCCCGACGCGTTCCCACCCAGGAGGCAGACGAGCTCGCCGGGCTCGATCCGGAGCGTCAGCCCCTGCAGGATGTGGATCGGCCCGTAATACGTGTCGACGTCCTTGACCTCGAGGAGCGCGGTCACTTCGTCGCCGCCGCCTTCGTCCCGAGATAGGCCTCGACGACGCGCGGGTTGGTCGCGACCTCGTCGAACGTTCCCTCCGCGATCTTGACGCCGTGGTCGAGCGCGACCACCCGGTCGGAGATGCCTTCGACGACGTGCATGTCGTGCTCGATGACGAGGATGGTGTAGCCGCCCTCGTCGCGGAGCCGCCCGATGAGCTCGGCGATCTCGTGGGTCTCGACCGGGTTCATGCCGGCGGCGGGCTCATCGAGCAGCAGCAGCGTCGGCTTGGTCGCGGTGGCGCGGGCGATCTCGAGGCGCCGCCGGTTCGCGTACGAAAGGCTGTACGCCGGCTGGTCCCAGCGGTAGCCCATGAGACGCTGGCCGAAGAACGAGAGCTTCTCCTCCGCGAGCTGCTCGATCTCGCGCGCTTCGCGGCGCATGCCGGGCGTGCGCAAAACGGAACGGAGGATGCCCGCATGCGTGTGCGAGTATGCAGCAGCCATGACGTTCTCCTTGACCGTCATGTTCAGGAACAGCCGCAACGTTTGGAATGTGCGCGCGATCCCGCGCGCGGTGATCTCGTGCGGCTCGAGGCCGAGGAGCGTCTCGCCCGCGAAGAGCATGTCGCCCGCATCGGGGGCGTAGAGACCGGTCACGAGGTTGAAGAGCGTCGTCTTTCCGGCGCCGTTCGGACCGATGACGCTGACGATCTCGCCTTCGTCCACATACAGGTCGAGCTCGCTGATCACCTGCAGGCCGCCGAAGCTCTTCGAGATTCCGCGCAGCTCGAGCAACTTCGCCGCCATCAGACGATCTCCACGCGGGACGTGCCAAGCAGCCCCTGCGGCCGCGCGTTCATGAGCACGATGAGGATGACGCCAACGAGGATGAGGCGCGTGATGCTCGGCTCGACGACGAGCCGGTTCTCCCAGACGAACGCGGCGAGGTAGAGCGTCGGGATCATCGCCAGCTTCTGCATCCAGCCGTGGAGCAGGGTCAGCACGAGCACGGCGAGCACGAGGCAGATGAAAGCGACGTTCCCGATCATCGTCGGATTGGAGGGCAGAGCGACCCAGTGTTGGAGACCGCTTCCGAGCAAGCCGCCCACTGCCGCCTGTCCGTGGACGCCGCGGGGCCAGGCCGCCGAGATGATCGCGTGCACGGCGAAGCCGAAAGCCGCGGTGCCGGCGATGATGGCGCCGAGCCAGCGCCACGGCCGCATGCGCGCGACGAGCGTGGCGCAGATGAGCGTGTAGAACACCCACGTGGCGTGGCCCGGGTCACGGAGCACCTCGAGAGAGACGTTGACGACGAGCGCGCCGATGATGACGCCGCCGAGACTGCCGGCGCCGCCGAGGATCAGCATCGCGTACACGATGATGAGGAGGCCGCTCGTGAAGTCGAACTCGGATGCGAAGACCGCGGTGTTGGCCGCGGCGAAGATCGTTCCGGCAATGCCGGCGATGCCGGCGCCACATGCGAATGCGATGAGCTTCAATCGATTGACGGGCATGCCCATCAGCTCCGCCGCGAGCGGGTCCTCACGCAGCGATCGCCAGGCACGCCCCGTGCGCGAACGGTCGACGAGATACATGGCGAAGAGCAGCACCATGAAGAAGATGAGCGCGACGTAGTAGTAGGCCGTGTAGTTGAGTGCGCCGATGCGCGCGCCGAATACGTGGAACTGGTCGATGTTCGGGATGCCGTTCGGACCGCCGGTGACGTCGTACTTCCGCGAGAAGCCGAACACCGTCATGCTCTCGCCGTTCTGGTAAACGGTGGCGAAGAGCTCGCCGAAGAAGAGCGTGACGATGGCGAGGTAGTCGCCGACGAGACGGCGTGACGGCAGCGCTACGAGGAAGCCGAGGAGCGCGGTCGCGATCACGACGAGCGGGATGACCGCGAGCGTGTCCCAGTGCAGGCCGAACTGCGGCGACGCGAGCATCGCGTAGCCGTAGGCGGCGAAGCCGTAGAACGCGACGTATCCGAGGTCCAGCAGCCCCGCGTACCCGACCGTGATGTTCAGGCCGAGCGCGAGCAGCATGTACAGGAGCGTGTTCAGCCCGACGTCGATCACGTAGCCGTTGCTCGTGACCACAGGGAGGAGCGCAGCGGCCACTGCGAAACCGAGGTAGAACGCCGGGCTCGGCACCTGCGCGAGTATCCGCTCGGCGACGCCGAGCAGCCCCGGCCTCTCTACCCGCCGCTGCTCGTGCGACGCGACCCACTCGTCGACGCCGACGCGGGGGGCGTTCGGATCCGTCGGGTCCGTGCTCATACCTTTGACACCGCCGCCCGTCCGAGGAGGCCACTCGGACGCACGATCATCACCGCGATGAGGATCCCAAAGACCACCGCGTCCGAGAACGTCGACGAGATGTATCCGATCGAGAACGACTGCGCGAGGCCGATCGTGAGGCCGCCGAGCACCGCACCGGGCAGGCTGCCTATGCCCCCGACGACGGCGGCGATGAACGCGTATAGACCCGCGGTGAAGCCCATGTAGGGCCAGACCTGCTGGTATGCGATGCCGTTGAAGACACCCGCCGCTCCCGCGAGGGCGGAGCCGATGAAGAACGTCGCGACGATGACATGGTCGACATCGATGCCCATCATCGATGCCGCCTCGCGATCGAAGGACGTCGCCCGCATCGCCTTTCCGAGCTGGGTGCGCTGGACGAAGAGCGTCAGGCCGACGACGAGCACCACCGTCCCGACGATGACGATCACGCCGGCGTAGCTGATGCGCGCCTGCGCGGGGAGCGTGAAGCCGTGCAGCGCGATCGGGTTCTTCCAGCTGAAGCTGTTGTAGCTCTGATACTGCGCGCCGAGCACGAGCTGGGCTGCGTTCTCGAGAAAGAACGAGACCCCGAGCGCCGTGATGAGCGGCGCGATCCGCGGCGCGTTGCGGAGCCGCCGGTAGGCAAACCTCTCGATCATGACGCCGAGGAGGCCGCCGCCCAGCATCGCGCAGAAAAGCATGAGGAAGATGAGCAGCCAGACCGGGATGCCGAGGTTCGTCGCGCCCCCGGAGACGGTGATGAGCCCGAAGCCGATGAACGAGCCCACCATGTAGATGTCGCCGTGGGCGAAGTTCAGGAGCTTTAGGATTCCGTACACCATCGAGTAGCCGAGCGCGATCAGCGCGTAGACGCTCCCGTGCGTAATGCCGGAAACAAGCTCGGTTACGAAGAGGTTCCAGTTCATGCGACGAGAGGGAGTGTGACCGGCGTACCGGCCACACTCCCCGTCTCGACGATTACGCGACTGTTACGTACTTGCCGTTTTCGATCTTGAAGATGTGGAACTTGGCGCCCGCGACGTCACCGTTGGCGGTCAGCCTCATCGGGCCACCAAGGATGGTCGACTTGAGGGACACCTTGAGGACGTCCTTGCGGACTTCCGCGCGGCTGATCTTGCCGTCCTTGCACGCCTTCGTGATCGCGGTGGCGTACATCTGCGCGAGCACGTAGTTCGGCGCGCCGAACGGGCTCGTTGCGCCCGGGAACTGCTTGTGGAACGCATTCACGATGGACGCATCGACCGGGATCGTGGTGACGTCCGGGGCGAAGAACGAGATGTAGCTCCCGTTGACGGTGAACTTCGAGGAGTCGAAGGTGCCGTCGCTGCCGAACGCGATCGCGGTCTTGCCCTGCGCCTGCAACTGCTGCGCGAAGAGCTGGGCCTCGGAAGCGACCTGGAACGGCAGGAACACGACCTTCGTGCTCGAGGTGACCTTGGCGATAAGCGACGAGAAGTCGGTTGCCTTCTGGCTCACCGACTCGCGGTCGACCTTGACGCCCTTGCCCGACAGCGCCTGACCGACGATGTCGGCGAGGCCGGTCGAGTACGACTCCTGGTCGTCGACGACCATGACGGAGCTGCCGGACGTCACGCCCAGGTTGGAGAACATGTAGTTCGCATCCGTCGGTCCCTGGACACCGTCGTTCGGAACGTCGCGGAAGAAGTAACCCTTCCAAGCGCCCCCGGTCAGCGAGACCCGCGTCGCCGATCCTGACGCGAAGGCGAGACCCGCCTTGCGGAAGATCGGTGCGACTGCCTGCACCTCATCGCTCCCGGCCGGGCCGATGACGCCCATCACCGACGCATTGGATGCGAGCGCCTGCGCGGTCGTCGATGCCTTCGACGGGTCGAGCTGCGTGTCCTCCTGCACGAGGTGGAGCTTCAGCTTGTGGGTCTTGTTCCACCGCGTGACGTAGAACAGCGCCCAATGCAGCTGATCGCTGCCGATCGAGCCGGCGGGGCCGGTGATCGGAGCTTGCATGCCGATCGACACGCCTTTCGAGCACGATGCCGTGGCCGCCGCCTGCGCTGTCGGACGCGCGGCCGCGGCGGACACGATCGCGAGCACCACCGTCGTGGCGGCGATCGCAATCAGTCCAAACTTTCTGACCATCGAGTTACCCTCCTTGTGGATGTCCCCGGTATAGACGTGCGAGCGTCGTGACTGTTTGCCCAGCACGATCCACGGGGCCACGACTGTAGCCGCTTTTAGAAGGTTCGCACAGGTGTACGCTGGGTCGACGATGCGCTGGTGCGTCCAATCAGACGAGGAAAACCTTCTGTTCGGGACCGACCGCGGCTGCGCCGAGTTCGAGCAGCGGGTTCTCCGATTCGACGGAGCCGGAGCCGGGGCCGGCGAAGCCGTCCCGGCCGACGACGAGGTGCTGTACGTCCTGGCCGGGCGCGGGAGCGCGACCATTGCCGGTCAACCGACAAACCTCGTTCCAGGCACAGCGGTGTACGTCGCCGCCGGGTCGAGCTGGAGTGTTGACAACGCCGAGGAGCTCGAACTCCTTTCCGTCCTCGTCCGCGATCCGCTTCCGGCGAACGGTGTCCGCTACGCCGTTGTCGGAGTCGAGGAGGTCGAGGCGGGCGAGGCGACCGCGGGCCGAATGTTCCGCATTCTCGTCCCCTGCCCGTCGGCGACGCAGTTCGTCGGGTACATCCCGCCCGGGCGCGCGCCGGATCACTACCACCGCTACGACGAGGTGGTCTACGTCCTGCAGGGGAACGGCGCGCTGCACATCGGCAGCGAGTCGACGGAATTGCGGGCAGGCTCGTGCATCCATCTGCCGGCGAAGCTCGTGCACTCGCTCGAGAATCACGGGCCGGACGAGATGCAGGTGCTCGGCGTCTTCCGGCCGGCGGGCTCGCCGGCCGAGGCCTACTACCCCGACGGTACTCCCGCCCTCCAGTACTGATGCCGCAGATCGAACGCAGCGCCCAGCTCGTCTGGGAGGGAAACGTCGCCCGCGGGATCGGGAGCATCAGCGCCGGCACGGGCGCGTTCGCCGATCTCGGCTTCTCGCTCCCCACGCGCATCGGGCAGCCGGAAGGGAAGACGAGCCCCGAGGAGCTGCTCGCGGCTGCGCACGGCGGATGCATCACGATGTCGCTCGCGAGCGAGCTGACGCAGGCGGGAACGCCGCCCGGACGACTGGACGTCTCGTGCCGCGTCGTCATGGACGAGGTCGAGGGCCGCGGCCATCAGATCGTGGCCTCGCACGTCGACGCAGTCGTCGACGCGGACGGCCTCGACGACGCCGGTCTGCGCGAGGCATTCGCGAAAGCCGACAAGGGCTGCCCGTTCTCGCAGCTGTTGCGCGCGGCCGGCGTCGAGCTCCACCTCAGCGCCCGCAGGGCGTGACCCTCGGCGAGCTCGCAGCCGCGCGGCGAACGCACAAGGCGTTCGGCCCCGAGCCCGTACCGCGCGAGACGCTCATCGAGCTGCTCGGCCTCGCGCGGCTCGCACCGAATCATCACCTGACGCAGCCGTGGCGCTTTCGCGTGCTCGGGGCGGAGTCGCTCGCGCGCGTGAAGGACGTAGCGGGACCTGCCGAGGCGCAGAAGCTCGATCGCGCGCCGACGCTCGTCGTCGTCTCCGCGGCGCTCACCGGCGATCTCGTGCAGGACGAGGAGGACGTCTGCGCGACCGCAGCCGCAACGATGCTCGTCCTGCTCGGCGCGACCGAACGCGGGCTCGCCTCCTACTGGCGCACGCCGAGCGTCCTGCGGACGGCGCGCGGTCGCGCTGCACTCGGCATCGCGCGCGGCGAGCGGGTGCTCGGCCTCTTGCACTTCGGCGCGCCGGCGCGCGATCCGGCGCCGCGCGAACGCGAGCCGGTCGAGACGTACGTCGAGTTTCTTGCTTAGCTCTCGGCTGCGCTGAGCTGGAGCGGGCGCAGGTAGAGCCGGTCGTAGCCGACGGCGGCGATGACTGCGCCGAGCGCCGGGCCGAGGTAGTAGATCCAGCCCTGAGCCCAGAAGTTGCCGATCAGCTCGGGGCCGAACGCACGCGCCGGGTTCATCGCCGCGCCGGTGAGCGGGCCGCCGACGAAGACGTCCATCGTGATCGTGAGCCCGATCGCGAAGCCGGCGATGGACTTGAAAGCACCGCGCGGGTCGACGGCGGTGGCGAAGACGGCGATAACGAGGAAGAAGGTCATGATTGCCTCGAGGACCAAGCCGCGACCCGCACCGAAGTGAGACGCGCTCGGAATGGCGCCGCCGAACGCTGCTCGATGGACGAGCCAGCGAAGGATGCCCGCCGCGACGACGGCCCCACCGAACTGCGCGATCCAGTAGATGACCGCGAGCCGCGGTGTGATGCGTCGCGTGCTGAGGAACCCGAGCGTGATCGCCGGGTTGAACAGCCCGCCCGAGATGTGGCCGAAGTTCGAGACCATGATCCCGATGGCAAGACCGTTGGCGAGGGCGACGGCGACGATGTCGTTGCCGGAGATCGCGCCGGCGCCTCCGCCGATGAAGATGAGCGTGAACGTCCCGATGAACTCGGCAACACCTCGCCGGAGAACGCTCTCCTCCATCGTCGCGGAGGGTAGGCGCCCGATCGGACGGAGCAGCTACGGTGAACAGCGTGGCCGAGTCGTTCGACGTGGAGTGCCCGCACTGCCACAAGTCGTTCGCGGCCGAACTGCTGGAAGGCGCCGCCGCGCGGTATCGCGGCTTCAAGTGCCCGCATTGCAAGCTCTTCGTGCCGGCTGAGCGCGCCGAATCGAAGAAAGAGAACGACTAGCTGACGGCGTCCCGGAGTGCCTGCGCCTCCGGAAGATGCTCGAGCTTCTTCAGCGTGTTGTTCTCGATCTGACGGATGCGTTCGCGCGTGACGCCGAAGGCGCGGCCGACTTCCTCGAGCGTCCGCGGCGGGCCGCCGCGGAGACCGAAGCGAAGCTCGATCACCTGACGCTCGCGCAGCGGGAGGGCGCCGAGCGCGCTCTCGATGTCCTCGCGGCGCAGCGAGAGCTGCGCGGTGTCGAACGGCGATTCCGCCGTCTCGTCCTGGACGAAGTCGCCCAGCGCCGACTCTTCCTCCTCGCCGATCGGCTTCTCGAGGCTGACGGGGAGTTGCGCCATGCGCAGGATCTCGCGCACTTCTTCCGGCGTCATCTCCAGCTCCTCGGCGATCTCCTCGGCGTTCGGCTCCCGCCCGAGGCGCTGTACCAGCTGGCGCTCGATGTGCACGACCTTGTTCAGCTTCTCGACCATGTGCACGGGGATGCGGATCGTCCGCGCCTTGTCCGCGATCGCGCGCGTGACCGCCTGACGGATCCACCACGTCGCGTAGGTCGAGAACTTGTAGCCCTTGCGGTAGTCGAACTTCTCCACGGCGCGGATGAGGCCGAGCGAGCCTTCCTGGATGAGATCGAGGAACGAGAGGCCGCGGCCGAGGTAGCCCTTCGCGATCGAGACGACGAGGCGCAGGTTCGCCTCCGTCATCTGCGTCTTCGCGCCCATGTCGCCGCGCTCGATGCGCTTCGCGAGCGACACCTCCTGGTCGGCGGTGAGCAGCTGCACCTTGCCGATCTCGCGCAGGTAGAGGCGCAGCGAGTCGAGCGAGGGCTCGACGGTGAGATCGAGCTTCGGCGCCGCGGCTGCCTTGTCGTCCTCCGGCTGCGGCTGCTCGTGGGGCGGCGTCTTGTGCTGCTCGCCCTCCATCAGCTCGATGCTGTGCTCGATCAGATACGTATAGAAGTCCTCGACCTGCTCTTTGGTGAGCTCGACGTCCTCGAGCGCGTTGACGATCTCGTCATAGGTGAGAAAGCCCTTCTCCTGTCCTTCGGCGACGAGCTTCTGGAGCTCTTCGACCTCGGGAAGCGAGATATCAACGGTGAGCACCTTGGCGACCTCCGGCTGCTTGTGGTTTGAACAGCGTCCGGGCCGGTTCCCCCTCGTCCGCCGGCCTCACCTCGAAGTGGACCGGATAGTAGTTCGGAGTTACAGGTTCGTAAAGAACTTCAGGAAGCAACTTTGCACTCCCCCACGAGCTCGTTTCTGCTATTGCGGACCGGGGTGACCGCCAGGTCGGCGAGGTCGATCCCGAGCGGAGCGAGGAACGCGGCGAGCGCAGGCTGGAGTGGTCGGGAGGATCCGTCCTCGCACTTGAGCGCGATGCCGAGGTGGTTTTCGTCTGCGGCGCAGAGGAGGCCTTCGGCTCCGCCCTTGGCAAACCAGCCGGGCGCACGCCGCATGAGATGGAAGTCGGCGCCGTCCGGGCCGCCGACGAGATCGGGGCGTGCGCGCACGGCTGCGGAGACGCGGTCGCCGGCCGGCAGATGCGGGAGACGAGCGAACGCGTGCGCCATTCGTTCGAGCGGGAACGCGAAGGTGACGACGCCGCACCCGTCGGTGCCGGTCGCGAGCGGTTCCGCTTCGGCGGCTTCGACGTGCGCGGCGAGCGCGGCTCGTTGGACCGGGTGGTCGGGGAGGCGGTAGCCCGCGGTCGGCCAGTCGTGCGCGCGGCAGAGGGCAAGCATGCCGGCGTGCTTGCCGGAACAGTTGTGAAAGACGCGCTGCGGCGGGCGGCCTTCCTGCAGGCCGACCTCGAGGTCGTCCTCCGTGGCGGGCGCCTTGGCGAGGAGCGCGCGGACAGCGGCGATCTGGTCGTCCGTCGCGCGGTGCGAGGCGGAGGCGATGGCGAGATCGGCGTCGTCGAGGTCGTCGCGCGCGCGAGCGAGCGCCAGCGCCTGGATCGGCTTCGAGGACGAACGCATGAAGCAAACGAGGTGCGGATCGCCCGCAGCGGCCACGATCTCGCCGTCGCGGACGGCGACAGCGTGCACCCGGTGCCGCGCCTCGACCATCCCGTTCCGGCGCATCTCGACGACGATGGGCTCCACGCGGCAAGGCTAACGGGGACACGGCCGGTACCAGGTACCGATACGAAGTCGTCACAGACCTCAGACACACGCGTTGACATCGAGCGGTCATCGTCGGAACACGATGCCCCGCCCTCCGCGAGACACGGCGCCGGGAACATTCCACGTCTACACGCACTGCGTCTGGGGAGTCCCGATGCTCTATCGGGACGACCTCGACAGGCTCGAGTTCCTCCGCCATCTCGCACTGGCATCGGCTCGCCCCGAGTGGAGCTGCTCGGCCTTCTGCCTCATGGGCAGCCACTACCACCTCATCGTCGATGTGGGCGACTACGTTCTCCCTGCCGCGATGCACGCGCTGAACCTCGCTTACGCCCGCGCGTTCAATCAGCGGCACACGCTCCGAGGGCACGTCCAATTCGACCGCTATGGAGCGAGGCGAATCGCGGACGAAGATGACCTCCTAACGCGATACGCCTACGTGGCGAACAACCCTGTCAGAGCAGGTCTGTGCCAGAACCCGGCCGATTGGCCCTGGAGCAGCTTCGCCGGCACGGTCGGGCTCGCTCCGACGCACTCGTTCGTCGACCCCTCGCAGGTCCTGGCGTGCTTCGACTGGCCCGCGGTCGACCCACGGGTTGCGCTCCGCCGACACGTTGAGTTGAGAAGTCGCCACACCTAAGTCCGGGTACCTGGTACCGGTCGTGTCCTGTGTGGAGGGGTCCCTGGAGCAGGATGTTCTTGCGAACGGACGGCGGGTGCCGTATGTTCGGGATGTGCCAACCGTTCTCGATTACGACGCTCCCGAGTCGCTCGTCGTCGCTGCGCCCGAGCAGCTCAAGGCGCTCGCCGACCAGGTGCGCGCGGCGATCATCGCCCTGCTCCGCGAGCGGGCGTACTCGACACAGGAGCTGGCGAAGGAGCTCGGGATTCCAAAAGGCACCGTCGGCCACCACCTGAAGGTGCTCGAGCGCGCCGGGCTCATCCACGTCGTGCGCACGCGGCAGGTGCGCGCCGTGACCGAGAAGTTCTACGGCCGGACGGCGCGGCTCTTCCTGTACAAGACCGAGGACCCGGCGGACGCGCGCGCGATCGGGGTCGTCATGCTCCGGCAAGCGGCGGGCGAGCTCGAGCGTGCGCCGGAAGGCACGGGCCTCGGGCACACGAAGGCATCGCTCACACAGAAGGACGTCGAACGCCTCGAGCGCCGCCTCAAGAAGTTGATGGAGGACTTCCGCGCCGCGGAGAGCCCGGACGGCGAGCCGTACGCGCTCGTCACTGCCATGTACCGGCGGCCCGATGCGTAGACCGCGGGGCGACCTGTGGTCGCACGCGGACTTCCTGAAGCTCTGGACGGGACAGTCGATCAGCGAGCTCGGCTCGCAGGTCTCGCAGCTCGCCATCCCGTGGCTCGCCGCGGTGGGCCTGCACGCGAGCCCGATCGAGTTCTCGCTCCTCGGCGTGCTCGGCTTCCTGCCCTTCATCCTGTTCGCGCTGCCGGCCGGCGTCTGGGTGGATCGGCTGCGCCGCCGTCAGATCCTCATCGTCGGGGACGGCGCCCGCGCGGTGCTGCTCACGCTCATTCCGATCCTGTGGGCAACCGGAGTGCTGCGGATCTGGCACCTGCTCGTCCTGCAGTTCGTCATCGGGTGCTTCACGGTCTTCTTCGACGTCGCCTACCAGTCGTACCTCCCAGCGTTGATCGAGCGGGAGCATCTCGTCGACGGCAACTCCAAGCTGCAGCTCACCGTCTCGGTCGCGCAGGTCGGCGGCCCGAGCATGACGGGCGGCCTCATCGCAGTGATCACCGCGCCGTACGCGATCGTCGTCGACGCGGCGAGCTTCGTCATCTCGACCGTGTTCATGCTGCGGATGAAGCACCGGGAGACCCCGCCCAGCCACGACGCGGACATCCCCCGCCCGAAGATGTGGCCGCAGGTGAAGGAAGGGCTCGCGTGGGTGCTCGGCAACCGCCAGCTCCGCGCGATCGCAGGGTGCACCGGCACGTCGAACTTCTTCGGCCAAGTGCTATTCGCGATCTTCGTCCTGTACGCCGTCCGCGTGCTGCATCTCTCCTCCGTCGAGCTCGGCGTGGTCCTCGCGGTCGGCTCCGTCGGTTCGGTCATCGGCGCGCTGCTGGCCAACCGCATGCAGAAGCGGCTCGGCGTCGGTCGCGCGATCGTCAGCTACGCCGTCGTCTTCTCGTGCGCGGGGATCCTCTTCCCGCTCGCGCCGCGCTCGTCCCCGATCCCGGAGCTCATGGCCGGCTTCGCGCTGTTCGGGTTCGCGTCGGTCTCGTACAACATCACGCAGGTGAGCCTCCGCCAGGCCATCACGCCTGAGCGCCTGCAGGGACGGATGAACGCGGCCATGCGCTGGATCGTCTGGGGGACGATCCCGCTCGGGACGCTCACCGGCGGCGCGATCGGCCAGGCGGTCGGGCTGCGGGCAGCGATGTGGGTCGGCGCCATCGGCGGCGTCCCCGTCTTTCTCTGGGTGCTGCTCTCGCCGGTACGCTCGATCCGGACGATGCCCGAGCCGGTCGTAGAACCCACTCCTGCCGAAGCAGAGCTCGCAGGCGGCCTGGTCGAGGGCACACCGTTGCCCGGACCGGCTGCCGCTGATGCCTGAGCTTCCGGAGATGGAGGCGTGGCGGCGCCGGCTCGACGACCCGGTCTCCGCCTTTCCGATCGCGAAGGCCGGGCCTGCGCACATCGCCACGCTGAAGACGTTCGACCCACCGCTCTCCGCTCTCGAGGGTCGTCGACTCCGTGGCGCGGAGCGCCGCGGCAAGCGCCTCTTCTTCCCCACCGACGACGGCGAGCTCGTCCTCGTCGTCCATTTGATGACCTCCGGCCGGCTCAAGTTCCTCCAGGCCGGCGAGAAGGGGCCGAAGACGCCCGCGTTCTCGCTCGAGCTCGAAGGTGGATCGAAGCTCGTGCTCACGGAGAACGCGCGGCGCAAGCGCGCGGGCGTCTGGCTGCTCACGCCGGAAGCCGCAGAGGCCGAGGTCTCCCACCTCGGCCCCGACGCACTCGGCATCGGGGCGCCGGCGCTGACCGAGATCCTCCGTCGCGAGTCGCACCGGCTACACCCGCTCCTGCGTGACCAGCGCGCGCTCGCCGGGATCGGCCGCGCATGGTCGAACGAGATCCTGCACACGGCGAAGCTCTCTCCTTACGCGTTGTCGACCGACCTCGACGACGAGGAGATCGGACGGCTCGCCGGCGCGATCGACGAGGAGCTCGCCCGCGGGCTCGCGCTCCGCGAGCAAGGGGCCAGCGACGAGCGGACGTACCGCGTCCACAACCGGCTCGGTCAGCCCTGCCACGTGTGCGAGACGCCGATCGCGCGCGTCGACTTCGAGGAGCACACGATCTACTACTGCCCGCGCTGCCAGACCGGCGGTCGAGTCCTCAAAGACAGGCGCCTTTCGCGGCTCCTGCGATAATGCCCCATGGCCACGGTCGCCGATCTCATGGTGAAGGACGTGCTGACCGTGGAGCCGTCGGACACGATCGGCGAGGCGGCGGAGAAGATGAACGCGGCGAACGTCGGCGCCGTCGTCGTTGTCGAGGACATGGTGCGGATCGTCGGCATCGTCACCGAGCGCGACCTGCTGCGTGCAGTCGCCTCGCGGGCCCGCGCCGCCGAGGCTCGTGTCCGCCAGTGGATGACCCCGAACCCGGTGACGATCGGCCCCGAGCTGACGATCGAAGAGGCGGCCAAGATCATGTTCGAGAACAACTTCCGGCACCTGCCGGTGGTGAAGGACGGCCGCGCTCTCGGGATCGTCAGCCTTCGCCTCCTTGCACGCTGGGCCTTCGAGTCCGTCCAACCCACTCACTAGGGTCATCCGGATGATCAGGTTGCTTCCCGAGCGCGGCGGCTGGCTCGAGGTCGTCTGCGGCCCGATGTTCAGCGGCAAGAGCGAAGAGCTCATCCGACGCCTCCGCCGTGCGGAGATCGCCGGCCAGCGCGCGCTGATCGCGAAACCGCGCATCGACGACCGCTACGACATCCGCCACGTCGTCAGCCACTCCGGCGCGAAGATGCGCGCCGTCGCGGTGTCGCGCCCCGAGGAGATCGTCGGTCTCGCCGACGGCTACGACGCAGTCGGGATCGACGAGGTGCAGTTCTTCGCGCCCGAGGTCGTCGACGTGATCGAGCGGCTGATCGAGCGTGGCACGCGCGTCGTCGCCGCCGGCCTCGACCAGGACTTCCGCGGCCTGCCGTTCGGCGCGCTGCCCGAGCTCCTCTGCCGGGCCGAGCTCGTCGACAAGCTGCAGGCCGTCTGCCATCGCTGCGGCGGGCCGGCGACGATGACGCAGCGACTCGTCGACGGACTTCCCGCGCCGGCCGACGGCGAGACGATCGTCGTCGGCGCGCTCGACTCGTACGAGGCGCGCTGCCGCTCGTGTCACGAGCTGGCCGCGCCGGTTACGGCAGCCGTATCGTCAGCGTCGAGTCGCTGACCGAGACCGTACCGCCGAGCCGCTCGACCACGCGAACCGCCACCGCCGCGCCGAGGTCGCGCAGATCCTGGCCGAGCACGACCGGCGCGGACGAGTCCGTGACCCCGGCGACGTCGATCTCCTTCCCGCGCACGACGACGGCGACGTCGTCGAGCCCGCCGTGCCGAAGCGTCGCCTGGACGAGCGCGGACACGCCGCGGTCGACCGCCTCGATGTCGGTCTCCACCGTCGCCCCTTCGCCGGAGACGTGGACGCGGTCGGCTCCAAGCCGCTCGGCGGCGGCCTGGGCGAACAGAAGCGTGTCCGTCTCGCGGAGCATCGGCTCGTAGCGGCCGCTCTCGATGCGCGCCGCGAGCGAGAGCTCGTCCAGCAGCTCGGCGATCTGGCGGGACGCGGCCTCGATCATCTCGACGTAGCGGTCGCCCGGCGGAGCGAGCTCGGTCGTGCGCGCCAGCGTCGTCGTGAAGCCGTGCACGGTGGCGAGCGGCGTACGGACGTCGTGGCACGCGAGCGAAACAAGCCGGGCGAAAGACGTGTCGTTCTGCACGCGGGCACTAACCTAGCGGTATGGCGAAGCTCGAGGACCTGCAGGCATCCGTTCCGGACGTCGCGATCGGTCTGTCGCGGGCCGGCGTCACCGGCGTGCAGAAGGCCGTGCGCATCGGGCGCGGCCGCCGCGAGAAGCTGATCGCAGCGACGATCGACTGTACCGTCGACCTCGATCCGTCGCAGAAGGGCGTGCACATGTCGCGCTTCCCCGAGCTGTTCGAGGAGGCGATCGAGGGTGTCGTCGAGGACGAGGCATTCCTCGTCGAAGATCTCGCCGAGCACGTCGCGCGCAGGATCGTCCAGCGGCAGGGCGCGCTCCTCGCCGAGGTGCGGATCCAGGCCCGCTACCCGTACGAGCGCCGCACGCCGGTCACGGCACTCTCGACGCAGGAGATGGTCTCGCTGATCGGCATCGCTGCCGCGTCGCGCGAGGGCGTCCGGCGTGTCGTCGGTGTCGAGGCGGTCGGCATCAACGCATGCCCGTGCGCGCAGGGGCTCGTGCGCGGCCACGCCTCCGAGCGCCTGCTCGACGCCGGCTTCGACGCCGGCGACGTCGAGCGCATCCTCGAGCTCGTGCCGCTCGCGACGCACAACCAGCGCGGGCTCGGCACGCTGTACATCGGCTCGTCCTCGCGGGTGAACGCCGAGCGGCTGGTGGAGCTCGTCGAGGCGTCGATGAGCTCACCGATCTATGAGTTGCTCAAGCGGCCGGACGAGCTCTTCGTCGTCGAGCACGCGCACCTGCAGCCGCGCTTCGTCGAGGACTCCGTGCGCGTTGCGCTGAAAAGCGTGCTCGACGAGCTGCCCGGTCTCGACGGCGCCGACTTCGTGCTCTCGCGCCAGCTCAACTTCGAGACCATCCACGCGCACGAGGTCGTTGCGGAGCGCTACGGGACGATCGGCGAGTTGCGCGCCGAGCTCGACGGCGGCGGGCACGGCCCGCTCCGTCACACCGAGCTCAGGGACTGGCTGCGGGCCGCCTGAACCGGCTCTCCTCGCCGCGGACGAGGCGGCGGATGTTCGCCTTGTGCAGGAAGACGACGCCGGCCGCTGCAAAGCACGCGAACGCGATCACCGGCCATGGGTAGCCGAACAGCCACGCCCAGAAGATGAGCGAGACGGCCGCGACCATCGACGCGACCGAGGCGTAGCGGGTCAGGGCGAACACGAGCAGCCACACACCCGCGCTCGCTCCGCCCACGAGCGGCGCGACGCCGAGAAACGCGCCGCCTGCGGTCGCGACCATCTTCCCGCCGCGGCGGAAGCCGAGGAAGAGCGGGCGCCAGTGGCCGAGCATTGCGGCGGCGCCGGCGAGGACGCCTGCCCCGTGCCCGGCGAGCTCGACCGCGACGAATGCCGGCGCGAAGCCTTTTGCGGCATCGAGCAGCACGGCCGGGATGCCGAGACGGCGGCCGTACACGCGCCAGACGTTGCTCGCGCCGATGTTCCCGCTTCCCTGCGTGCGAATGTCCTCGCCGCGAAACATGCGGACGAGCCAGTAGCCCCAGGGCATGGAGCCGACGACGTACCCGGCCACAGCGAGGCCGACGGTGAGCACGACTCAGCCGGGGATGCCGAACTGCGCGACCCAGCCGTTCACGACATCCCAGTCCAGGTTGTCGAAGAACGCGTCGATGTAGGACGCGCGATCGGTCTGGTAGTCCAGGAAGTACGCGTGCTCGTACACGTCGAGCGCGACGAGCGGCGTCGCGTTCCACACCGGGAACGTGTTCTGCGCGTCGCCGACGTAGTTGAAGAGCCGGCCCTCGTCCCAGTCGTAGGCCGTCCAGGCCCAGCCCCGCGCCGCCATGCCGGTGGCGCGCAGATCGGTGCGCCAGGCCTCGACCGAGCCAAAGTCGCGCTTGACGAGCGCCGCGAAGGCGCCCGTGGGATCGCCACCCCCGCCGCCGAGGTGCGCGAAGTAGACCTCGTGGTTCTTGATGCCGCCGATGGCGAAGGTCAGGTCGACCTTGAGCGAGCGCAGATCGGAGTACACCTGGTTCGCGGCCGCCGGGTCAGCCTCCGCGAGCTTCCCGAGGATCTCGTTCCGCTTGTTCACGTACCCGACGTAGAGCTTGTAGTGCGCCTCGACCGCCGCGCGCGAGATTCCCTCCAGCTCGTGGAGCTCGGGGCGCAGCGGGCGCGGGGCGATCTCCTCGAACTTGAACGCGAGCGTGGCCATGGCGGTGGAGCATATCCTCCGCGAGGAGAAGACAAGACGGTTGAAAGGAGCCCCTGGAATGGCATTCGAACTTCCCGATCTGCCTTACGCATACGACGCGCTCGAGCCGCACATCGACGCCGAGACGATGCGGATCCATCACGACCTGCATCACAAGGCCTACGTCGACAACGCGAACGCCGCTCTTGCCGGCACCGAGTGGGCGGACAAGAACGTCGTCCAGGTGCTGACCGAGATCGAGATCATCCCGGAGGAGAAGCGGGCGGCCGTGCGCAACAACGCCGGCGGGCACGCGAACCACTCCCTGTTCTGGACGATCATGTCGCCGGACGGCGGTGGCGCCCCGAGCGGCGACATCGGCGCCGCGATCGACGACACGTTCGAGTCGTTCGACGCGCTCAAGTCGGCGATCACCGACGGCGGCGTCAAGCGCTTCGGCAGCGGCTGGACGTGGCTCGTCTGGGACGGCACCGGCCTCGCCGTCTACTCGACGCCGAACCAGGACTCGCCGATCATGCAGAGCCACGTGCCGCTGCTCGGCATCGACGTGTGGGAGCACGCCTACTACCTCAAGTATCAGAACAAGCGTCCCGCCTACCTCGAGGCCTGGTGGAACGTCGTCAACTGGGCCGAGGTGGACAAGCGGTTCGGTGAGGCGCGCGGCCGCTAGCCGCGCGCACATCGAGGTTCGCCGGGGACCGGCCCTGTCCAAAGTGGGCCGGTCCCCGGAGTCCCTTGCGAGCGTTACCGATGGACGATGACCGTCCGGCTGAGACCGGCGACATAACCAGCGCCAACCTGACCGGACGGCATCACGAGCCGAAGCATCGTGTTGCCGTGCGGGAGCTTCATCGTGAACGTCGCGCGCGAGGTCGAACCGAGGAACACGCGCTTGATGCTCTTCCAGCCGTAACCGAAATGCCGCTGGACCCAGACGAAGTGGCCCGAGTACGTCAGATCGGACGTCGCCTTCGCGATGAAGATGCGACCGCTCCGGCCGAAGCCGATGCGCGGCGACACGTTGATCGTGGTGGTCTGGCTGTCAGCGGTCCGCCAGTGCGACTGGTACGCCGTCTGGATCGTCGGCGAGACGTTGAACGTGTAGTTCCCCTTCGTCGTCGTCGTCACCTGGTCGACCGACTGCGTGCTCTTGCCGAACGCCTGCGCGGTCAGAGTGACAGGCTCGTTCGGGAGAGCAGCCGACACGCTGCCCGTCAACGTCGCGCCGCTGCCGTAGACGACGGTGGACGTCGAGGAGTTCAGCGTGATCGCAGGCGCGGGGCCGTTCACCGTAATCGTGCCCGTGTGCGTCTTGGCGAACGAGTCGTGGTACTTCACCTTGCCCGCACTGTTGAACGTGTGCGAGTACGACTGATCGCCCTGCAGCACCGGCGACGCGAAGCTGCCGTCGTCGGCGACGATCTGGTGATTGGCCGTGTCGGCGTTGTGCCAAGTCACGGTGTCACCGACATTCACGGTCGCGTTCTGCGGCGTGAAGCCGTTTTTCGTGACCTGGACCGTCTGTGTGCTCGCCCCGGCGGCAACGGCGACCAGGACGGCCGCGAGAACCGCAATCGGGACTATGAACAGGCGTTTCATGCCAGCACCTCCTTGCTTGGCTTGAGGGTGTCCTCCCCCGCCCTCGAAGCCCCATGCACGGAAGACGCCGGTTTCACAGTTTCCGTACAGCAGCCTTTCTTCGCCCTCATGCGAGAATCCGAACCGGGACGCCATGCGTAGAAGTCGGAGAGGAATGGAAATCGCACTCGAAACACCCGCCCACCTCCGGGCCGTTCCCAGCCGGGCCGAGGCGGGGCCGGTTCCCCCGGAGCAGGCATCCGACTCGGAGCTGGTCGTCCGGATCGCCGCCCGCGACCGGGAGGCCTTCGAGGTCATCTACCACCGGTACATCCGGTCGATCTTCGGCCTCGCGCTCCAGCGACTCCGCGACCGCGAGCGGGCAGAAGACGCGGTGCAGGAGATGTTCGCCGCCGTCTGGCGCTCTGCCGGGAGCTACAGACCCGAGCGAGGGCCGGCCGCCCCGTGGCTGTACGCGATCGCGCGCAACGCGATCGTCGACCGCCTGCGCTCGCGCGCCGAGATGCCGGTCGAGGTTCCCGACATGACCTCGGACGAGCCGGGGCCTGCCGAGCGGGCCGAGACCTCGTTCATCTCGTGGCGCGTGCACCGCGCGCTCGAGACGCTGTCGGACAGAGAACGGGAGGTCGTCGAGCTCGCCTACTGGAGCGGTCTGTCACAGAGCGAGGTGGCGAGCTTTCTCGACATTCCGCTCGGAACGGTGAAGACCCGCACACGGAGCGCACTCGCGCACCTCGCGGACGTCCTGGAGGGAGAACTGGCATGACACCGCCCGAGTTCGAAGAGATCGTCGGGGCGGACGTGGAAGCCGCGGAGCGCGCGCGCCTCGCCCGCGTGCACTCGCTGCTCATCCAGGCCGGCCCACCCCCGGAGCTTTCACCGGGGCTCGAGTCCGGGCCGACGCTCGGCATGACGCTCGGCCGGCGGCCTCCACGTGTGCGCCGACGCGTCCTGCTGCTCGCCGCGGCGGTCGCGATCGTCGCGCTCGCCTTCCTCGGCGGCTACATCGCCGGTAACGGCGGCAGCACGGCGAACGCGGAGGTGCTGAAGCTCACCGGAACGCCGGCGGCGCCGCACGCGCTCGCGTCACTGCAGGTCGAGCCCGTGGACGCGGGCGGCAACTGGCCGATGCACCTCAGCGTCACCGGCCTGCCGAAGCTGTCCAACAGCTCGTACTACGAGGTCTTCCTCGTGCGCAACGGCAAGCCGTTCGCGCCCTGCGGCACCTTCCAGGTGGCCGTGAATCAAGCCACGACGGTGCAACTGAACGCGCCCTATCACCTGCACCATGGCGACACCTGGATCGTGACGCGCCAGACGCCGACGAGCAGCGAGCCCGGCGTCGTCGTGCTCCGACCGATCTAGCGGCCTTCGTTCCGGATCTCGGAGAGGATGCGCTCGAGGCGCTCCTCGGTCGAGTCGTCCGCGAACGTCATTGCAGCGGCGACGTTCGGATGCACCTCGGCGATGGCGCGACGCATCTCGTGGGCAACCGCGCGATACGACGGATGGCCCTCGCGGCCGGAACGCAACTCGATCAGGTGCAGTGCCTCGCGCGCGTCGAGCTCGAGCACGTACCGGATGCGGAACGCAAGGCAGAGCGCGTACGGCGCCTCCTCCGCGAGGCCGGCGTCGCGCAGGCGTTCGTACTCGCGGCGCGACACGTCCAGCGCACGCTCGAACTCGCCGCCGAGACCCGCGGCGACGAGCTCGTGCGGGACGTCGGCGCCGAGCGCGGGCGAGAGCCGCTGCCACTGGCATGTCAGGAGGCGATGGCGCTGAAGATCGCGGAACGCGCCGTAGTCGGAGACGATCTCGAACCGGTAGCGGAGCGTCTCGAATCCGCGGCCGGGACGGTGGCGACGATTCTCCCGCTCGCCGACGAGCTCGCGGACGAGCGCCGCACGCTCCGTGGAGCCGAGTTCAGCAACGGTGCGGAGCACCTCCTCCTCCGAGACCGTCGCCGACTCGGACAGAAGCGCCGCGAGCAGCTCCTCCTCGGTCCCGTGCGTGCGCAGGAGACGCACGGACGGGCCGACCTCGGTGTCGCCGCCGGCGAGCCCGAGCCGGAGGGCGAGCGAATCCGCCGAGTCGCGGCGGTCGCGCAGGTACTCGATCCAGCGTCCGCCCCGGTCCTCGCGCGGGATGCGCACGACGAAGCTCGGGATGATCAGCTGAAGCTCCTCGAGCAGCATCGCGCCGTAGGCGCGCGCCTCCGCGAGCGGATGCGCGAGCAGGTGCAGCACGAGTTGCTCGTACGTCTGGCCGCTCGCGTACATGCCCACGTGCGAGAGCGACGCGGCCGGTAGCAGCCCGCGGACGAGATCGAGCGCCTTCGCGCGCACGGCGCGGCGGTGCGCGGCGGGTGACTCGTCGTCCGCGCGCGGGTAGCGCTCCGCCGCCCATTCCGTCGTCGACTCGAGCAGCCGTGCGTACGTCTCGAACAGATCGTCGAGAGCTCGCTCGTACGCGGGACCGAAGCGCGGGTCGCGGTGATAGCGAAGCCCGTAACCCTCGAGGCGTGCGTCGTAGGCGATGTACCGCGTCGACTGCTCGAGGTAGGCGGCGAGCCGCGGCCGCTGGAGGATCTTCGTCAGTAGGTTCGACGTCCACTCGCACGCGATGTGCGCGCCGCCGAGCTGGGCGACGGAGTCGTCGCCGTACCCGAGGAAGATGCGGTCGTACAGCTCGGCGGCGCGCTTACCCTCGACGCCCTCGATTGCGGGAACCTTCGGCACCGAATCGGCGAACTCCTCGAGGAAGAGGCGGCGCAGCGTGCCGGGATAGCGCGAGTAGCGCGCGAAGAGCGCGCCCTTCACCGTCTCGGGCAGGTTCACGAGCCCGAAGACCGGGCGGTCGAGGTTGGTGAAGTGCGGGGCGAGGCGCTCACGCTCCTCGTCCGTGAAGGTTTCGACCGGGAGTGGCAGGCTTTCCACGGTGGCCACGGGAGCGCGAACGCTAGCGCGGGTCTCGGTCGGAACGTCCGGCTGGTCGTATCCGACCTGGCGGCCCGGCTTCTATCCGGCCGGGCTCGACCCGAAGGCGTTCCTCGGCTTCTACGCGGAGCGCTTCCGGACGGTCGAGCTGAACACGACCGGCTATCGCATGCCGGGCGTGGAGCAGTTCCGCCGCTGGGCGGAGCAGGCGCCGGACGGCTTCGAGTTCGCGCCGAAGCTGCCCGGCCACCGGACCGGCGGCCTCGAGGCCTTCGACTCCGGGGCACGCGCACTCGGCGAGCGGCTCGGGCCTGTACGCGTCTCGTTGAAGAGCGTGCGCGACGAAGGCGCGATCGAGCTCATCCTCGGTTCGCTCGGGACCGGACTCCGGATCGCATTCGACCTGGAGCATCCGTCGTGGGACGGCATCGAGGAGCGGCTCGCGGAACGAGGCGCCGTACGGGTGAACGACCTCGACCATCCGGCGCCGTTCCGCTACCTCCGCAGGCGCGAGCCGCCGGACGAGGCGTTCGCAGCGCGCATTCGCGCCGCGTCCGAGCCCGTGTACGTCTACTTCCGGCACGAGGACGTGCCGACCGCGCCGGCCTTCGCGCAGCAACTGTTGGAACTGCTCAGCTAGTCCGGCAGCTCTTGTCGCCCCAGGACGTGATGAGCGAGGCGGCCTGCTGCTCCTGCTGGACGTCCGCCAGACTCCGTCCGTCGAACGGATGGAGGGGCTGCACGATGGTTGCGACATCCGGCGTCACGCCGGGGCCTTCCGCGAACAATCGGTACTGCTCACCGATGCCGGGCCCGCGCTTGCCGGTCTGGCCGGGCGGATACTGATACCCGCCCTTCGTCGGATCGAACGGATAGAAGCCGTAACAGAAGACACCACTCGGGTTATGCGCGACGAACGAGTTCTCGCGGCGCCAGCCGGGCCCGTACACCGAGTTGTACGTGTCGAGGTAGACGAGCCGGCCGAAGCCGTCGGTCGGCGCGCCGATCCGCGTCGTCCCGAAGCCGTACACCGGCTGACCGTTGTAGGTGTAACGGCCGAAGATGCTCTGGAACCGCCCGTCGTACACCCAGTGCATCCCGGTCTCGAGCTGTGCCACCGGCCCACTCCAATGGGAAACCTCCAGCCATTGCTGGCTCTGCGTCGAGAGCCACGGCGTGAAGCCGAGGTCAGGAAGCGGCTGCGGCCACTGCTGCGCCGCCCAGTATGTCCCGTCCGGCGCCGTGCATTCCGCGATGACGTTCGGGAGCACCGGCCCGTCGTACGGCCCGCAGACGTTCTTGAAGTGCTGCCAGTACAGCGTGCGGTACTTACCCCAGCCGCCCGCATAGTCGACGTGGAACTTCACCTGCTGGGCGCCGGCCGTCGGCGGCAGCGCGTTGATCGCGCCCCACACGAGCACATGCTTGAGGAGGCCGCCCTTCCGGTAGGTGAGGAGCGCCTCGCCCTTGGCGTTCACCGACAGCCGAAGGCCGACCGCGTCGCGATCGATGAGCTGTGCCGCGGACGCGACGCTCGAAAGCGCGAGCGTAGCCACCGCCACAGCGAACAAGACCCCAAAAGACCGACCCATCCTGTGGATAGAGCATCGGACGGGCGAGAAACTTTCTTTAGAAGCGCGCGGCCGCTCCGGCGTGGCGGGCGTAGGCGCCGCTCTCGACGATGTCGGCCAGCTCCGCCACCGTCTGCCGGAGCTCGTCCTCGGTGTTGTAGAAGTGCGGGCCGAGGCGTACGCCCGCGTCCGGCCGAAAGTCGCAGATGATCCCGCGCTCTCCGAGCTCGCGGTGGACGGCGGCGTGGTCGGGCGTTCGAACGGTCACGGTGCCGCCGCGCCGCTCGGGCGCACGCGGGCTGACGATCTCGAGACCCGCGTCGTCGAGCAACTCGATGAGCAGCGACGTCAGAGCGAGCGAGCGCTCCCGAATCCGGTCGACGCCCACCTCCTCGATGACGTCGTAGCCAGCGGTTGCCGCATACAAGGCCGGCACGTTCGGCGTACCGGTGAGGAACCGCGCCGAGCCGTCCGCGTACTCGAGCTCCGGCTCGAAGGCGAACGGCCGGGCGTGCCCCTGCCAGCCGACGAACGTCGGCTCGAGCCGCTCGGCGAGGTCGGGCCGGACGTACAGCCAGCCGGCGCCGGGGCCGCCGCACAGCCACTTCACGCTCCCGCCCGTCGCGAAGTCGACGCCGAGCTCGGTCACGTCGAAGGGAACGACACCCGCGGACTGATACGCGTCGAGCACGACGTGCGCGCCGACCTCGTGCGCACGCCGGATGATCGGCTCGACGTCCTGGATCTCGCCGTTCTTGAACAGCACGTGGCTGATCGGAACGAGCAGCGTCCGCTCGTCGATCGCGTCGACGATCGCCCGGTCGTCCTCGACGGCGACGACCTCGAGCTCCGGCTGCGCCTGGTACAGGTAGCGCACGGACGGGAAGTTCGCCTCCTCGTACACGACGCGGTTCCGCTTCCCCGGGTTGCGGAAGCAGGAGATGACGACCATCTCCGCGACGGTGACGTTCTGGTGCATGACCACCGAGCCCGGCGGCCCGCCGACGATGCGGCCGATCTGGTCGCCGACCGTCATCGGCATGTCCCACCAGCCCTCGCCCCACGAGCGGATGCCGCGCTCGCGCCACATGCGCGCGTACTCGAGGAGGTTGTCCTCCGCCTTGGCAGGCATCGCCGCGAGCGAGTGGTTGATGAGGTAGATGCAGTCGGCGAGGATCGGGAAGCGATCCCGGTAATCGGCCGCGCGGATCACACCCGTTGCAGGGGTCGCGGAGCAGGGCCGACGTACCGGGCGCTCGGACGGATGAGCACGCCGAGGCGCTTCTGCTCGAGCACGTGCGCCGACCAGCCGGCCGTGCGTGAGCACGCGAACATCGCCGGCGCAAGATTGGGCGGAACGTCCGCGACATCGAGCACGATCGCCGACCAGTACTCGACGTTCGTCCACGAGTGGTCGGGGTGCTTCTTCGCGATCGCCTCGTGTGCGACCTGCTCGAGCTCCTCGGCGACCGCGACGCGCGGCGAGCCGAGCTCCTTCGCGGTGCGCTTCAGCAGACGTGAGCGCGGATCCTCGGCACGATAGACACGATGGCCGAATCCCATGATCCGTTCGTGCCGGGCGAGCGCGTCGCTCACCCACTTCTCCGCGTCGCCGCTCGCGGCGACCGCGTCGAGCATCGGCAGCACGCGCGCGGGCGCGCCACCGTGGAGCGGCCCGGAGAGCGCACCGACGGCGGCCGAGAGCGCAGCGCCGCAATCCGCACCGGTGGACGCGACCGTCCGCGCCGTGAAGGTGGACGCGTTCAGGCCATGCTCCGCGGTGCAGATCCAGTACGTATCGATCGCCTTCGCGGCCTTCTCATCCACCTCGCCGCGCCATGCGAGCAGGAAGCGCTCCGCCGCGGTCCGGCCGGCGAGCACCGTCTCCTCCGGCACAGGCGGCAGGTCGGCGCTGCGTGCCGACTGTGCGACGATCGAGAGCGCGGCGGCGGAGAGACGGCGCAGGTCCTCCTTCGCCTGCTCGTCGCCGATGTCGATCAGCTGCCCGAGCTTCCACTTGCCGCTGAGGATCGCGAGCATCGACTGCAGGTCGGACATATGGCCGCCGGTGCGCACCTCGAGCTCGCAGGAGGCCGCAGGCAGTCCCGGCTCGAGCGCCTCGTCGACCAGCAGGCCCCAGACGTTCTCGAACGGCACCGTGCCGACGAGCTCCTCGATGTCGACGCCGCGATAGCGGAGCGACCCGCCCTCGCGGTCGGGCTCCGCGATCTCCGTCTCGAACGCGACGACGCCGGCGAGACCCGGAGAGAAGTCGCTCACGTGCGCGCCTCCGCGGCCGCGAGCACGAGCGCGGCGGCAGCGAGATCCTGCACGGCGACCCCGACCGACTTGTACAGGGTGATCTCCTCCGCGCTCGTCCGGCCCGGGCGCGTGCCCGCGATGACCTCACCGAGCTCCGCCACCGACGCGGGATCGATGCCGGCGAGCTCTGGCGCACCGCTCGGCGGCGGCGCAAACGACGAGTCGCGGTACTCGATGAAGAGCGTTGCGGCAGCGACGAGCGCAGGATCGAGCTCCGACCCCGGCGCGTTGTAGCCGACCGAGCTCACGTGCGTTCCCGGGCTGACCCAGTCGCGCAGCACCACCGGCTCGGGCGAGTGCGTCGCGGCGTGAACCACGTCCGCACCCCGGACGGCATCCTCGTACTCACCGCGGCCCGCGACGCGGATCTCGGCGAAATCGTGCACACGCGGGAACATCTCCTGCGCAGCACGCGACTGCACGCCCGTGCCGAGGATCGCAAGCACGCGGACATCCGGCCGGGCAAGCACGCGCGCGGAGAGCGCAGCCGCGGCCGCCGTGCGCATCGCGGTGATGTACGTCCCGTCCATGACGGCGACGGGCGTCCCGTTCTCCGGGTCGAAGATGACGATCTCCGCCTGGTGGGTCGGCCGGTCGACGTTCCCCGGAAAGAGGCTGACGAGCTTGCAACCGAGCCCGGCCGACGGCAGGTGGGCGGGCATCGCGCCGAGCAGACCGGCGTCGCCGGCAAAAGCGGCGATACGCGCCGGCATCGACGCCGCGCCCGAGGAGAGATCAACGTGGGCGCGCGCGAGCGCATCCGGGAGCGCGTCGAGATCGAGCAGCTCCTCCACCTCCGCACGGGTGAGCACGAGCATCACGGGAGACGGTATCTCCCGAGAGCCCGGCCGCGAGCGTCGAGCGCGACGACCGTGCCCGCCCGGAGCGGAAGCGCGGTCTCGAAGCCGGTGCGAGCGACGACGGGGCCGCCCGGTTCGATCTTCCAGGCGGCGACGTCCGTGGCGCCGTTCCAGCTCGCATACACGGTCTGGCCGCGCCGGACGGCGACCGGCTGATAGCGCGGCCGGCCGCGCCAGGGGACGCGGAGCGTGCGGTAGTTCTCGCCGCCGCGCGGGAGCGTCGCATCGAGCTTCACGTGGCCACCTGCCGCGAACTCCGTGAAGTGCGGATCGGTGCCCCAGCCGACGAGGACGTCGCCGTTTCCGAGCAGCTGTACGCTGCCGAGCTTGTGCGCGTGCAGCGCGGGCCGGTGGATATATTCGCGCAGGAGCGATGCGCGCATGCGCTTCGTGTCCAGCCCGAGGACGATCCCCCGCGACCGCGACACGCCGTTGTCGAAGATCGAGACGACGCGCCCACCTTCGTGGCTGCGTGCGTCGTGCTGCAACGCGAAGCGCGCGCCAGAGCCGAGCGCGAAGTCGCTCCGCTTGCCGCCGAGCCGCCACAGGATCGCCCCCGTGCGCCGGTGCACCTTGTACACGGCCCACGTGTTGCGCGCGGAGACGATCAGGTGCCCGTCCGCGTCGACGTCGATCGAGTTGACATGGAAGTAGTCCCACGGATAGCCGACCGGCGCGTACGACTCGCCGACCGGAACATGGTCGAGGCTGCGCCATTCGAACAGCACCTGCGCGCTCGGCACCTCGAGCTCCTGCACGACGCCGCCCATAGTCAACCCGCGCGCGCCGCGATGCCGGATCTCGAGGCTCGTCACGAGCGCCGTGCCTCGATCGGTGAGCAGGAGCTCGTGCAGGTCGGACGGCCGGCCGTGCCCGGCCGGGAAGCGCGCGATCTCGCGATACGACGCGTCGGCGACGACGTGCACACCGTGACCGAGGCCGCCGCCCGGCAGCGCCTGCCACCACGTGAGCACGGGCTCGCCGCGCAGCGTCTGCGCGCGGAAGTTCATCGCGGGAAGCCCCGTGGGCTTGCACCACACCGGTCGTCCGGCGTCGTCCAGGATGAGCGGGCCGCGCTGCCCCGGCCCCGACGACGGCGCGAGGAAGAGGTAACCGGGCGCCGCGCCCGACGCGGCGTGCAGGATCGTCACCGCCGGCGGATCGAGGTCCGGCCGCGAGATGAAGCGCGGCTGTACCTGAATCGAAGGTGCGAGCGCAAGGGCGGCGCTGCGGACGAGGAACTCGGCCCGCGTGAGCCCAGTCAACGCTGCGACACGGCCGCGACCGGCGCCTTCGGCAGCGGCTGGGGCGGAGGCTTCGAGTCGGTGAGGATCGCCGCCGCAAGAAGCACCGCCATCGCGACCGCGCTCTCGCCGATGAGCGTCCGGGCGAGCGTGCCCGTCACGCCGGGGCGCTCGATGCGCGGCACGGCGATGAAGTGATGCGCGGCGCCCCACGTGAGCGCGAGCGAGACGAGTCCGAGCTTGACGAGGAGCACGTGGCCGTATCCCGTCGTCCAGAGGTCGTGCACGTGCGGGAGCCGCAGGATGCTGAGATACGTCCCTGCAGTGAGCAACAGTGCGACGAGCACCGTTGCGAGCCGCGAGAAGCGACGGAACGCGGTCGCGCGGAGCTCCGGGGACGTCGGCCAGACGACGACGGCGAGCTGCACGAGGCCGCCGACCCACAGCGTCGCGGAGGCGAGGTGCACCCAGTCGGCGAGCTCCGAGAGCCACGAGTGCCCGGCGTCGGCGGCGGAGTGGCCGGAGAGCGAGAGCCCGGAGATGAAGACGAGCCCGAGTCCAAATGCCACCCACAGGAGCGCGTTCCGGTCGGTCAGCCACGCGAGGTAGATGAGCGCGGCGACGAGCGCGAACCCGAGCTCCATGATCACGAACGTCTGCCCGAAGCGCGTCCCGCTCGCGAGCGGCGAAAGATCGCCGTAGAGGAAGCGCGAGAACGGCAGCTGCAAGAAGTCCTCGCCACGCAGGAGGAAGGAGGTGATGCCGGTCTCGAGGACGGTGACGATCCCGATGCCTGTCACCCAGAAGAATCGCCGCTGTGCGCGCGCCGACAACGGCCCGCGAGCGATCAGCAGCCGGAAGCCGATGCCACCGACCGCAAGTGCGAGCCCGACGAAGTAGAGCCAGCGCACGATGTCCTCGGTTCGCGTCGGGCCTTGCGCGCCGACCGCGTCCGTCACCGGCGGCGCCGCCACGCGGACGCCGAACGTGTACACGCCCGTGACGATGTGCCCGTCGTTCGAGAGCGCCTGCCAGCGCACCGTGTACGGGCCTTTCGGCAGACGTGGAAGCGACGCGACGATCTCGCGCTTCCCGGGGATCGCGCGCGGCGTTCCGGCGATGTTCTTGCCTTTCAGCGTGAACACCTGGATCGCCTTCGGCAGCGCGTCGACGCTCTGGTCGAACCGGAGCACGACCTGGCGCGGCGACACTGCAAGCCGCTGTTTGAAGCCGGGCGACTCCTTCTGAAGCGACGCGTGCGCGAACGCCGACGCGGGCGCCAAAAGCACGAGGAACGCTACGACGAGTAGCGCGCGCTTCATCGGTGAGGCACCCCCGCGAACTGCGAGAAGTGGCCGAGGATGGCCGCGGAGTCGCGATCGCAGTACAGCAGCACCGCGACGACGAAGAACGTCATCGCGAACCCGGAGGCGGCAACGATCGAGCGCGGCCGGATCGCCTGCACGAGCGGGAAAATGGCGGCCACGATCAGTGTCCAGCCGAGTGCGTGGTGGAGGAACGCCGCCCGCGCGAAGAACCAGCCGTTCTGCTCGTGGACGAGGAACGCCGTCCCGGACACGAGCAACGCCCCCGCCGAGGTGAGCCTCCAGTACTGCGAGTGCAGCTTCCCGCGCACGACACCGAGCTCGGCACCGCCGCTCACCATGAGCACCTGCGCCCACGACCCGTGCGCGACCATGTGGATCATCGAGTTCGTGTAGAGCGCCATCACCGGCCACAGGAGCAGGCCGAGGAGGAACATCGTCCCCGGCCAGAGGTAGCGGCGCCACGGCCGCCGTGCCCACACCTCCGGCCCGACGATCGTCTCGGCGAGGAACAGCAGGCCGAGAACGAGGATGCCGGTGGCGAACATCCAGTGCACCATCTCCGCCTTGGGCTCGATGCCGGCGAGGATCATCGCCCCGCGTCCTCCATGTCCTGGACGAGCGGTCGCGCGATGAGCACCCGGAAGAGCACGCCGACGAGCACGATGTACAACGGCGGCTCGACGAAGAGCCACCAGAAGCCCTGGCCGTGCGGGTTCAGCAGCGTCAGGCGCCACGGCTGAATGAACGCCCATACCACGCCGGCCGCGGCGGTCGCGGGGCCTATCGCGAGCACGATGCGCACGCGCGCCGACGTAGCCGCGGCCGCGACCCGTTCCTTCTCCCTCTCGCCGTGCAGTTCGTGCGCGATATCCGCGCTCATGGCAGTCCTCCTCTGTTGAGCTATCTGCGGTTAAGCGACCACGCCGGATGAACCGTCGCGGCCTCTTACGCCGGCGTCGCGAGCGACGCCTAGGCAGACAGAGGAGGCGGCCGCGACTCGAACGCGAGGCCGAACAACCGCCGCGGGGCGGCAGCGAGATGCGAATCGATCGGTGCGGGCGTGTCGACGACGAGCTTGCGCAGGCACGCGACGGCGTGGGCGGCGAGCTCTTCGTAGTCGTGCAGCCACAGCTCGACGCTGCGGTGGAGCAGCGCCACGAGAACCGAGAGCACAGCGAATACAGGCAGGGCCGACGTGTGCAGCCACGGTCCGAGCCAATGCGTCCTGCCCTCGGCATCCATCTGCGCGAGATAGATCGCAGAGGTGGCGAGGAACGATGCGAGCCAGAGGCGCGCCGAGAGCTCGACGCGCATGCGCGGCCGCCCCAGCACCGACGCAAAACGGCGCGCCCTCGCGAACCTCCACGCCACGCGCGCGAGCATGAGCGCAACACCGATCTTCACGCCGGCAAGGAGGAACGGGTAATAGTCGGTGTGCCTGTAGCTCATCGGCCCGACGTGCCTGCCGACGTCGAGGTGGTGCGCGAGGCTACGGCCCAGGAGCTCCGCGATGAGCGCGAGGAAGACGAGCGCGACCCGGGAGAGCCACCGCTGCCGGTTCATATCGGAAGTCTGCCTATCTCCGCACACATTGTGCGTTGGGTGTTCCGGTGCGGGTGAGCGTCCCGAAGAACGACTCTTTGCACGACCAGTGGGCGCTCAGAACCGCGACGTGCACGGTTCCATCGTGCTGGATGCCGTTGTGGGTGCACCCGTCCGTCGCCGAGTGATGCCAGACGGCTTCGTTCGGCTTGCCCGGTATGTGCGCGAACGTGTTGCAGGTCGGGTTGCCCGGAGGCGTCGTCAGCGACCAGCGGTACGAGACGACGGGCTCGCCGCCCTGCTCGACTCCGATGGTGTAGAAGGTCGCGCGCCGGTTGGGATCGAAGACCGCCTTGACCGGCAGAAGGTTGGGCTTCGGCCCGACCGCGGGCGCGGCCGTCGTCGTCGGCGGCGCGGTGGCTGTCGTCGTCTCGATGACGACGGGCTTCGGCTTGCTCGAGCCCCCGCCGGCCAGCGCGATCCCGACGATGACCCCGATCACGATGGCGGCGGCCAGAGCGGCCCAGCGCGTGCGCTTCGACACGCGGCGGACGCGCGGCGCGGGCGGCGGCCCCGGAAGGACGCCGTCCCAGAGGGCGCCGGTGTCGAGGATGAGCGATGCCTGGGCGGCGGCGACGCCCGCGGCCGGCGCCGGGTCGAGCCGACCTTCGAGTGCGTGCAGCTTCTGCACGACGCCGAGCGCGCGGCTGACCGCCTGGAGGTTCGGCAGCAGCCGGAACAGGATCCCGCGGATCCGCTCGATCTTGTCGAGCTTTTCGTGCACCTCCTGTGTCAGTTCCGTGTGCTCGACCTTGCGGGCCGCCCGCCACTCCTCGGGCGCTTCGTGCGCGTTCTCGTGGACGGCCCGGAGCGCATCGAGGTCTGCCTGGAGCTTCGCGCGGGCCTCCGCGAGGACGCCGTCGAGCTTCCCCTCCCGCACCGACTTCGCCGCACCGTCGACGTGCTCGACGGCATCCCGCAGCGACTGGCCGAGCGCCGCAGCGTCGCCGGCGGCGGCAGACTCCGCCCCGGCGCCGAGCTCGGCGGTCGCAGTCAGCACCTGAGCGAGGTCGCCGCCTGCGGTCTCGAGCAGCGCGCGGCGGTCGTCCGCCCGGATCCACCGAACGAGCGGTTGCATCGCAGCGAGCGCCGCGGCGGGCGCAGGCCCGACGAGCTGTTCGAGCTGCGCGCGCGCACCGGACGCCGTGACGACCGCTTGGAGCAGCTGTCGGTCGGTTCGCTTCGGCCCGGATGCGAGCAGGTCGCTCGCGTGGCGGACGAGGCGAGGCGGCACGTCCTCGTTTCCCGCGACGGCCGTGTACAGGTTGACGAGCTCCGGGTCCTCGCCGCCCTGGAGCCTGCGACTCACGTCGAGCGCGAGGCGCGCATGCGTTGCCGTTGTCTGCGCGGTGCTCAGGATCTCGGTGACGCCGGCCAGGCTGACGTAGGCGTCGAGCGCGGTGAGCGCGGCGGCGCACTCGCGCGCGAACGTCCCCAGCTCGCCACGCAGCGTCGCCAGCAGCTCGCGCTGATGGAGGTGCTCCTCCGCGAGCGCATCCGCCCACGCCTGCTCGTGGCCCGAACGCACGGAGGTACTTCTACGGCACTAGCCGAGCAAGGTCAATGACCACTCACTGCGATGCTCCGCATCGAGCGAGAAGAGCATGATCCGCTGGAAGCGGCCGAGACAGAGGGCGCCGTCGGCGAACGGGACCTGCTCGCTCCTCGGCGAGAGCAGCGACGCGACCATCCGCTCACGGTTCGGGTTGCCGCTTGGGACGATCCGCTCCAGCAGCACCTCGAGGTCCTCGAAGAAGCCGGTCTCCCGTTCTTGCACGCGCACGATCGTGAGCGAGTGCAGCGGGTGGACATACGCAATGCCGGCGCGGCATTCGGCCTGGGCCACCGACTGCGAGACATCGTTCGTGATGTCCATCACCGAGAGCGTCGGGAGCGCAGCGGCGATCGAGTATGGGATTTCAACGCTGGTCATGTGACTCAGGGCCGTCAGGCCGTCGCCACCTCCCTCGGCAGGCGGAAATGCACGTCCTCGCGCGCGACGGTGATCTCCTCGAGCGTGTCGTAGCCGCAGGCCGCGAGCTGGTCGGCAGTCGCTCGCACGAGCTCCTCGGGCGTCGACGCGCCGGCGGTGAGGCCGACCGTCGTGTGCCCGTCGAGGAGATCGGCGTCGAGCGGGCTCTCGCCGTCGACGAGCGTCGCCTCCGCGCCTGCGGACTTCGCCACCTCGACGAGCCGCTGCGCGTTCGAGCTGTTCTCGGAGCCGATGACGAAGATGCGCGTCGCACCGAGCACGACCATCTCCTTGACCGCGTCCTGCCGGTTCTGCGTCGCGTAACAAATGTCGTCCGCGTGCGGGCGCCGCAGCGAGCCGCCCACATGGTCAGAGAGCGCATCGACGATCGGCGCGACGTCATCGAGCGAGAGCGTCGTCTGCGTGATCACCGCGATGGGCCGGTCGGTCGGGAGCGCGCGCGCCTGCTCGGGCGTCTCGACGACGACGGTCGATTCCGGACGCTCGCCGAGCGTGCCGATCACCTCGACGTGGTTCGCGTGGCCGACGAGCGCGACGAGATGGCCACTATCGGCGTACGTACGCGCCTCGGCGTGCACTTTGTTCACGAGCGGGCACGTCGCGTCGACGACCTTGAGGCCGCGCGCCTCCGCGTTCTCCTTCACCGACGGTGCGACGCCGTGCGCAGACAGCACGCAGACCTCGCCCTCGGGAATCTCCGACTCGTCCTCGACGAAGACGGCGCCGAGCCGCTCGAGGCGGCGGACGACGTGCTCGTTGTGCACGATCTGGTGGCGAACGTACACCGGCGGCCCGTTCTGCTCGAGCAGCCGCTCGACGATCTCGATGGCGCGGTCGACGCCGGCGCAGAACGAGCGCGGCGCAGCGAGCAGGACACGCTTGCCGCTCACGCGACGTTCCCGAGTGCATTCAACGCGGTGCGCACGTCGCGCGCGGCCCGGAACGAGTCGCGCGGAGACGTGAGGAACGCGCGCGCGAGGCCGAGCGGAGCGACGCTCCCGTCAGCGCGGAAGGCATGCACGAGCTGGCCGAGCTGCCGGCCCGGCGTGTCGCTCACGGCGCGGACGCAGCCGGCGAGATGTCCCGCCCGCGCGTAGACGCCGGATTCCATGTCCACCGCGTCGGCTCCGGTGCTCGCGCGCAGCCTTGCGCGCTCCGCCGGATCGTCGATGATCGCTGCTGCGCCGAGGATCGTTCCCTCCCGCGCGCCCCGCACGCCGAGCGGCCGCCCCTCCCAGAGGACGGACCCGGACTCATCGACGACGCGCGTCGCATCGATCACCGTGCCGACGGGCAGGTCGTCACGCAGCGAGCCGGCGATGCCGAACGAGACGACGTCCTGCTCGGGCACGCCGTGCGCGCACGCCATCCCGACGAGCATCGTCCGTCCCAGCTTCTTCGCCGCCCGGCGCTCAGCCGGCAAAGCGCAAGCGAAGGTCAGCCGGTCAGCGTCCACGCCATGCTCCGGACGGTCTCCTTGAGGCTCTTCGACGACTCGAACGCGGCCGACGGCTCGAAGCCGGAATGGATGCCGCAGTGCTCGCAGCGCGGATCGTTGCCCGGCCCGTACGCGTCCCAGTCCATCCCCTCGAGCAACGCCTCGTACGTCGGGAAGATGCCGTCGGTGAGGAGGTAGCACGGGCCTTTCCAGCCGTACGGGTTGCGCGTGATCGAGCCCCACGGCGCGCACGAGAGCTTCCGCTCGCCCGTGAGGAAGTCCTGGTAGATCGGCGTCGCGATCCAGCGATAGCCGTGCTTGCGCACGGCGGCGCGGATAGCGCGGAACTTCACTTCGTGCTCGGACCGCGTCATCGTCAGGTTCGGATCGATCTGCGAGTACTGGTACCCGGGCGCGACGAGCATCCCGTCGATGCCGACCTCGTCGGTGAGGTAGCGCATCATCTCGATCACGTCGTCCACCTCGGTCTCCTTGAAGATCGTGGTGTTCGTCGTGACGCGGAAGCCGCGGGCGCGCGCCGTCTTGATTGCGTCGACGGCGACGTCCCAGAGGCCGGGGTAGTCGCACACGTAGTCGTGGATCTCGCGCATGCCATCGAGATGCACGACGAACGTCATGCGGGGCGACGGCTCGAACCAGTCGAGGCACTGCTCGAGACGGAGCGCATTCGTGCACAGCTCGACCGTCTTGCCCATCGCGATCATCCCGGCAGCGACCTCTTCGATTCCCTTGTACACGAGGGGCTCGCCGCCGCAGATGGAGACGACGGGGGCCGGGCACTGGAGGCCGGAGTCGAGGCACTCCTCCACCGTCAGCCGCGCGCGATTCGACTCGTACTCGCGGATCTTCCCGCAGCCGATGCACGCGATGTTGCACGCGAGCGTGGGCTCGAGCATGAGGACGAGCGGATAGCGCTCGCCCTTGCGCTGCTGGGTCGCGACGTACTTGCCGATCGAAACGGTGGACTGCAGCGGGAACTTCATGCGGAAAGCCTCTCTCTCAGTCGACCCAGCGCAAGCAATGGGAAGTTGATGCGGTACAGGTGGTAGCGGATCATGAAGTCGAGCGGAAAGCCGGTGCCGGTGAAGTGCTCCTCGTCCCAATCTCCATCGGGACGCTGAACAGCGCAAAGATAATCTGCCGCCCTCTTCGCGCTCGTATCCTCAGCGTTTCCTGCGGCCACGTAGCCGAGCAGCGCCCATGCAGTTTGCGAGGGCGTCGTGAACGGCGCACGCCCTCGCCAGGCGGGGTCTGCGTACGAGCGGATGTCCTCGCCGAAGCCGCCGTTCTCCTGCTGAACGGAGTCGAGCCACACGACGGCGCGGCGCATCGCGGGATGGTCGGAGGGGATGCCGCACGCCTCGAGCGCGGGCAGCGCGGCGCCGGTGCCGTACAGGTGGTTGACGCCCCAGCGGCCGAACCAGGAGCCGTCCTGCTCCTGCTGGCCGAGCAGCCAGGCGAGACCGCGCTCGACGGCAGGCGCATAGCCCTCCGGCCCGAGCACCTCGAGCGCGTGCGCGGTGACGTCGGAGGTCGGCTCGTCCGTGACCTTGCCGAAGTCGCAGAACGGGATCTTGTAGAGCCACATCGCACTGTTGTCGACGTCGAACGCGCCCCAGCCGCCGTCTCTCGACTGCATGCCGACGACCCAGTCGAGGCTGCGGCGGACGGCGTCGTCGCCGATGCCGAGCGTGCGCAGCGCGAGCGGGACGACGGCCGCGTCGTCGACATCCGGGTAGTTGTCGTTCTCGTATTCGAACGCCCAGCCTCCGGGTGCGAGGTCGGGGACGCGGATCGCCCAGTCGCCTTTCACGGTCACCTCTTCGCGCAGGAGGTACGCGCCCGCCTGCACGAGCTGCGGGTGATCGGCGGGGACGCCGCATGCGCGCAGCGCGAGCACCGCCAGCGCCGTGTCCCACACCGGCGACTGGCACGCCTCCGGGCGGAGGCGGTCGCCGTCCTCGACCATGAATCCCTGCCAGCCCTCGACCGCTCTGCGCAGCGTCTCGTCCTCGAGGCCGTGGCCGAGGGCGTGCAGCGCGATGATCCCCCAGACCCACGGTGGCTGGATCCCGCCCCACGATCCGTCCGCCTCCTGCCGCTCGCGGATCCACTGCTCCGCGCGCGCTTGTGCACGGCGCCGCAGCGGGTCGCGACGCAGCGGCGCCCGCGTGCCTCCCGGTATGGCGCCGATCGAGCGCAGGTCGACGTCGATCGGCGTCACCGGCCGCAGCGACTGCGCGAGCGCGAGCGCGACGAACGTCTGGCGCGCCCAGCAAGCGAAGTCGTAGATCGAGAACTTGCCGCCCGGCGGGAGCAGCACGAACTCGGGCGGGATCGGCACGATCCGCTGCCACGGCCACTGGCCGAGCAACGCGAGGAAGTACTTGGTGAAGAGGCGCGCCTTCGCGATGCCGCCCTCGCGCTGCAGGTACGCGAGCGCCTGCGGCCCGGGATCGACGGCGCACATGCGCAGCGCGACGTAGGCCTCGAGCGAGGTGGAGAGATCGGGAGGCCCTTCGAACCAGATCGACCACGTGCCGTCGTCGCGCATCCGCGCCAGCAGCTCGTTCGCGATACGGCGGTCCATGTCGGGCGTTCGGAGGCCGAGCGCGTGGTTCCAGAACAGGTGCTGCGCCGTCATGGTCACGTTCGACTCGAGCTCGCCGACCCAGATCCCGTCCGGCCGCTGGAGGTCGAGCAGTCGCCGCGTCCCGCGGTCGATTGCCTGGTCGAGGGCGGTCAGCTCCTGTGTTGCACTCACACCGAGACTCTCGCAGGAACCTTGCTCAAGAGGTGCTGAGCCGCCGCGCGCCCGCTCCGCACCGCGCTCTCCATCGTCGCCGGCCAGCCCGTGTCCGTCCACGCGCCCGCGCGCGCGACGTTGGGCTTCGCGGTCTCGACGCCCGGGCGGGTCACGCCGGGCCGCAGCGCGATGGTCGCGTACGGCTCGCGGCTGACCCGCGACCACACGAGCTCCGCGGCGCCGAGTCGCTCCGTCAACTGCGCGGCCATGCGGTCGACGAGGTCGCGGCCGCGGACGTCCATCAACTCCGGGACGCCGCTCGCAACCACTGTCAGGTACTGGCCGCCCTCGGGCGCCGCATGGCCGGTGAGTGCGCCGCGGTCGAACACCCAGTGCGCGTCCGAGCCGAGCAGCCCGGCGACCGGCACGTTCAGGATCGGCCGGTCGAAGAGCAGGTGCACGGACACGATCGGCGAGCTCTCGAGCCCTGGATCCGGCTCCCCGAGCAGGCGCGCAGACTCGGCCGGTGGCACCGCGACGACGATCGCGTCGGCGTCGAGGTCGTCCAGCGACTCGACTCGCTCGTCGAGGCGCACCCGGTCGCCGAGCACGCGGCCGGCGGCGTCGCCGTGCATCCAGCCGAGCGGCTTCAGCGGCAAGACGAGATCCGAGTTCGCGCGCGGGCCGAGCAGCGCCGTGCGCACGGTGAAGAGGCCCGCCTCGGGATCGACCTCGTCCGTGCGCAGATTGAGCGCAGGCCGGATGAACACATCCCAAAAGCGTGTTATCGAGATGTCGCTTTCTCCGACGCGCCGAAGCACGTCTCCGAACGTCTCTTTCGGTCGCGACTGCGCGGAGCGCAGTCGCGTGAGTGTCAACGGCAGTCGCAGCCGGTCTCGGAGCGGGAGGTGCCCATAGCGCAGAAGCGCCGAGAGCGAGGGCGCAATGTCCGCGCGCTGCGCGTGCTCATCGAACACCGGCAGCGCGAGGCGCTTGCGCAGCACCGAGCCGCCTTCGCCGACCCGTTCGAGGAAGCGGAGGTACTCCGTGAAACAGCCGAGCCCGATGTGTTGGCCGTTGTCCGGCGGCGGCCGCGGATCGCCGTCGCGCTCGGGCAGCGTCTGCACCGCGCCGCCGAGTGTCGGCCGCGACTCGTGCACCGTGACATCGACGCCGGCGTCGGTGAGGTCGAGCGCGGCGGCGAGGCCTGCGAGCCCGCCGCCCACAACTGCGACCCTCATCGCACGATCCCGCGCGCGACCACGGCGAGCTTTGCGGGCGTGGACAGCCGGCACGACGCGGAGAACACGTCGAAGCCGTTCGCCTCCATGCGGTCGAGCTGGCCGCGGTAGAGCCCGGCGAACGTGGCCACGCACAGCGCGCTGCGCCGGTCGAGCGAGTCGAGCAGCTGCAGGCCCTCGTCCAGATGCACGCGCGCACGCGCTGCCTGGAACGCCATCAGCTCTCGCCACTCCGGGCCGACGGCGAGCTCGTGCACGCCGAAGCGATCGAGCTCATCCTGCGGAAGGTAGACGCGGCCGAGCGTTCTGTCCTCGTCGACGTCGCGCATGATGTTGATCAGCTGGAGCGCGATGCCGAGCGTTTGTGCGCGCCCGACGTCGTCGCTGCCGTACACGGCGACGCACGCGACCCCGACTGCGCCGGCGACCTTCTCGCAGTACGCGCGCAGCTCGTCGAAGGTCGCGTACCGCGGCTTGACGAGATCCTGCAGCCCCCCGTCGACGAGCGCGGAGAGCTCGTCGCGCGGAATGCCGAACCGAGCGCGCGCGTCCGTGAGCGCGACGTGCATCGCGGTCGCGGGAGGATCGTCGAGCGCGTCGCGCAGCGCTTCGAGCCGCGCCCGCTTCTCGTCCGCCGGAGCGTCACCGTCGGCGACGTCGTCCACCTCGCGCGCAAAGGCGTAGATCGCGGCGATGGCGCGGCGCTTTGGACGCGGCAAGACCATGATCCCGTACGCGAAGTTCTTCGCGCGCGCGCGTGTGACACGCTGTACTTCCGCGTACGCCTGCTCGACCGTGGTGCTCATCGGACGAGGGTGAGCGCCGCCTCCCGCGCCAGCCGGGCACGCGACGGCCGCGGCCGCTGGGTGAAGAGATCCCAGCCGGCGGCTTCGAGCGAGTCGAGCGCCGCGAGGCCGCCGCGCCCGAAGAGCGCGACCGCGCGGCCGAGCCGTCCGCCGATGCCCTCACGGAGGGCGTCCGCCGCCGCCAGCAGCCCTGCCGCGCGCTCCGCCTCGAAGCGAAGGAGCGCCGTCAATCCGCCGTTCGCGCGGTCGAGCGGCGGGTTGCCGAAGCTCCGCCGGTCCTCGGCCGGCAGGTAGATGCGTCCGAGCTCGAGGTCGCGCGGCACATCCTGGAGGAAGTTGACGAGCTGCAGCCCCGTGCAGACCGAGTCGCTCGCGGCCACCAGCTCGGGATCGTCGAGCCGGCGCAGCACACCGAGGACGAGGCGGCCGCACGGGTCGGCCGAGTGGACGCAGTACCACTTCAGGTCGTCCCAGCTCTCGTACTCGGACACGTGCTGGTCCATCCGGTTCGCCTCGATCAAGCGGTCGAACGGCTCCCGCGGCAGGTCGAACTCGCGCACGGTCGGCTGCACGTTGCGCAGCACCGGCCAGGTAGGGCTGCCGGTGAAGAGGAGCTCCACCTCTTCTGCGAGCTCGTCGAGGGCGGCCAGCCGGTCGCCGTCGTATGCGTCGCCGAGCTCGTCGACGAGCCGCGCGTAGCAGTAGAGCGCCCGAACGTGCGGGCGCAGCCGGCGCGGGAAGAGGATCGATCCGACGGGGAAGTTCTCGCCCGCCGCGCGGGCCGCGACCTCGGCGACTTCCATTGAACAAGCATACGAGTGGTGTGGCCGGTGACGTTGCCGCGTTCCTGGGTCGCGAGCACCAAGCGATGCAAGGGACGCAGGGAGCGCCGATAGCGGTGCTATCGGCGCGACTGAGGACGCCGCAGCGCGCAGCATGATCGCGGGCCAGGGACCCGGCGAACGTTGCCGGCCACACCACATGCAGGGTTGGTGGTTGAATCCGCTCTCGTGGAGGGCAGTCCGGGGGGCCGGGTCGATCCCGTCGCCGGCGTCGACCGGCGCGACGGCAACGTCGTCGTGCGCCTGGCCGGGGAGCTCGACCTCTACAACGCGCATCAGGTTCGCGAGACCCTGGTCGCCTGCTCGGACGAGAATCCGACGCGGCTCGTCGTCGACCTCGGCGGGGTGCAGTTCATCGACTCGACCGCGCTCGGCGTGCTCGTCGAGGCCCGCAGCCGGATGACGGACAAGCAGGCGTTTGTGCTCGCCGCGCCCGGCGCGGAGGCGCGGCGCGCGCTCGAGGTCTCCGGGCTCGACCGGCACTTCAACCTCAGCGCGACGGTCGACGAAGCGTTAGCGTCCTGACCGTGGACGGCGGAGGGATTCTCGAGCCGGCGCTGCTCGAGCGGTACGCGGACGCGATCACGAAGTCCATCTCGCTCAAACGCGGCGACACGATCGTCGTCCGCGGCGCACCGGCGCACCGCGAGCTGATGGTCGCCGTTGCGGCGTCCGCCTATCGCGGCGGCGCGCACGCAGTCGAGGCCATCTATTCGGATCCGCTCGTCATGCGCGCGCGGCTCGTCCACGGCCGTCCGGACGCACTCGGCGTCCTCACGCCCTGGCACAAGCAGCGGCTGCGCGAGCTGATGAAGCCGGATGCGGCGGAGATCTATATCAGCGGCGAGAGCGACCCGGGCTTCCTCGACGGCATCCCGCAGAAACGGATCATGACGGAGTACGCGCGCGCGGGCGCGCAGACGAAGGCGTTCCGCCGCGCGAGCCTTGCCATGCGTGTGCGCTGGACGATCGCCGGCTGGCCGACCGATCACTGGGCGAGCCAGGTCTATCCGCGGCTTCCGCTCCTGAAGGCGAAGCGGAAGCTCGCGCAGGACCTGCTCCACTTCTGCCGGCTCACCGACGCGGACGGGCCGGGCTCGACCGGATGGATCAACCATTGCCGCGGCATCGTGCGCCGCTCGGAGAAGCTGACGCGGCTCGCACTCACGCGTGTGGAGTTGCGCGGTCCGGGCACCGCACTGGACCTGCGCCTCGTCCCCGGCACGCAGTGGCTCGGCGGCCTGGAGAAGACGCACATGGGCACCACCATCGCGGCGAACATGCCGACGGAGGAGACGTTCACGAGTCCCGACGCGACAGCGACGGAAGGGACGTTCACGTGCACGTTCCCGCTCTCGTTTCAAGGGCGGCTGATCGAAGGCCTACGCGGGGAGTTCCGCGGCGGCAGGCTTGTCCGGCTCGAGGCCGCGAACAAGAGCGACCGAGACTTCGTCGCCGGCTACATCGACAGCGACCCGAAGAAGAACGGCCGCCGGCTCGGCGAAGTCGCGCTCGTCGATTCGACGTCGCGGATCGGGCAGAGCGGCCGAACCTACTTCGACACGCTGCTGGACGAGAACGCGACAGCGCACATCGCCTTCGGCTCCGGCTTCGGCGGCACGCGCTCGGTGAAGCCTGCGCGCGCGCTCAACGAGTCGCCCGTCCATCTCGACGTCATGATCGGCAGCCCCGACTTCGAGGTCACTGGCTACACGGCCAAGGGCAAGAAGGTCGCCGTCATCAAAGACGGCCTCTGGCAGATCTAACCGTCCACGAGCAAACCGCTGATCGGGCCCCACAGCGCCTGTGCGCGTCGGGACACGTGCGGGAGGAGCGTCAGTCGGTGCTGGACGTACCCGTCGCGGCGCCGCCGCTCCAACTCCTCTTCGGCTCGCGGCCGCCACACCTCGTCGACGAGCGCGGTCGGGTCGCCGGACACATCGTCGATCGAACACTCGAGATGCTCCGCCCAGAGCTGCAGCCGCGCTGCACGAACGGTGGCCTCGTCGTGGACGACGACGTTCACCTCGGTGTCGTTGAAGAGCGAGTGCTCGTTCAGGTTCGCGGAGCCGATCGTGAGCCAGCGATCGTCGACGATCCCGATCTTCGCGTGCACGTACACGATGCTGCCGCCACGGCCGGGCTGGTAGAGCGTGCAGGCGAGGAAGCGCGACACGCCCCCACCTTTTTCGTCCGCATCCACGAGCACACCCACCTGGCCGCGCGTGTCGTCGCCTCCGTTGTTCGGGCGCGCCGGTAGGAGCACGACGACACGGAAGTCGTCGCTCGGCGGGCGACGGAGCTTCTCGGCCAGCACCGCGACGACCTCGCTCGACCAGAGGAACTGGCTCTCGAGATAGACGAGTCGCTCGGCGCTTCGGAGAGCGCGGAGGTAACTCTCCAGGATGGAGAACTCGCCGCCACGAAGCGCGGGATAGATCCGCTCCGGCACGGTCCGCACGAGCTGCACGTCCACGCTGCCCTCCGCTGCGCCGGCCGCCCGAACGCCGACGTCGATTCCGGTCACGGCCTCCCAGCGCAGACGGATGTGCTCGGCGACGTCTGCCACCACGGGCCCCTCCAGCCGGACGCATGCGTCGTGCCAGCCGACGCGGCCGCGCGGGTCGTGGTTTCCCCCGTCGAGTCGGTCGCCGGAGAACGACGTCAGGTCGATCCCGCCGACGTACGCGACGCGGTCATCGACGAGCACGAGTTTCTCGTGGTGACAGTGCATCGGCCGTTCCTTCGCGTCGAGCGCGACCTCGACGCGCGTCCCGCGAACGAGCCCGTCCCGCATCTGCCGCACTTCGGCGCGGTCGGGATGAAAGAGGGGAAGCGGCGCGCCCGCCCAGGCGAGGACGCGGACGGGCACCCGTTCCGCCGTGTCGCCGAGCAACGCGGCGAGCGTCGGGCCGCCCTCGCCGAGCGTCAGCCCCGGAGTGAAGAACCAGCCGGCGATGTTGACGTGCGAGCGCGCGGCCTCGATGTCGGCGGCGATGCGCGGAAGGACCTCCGCCCCGTCCACGAGCGGCTCGACGCGAGTGCCGGCGCGCGCCGGAAACGCCCCTGCGCCGGCCCACCCGAAGGCGGCCGCCTCCAGGACGGAGGCGTGGCCGGCCCGGCCGAGGCGACGCCGGTGGTGGGCGCGCACTGCGCGCTCGACACCGTCGCCGATCGCGCCGTCGATGCGGTCGAGCGGGAACAGGCGCCTAATGCCCGCCCGGCGCCGCCGGCTGCACCGCCGGCCCTGGTGGGACGTTGATGATCGTCTGCGTCGGAGTGATCGTCTGCGTCGGAGTCGTCGGGATGGGGTAGCTCGCGCCGTACGTCGTCGTCCCGGTGATCTGCGGCGTCGGGAAGCCGAGCGGGAGCATGCCTGCCGTCGCAGCTGACATGAAGTCGTGCCAGATCTCGGCGGGGAGCGTGCCTCCGGCGACGCTGCCGACACCCTCGACGTTCGTGAGCGGGATCTCGGCATTCGGATATCCGACCCACACGCACGTCGCGAGCTGCGGCACGTAGCCGCAGAACCACGCGTCCTGGAAGTTCTCCGCGGTGCCGGTCTTGCCGGCGGCAGGACGCCCGATGGAGGCGGCGGTACCGGTGCCGTGTTGGACGACACCCTCGAGCGCGTACGTGACCTGGTCGGCGACGCTGCTCGAGATGGCCTGGTCGCCTCGAGTGGTCAGCCGGCCGAGGACGCTGCTGTTCGGCGCGCGCACGAACTCGAACGCCTGCGGCGCGTGGTGCACCCCGTGCGCTGCGAGCGTCGCGTACCCGTCCGTCATCTCGAGCGGATTCACCGCCTGCGTCCCGAGCGTGATCGAGCACACCGGCTGCAGATTCGTCGTGATCCCCATGCGATGCGCCACCGGAACGACATTCGACGGCCCGATCTTGGCAACGAGTTGCGCGAAGATCGTGTTCACCGAGTTCGCCGTCGCGCTGAGAAGGTTCATGTAGCCCGCGCTCTCGTCGGCGTAGTTGTGCACGTCCCACGGTCCTTGCGGTCCGTCGCAGCTGTGGTCGGGAATGACGAGCGAGGGCGGCCCCGAGAAGCTCGAGTACAGCGAGATGCCTTGCTGGATCGCGGTCGCGAGCACGAACGGCTTGAACGAGCTGCCCGCAGTGCGCGTGCTCTGGGTTGCGAGATTGAAACTCAGCTTCGTGCCGTCAGGCAAGTATCCGACCATCGCCCGCACCGCTCCGGTCCGCGGATCGATCGCGACGAGCGCCGCGGCTGGATCGGACGGGTGCCGCAGCACGCCGCGCACCGCCGAGAGGGCGCTCTCCTCCATGCTCGGGTCGAGCGTCGTCCGCACGCGGAGCCCGCCGGCGGCGACGCGACGCGGGCCGTACTTCGCCACGAGCTGCTGCTCCGCCCAACCGAGGAAGTTCTCGTGCTGCTGGCGCTTGTACAGCGTGCCCGGCTTCAGTCCGAGCGGCGCAGCGAGAGCGCGCGTGTACTCATCTGCCGTGATCGCCCGATTGGCGAGCATCGCGCGCAGCACCTCGTCGCGGCGCCCCATCGCCGCCGCCGGATGCAGGAGCGGGTCGTAGACCGACGGCGCCTGCGGCAACCCCGCGAGCAGCGCAGACTGCGCGAGCGAGAGGTCCTGCGCCCGCGTCGAGAAGAACGTCTCGGCCGCCGCCTGCGCACCGTGCGCGGCCCGGCCGTAGAACACCTCGTTGAGATACGCGTTCAGGATCCGCGGCTTCGACCACACCTGCGCGAGCTTGATGGCAAGGCAGGCTTCCTTGAGCTTGCGCGAGAGCGTGCGGCTCGCGTTCCCGATGTACAGGTTGCGAACGAGCTCCTGCGTGATCGTCGACCCGCCCTGCACGATCCTGCCCGCGGACACGTCCGAGTAGAGCGCGCGCAGGATGCCCTGATAGTCGAGGGCGCCGTGCTGCCAGAAGCGGCGATCCTCGATCGCGACCGTCCCGGTGCGCAGGTACGGCGAGATCTGGTCGAGGCGGAGCGGCTGCCGGTACACGCTCGACGGGACGACGCCGAGCAGCGTCCCGTTGTCCGCGTACAGGAACGAGTTCTGGCCGAGCGCGACGGGCGCGAGTGCGTTCAGGCTGCAGGTGTCGAGCAGGACAGCGCGTCCGCTCGCAGCGGCGCCGGCGAGCACGACCGCGAGCACGGCGACGGCGACAAGAGCGGCGACGCCGGCCTTGCGCCTGCCCTGAACCCGGCGCAGCCGTGACCGTCGCGCAAGCAGGAGCGCGGCGAGCTCGAGGTCGGCACGATTGCGGTCCTGCACTGCCCGTGGGTTCTTTCGCGCCCACGCGCGCGTGAAACAGTCTTACGCGAGCTCGGAGAGGACGACGCCGAGCACCGGCAGCGCCAGCGTGACGAGCAGGTTGCCGCGTCCGATCGCCGTCAGGAGCGGCCGGAGGGACTGCGGCCGTCCTTCCCGGATCTGGCGCGCGAGCCCGGGCCCGAGGACATAGTCGTGCAGATACGCGCCGGCGACGAGGAGCCCGACGAGCGCGCCCTTCACCGCCAGCACCCAGTCGAACGACGACGGCGCCCTGTCGAAGGCGTGATCGTACGCCGCCAGGCCGAGGCCGGTGAGGACGGCGAGGCCGAGCGCGCTCCAGCCGATCGGGCGCCAGCGACGTCCGAACTCGCGCAGCAGCCGCGCCCGGGCCTCTCCCTCCAGGCGTTGCACCGGCGGCACGGCGACGAACACGAGCGCGACCGTCCCGCCAACCCAGACCGCGGCGGCGAGGACGTGGACGGCGCGCAGGGCTGCCTCCATGGCCATAGTCTCCATGGGTTTCTCCCGGCGCGTTGCGGGCAACAGTAGAACGCGAATGACGGGGTCAGCGTTCGGGTCCATTCACAGCGCACTGCACTCGAGCGCCCTCTCGGTCGCCGGGAACGTGCTCATCCTGTTTGCGGTCGTGCTCTGGCTCGGCCTCGCCTTCCGCGTCTACCGCGACGCGCGCCGGCGCATCGACGACGAGTGGCTCGTGGGCTTGTCGACCGCGCTCGGCGTCGGGCTCCCCTACGTCGGCCCCCTCGTCTACCTCCTGTTTCGCCCGCCCGAGACCCTCGCGGACGCGCATGCCCGCGAGGTGGAGCTCCGCGCGCTCCGCGGCCGCCTGCTCCAGGGGGCGCCGCACTGCCCGGTGTGCCTGACAGAGGTCGAGTCGGACTACCTCGTCTGCCCCGTCTGCACGACGCGGCTCCGTGAGCAGTGCCGGTCCTGCGACTCGGCGCTCGACCCGCTCTGGCAGGCGTGCCCGTACTGCGCGACGCCGCTCACGCCACATGTCGCCGATCTCGATGCGGCCCTGACCGCCGAGGTCGCCGTCAACGGCAACCTCGCGCACCGGCGCGCACAGCGCCTCACCTCCTAATCGTCTGCGACTTCGACCGCCGCCCGCGCGGGAGCGCGCGGGAGCGCTGCGCGCACGAGCGAGAGCACGGTGATCGGCACCGCCGGCGCGGGGACGAACCGGATGAGTGCGCCGAGCACGGCGACACCGCAGGTGAGCTCGTACATGGCCGAGTCGTTGACGAGCAGCGACACGACGACGGCGAGGCCCATCGTGAGGACGAAGTCGCGCGTCGGCCGGTGGCGCGCGACCGAGAGCCCGACGGCGAACGTGACGAGGAACCAGAGCCCAAGCGGCATCACCAACGGCCAGTTGTGCAGCGCCGGCAGGTACGACAGCGGCACGCGATCCTCGGCCACGGCCCACAGGCCGGAGAAGCCGCGGCCGAATGCACTTCGGAAGTGGTCCGGTCCCGCCGCACTGAGGTTCGACGACACGACCTTCAGCACGATCGCCGCCGCGATGCCGAGCAGCATGAGGAAGCCGCGCGTCCCGAGCCGCAGCATGCGCGCGCCGAGGAACGCAAGCGCGACGCCGAGCACGATCGCGCCGCCGCCGTCCGATCCGAAGCGGTTATCCGTCATCAGGAAGAGCCCGAGGACACCGAACGCGGCGAAGCCGAGTGCGCCGAACTTGCGCGCGGCAATCGCCGCGCCGGCGAGCAGCGGTGCAAGCAGCAGCGTCTCGAGCTGGTTGCCGATCCCCCAGAAGCGCGAGTTTTGCGTCGGCCCGAGCGGCGTCAGCGCCACCCACTCCGGCCGCACCGCGAAGAGATAGAAGTGGAGCAGGATCACGCCGAGGAAAAGCAGCAGCAGCCGACCGTCCGTCCGGCAGACGCGGGCGAGCCACAGTCCTCCTCCAACGCTCACGACGATGAGCACGGCGAGGATCGTGACCTCGTTCGTCACCTCCGCCGCACCGAGCCCGATGCTCGCGAGAAGCGCGGCGGGCACCAAGGTGAGCGCGGCGCGCGGCCGGACGGCGGCGAGGAGCAGCGCGAGACACGCGAGGATGATGAGCGCGGCGAGCTTCAGCCGGTTGTTCGCGTGGATCTGCGCGTTGAGGGTCTTCAACGTCGCGACCGCGCGCGGCGCAGGCATCGACGTCAGCGAGCCACGCTGATGGCCGAGCGCGGTCGGCTCGATGTCGACGATCGACACGAGACCGGGGATGCGCGTCGTCCGCGAGACGAGCAAGCCGTGGAATCCTCCGCCAAGGACGACGACGTAGTAGCGCTTGTCGTTCTGAACGGGCGTGTCGCTCTTCGGCGGCAGCGTGACGATGATCGTGCGCGGTCGGCTCGGCGTGCCGGTCGCCGCGCTCGCGGACAGGAGCGGCGGCCCGCTCGGGACGCCGCCGAGGTACGAGTTCTCCCGGACACCACGTACGAGCTGCGCGAGCGCCTGGCGGCGGTTCGTCGTCGGGCCCGTGCCGGGCACGAGCAGGCCGATGGCGCCGTGACGCGCGAACTGGCGCAGCTGCCAGCCGGCCATGTGGTCGAGAATGACGACGCGGAAGGGCGCGGCTCCGGGGACGGTCTTCGCCAGCGCTGGTGCCGCGGGGACGATCCCGGCGAGCACCACGAGGCTGAAAAGGAGTAGGCGGCGCCGGCGGATCATTGTCCGTCGCGATTCTCTCCTATAGAAGGCGGAGGCTGCGTAGGAAGATGATGAGAAGCCGACGCGCGGATTCGAACCGCGGACCCCTTCATTACGAGTGAAGTGCTCTACCAGCTGAGCTACGTCGGCCCGGCGGCGACAGTTTAGTGCGGCGCGCCCGAGGAATCGGGATTCTCATCCGTCGCTAATCCTCGTGCTGTTGAATGGGTCTCGGCCGGAGGATTCCGGGTTTGAACCAGGAAGGTGGGCCTTGAACGTTGCCCCGCTGTTAGGAAATCGCAAAAATGCGATGTCTGGGAATGGACATGGGTGGTATCCCGTTCTATAAGTAGAGAACAGGGGCCGACCGGCAGATCGCGGGCCATGCCCCGCGCCGGGGCCTCGGGGCCCGCGAACGGCGCGGTCCCTCTGACCGAAAGAGGAAGATTCCACTGACTGATACGCACCTGCACGATTTGACGCCTACCGAGCGCCTCGTCGAGGAGGCCGCCGACCGCGGTTTCATCGAGGAACGGGAGCTCGAGGCGTTCGCCGACGAGCACGACCTGGCCGACGACGAGATCGCGGCCCTCCAGACCGCCCTCGACGAGCGCGACGTGACCGTCCGCGCCCCGATCACGGCGGCCGAGGCTGCGCCTGCTGCGACGGGCACGCTCGACCCGCTCCAGCTCTTCATGGACGCGGCCGGCCGGCACAAGCTGCTCACCGCGGCCGACGAAGTCATGCTCGCCAAGCGCATCGAGACCGGCGACCTGGCGGCCAAGGAGCGGATGATCAACTCCAACCTCCGCCTCGTCGTCTCCATCGCGAAGCGCTATCAGGGCCACGATGTCCCGCTCCTCGACCTGATCCAGGAGGGCGTCATCGGCCTGAACCGCGCCGCGGAGAAGTTCGACTGGCGCAAGGGCTACAAGTTCTCGACGTATGCGACCTGGTGGATCCGTCAGGCCTGCCAGCGCGCGGTCGCGAACCAGTCGAAGACGATCCGCATCCCGGTCCACGTCCAGGAGCGCCGCATCAAGCTGAACCGCGCGTCCGCGGAGCTTCAGGCCAAGCTGGGCCGCGAGGCGACCATCGACGAGCTCGCCGACGCCACACGCCTCAAGAAGGAGCACGTGGAGGAGGCGCTCGACGCGGTCGACTCGGTCTCGCTCAACCAGGGCCTCGGCTCCGACAGCGACTCCGAGCTCGGCGATCTGTTCGCCGACGAGAGCTCGGCCGATCCGGTCGAGGAGGCCGCGGACGCCCTCCGGCGCCAGCGCGTCCAGCGCGCGGTGGCGGAGCTGCCCGAGCGCCAGCGCCGGATCATCGAGCTGCGCTTCGGCTTCGGAGGCGAGTCGGCTTCACTGGAGACGATCGGCAAGGAGCTCGGACTGACCCGCGAGCGCGTGCGTCAGCTCGAGACCGAGGCGCTCATGCGGCTCCAGCTCGAGCTCGGCGACGAGCTCGCAAGCGCCGCCTGAGGCGCGGTGTGCCTAGTGGCCGTGGCCGCCGCCCTGGCCGTTGCCTTGACCATTGCCGCCGTTCCCGCCGGTGCTCGATCCGCCGGCGGGCGGCGGCGGCGTGGACCCGCTGCCGCTCGACGGGTCGGTCGAGGCCTGGGCCTGGCCCTGGCCGGCGCTCTGGCCCTGGCCTGAGTCGCCGTTTTTGCCCTGGCCGCCCTGGCCGTCTCCGTTCCCCTGACCCTGGCCGGCGGACGACGAACTGCTCGTTCCTGAGCCGGCGCGCTCGTGAGGGGCTTGTGCTCCGCTCGCCCCGGAGCCGCCGCCGCCGTGACGGCCGGGCGCGGGCGGGTTCTGCGCCGCAGCCCGGCTGCCCACGGTCACCGGCGCATCGACTGGAGCAGCGACGGGCGCTGAAGCCGGAGGGGCAGTCGGCACGACCGTGTCCGAGGTCGTCGGCGCGGGCGTACCGGTGGATGTGGGTACCGGGACGCGGGCGGCCGGCCGCGGCGCTGCGTGCACACGCGCGGGCGCAGGCGCAGGCCGGATGGAAGCGAGCCCGGAGACCGGCGGGGGCACCGCCGGAGCGGAAGTCGTCGGCGCAGTCGGCGTGTGTGTCCGGGCGTGATGCCGGGCCGGCGACGCGACGACGACCGTGCCGGCGCTGACGACTGCGACGACCGCCGCCACCTTCGCCGCCGCCGCGCCCCCGCCGAAGAGGAGCGACTTGAGCCCGGTGAGCAGGTTGCCGAGGTCCGCGCCGCGCACCATGCGGCGCTTCTGCGCCGGCGCCGGCGGCTCTTCGAGGCCCTTCGCGAGCGAGCGCCGCGCGCGGAAGATGAGCGTCTCCACCGCCGTCTGCGAGAGCTCGAGCTCCGCAGCGATCTCGCGGTAGGAGAGGCCCTGCCACTCGCGCAGGAGAATCGCGCGCCGCTGGTTCTCAGGCATCTGCTCCAGCACGTCCTGGAGGCCGACGAGCTCGTCGGCGAGACGGCTCGGCGCAGGAGCCAGCTCTTCGACCACGTCGAAGTCCGTCGGCGATTCGATCCGGTTCCGGCGCCACGTCGACCGGCGCCTCGACAGGCAGACGTTCTCGGCGATCTTGAACAACCACGCCGACTCGAGCTCGGGGACGATGCCGCGCTTGATTCCACGGAACGCGTTCAGGAACGTGCTCTGCACCGCGTCCTCGGCCTCCTCGCGCGAACCGAGCTGGTGCAGGCAGTAGCGGAAGATCTGGGTCGAGTACCGCTCGTACAAGGCGCGGGTCAACTCCGCCTCGGGCGGAGCCGCGCCCGCGGCGCGGTCGGCACGTCCTATGGACGGAACTACAGCCATTCCGTGCCCCCTGAGCCTCGAACCGTCGCCGTATCTTCCGTGCGCGCGGTCACGACGGCAACCTCGAAAGGGGGATCTCTCTCAGGACGCCGTTCGTGCCGAGAACGCGGCCCCCGAGAAGGCGCGGCGCAGCCGGACGAGGAGCGCCTCCACCGCGAGCGGCATCGAGAGCTGCAGCTCCTCCGCCTCCCGCCACGCCGCCCGCACGGCCTCGCAGGCCTCCTCGGCGGCGGGAAGCCGTTCCTTCGAGGCGTCCTCGCGCAGCTGCGGCAGCCGGTCGACGTGCACGACCGCGTCCTCGGCGCCGACGGCGGCGACGATGAGGTCGCGGTACCACCACTCGAGCTCCTCCAGGACGGCCAGCAGTTCGTCGCGCTCCGCACCGCGTTGCGCGCGCCGCAGGCGCTGGTCCGCCTCACGGCCCGTGAGCTCGAGGACGGCGACCGTCTCTTCGGCCCGCGCGCGCGCCTCGTCGCCGCGCTCGCCGATGCCGGCGAGGATCGTCTCCGCGCCGTCAGCCGAGTCGAACTCCGGGTCGAGATACACCGCACGCGCGACGCCGAGCAACTGCTCGCGGCGCTGCTGCGCGGCCGGGTCGAGCAGGCGCTCGGCGCGGTCGAGCCGCCCGCCGGCGACCCGCGCGACGGTGGTCACCTCGGCGTCCGGCAGCTCGGGCGCACGCGCGTGCACGGCGTCGCGCACGGCCGCCTCCGAGAGCCGGCGGAAGGTCACGAGCTGGCAGCGCGACCTGATCGTCTCCGGCAAGGGGCCGAGGTCGTCGGCCACGAGGACGATGACCGCATACGGCGGCGGCTCCTCGAGATCCTTGAGCAGCGCGTCGGCAGCGTCCTCGTTCATCGTGTCCGCCCCGAACACGAGATAGACGCGCCGCGACGCCTCGAAGGGCCGCATGTGCAGGTCGTGGCGGAGCCCGCGGATGTCGTCGATGCGGATCTGGTCTCCGAGCGGCTCGAGCACGTACAGGTCGGGATGCGTGCGGCGCTCCACGCGTGCGTGGTCGCCCAGCAGCTCTGCGGCGAAGAGCAGCGCAAGGTCGCGCTTGCCGACGCCCGATGGGCCGTGCAGCAGGTACGCGTGCGCGGGGCCTTCCGCGAGCGCCGCACTCAGGAGGCGCTTCGCCTCGTGCTGCTCAGATACGGCTTCGAAGTCGTTCACGGATCACCTCCGCCAGCACGTCTCGCGGCTGCGTCCCGTCGAGGGCCACGACGCGCTCGGGGAACGTTTTCGCAAGCTCGAGGTAGCCGGCGTTCACGAGCGAGCGAAAGCGGTCGCCTTCGCGTTCGAGCCGGTCGGTGGCGCCGGCACGTCGCCTCGCCTCGTCGACATCCACGAGCAGCAGAACCGTGAGGTCGGGCATGAGTCGCTGGACGACGGCGAGATTGAGCTCGAGGACGGCATCGATCCCGAGCCGGCGCGCGAAGCCCTGATACGCGAGCGACGAGTCCACGTAACGGTCGGCGATGACGTCAGCGCCGCGGTCGAGTGCAGGCCGGATCACCTCGGCGACCAGCTCGGCCCGCGCGGCGGCGAAGAGCGCGGCCTCGGCCCAGCCCGACATCTCCGGCCCGTTCAGCACGAGCTCGCGCACGCGCTCGCCCAGCTCCGTGCCGCCCGGCTCGCGCGTCAGCACGACCTCGCGGCCCTCGGCGGCGAGAGCATCGCGGAGCAGCTCCGCCTGGGTCGACTTCCCCGATCCGTCGACTCCTTCGAAGGTCACGAACACGTCGCTTCTACCATAGGGAAGTGCGCGCGGTCGTGACCGGGGGGGCAGGGTTCATCGGATCGAACCTCGTCGACGTGCTGCTCGCGCGTGGGGACGAGGTGCACGCGCTCGACGACCTCTCGAAAGGCTCACGCGAGAACGTCACGGCGCCGGCGGAGCTGCACGTGGCGGACATCCGGGAGCCGGACGCGATCTTCGACGCGGTGCGGCCCGAAATCGTGTTCCATCTCGCCGCCCAGGCCGACGTCCGCGTGTCGGTCGATCGCCCGGCACACGACGCCGACGTGAACGTGCTTGGAACGATCAGGATTCTCGAGGCCGCGCGCCGGCATGGCGCGAAAGTCGTCTTCGCGTCCTCCGGCGGCGCCGCCTACGGCGAGTGCGACGCGCCGGCGGCCGAGTCGGCGCCGCTGCGGCCGCTCGCGCCGTACGGCACGTCGAAGCTCTGCGGCGAGGAATACCTCGCGACCTGGAACCGCCTCTACGGCACAGAGCACGTCGCGCTGCGCCTCGGGAACGTCTACGGCCCGCGGCAGATGCCCCACGGCGAGGCGGGCGTCGTCGCCATCTTCATGGGGCTGCTGCGCGACGGCGGCACGCCGACGATCTTCGGCGACGGCAGCCAGAGCCGCGACTATGTCTACGTCGGCGACGTCGCAGACGCGCTGGTCTGCGCGCTCGAACCGAGCGGCGGCGTCTACAACGTCGGCACCGGAGTCGAGACCTCGGTCGTCGCCCTGTACGGCGCGATCGAGGCCGCGGCCGGCATCAACCGGGAGGCGGCGTTCGCGCCTGCACGTCTCGGGGAGCTGCAACGCAGCGTCCTCGACGCATCGCTCGCCGAGCGCGCCCTGCGCTGGCGTCCTCGTCACTCCCTCGGCGAGGGCTTGGCCGAGACGTGGGCCTGGATCTCCTCGAGCTAGCAGGATCGGACACGGGACCGGCGAAACCGACCGGGCCGTGGACAGCGTCGAGCACTACACCGAGCCTTTCCCGTGGCGGACGGCGACGCTTATCGCGTCGGCAGTGGCGACGCTCGAGCTCGTCGGCCTCGTCGTGGTCGGCGCATTCGTCCTCGCACACCCGTTCCGGCACGCCGCGAAGCACACGACGACCACCCCAGCGGTCGCGACCGTCGTCCACCACGCCGCGCCGGTGCGCCACTTCGTCCCGGTCCCGGCGAAGGACCGGTTCGGTCCGATCCCGTCGCACCCGCTCCGCGCTCGCTCGCTCGTGCGCGTGCTCGTCCTCAACGCGAACGGCGTCCAGGGCGCGGCGCACGCCGAGGCTGCGCGCCTGCAGGCGCTCGGCTACCCGATCGGCGGAGCGGCGAACGCTCCGAGCCACCACTACGCGCAGTCGATGGTGATGTTCGTCCCCGGGTATTTGAAGGAAGCGCGTCGACTCGCGCGTGACGTCGGCATCCGCCTCGTCGCGCCGCTCGACGGATTGACGCCGTCGACGCTCAGTGCGTCGCGGCTGGTCGTCCTGCTGGGCAGCTAGGCGGCCACACCTTCAGCACCTTGTGCCGCGCCTGGTCGAGCCGGCCGCACGGCGTGCCGGCCGGGCCGTAGCGGTCGTACTTCCAGGCGTTGCTGTACGCGAGATAGGCCTCCGGCCACAGCTTCTGGTCCCAGAAGAAGTCGCCGAACTCGAACCAGACGGTGGAGTTCTCCGGCTCGAGCGAGACCGCGTCCCGGTAGAGCTGCAGGGCGCGCTTGGGGTTCAGCGCCTCCTCGAAGGCGGCCCATTCGGTGAGGACGTCGGTCGACAGCGGGTCGTATGCGTGCGCGTGCTCGACCTGCGCGACCGACGCCGCGGTCGCGAGCTGCCGCTGCGCGAGCCACGGCGCCGCCAGCGAGTAGATCGCACCGAGCGAGAAGAGCACCGCGGCAGCGGCGAGGAGCGGCCGCCGCGCGGGCGCCGGCTGTGCGGGACCGCGCACGACGAGCGCACCCACGACGAAGAGGAGCGGGCCGCACGTCGCAACGTAGTCCCAGTCGGTGTCGGCGACGAGATGCGCGAGGAACGCGGCCGCGCCGATCGCAAGCGCCGTCACCGCGGCGCGCTCGGCTCCGCGCGCGCGCAGGCGTGCGCGTGTGACTCCGAAGACGGCTGCGACGGCAGCGCCGACGAAGAGGAGGAAGCCGACGATCCCGGTCTCGCTCAGGAACTGGAGCGGAACGTTGTGCGGCTCGGTCGTCGTCACCAGGCTCGTGCGCCGGAGCAAGAGGTCGGTGAACTGGAACGTCCCGGCGCCGGTGCCGCCGCCGGGATGGCGCACGAACGCGTGCCAGGCCTCCTGCCACCACGTCCAGCGGTTGCTGGAGTTGAGGCTGCCGAAACGGCCTTGCCCTGACCCGATCTGGCTCGAGACCGGATTGGCGAAGGCATGCCAGATGCGCGTCGCGAACACGGCCGCGGCGACGACGAACGCGACGGCGGCGAGCGCGGCGGCGAGCGCGGCCGCCCGCTCGATCCTGCGGCGGCTCGCATCGGAGACGGGCATCCGCCGGCGAGCCAGCGCCGCCGAGCCGGCGACAGCTGCTCCGCCCGCCACGACCGCAAGCGCGAAGATCCAGCCGTCGTGTGCCCGCACGGAATGCGGCTGCGCGTCCTTCGTGATCCCGGGCAGCGCGAGCGCGATCCCGAAAACGGCTGCTGCGCCGCCGCCGGCGAGCACCACGGCAACCAGGCTCCCAACGCGGTCTTCCGCGAGCACGATCCAGGCGACGGCGGCAAGGCACGCAAGCGCGACCCCGAAACGCGAGTACGTCAGCAACACGGTCAGTCCGGCGCCGTAGAGGAGCAGCGCCCCGGCCGCATATCGCCGCGACGCGAGCCACAACGCGACCGGCGCCGCGACCGCGGCGAGCAGCGCGAGCTCGTTCCAGTAGTCGAGCGGCGCGCGGAGGCGCGCGAGACGCCCGTAGTCGGAGTAGAGCGACGGGACGCACTTCGCGAGCAGCGCATACCCGAGCAAGAGCGCGAGCAGCAGCGCCGCGCCGCGCGCGATCGACTCGGCCGGCCGCTGCAGGAGCGCCGCCGCGAATGCGCCGAGAAGCGCGAACGCTGCGTAGACGAGCGTCCGGTTCGTGTACTGCCACGAGTCCTCGGGCGAGACCGACCAGAGAGTCGTGACGCCGACCCACACGGCGAGCCCGAAGAGCGCGGCGAGGAACCCGGCGCCGGCCGCGTCGAGCCTCGGCCCGGGCAACGCGCCGACGAGGACAGCGGCGGCGGCGGCCGCAGCAGCCACGAGCGCGACGGCGCCGATCCAGACGAACGACGAGAGCGTCGTCCCCCGCGCGAAGAAGAATGCCGCGAATGCGAGCGAGCCCCCCGTTGCTGCGACGACGGCTCTCGCGGTCGACCGCCGTTCGACCAGAGCGCGCACCGGCGAGGACGCTAGCATTGCGAAATTGCCGCGGACGGGCCGTTCACAAACGGTTTACATCGTCGTTACGCCGAGAACACCGCCGTTGGAGAGACTGACCGGTGAGGGTCGCGCAACGGACGTTTGAGTTGTCCGCGATTGGAGCACGGGAGACGATGATGCTGACGAGACGTTCCATACCGAAGACGGGGCTTGCCGCCGCCGCCGCCGTCTCGGCGCTCGCCTTCGTCGCCGCCGGCGCGCCCGTTGCCTCGGCAGCACCCGCAGCGACGGCAACGGCGACGAGCAACTGCTGGCTCCAGGTCGTGAACGACTGGCTCGCCCACGGCCAGGTCACCGGCCTCTATCCAATCCCCTGCTACACGCAGGCGATCCAGCACCTCAGCGCCTACCCCGACATCAAGCAGTACTCGAGCGCGATCGACGACATCCACCGCGCGTTGCTCGCCGCCATCCACGAGGAGCGCGGCAGCGGCCCCGGCGGCAGCCTCGGCCTGGGCGGGGGCGGGGGCGGCGGCGGAGCCATCGGCGGGGGCGGCGGAGGCGGCGGCTCCAGCGGCGGGACTAGCCCCCCCGCAAAGAGTCTCTTCAGCCGGCTCGCGGCCGACATCGGCCCGGGGAACGCGCAGTCGATTCCGCTGCCGCTGCTCGTGCTCGGCGGGCTCGCCCTGCTCCTGTTTTTGACCGCGGCAGCAACGTGGTTCGCGCGGCGCCTTCAGGGCCGGCGGATCACTCCCGCGCCGGCTCACGCACCCGCCCATAGCTCCGTCCGACCCAAGCCCTAACCTCCGGTCCCCCTCGGGCTTCTAGCCAGGCTCGGCGGGGACGTCGAGCACATCAACAGGGCTACAGTGGAAGGGGCCGGCCATGGCGAGCGTAGAGCAGCACAACACGACGGATCCGACGACCGATGAGGTGGTCAACACCGTCACCGACGAGGGGGCTCGTCTCGGCGTACGCCGTTTCTTCACCATCCCCGGGCGCGACCCGTTCGACGAGATCGAGTGGGAGAACCGCGACGCCGTCATCCCAGGCCGCAACGGCCCCGCCTTCGAGCAGCGGGCGGTCGAATTTCCCAAGTTCTGGTCGCAGACGGCGACCAACATCGTCGCCCAGAAGTACTTCCGCGGCCGGCTGAGCTCGCCGGAGCGCGAGTCGAGCGTCAAGCAGATGGTCGGCCGCGTGGTCGACACGGCGGTCGCCTGGGGCACCCAGGGCGGCTATTTCGCCGACGACGACGAGCGCGACACGTTCGCGGCCGAGCTGAAGGCGATCCTCGTCAACCAGTACGCCTCGTTCAACAGCCCTGTGTGGTTCAACGTCGGCTTCGAGGAGAAGCCGCAGTGCTCGGCGTGCTTCATCCTCTCCATCGACGACTCGATGGAGTCGATCCTCGACTGGATCCGCCGCGAGGGCGTCATCTTCCGGGGCGGCTCCGGCTCGGGCGTCAACCTCTCCAAGCTTCGCTCCTCGAAGGAGCAGCTGTCGAAGGGCGGCTACGCGTCCGGCCCCGTCTCGTTCATGCGAGGCGCGGACGCGAGTGCAGGCACGATCAAGTCGGGCGGCAAGACGCGGCGCGCGGCGAAGATGGTCGTGCTCGACGTCGACCATCCCGACGTCGAGGAGTTCATCTGGTGCAAGGCGAAAGAGGAGCGCAAGGCGCGCGTCCTCGAGCACGCCGGCTACGACATGTCGCTCGACTCACCCGACTGGGCGTCGATCCAGTACCAGAACGCGAACAACTCGGTGCGTGTCACCGACGCGTTCATGGACGCGGCGGCCGAGGGCGGCGAGTTCACCCTCACTGCGCGCACCGACGGCGCGGTCGTGTCGACCGTCGACGCGCGCGACCTGCTCCGGCAGATCGCTGCAGCGGCGTGGGAATGCGCCGACCCCGGCGTCCAGTACGACACGACGATCAACAGCTGGCACACGCTGCCGAACACGGGTCGGATCAACGCATCCAATCCGTGCTCGGAGTACATGTCGATCGACGACTCGGCGTGCAACCTCGCGTCGCTCAACCTGATGAAGTTCCGTCGCGAGGACGGCGAGCTCGACGTCGAGGCGTTCGAGCACGCGTGCGACGTCGTGTTCCTCGCGCAGGAGATCCTCGTCGGCTACTCGTCGTATCCGACGCCCGAGATCGAGCGCAACGCGAAGCGCTTCCGCCAGCTCGGCCTCGGCTACGCGAACCTGGGCGCGCTGCTCATGGCCCGCGGCCTCCCGTACGACTCCGACGAAGGCCGCGCGTACGCGGCGGCGATCACGGCGCTGATGACCGGCCGTGCGTATCGCAAGTCGGCCGAGATCGCCGCACGCATGGGGCCGTTCGACGGCTACCAGGTGAACCGCGCGCCGATGATCGGCGTGATCGCGAAGCATCGCGCTGCGGTCGGCAACATCGAGAACTCCGACGTCGTGCCGGGCGATCTGCTGACCGCGTGCCGGAAGGCGTGGGACGACGCGCTCAACCTCGGCGAGGTGAGCGGCTTCCGCAACGCTCAGGCGACGGTGCTCGCGCCGACCGGGACGATCAGCTTCATGATGGACTGCGACACGACGGGAGTGGAGCCCGACTTCTCGCTCGTCAAGTCGAAGCGGCTCGTCGGCGGCGGCGAGATCACCATCGTGAACAAGACGGTCCAGGCCGGCCTCGAGAAGCTCGGCTACGCGCCGCGCGAGGTGGACGAGGTCGTCGCGTTCGTCGACGAGCGGAACACCGTCGTCGGCGCGCCGTACGTGAAGACCGAGCACTATCCCGTGTTCGACTGCGCCGTCGGCGACCGCGCGATCCACTACACGGGTCACGTGAAGATGATGGGCGCGGTCCAGCCCTTCATCTCGGGCGCAATCTCGAAGACGGTGAACATGCCGGAGACGGCCACGGTCGACGACGTCGCGCGGCTGTACGTCGATGCGTGGCGGCTCGGCGTCAAGGCGATCGCGATCTACCGCGACAACTGCAAGGTTGCCCAGCCGCTCTCGGGCAAGGGCGATGCCAAGGCCCTGACGCCGATGCAGCAACTCATGGGCGCGCCGAAGCGGCGCCGGCTGCCGGACGACCGCAACGAGATCGGCCGGAAGTTCCGCGTCGGCGAGTACGAGGGCTACATCCACGTCGGCGTGTTCGACGACGGGACGCCGGGCGACATCTTCGTCGACATCGCGAAGGACGGGACGACGCTCCAGGGTCTCGTGAACTCGCTCATGATCGCGGTCTCGATGGGCCTCCAGTACGGCGTCCCGCCCGAGGTGTACGTCTCGAAGCTCTCGCATATGCGCTTCGAGCCCTCGGGCCTGACGAACGACGAGGACATCCGCACCGCGAAGTCGATCGTCGACTACATCTTCCGCTGGTTCGGGAAGAAGTTCCTCACGGTCGAGCAGCAGGAGGAGGTCGGGATCCTCTCGGCGGAGGTGCGGGCGAAGCTCGCGTCGCAGTACGCAGCAGGTGGAGCCGAGCTCTCGCCCTCGGGCGACGTTCCCTCCCCCGGCCAGACGGCGCTCTTCAACTCGTTCGAAGACGCGATCGAGTGCAACCGCTGCGGCGGCCGCATGGTGCGCGCCGGCACGTGTTACACGTGCCGCGACTGCGGCACGAGCACCGGCTGCGGCTGAT